>NZ_JAZBJP010000014.1:0-168724 GCF_036352915.1 Streptomyces bugieae
TTGTGCAGGAAGTTCTCTGTCAGGAGTTCCGCCAGCCGTCCTTCGAGGTGGGTGCGGTCGGCCAGCGATGCCGCAGACTCACGGAACAGCAAGAAAACGCCCCCAGGCAGCACGAAGTGACTCGTGCGGGTGGGGGCATGTCCTTCTGTTCCGCGAACGCGGAGCGGAAGCCCGTCGGGCCGCTGAGATGATCCCAACCATCCTAGAACAGGGGGTTGCTCCCGGCCCCGGACAGGTGCATTCCGTCATCTGGCGAGGAGGGTGCTCGGTCGGTCCTCGGTTGGGGCCCGTGTGGGTTCCTGGGGGCCACTGCGACGCGCCCCCCCCCCCGAAAGAGCGTGAACGTGGTGTCGCGCATCCTGGGCCAGTGCGGCAGGCCCAGGCGGAGAACTTGAGCCCGTGCACGGCGCCGGAGGTCGACGCACGGAAGCGCGCGTGCTGCACTGCCGTCGGCCGCCGGATGGTTGGCGGGCAATCCGGCGGGGATATCCCCGCCCGCAGGCGCACGTAGCTAACCCGTCGCGCCGTCATCGGTGGCTCGTGGTCGAGGCTTCCGCTGTTTCTTGGTGAGCGGTCATGTCCCTAAGATCACCGCATCGGTTGCGGCCCGACGGGCTTCCTACGCGGACATGCCCCCACCCGCACGAGTCACTCGTGCCCTGGGGGAACCACCTCGTGTCCATGCTCCTGTTGAAACTGGCAGCTCAGGATCTGCTTGCCCTGAACGCAAGACGTCGTATGGTGCCGCACCTCGCTGCCAGGTGGCGGCACTTTCGAGGGACTGACGCTTCGCTGACGGAACGTTCCGCATGGGCGGAAAGCTTGGTGAGCCTCGCTGAGGACCTGGTCGCCGCCGGTCGAGGGAGGGTCGAGATGATCGTCGAGTGCGCTGCCACACTCCATGAGACCGACCGGCCGGGTGATCCTCGACTCATCGATGTCGTACTCGTAGGCCATCATCCGGAGGGGGGCCTGTCCGTTCAACTCGTCGAGTTGAAGCGCTGGTCGATGGTGACCAGAGTGGAACAGGCGACTGCGGAGCTGGTGCACGTACCGGGGATGGGCAGGAAGAAGCACCCGGCCGTTCAACTTCGCGAATACTACGAGGCTTTTACGAGCAGCAGCGGGCCGCTCAACGGGCTCGACTTCGAATGCGGTGGTTTCGCGTACCTGCACAAGGCCACGGAGGCCTCCGTACGCGCCCTGATTGACGTAGATGCACCGACCGGGGCATACGCCTCTGTGTACACGGAGGACCGGCGCGAACAGCTGCTGTCCGACCTCCGGAAAAGCTTCACCGACCACGGTGGCGCCTCCGCGGCCGAAATACTTCTGCAGAGCATGGGCCTGCGCAATACACCCCTGCTCGATGCCATGATCTGGTCCCGCGGAGAGGACACCGTATTCACCCTGCGCGGGCGACAGAAGAAGGTCGCTGATCAGATCCTGGACGCGGCTTCGAAGGTGCTTCCGGATCCTCAGCGTCCTGCCCTCGTCCCGGACGAGCGGCGCGTGATCTTCCTGGTGACCGGTGGTGCCGGCACCGGGAAGAGCGCCATCGGCCTCCAGGTCAAGGCGGAGCTGGAGGCCCAAGGGCGGACGGTCAAGTACGCCAGCGGCAGCAGGGCCTTCAACGGCGCGATCCAGGAACACGTAGGGTACGGCGACCGGAAGTTCCGGGAGAGCTTCACCTACTTCAGCAGCTTCGTCACCCCACCGGACCCGCCGCTCGACGTGCTCATCTGCGACGAGGCGCACCGCCTGCGGGACCGCTCGACCAGCCGTTTCTGGAAGCCGGAACAACAGGGCACACGACCACAGGTGGACGAGCTTCTCGACGCGTCTCGCTTGACGGTGTTCTTCCTGGACGAGGGCCAGTCCGTGCGGCCGAACGAGGTCGGCACCGTCGGTCTCATCAAGGACGCGGCGGAACGGCGCAATGCCCGACTCGTCAGGTACCGCCTCCGGGAACAGTTTCGGTGCGGCGGCAGCGACGCCTACATCCGCTGGGTACGCGCCGTCCTCGGGGTGACGGACGAGGTGCCGGAGCAGTGGACACCGGACGGGCTGATGCACGTCGAGGTGGCGGACACCCCAGAGGAACTCGAGCGCATTATTCGAGCCGAAGCGCTGGCCGGAGCGTCCGCGCGCATGGTCGCGGGCTACTGCTGGCCCTGGACGAAGCCGCTCGGCGAGGAGAAGCGGTTGGAGACGGACGTCCGCATCGGTGACTGGCAGAGGAAGTGGAACGCGGACAGCGACACCTTCTGCGAGAACGACGCACCACCGTCGAAGATCTGGTCCGTGCACGAGAATGGCATCGACCAGATTGGCTGTGTCTACACAGCGCAGGGCCTCGAATGGGATTGGTGCGGCGTGATCATGGGTGAGGACATGGTGCGCCGCGACGGCCAATGGGTGTTCCGTCGGGGCAAGGAGCGCAAGGGTCTGGAGCCGGGCGTCAAGCGCGTCGCCGTGCCCGGATCGTTCGACCCGAAGGTGAAGGCCAGCAGCGTCGATGACGCCGAGTTCGCCAGACTCGTCCGCCACGCTTACCACGTGTTGATGACCCGGGCCAGCCGTGCGATGGTGCTCTACTCCACTGACGAGGAGACACGGGCTTACCTGAAGGACCTCACCGGTGAGCTACAGATCCATGGGCTTCGTCCCACCTGGGAGAACCTGCCGCAGGAGGCACGCATACCGCACCTGCCTCGGCCCCGGCGAGGGAAGCGCCCCCGGAGGAATCGGAGTAGGCCGGATAGTCACGGCCAGGATCTGCGACTGTTCTGAAGGACGCCATCGACGACAGGGAGTGGCGGGCTCTCCGGGCCCGCCACTTGCCTGTCAGGAGAGCAGGCGCGCTGCCGCGGTCAGGGCCGTCACCAAGAGATTGGCGATGACACCTACGGCGACGTCGAACAGGATCTCGCGAAGCCAGTAGCGACGTGCAGACTTGTACTCGACGGGTTTCATGCGTAACCACTCCTCGACGTGAACTGGAAGTGGCAGGGATCGCCCTACCGGGCATCCGCACTCACACCACGTGCAGCACGCGATGGAAACCACTTGTCAGTCACAGCCGGGGATCGGCACGCAACGCCGCCGACGTACCCTCCGGGAAGGTGCGCAGCACGAACAACCCTAGTACAGGCAGGTGTTGAGCGTGATCGATTTCTCGTCCCGTGACCAGCACGGTCGCACAGGCGGCACGCACAGCGAGGTGACGGTTTATGGCTCACATGCCTGGAGCGTGGTCGCACCGGCGGCCGTCAGCCAGGCAGAAAAGCATCGTCGCAGAACGGCTTCGCCATGACGGCCTGGTCGAAGGTTCCTCCTGGGCGATCTCGCTTGCGAACCCCGCAAACACTGTGGGGGAGTGAAACCAGTTGGAACGTGTTCCGCACCGTGCGGCGGTCGGTGCTTTCTACGGCGCGATTCATGACGGCACCTCATCATGGCCATCCGGCAGCGGTGGTGGCGACAAAAGGCAGTTCGACGAGGTTTGCTGCCCAGGGGTTTCCCGCTGAACACCGTTCAGCTTTCTTGTTGCAGTTGATGAGCCGGGCGTTCCTCTCCGCGCGATGCACCACAGGTCTCGACTTTCTTGCCTCGCGCCGCATTGATGACTCGGGCAACCACCCTCCTGACCTCCCCATATAGCTCCCAGTAAGCACCGACGCACCGGTCGTTTTTTTGCTCAATGGTGAACGGGGAGCCGGGAGTTCGGAGGTGATTCGGGCTTACAGTCCTGTTTGACCGGCTCGACGACATTGTTCTGAGGCGAGAGACGTTCTCTGAAGGAACGGGGGATCACGGTGCTGGAGGCAGCGCAGTTATCGCAGGTGAACGGCCAGGCGCAGGTGGACGGCCGAGAGCAGGCGAGCAGTCAGTGGCAGGCGCACCGTCAAGGACAGGCACACGGGAGGGGTCTTCATGCCTCGCATGAGAGCGCTCACGGGCACGGCGGGAGCGTTCACGCGTACCGGGCGCCGGGGGTGCCGGGCGAGTCGTTAGCGCGGCCCGTGGTGCGGGTCATGTTGGTGGCGGAGCAGTCGGTGACGCGGGCCGGGTTGCGGTCGATATTGACCGCGGCGCCGGAGTTACGCGTGGTCAGTAGTTTCGGGAATCCGAAGAAGGCTGTTGAGGCGTCGCGCGAGGAGCAGCCCGAGGTGATCCTCGTCGGTACGCGGGAGGGGCTGACCGCGGATGCGGCGGCCGCGCAGCGGCTGGTGTCGGTGAACGGGGCGCCGGGGGCGAAGGCGATACTGCTGCACCCCGCGGAGACCAGTGTGGAGGTCTCGCAGGTCCTCACGGGGGGCGTGCACGGATGCATCGATCCGGCGGTGGATGAGGAGCAGATCATTCGCGCGGTGACGACCGTGGCGCTGGGCGGTGCGGTGTTCCTGCCGGCGCCCAAGGTGCAGCCGGTCGAGCTGACGCTGGCGATCGACGGGCCCAGTCCGGCCGAGGCCAGTCTGACCGAGCGGGAGCGGGCGGTGCTGGGCAAGCTCGCGCGGGGGTTGAGCAACGCGGAGATCGCCACGGAGCTGTTCCTGGCGGAGGCCACCGTCAAGAAGCATCTGACGCAGGCCATGCGGAAGATCGGGCAGCCGGACCGGTTGCGGGCCGGGCTGTACGCCTACCAGCACGGGATTTTCGGGTAGTTGACCGTCGGCATGGTTGGCACCTGAGGGGCGTGCCCGGCGACCATCGGAGCGGGTGCCGGTGACGATCGGGGGACCGGCCCGCAGCCGGACAGGCTGCGGGCCGGGCCGTACGGCCACCCGCGCGGCATTTTCGGGTGGTTGGGGCCGAGGTGGGTGGCGCCCGGCGGCGGCCCGGCGGGCGACCATCGGAGCAGCGGCCGGTGACGATCGAGGAACCGCAAGTCTCCGAAGGTGTGTTCTGTCAGGTGTCAACCAGCGGTTAATTTTGTTTCGCTCTTTCGGTTCGGCCGGCTGCCCGATATAGGCGGCCGGTGGGCCGTATCTCGCCATACAAACAGCGGGGGTCCCGTTGAGCGACTACACCGTCAGCCATGTCGAATTCCATGTCGGGGATGCCCGGCAAGCCGCCTATTACTACCGCACCGCATTCGGGTTCGAAACGTTAGCCGAAGGGGGTCCGGAAACCGGGCTCGCGGACCGCAGGTCCATTCTTCTCGGGCAGGGGGACATTCGCCTCCTGATGACCTCCGATCTGACCGCCGACGGGCCGGTGGCCCGCTATGTGGCGCGCCACGGTGACGGCGTGGCCAATATCGCGCTGCGGACCGGGGACGCCGAGGGCGTGTTCCGGCGGGCCGTCGAGTGGGGGGCGGAGGTGGTGGCCGAGCCGGCCGAGGTCCAGTACGAGGACGGCTCCGTTGCCGTGTCCGCCGCGGTCAGAGCCTTCGGGGACACCGTGCACACCTTCGTGCAGTACGCGGACGCGGGCCGGCAGTTGCCGCATCCTCGGCTGCGGTGGACGGATGCGGATGCGGAGGCCGGCGCGCAGATCGCCGGCGGCGAAGCGCAGTTGCATTCGCTCGATCATTTCGCCGTGTGCCTTCCGGCCGGTGAACTCGCCAAAACCGTGGCCTTTTACGAAAAGGGTCTCGGATTCGACGAGGCGTTTGAGGAGTTCATCGAAGTCGGGGACCAGGCGATGGAATCCAAGGTGGTGCGCAGCCCGTCCGGGGCCGTCACCTTGACGTTCCTGGAGCCCGATGTGCGGCGTAAGCCGGGGCAGATCGACACCTTCCTCGACGCGCACGGCGGCGCCGGCGTGCAGCATCTGGCATTCGGTACGTCGGATATCGCCGCCGCCGTACCGCACATCGCCGCGCAGGGGGTGGAATTCCTGCACACGCCCGCCACGTACTACGACGCGGTGGAGGGCCGGGTCGGCTCCCTCGGGGGCGACCTGGAGGTGCTGCGCGACCTGTGCGTGCTCGCCGACCGCGACGACTGGGGGCTGCTGTACCAGATCTTCACCCGCTCGCCGCACGCCCGCGGCACGTTCTTCCTCGAACTCATCGAGCGGCGCGGCGCGCAGACCTTCGGCAGCGGCAACATCAAGGGCCTCTACGAGGCGGTCGAGCGGGCCCAGGCCCTCACCGGCGCTCAATGACTGACACCGGCACCGATCCAGTCACCGGCACGGATCCAGTCACCGGCACCGATCCAGCCACTGACGCCGACCCCGCCACCGACGCCGCCCCCCGGCCGCTGACCGTCGGCGGGTACGCCGCGCTCGCCAAGGACCGGCTGCCCGCCGCGACATGGCACTACTTCCAGGGCGGCGCCGGTACGGAGAGCACCGTTCGGGCCAACCGCGCCGCGTACCGTCAGGTCCGTCTGCGGCCCCGGGTGCTGGCCGATGTCTCCCGGTGTGATCTGTCGACCACGGTGCTGGGGGATCCCATCGGCGCACCCCTGGGTGTCGCGCCGATGGCCTACCACCAACTGGCCTGTGCGGACGGCGAAGTGGCCACCGTGCGGGCCGCCGGTGGGTCGGGGCTGCGGGTTCCGACCATTGTCAGCATCTTCGCCAGCCGGACCTTCGAGGACCTCGCCGCCGAGGCCACCGGACCGCTCTGGCTGCAGCTCTACTGGCTGCACCGGCGGGACGTGCTGCGCACGGTGGTGCGGCGCGCGGAGGCCGCCGGGTTCCGCGCGCTGGTGCTCACCGTGGACACCCCGCGGCTCGGCAGACGGCTGCGCGAGGTGCGGCACGGCTTCCACCTGCCCCCGGGCATCGCCGCCCGCAACCTGGACGGCGAGGTCACCGGATTCCTGCACGACCGGCAGGACGGCAGCTCCGCCCTGGCCCGGCACGCCGACGCCTTCATCGACCCCTCGCTGAGCTGGTCCGACCTGGACTGGCTGCGGGAGCAGACCCGGCTGCCGCTCGTCCTCAAGGGCGTCCTCACCGCCGAGGACGCGGCCCGCGCCGCCGGGCTCGGCATCGACGGGATCGTGGTGTCCAACCACGGCGGCCGCCAACTCGACGGCTCCGTCGCCACGTTGGACGCGCTGCCGGAGGTCGTGGCGGCGGTCGGCGGCCGCTGCCCGGTGTTCCTCGACGGGGGCATCCGGCACGGGACCGACGTGCTGAAGGCGCTGGCGCTGGGTGCCCGGGCGGTCTTCGTCGGCAGACCCGTGCTGTGGGGACTGGCCGCCGACGGAGAGGCCGGGGCGCGCGAGGTGCTCACCCTGCTGCGGGACGAACTGGAGGACGCCATGGCGCTGGCCGGCCGACCCTCCCTCGCCGCCCTCGGCCCGGAGCTGCTGGCCCGCGGCCCGGCCGCGGCGGCACCGAACGAATCGTACGAGGACCCGGATCTTCGGAAAGGACCATGATGACCACCGAGCCGTTCCAGCTCAGCGACCACGACCGGGCGTTGCTGCCCTCCGACGACGACGTGCAGTTCTACCAGGAGCACGGCTGGTACCTGTCGAAGAAGCTGCTGACCGACGACGAGGTCGACACGCTCGTGGAGGCCAGTGAGCGGTTCTACGCCGGTCACCGGGACCGGACCCTCCCGGTCCGGCCGCCGCGGCTGGCGTACTGGGAGCCGGAGAAGGGCGACGTCCACCGGCACAACGACTACATCTTCTACGAGGACGACACGATCCGGAGCATCCTGTCCAAGCCGCTCATCGGGGCGGTCGCCGCGCGCATCGCGGAGACCAGCCAGATACGGCTGTGGAACAGCACCCTGATCTACAAGCCGCCGCGGCCCGAGGACGAGGGCAACATCGTGCCCTGGCACTTCGACCGGCACTACTGGCAGACCTGCACCTCCGACGAGATGCTGACCGCCTTCATCCCCTTCCACGACTGTGACGAGGAGATGGGCACCATCACCATGGTCGACGGCAGCCACCGGTGGAAGGAGATCGGCGGCAACGACGCGACCACCAAGCACTTCGCCGAGCGGGACCGTTCCGAACTCGACGAGATGCTGGAGGAGAACGCCGCCTTCAACAACGAGACGGTCCGCAAGGTGCCCGTCGTCATCCCGAAGGGGCACATCAGCTTCCATCACTGCCGCACCTACCACGGCAGCGGGCTCAACCGCAGCGACCGCCCGCGCCGGGCGATCTCGTTCCACCTCCAGGACCGCACGAACCAGTGGCGGCCGTTCGAGATCTCCACCGGCGAGCGGGTCGTCTACAACAACGACGTCCTCGTCCGCAAGGACGCGAACGGCAACCCCGACTACCAGGACCCGGACTTCTGCCCGGTGCTCTGGCAGGAGCAGGCGTAATGCCGCGGCCCGGACCGGACGCCGAGCTCAGGCCGGCCGATCTGCACGCGTCCCTCTCGGACCCGCTGCTCGAGGTGATGAACTTCCTCAACGAGGTCACGCTGCGGTACCCCGAGGCGATCTCGTTCGGTCCGGGCCGCCCCTACGACGGGTTCTTCGAGGTGGACCGGATCGGCGGCTACCTCGACACCTACACGCGTCACCTGGAGCAGGACCTCGGCCGCTCACCCGAGGAGGTGCGCACCGCGCTGTTCCAGTACGGGCGCACCAACGGCCAGATCCACGACCTGGTGGCCCGGACGATCGCGCACGACGACGGCATCCACACCGACCCGTCGGCCGTCGTGGTCACCGTCGGCTGCCAGGAGGCGATGCTCCTGGTCCTGCGGGCGCTGATCGCCGGCCCGGACGACGTCCTGCTGGTCACCGACCCCGGCTACGTCGGCATCACGGGCGCCGCGCGGCTGCTGGACGCCGCGACCGTCCCGGTGCCCGAGGACGCCACCGGTCTGGACCTCGACGCCCTGCGCGCCACCGTCCGGGAGCTCCGCGCCCGGGGCAAGCGGCCGCGCGCGGTGTACGTGATCCCCGACTTCGCCAATCCCTCCGGGGCGTCCATGCCCACCGAGAAGCGGCACGCGCTGCTCGATCTCGCGGCGGAGGAGGACCTGTTGCTGCTGGAGGACAACCCGTACGGGTTCTTCAGCCGCACCGGGGAGCAGCGGCCCACCCTGAAGTCCCTGGACACCCGGCACCGGGTGATCTACTTCGGCTCGTTCGCCAAGACCTGCTTCCCGGGTGCCCGGGTCGGCTACGTCATCGCCGACCAGCCGGTCATCGGTGAGAACGGCGAGCGCACCCTGCTCGCCGACGAACTGTCCAAGATCAAGAGCATGGTCACGGTGAACACCCCGGCGATCGCCCAGGCGGCCATCGGGGGCATGCTGCTCGCCCACGGGTGCCGGCTGCGCGACGCCAACAAGGACCTCATCGAGTTCTACCGCGGCAACATGGAGGCGCTGCTGGCCGCCCTCGCGCGCCACCTGCCGCAGGACCGGTGGGGGGTGCGGTGGAACGTGCCGGACGGCGGGTTCTTCCTCGTCCTGACCCTGCCGTTCGCCGCCGACAACGCCTTCCTGGAGGAGTCGGCCCGCGACCACGGCGTCATCTGGACCCCGATGAGCTACTTCTACCTGGGCGACGGCGGAGAGCGGCAACTACGGCTGTCGGCCAGCTATTTGACGCCCGAGCGGATCGAGGAAGGGGTGCGCCGGCTGGCCGCGCACATCATCCAGCGGATCACCCGGGGACAGTAGATGACCGCGAACGCACTGCGCACCGTCGCCGTCGTCGGCACCGGGCTCATCGGCACCTCCGTCGCCCTCGCCCTGGCGGCGCGGGGCATCACCACGCATCTCATCGACCGGGACGGCGCCGCGGCCCGCACCGCCGCCGCGCTGGGCGCCGGGACGGCCGGCGCACCGCCCGGACCGGTGGACCTCGCGGTGCTCGCCGTACCGCCCGGGAGCGTGGCCGGTGTCCTGGAGGAGCACCAGAAGAACGGTCTGGCGCGGGCGTACACCGACGTCGGCAGCGTGAAGGGGCCGCCGCTGGACGAGATCGCGGCCCGCGGCGGTGACCTGGCCTCCTTCGTCGGCGGACACCCCATGGCGGGGCGGGAACGCTCGGGTCCGCTGGCGGCCCGGGCCGAGCTGTTCGAGGGCCGGCCCTGGGTGCTCACGCCCGACCCGGCGACCGAACCGGCCGTGCTGGGGCGGGCGCTGGAACTGGTCCGGCTGTGCGGCGGGACGCCGGTCGTCCTCGACGCCGAGGCCCATGACCACGCCGTCGCGCTCATTTCCCATGTTCCGCACCTCCTCGCCACGTTGTTGGCGGCCCGGCTGGACGACGGGGAAGAGGTGGCGCTGCGGCTCGCCGGCCAGGGGCTGCGCGACGTCACCCGGATCGCCGCGGGCGACGCCGGACTGTGGACGGACATCCTGGCGACCAACGCGGAGGCCGTGGCGGCCGTGCTGGACGGGCTGGCCGGCGACCTGGACGCCGTGCGCCGCGCGCTGCGCGAGCCGGCTCCGGCGGAGCTGACCGCGCTGCTCGAACGAGGCAACGCGGGATATGCCCGGATCCCCGGCAAACACGGCGGAACTGCCGTAGCGTACAGATCAGTTCGGGTGGTCCTGCGCGACCGGACGGGTGAGCTGGCCCGACTGCTCTCCGCCGCCTCGGCGGTGGGGGCGAACATCGAGGACGTCCGCCTGGAGCACGCCACGGACGGCTCCGCCGGACTGGCGGAACTCCTGGTGGCGGACGGCTCGGCCGACACACTCACGGCCGAACTCCGGCGCCGCGAGTGGACCGTCCACGCCTAGCGCGCCGCGCGTGACCCCCGAGCCGTACCGGGCCGGACCGGCCCTCGTCGAGCGAATCCAGGAGTACGACCGTGCGGGCAGCAGTGATGTTCGGGGCAGGGGACGTCCAGGTGAAGGAGGTGCCCGACGCCCGGATCGACCGGCCGACCGACGCCGTGGTGCGGGTCACCCACGCCGCGATCTGCGGCAGCGACCTGTGGCGCTACGGGAAGATGCCGCCGAACCCGGACGGGGTGCGCCTCGGGCACGAATTCATCGGCGTGGTCGAGGAGACCGGCGCCGAGGTCACCTCGGTACGCCGCGGAGACCTCGTCCTCGCGCCCTTCAAGTGGTCCGACGGCCGTTGCGAGTTCTGCCGGGACGGGCTGCCCAACTCCTGCCTGAACGGCGGGTTCTGGGGCGGGGAGCTGGACGGCGGCCAGGGCGAGGCGGTCCGCGTCCCGCAGGCCGACGGCACGCTCCTCCCGCTCCCGATGGAGCCGGACGACCCCCGGGTGCCGGCGGTGCTGGCCCTGTCCGACGTGCTGTGCACGGGGCACCACGCGGCGCGCGCCGCGCAGGTCGGCCCGGGCCGGACGGTCGCCGTGGTGGGGGACGGCGCGGTCGGCCTGTGCGGCGTGCTGGCCGCCTCCCGGCTGGGCGCGGAGCGCATCATCGTCCTCGGCCGGCACACCGCGCGGACGGACCTCGCGCGGCGGTTCGGCGCCGTGGAGGTGGTGCCGGAGCGCGGCACCGAGGCCGTCGAGCGGGTCAAGGAGCTCACCGGCGGCCACGGGGCGCACGCGGTGCTGGAGTGCGTCGGGACCGGCGCGGCCCTGCGGGACGCCCTGGACATGGCCCGCCCCGGCGGTGCCGTCGGCTACGTCGGCGTGCCCCAGGACGGCGACGGCGTCGACGCACGGCGCTTCTACCGCCGCAACGTCACCCTCGCCGGCGGCGTCGCCCCGGCCCGGGCCTACGCCCCCGAGCTCCTCCCCGACGTGCTGTCCGGACGTCTCGACGCGTCCGCGATCTTCGACCGCACCGTCGGGCTGGACGGCGTCCCGGACGGCTACAAGGCCATGGCCGAACGCGAGGCCCTCAAGGTGCTCATCCGCCCCTGAGGACCCGCCGCTCGTCTCGTTCCCGCGCCCCGCTTCCCGGCCGTACCGGGAAGCGGGGCGCACGTCGTCGGGCCGGCCGCCGTACCGCGTCAGCTCGCCGTCGAACCCCTCGTACTCAGCTCCCCGTTGAACACCGTCACCGCCTGCCCCAGCAGGGTCACCCGGTCACCGCGCAGCTCGACGCCCACCCGGCCGCCGCGCGGCGACAGTTGGAGGCCGGTCAGCTCGGTCCGGCCGAGCCGCTCGGACCAGAAGGGCGCCAGTACGCAGTGGGCGGCGCCGGTGACGGGGTCCTCGGGTATGCCGGCGGCCGGGGCGAAGACCCGGGAGACGAAGTCGTGGTCGGCGTCCGCCGGGGCGGCCGCGGTCACGATGACCGCTCGGCCGCTGAAGGCGGCCAGCGCGACGATGTCCGGGGCCAGGTCCCGTACCGCGGTGGCTTCCGCCAGCTCCACCAGCAGGTCGTGCCGGGCCCGGCCGGTCCACACCGGGTCGGTGCCCAGCGCCTTGGCCAGCCCCAACGGCACCGGCTCGGCGGTCGGCGGGTCCGCCGGGAAGTCCAGGGTGATGTCACCGAGGCCGTGCCGCCGAGCGGTGAGCACCCCGCTCAGCGTCTCGAAGCGCAGGGGGGAGTCATGGGCGGCGGCCCGCGTCGTGTGGAGCACATGGGCGGTGGCCAGGGTGGCGTGACCGCAGAGGTCCACCTCCACCGTCGGCGTGAACCACCGCAGCCCGTAGGAGTTCTGCCCGACACGGTGCACGAAAGCGGTTTCCGACAAATTCAGTTCGGCCGCGACCTGCTGCATCCAGGCCACATCGGCCGGCTTCTCCAGCAGACACACAGCGGCGGGATTACCGGCGAACGGCCGGTCGGTGAACGCATCGACGATGAAGGTGCGCATGGCTTGAAGCTACTGTCGGTAAGGCGCCAAGGGGTGAAATGAGGGCACTTGCCGCTGTTGGTACCGCATTCCGGCGCCCATCGGATCAGGGGGAACGGTCCGAGAGGAGCCTGTTTACCCCTCCACGCGATCACTAGGATTCAGATCCGAACGTCGAACCGCCGGCCACCGCCCCGGAATCGAGGCGGCGGGCCCAGGGGGCGCATTCCGCGTCCGGAAGGGCATGCATGCAGACCACGGAAGCCAAAGTCCCGCCCTTACTTCTCGCGGTGCTCATCTCCTTGAGCGTGGGCGGCCTGATGTCCTCCGACATCAACCTCCCCGGCCTGGCACAGACCGCCCACGCCCTGGGCACCTCCGTCTCCGCGGTCCAGGCGACCTTCAGCCCGTATCTGGTCGGCCTGCTCGTCGCCCAGCTCATCTACGGCCCCTGGTCCGACGCGATCGGCCGGCGGCGGCTCGTCATCGGCGGCTTCACGCTCTACGCGGTGGCCTCGCTCGGCTGCGCCCTCTCCCCGAACATCGCGGTCTTCGCCGGCGCGCGCCTCCTCCAGGCCCTCGGCGCGGGCGCCGGTCTCGTGCTGGCCCGGGCCATCGTCGGCGACCTCTACGGCCAGCAGACCGCGGCCCGCGTCTTCACCACGATCATGCCGGTGGTCGGCGCCTCACCGGCCATCTCCCCGCTCATGGGCGGCTATCTGACCACCTACCTCTCCTGGCGCGCGCCGTTCTTCCTGACCGCGCTGATCGCCCTGGTCACCGTGCTCGCCGTCGCACTCCGGGTGCCCGAGTCGCTGCCCGCGGAACGCCGCGCACGGCGGCTGCGCACGACGGTGGGGAACTACCGCCGGCTGCTGGTGAGCGGCAAATTCTGGGGCTACGGCCTCAACCTCGGTGTGGGGTACGCCGTTTACACCGGCTATCTGGTCGCCTCACCGGTGATCTTCCAGCGCCTGGGCATGAGCACCGAGATCAACGGCTACTGCTACATCAGCATCGCCGCCGCGTACATCACCGGTAACCTCGTCTCGCGCCGCCTGGTCAAGCGCCACTCCATCGACCGGCTGCTCGTCCGGGGGCACCTGATCTTCTCCAGCGGCGCCCTGGTGCTGCTGGCGGTGGGGCTGACCGATCCGCAGACGCCCTGGCCGCTGCTGGTGCTGATGACGGCCGTGACCATCGGCAACGGCTTCCTCTTCCCGATGTCCGTGGCGGGCGGGGTGACCTCCTTCCCCGCCATGGCCGGCGCCGCCTCCGGGCTGCTGGGGGCGGTCCAGATGGCCGGCGGCAGCTTCTCGTCCCTGGTCGTCAGCAAGATCCCGCCGGACATCAGGTCGTTCGCGATCCTGGTCGCGGTCCTCGCGCTGACCGGACTGACCGCATTCCACTGCCTCCGGGCCGTCACGGCCCGTTCCGCCACCGAACCCGAGGCACCGCAGACGGCCCCGCCCGCCGCGCCGGTGGCCTCCGCCACACCGACCGACGAATGACCACCACGTATTCACCTACGCAGGATTGAGGGGAAAGAAGCAATGGGACAGGTATCCCGCCGTCTGGAAGAACTCGGACTGACGCTGCCGCCGCTGCTGCCGAAGCTGGCGAATTACGTGCCGACGAAGACGGTCGGCGATCTCGTCTTCGTCTCCGGTCACGGCCCGCTGAATCCGGACGGCTCGGTGAAATACCGGGGACGCCTGGGCGCGGATTTCACCATCGACGAGGGCAAGGAAGCCGCCCGGCTCGTCACGCTGAACATCCTCTCCGCGCTCAACGCCGAACTCGGTGATCTCGACCGGATACGGGAATTCGTCAAACTGCTCGTGATGGTGCAGTCCGCCCCCGATTTCCAGGAACAGCACGTGGTCGCGGAGGGTGCCTCCGACCTCCTCACCGACGTCTTCGGCTCCGAGCGCGGCTCGCACGCCCGCTCCGCCGTCGGCATGATGGCCCTCCCCTTCGGCATCGCGGTCGAAATCGAGGCCGTGGTGCGCATCGACGCCTGACGCTCGCGCCGTGCGCCCTCTTCCGGGGCTCAACCGTCCCGGAAGAGGGTGAGCCACGGCAGCAGGTCCTCGCGGAGCTCGGGGTCGCGGACGCCGAGACCGTCCCGCGGCGCGAGGCAGCGGATGCCCACCTTCCCGTGGTGGCGGCCCGCCCGTACGGCGGCCACGGCGTCGGTGGTGGCCTCCAGGGGGTGGGTGACGGACAGCGGCGGATGGATGCGGCCCTTGAAAACCAGGCGGTTGGCCTCCCACGCCTCCCGGTTGCTGGCGAAGTGCGTACCGAGGATCCGCTTGAGCCCGGTCCACAGCGAGCGGTTGTCGTAGAGGTGCCCGGGGCCCGTGGTGGAGGCACAGGTGACCACGGTGCCGCCGCGCCGGACCGCGTACACCGAGGCGGCGAAGGTGTCCCGCCCCGGATGCTCGAAGACGATGTCGGGATCCTCCCCGCCGGTGAGGTCCCGCACGTGCCGGGCGAAGCGCCGCCACTCACCCGGGTCGGGGGTCTCCAGGGCCTTCCAGAACTGGTAGTCCTCGGCCGTGCGGTCGATGACGAGGTCCGCGCCCATCCCGTGGCACAGCGCGGCCTTCTCCGGCGACGAGACCACACACACCGGTGTGGCCCCGCCGGCCAGCGCGTACTGCGTGGCGAACGAACCCAGCCCGCCCGCCGCGCCCCAGATCAGAACGGTGTCCCCCTGCTTCATGGCCGCACCGTTGTGGGAGACGAGCTGCCGGTACGCCGTGGAGTTGACCAGCCCGCAGCAGGCGGCCTCCTCCCATGTCAGGTGCGGCGGCTTGGGCATCAGCTGGGTGGCCTTGACCAGCGCGAGCTCCGCCAGCCCGCCGAAGTTGGTCTCGTATCCCCAGACGCGCTGCGCCGGCGCGCGTATCGCGTCGTCCTGGCCGTCCAGCTCCACCACGAGGCAGTGCGCGACGACCTCGTCACCGGGCTGACAGTGGCTGACGCCGGGGCCGGTGCGCAGGACCACGCCGGAGAGGTCCGACCCCAGGACGTGGTACGGCAGGTCGTGCCGCCGCCCGGCCGGTGATCTGCGGGCGTACTCCGCCAGGAAGCGGAACGTCGGCTCCGGCTCGAACAGCGCGGACGCGATGGTGTGGTGGTTGACCGACGAGGCCATCACCGCGACCAGCACCTCGGCGTGGCCCGGCTCGGGGACCGGTACCTCGTCGAGGTGGAGCGAGGCACGCGGGTCGCGCTCCTCGTGCGGCACCCCGGTGAACAGCGCGGCGTCCGCACGGTGCACGGTCACCGCCCGGTATGTCCGCGGCAGGGGCAGAGCGGCGAGCTCCCGGGCCGTGACGTCCGGATCGAGCAGGGCGGCGACGAGCTCGTGCACGGTGCGGCTCCTCCCTGGCGGTGCCTCTTTCACGTGCCTTCACGCCGCCATGGAAGACCACACTTCCCGCCCGAGCCAGAAAAATCGCCCTAAACCACCCATAGGGGCAACAGTGCCCCGGTCCGTGACGGGGCCGCTCGGCACCTGCCCTTCACCGGGCGGCGGGCTCCGGAGTCCAGCGCAGGGTGAGGGCCGGCAGATTCTCCATGTTGCCGCTGCCGTCGTCGGTGCCCACGACCCGGAACCCGTGGTGCGCGTAGAACGCCCGCGCCTCCACGTTGAGTTGGAAGACGTGCAGGGTCAGCCCGTCCGGGGAGTGCTCCCGCGCCGCACCGAGCAGCCGGCTGCCGATGCCGGTCCGCCGGACGTCCGGCCGCAGATAGAGCTGATCGAGCAGCTCGCCGCGCACCGCGGCGTACCCGAGGATCTCCTCGCCCTGGACGGCGACGAGGGTGTGGCTCTCCGGCAGCACGATCTCGCGGATCCAGTACGTGACTTCGCCGTGCGAACGGCGCTGCGGCGGCAGATACGGCATGGTGTCCGCCCGGGACGCCTGGTGAATGGCGGCTATCGCGGATGCGTCACCTTGCTCGGCACGGCGGATGGTGATGATGGCTGACCTCGCAGGATGGGTCCGAGGGGGTGGGCGTTGTCGCTCCACTGCGCGAGCGTAGGCGGTCCCGTCCGCCCCCGCCGGGCATTTTCCTCCCCCTCACGGGAGGGGGAGGGCCGGCCGATTACGTACGGGGCTACTTGACCGCGTCCAGCAGCAGTTGGGCGACGTCGACGACCTGGATGGATTCCTTTGCCTTGCCGCCCGAGGCCGAGCCGCTGTCGGATGCGGCCTTCTTGCCGTTGACGGAGTCGGTGAGCATGACGAGGCAGAAGGGGCAGGCGGTGGAGACGATGTCGGGGTTGAGGGAGAGGGCTTCGTCGACGCGTTCGTTGTTGATGCGTTTGCCGATGCGCTCTTCCATCCACATGCGGGCGCCGCCGGCGCCGCAGCAGAAGCCGCGTTCCTTGTGGCGGTGCATTTCTTCGTTGCGCAGGCCGGGGACCTTGGCGATGATCTCGCGCGGGGGTGTGTAGACCTTGTTGTGGCGGCCCAGGTAGCAGGGGTCGTGGTAGGTGATCAGGCCTTCGACGGGGGTGACGGGGATGAGTTTGCCCTCGTCGATGAGGTGTTGCAGCAGCTGGGTGTGGTGGATGACCTCGTAGTGGCCGCCGAGCTGCGGGTATTCGTTGGCGATGGTGTTGAAGCAGTGCGGGCAGGTCGCGACGATCTTCTTGGCGGCCTTGGGCTTCTTCGTGGAGTCGTCTTCGTCGTCCTCGCCGAAGGCGGCGTTGAGGGTGGCGACGTTCTCCGCGCCGAGTTGCTGGAAGAGGAATTCGTTGCCCAGGCGGCGGGGGGAGTCGCCGGTGCACTTCTCGTCGCCGCCCATGATGGCGAATTTGACGCCGGCGATGTGGAGGAGTTCGGCGAAGGCCTTGGTGGTCTTCTTGGCGCGGTCTTCGAGGGCGCCGGCGCAGCCGACCCAGTAGAGGTAGTCGACTTCGGTGAGGTCTTCGACGTCCTTGCCGACGACGGGGACGGGGAAGTCGACGTCCTTGGTCCATTCCAGGCGCTGCTTCTTGGCCAGGCCCCAGGGGTTGCCCTTCTTCTCCAGGTTCTTGAGCATGGTGCCGGCTTCGCTGGGGAAGCTGGATTCGATCATGACCTGGTAGCGGCGCATGTCGACGATGTGGTCGATGTGCTCGATGTCGACGGGGCACTGCTCGACGCAGGCGCCGCAGGTGGTGCAGGACCACAGTACGTCGGGGTCGATGACGCCGCCCGCGGCGGAGCCGCCGTCGGATGCAGCTTCGAGGGTGCCGATCAGGGGGCGCTCGGCCTCGTCCCGTACTGCCTGCGGCAGTTCGGCGCGGGCCTCGTCGGAGGCGGCGAGGAGGTAGGGCGCCTTGGCGTGTGCGTGGTCGCGCAGGGCCATGATCAGCAGCTTGGGGGAGAGCGGCTTGCCGGTGTTCCAGGCGGGGCACTGGGACTGGCAGCGGCCGCACTCGGTGCAGGTGGAGAAGTCCAGCAGGCCCTTCCAGGAGAAGTGCTCGATCTGGGAGACGCCGAACTGGTCGTCCTCGCCCGGGTCCTCGAAGTCGATGGGCTTGCCGGCCGAGGTCATCGGCTGCAGTGCGCCCAGGGCGACGTCGCCGTCGGCCTCGCGCTTGAACCAGATGTTGGGGAAGGCCAGGAAGCGGTGCCAGGCCACACCCATGTCCGTGTTGAGGCCGATGGTGATCGCCCAGGTCATGGTCACCCCGAGCTTGATCATCGCGAAGAGGTAGACCAGGTTCTGCAGGGTCGCCACGCTCAGGCCCCTGAAGGCCGCGACCAGGGGGTACGACACCCAGTACCCGGCCTCGTAGCCCTCGACGTGGTGCAGGACGCCCTCGAGCCCGCGCAGGACGAGGATGCAGATGCCGATGACGAGGATGACGTACTCGACGAAGTACGCCTGCCAGGCGGTCGATCCGGCGAAGCGCGACTTGCGGCCGGCCCGGGACGGCAGGTTCATCAGCCGGATCGCGATCAGCACCAGGATGCCGACGGTCGTGGCCAGCGCGATGAACTCGATGTACAGCTCGTACGGCAGCCAGTCGCCGATGACGGGGATGATCCAGTCGGCCTTGAAGAGCTGGCCGTACGCGGTGACGATCGTCAGGCCGAGGGTGAGGAAGCCGACGGCGACGAACCAGTGCGCGACGCCGACGACGCCCCAGCGGTTCATCCGGGTGTGGCCGACGAACTCCTTGGCCAGCGTGAGGCTGCGCTGCTTGGGGGCGTCGGTGCGGCTGCCCGCCGGTACGGGTGCGCCGAGTCTGACGAACCGTACGAGGTGGGCGACGGCGCGGCCGATGAGCGCAACGCCGACCGCTGTGAGGACCAACGACACGAGGATCGCGGCGAGTTGCATGGGGCTCCTCAGGGCCTGGGCAGGCGGACTGCACGAGTCTGAAGTTGAGTGCTACTGAACGGTAGCTTAGTGGTTCTGTCCGCCGGGCGTGGCGTGTTTCGCTCTCTCGCCCCAGGGGGCGAGGGGTCGGATCGGTCATTCGTTCGCCTGGGTGCTCATGGGGATGAGATCATGCGGGCGCCGGCCCGGCGGCGCTTCTTTCGTGCGCCCGGAGCCGCCAGTTGACTCCACGACCGAGGTCGTCCGTCCCTAGACAGGTCCATGAAACGAATACCGTGGGCGCGGGCCGCCGCGCTCGGAGCTTGTGTGTCCCTCGCGATCGCCGTGCCGGCGCTCGGCGCTCGGGACACGGAGAGCCAGCCCGTTCCCCGTGCGGCTGCCACCGACGCCGCGCCGAGCCCGCCGCCCGTGACGGCGGAGGCGATCCGCGATGCGCGCGCGACCGAGCAGTACTGGACGCCGGAGCGGATCCGCGCCGCCGTGCCGATGGACGCGGTGCAGGACGGCGGGAAGGGCCGGGAAGCGGCGGGTGCCCCGGGTGCGGGGCGGCGTTCGATGGTGCCGACCCATCGGGCCGACGCGGGCGTGGCCACCGTCGGGGTGTTCCTGATCCGCAGTGAGGACGGGTCGGCGACGCCCAACCAGTTCTGCAGCGCCAGCGCCGTGGCGTCGCCGACCAAGAGCCTGGTGCTGACCGCCGCGCACTGCCTCAAGGGCGACAAGCCGTACCGCGACGCCGCGTTCGTGCCGGGCTATCGCGCCGGGGACTCGCAGGCGGGGGAGGCCGGGGAGACGCCGTACGGGCTGTTCCCGGTGCAGGTGGGCAAGGTCTGGATCGACGGGCGGTATCTGACCTCGTCGCCCAGCGACGACGTGGACTTCGCGGTCGTGCGGGTCGGACCCAACTCCCAGGGGCAGTTGCTGGAGGACGCGGTCGGCGGCGGGAACCGCCTCACCTCCGTTTCCTCGGCGCAGCTGGCCCGCAAGAACGTGACCCTCGTCGGCTATCCCGGCGGCCAGAAGACCCCGTTGAGTTGCGTGAACGACACCACGGCGTTCCAGGGCCGGTTCCTGCAGATCCAGTGCGACGGGTACCGCTCGGGCGTCAGCGGCGGGCCGTTCCTGGAGCACTTCGACGGGAGCCGGGGCGACCTCGTGGGCGCCATCGGCGGCTACAAGACCGGTGGGCCCACCGCCGACGTCTCCTATTCGTCGCAGTTCGACGGTGACGTCTTCCGGCTCTACCGCCAGGCGGTCGACGACGCGGTGCCGGACAGCGCCGGTCCGCTGGGCGACGGCTCCACCTGGCAGCACGCCACGGCGATGACCGGCGGCCGGTTCCACACCACCTCGGTGCGGAACGGCACCGGTGACCTGATCGTGCGCTGGTCCGACGGCGAGCTCTCCCTCTACCCCGGCAACCGGCAGTACGGCTTCGGCACGGACATCACGCTCGTCAAGAAGAACGAGCTCTGGAAGCAGGCCAGGGCCATCACCGCGGGGGACTTCACCGGCGACTCCACCGACGACCTGCTCGTCCGCTGGGCCAACGGCAAACTGACCCTCTACAAGGACGTCAACGAGACCAACAAGCTCCGCAACGAGATCCAGCTCAAGGCGCCCAACGGGACGTGGACGCACGCCTACGGGCTCGCCGCCGGCCGGTTCGGCGGTGGCAACACGCGCCGCGACGACCTGGTGGTGCGCTGGTCCGACGGTGAGGTGACGCTCTACCCCAACGTCGACGGCAAGGGGCTGCACGCCGAGAAGCAGCTCGCCAAGCGGAACCCGACCTGGACGCACGCCGCCGATCTCGTCGCCGGGGACTTCCGGACCGCGGCCGGCGACCAGGACCTGGTCGTCCGGTGGTCGGACGGCGAGGTCACCGGGTACGAGAACGTCGCGGCCAAGGGCCTGAAGGGCGAACGTCAGCTCCGGCCCGCGAAGTCCGCCTGGCGCAACGGCCGTCTCGTCACCGCCGGGGCGTACGGCGGCGGCACCCGTCAGGACGATCTGATCGCCCTCTGGCCGGGCGGCAAGCTCGCCATGAACGGGGACACCACACTCACCGCCCTGGGGCGGGAGCGGGTGCTGGTGCCCGCACGGGTCGGCTGACACCCTGCGCGATGCACGGCGCGAAGCCCCGGTTCCCGTGGAGGGAGCCGGGGCTTCGGCATGATCTCGGCGTCACGCCGCCGGCACCAGGCCGTCCGCGACCAGGCCGGCGTACACCGCCTCGCTGAGGGCGTCCACGGCGGACCGGGGCCGGACCATCACGGTGAACTCCTTGATCCGGCCGGTGGCGTCGTCGAGGTGCAGCAGATCGATGCCGTGGATCTGCCGGCCGTTGACGGTGGCGCGGAAGAGCAGCACGTCCGCGGCGGCCTGGGTGCCGTCGGCGGTGGTCTCGGCCTCGCCGCGGAAGCCGCCGACGTAGCGGAAGTCCTCGAACGTGCGCAGCAGGACCCCGAAGAGCCCCATGACCAGCGGCTTGCCCTCGAAGGGGGAGAACTTCACCGGGCTGTAGAAGCGGATGTCGTCGCTGAACAGGTCCTCCAGGGCGGAAAGGTCGCGGTTCTCGACGGCGGCACGGAAGCGGTCGGCGGTGGTCACAAGGGTCTCCTCGCTCGCGGGACACGGGACGGGCGTCCTCGTGGTCCTCGATCGTCCTCATACTCAAGAATCTGACTACTCACTTTCTTGAGTATCATGCCCGGGAGCGGTCCGGAAGAGGGTGACCGGCAGAGGGCGAAGGAGAGGAGGGCGGCGCATGGCGCTCCGACATGCCGTCCTGGCGGCGCTGCTGGACGGGGAACTCAGCGGCTACCAGCTGGCCAAGGCCTTCGACCTGGGTGTGGCGAACTTCTGGCACGCGCTGCCCCAGCAGCTGTACGCCGAGCTGACCCGGCTGGAGAAGGAAGGGCTGGTCGCCGGGCGGGAGGTGGTCCAGGACGCCCGGCCGAACAAGCGGCTGTTCCACGTCACCGCGGACGGGCTCGCCGCGCTGGAGCGGTTCGCGGCCGAGGCCGCCAAGCCCTCCTTCGTCCGCGACGACCTGCTGGTCAAGGTCCAGGCCGCCGACCACCTCGACACGGACGTGCTGATCGCCGGGCTCGCGGAGCGCGAGAGGTTCGCCGAGGCCAAGATCGAGCTGTTCGGCGGCCTGTTGCGGCAGATGCGCGGGGACCGCGACGAAGCGGAGTTCCTGCGCCACGGCGAACGGATCGGCCCCTATCTGACCTGTCTGCGCGGCCTCGCGTTCGAGCGGGAAAACCGGGACTGGTGCCGGCGCAGCGCGGAGATCCTCCGTGCGCGCCGGCACCAGTCCCGGCAGGCGGCCGAGGACGCTACGAGTCCGTCGTCCAGCTCCCCAGCGCGATCTCGGCCGTGATGCCCGGGCCGAAGCCCGCGAGCAGGCCGCGGTGACCGTCGTCCGCGCAGCCCTCGTCGAACATCCGGCCCAGGGCGTCGAGGAGGACCGCGCTGGCGATGTTGCCGTACTCGGTGAGCGTGGCACGGCTGAAGCGGAAGGCGTCCGGCGGAACGTCGAGGAAGCGGCTGAGGTCGTCCAGAATGCGCGGACCACCCGCGTGGACGAGGTAGAAGTCCAGCTTTCCCGCGTTCCATTCGTGCTGCTGCGCGAGTTCCCGCAGGGCCGGGGCGAGCGGTTCCATGGTGCCCGGTACCCGCTTGTCCAGCTGGAAATGGAATCCCGTCGAGCGCACCGCGTAGGAAATCCAGTCCTCGGTGTGCGGAATGAGGTACGAGCCGTTGCGCTCCAGGGAGACGCCGGTGCCGCCGCGCCCCCGGACCACGGCGGCGGCTATCGCGTCGCCGAACAGCCCGTTCGACAGCAGCGATCCGACGCCGAGGTCCGTGGGCTGGTAGCACAGTGAGCAGAATTCACAGGCGACCACCAGGACGTTCGCGTCGGGATAGGCCGTGCAGAAATCGTGCGCACGGTTGATCGCGGCACCGCCCGCGGCGCAGCCGAGTTGCGCGATCGGCATCTGCCGGGTGTCCGTACGGAAGCCCATGGTGTTGATGAGCCACGCCGTGAGGGACGGCATCATGAAGCCGGTGCAGGAGACGTAGACGATCAAGTCGATCTGCTGCGGCTCCAGTTCGGCCTCGTCCAGGGCCTGGCGCACCACCGCGGGCACCCGCGCCTTGGATTCCTGCTCGTAGACGGTGCTGCGGGCCTCCAGCCCGGGGTGTTTGAGCACCTTGTCGATCGGCTGGATCAGTCGCCGGGTGAGCACGCCGGTGTGCTCGATCAGCCGGAGGACCAGTCGCAGCTGCGCGTGGTCCTTGTGCAGCCGCTTGGCCAGTTCGAGGGTTTCTTCTTGGGTGATGACGTATTCGGGGACCGCGATTGCCGGTTTGCACAGTACCGCCATGGGAAGCACTCCTTGCAGCAGAACTGTGGTCCGCCCGGTGCAGTTCCTGCTCTGCAGTGTGGAGCCGCACCGGCCGCCGGTTTCAGGAAATCCGCCGGCCGCCGGTATGTCCGGGCTCTTTGGGAAAATGCGAGCGAACCAGTCGTCGAAGAATGAACTCTCCCGATAGGAACTCTCCCGATCTCCCCGTGATTTCGAAGGTGAGCGGAACGGCCTTTCTGCGGCCGAGCCGTTCGAGTTAGATACGGTACGCCGGGTGGTTGATCTCCGCATGTCGCGGCCGGTACCCGGCGCCTGTCGGCACCTCCGCCGGACTCACCACACCACCGGCAATTCCAGCGGATAACGCCAGATGGAACTCTGGTTCCAGCGGATTTCCCCGGGTGGCTTCGCCAGCGCCAGCTCGGGGAAGCGCTCCAGCAGCGAACCGAGCGCGACCTCCAGCTCCGTGATGGCGAGCGGGGCGCCCAGGCAGTGGTGCCCGCCCCAGCCGAACGTCATGTGGTTCGGGCCGTCACGGTCGAGGTCCAGCTCGTCGGGCCGGTCGAACTTGCGCCCGTCGCGGTTGGCCGTCAGATACGAGACGTGCACGATGTCGCCGGCCCGGATGGTCACCCCGCTCAGTTCCACGTCCTCGAGGGCGACGCGGGGGATCCCCACGCCCTTGCGGAACGGGATGAAGCGCAGCATCTCCTGGATCGCCTGCGGCAGCAGAGCGGGACGGGAGCGCACCTGCGCCAGCACCTCCGGCCGGGACAGCATCAGGCAGGAGAGGTTGGCGATCTCGTAGGTGGTGGTGTCCTGACCGGTGATGAGCAGGACCATGGCCATCACGGTGAGTTCCTGCTCACCGAGCATCTCGTCCCCGTCGCGGGCCGTCGCCAGGACGCTGATCAGGTCGTCGCCCGGATTCCGGCGCCGCTCCGCGGTCAACTCGCGGAAGTACTCCCGCATCTCGGCCTTGGACCGGATGGCGTTTTCCTTGTTGTCGACGCGGAGGTTCATCATCGTCCGGGCGTGGGCGCGCAGTTGCGCCTGGTCGCCCTCGGGGATGTCGAGGACCTCGCAGATCGTGATCAGGGGCAGCGGGCCCGCGAGGTGCTCCATCAGGTCGGCCGGAGGACCGTGCTCGGCCATCCGCGTCAGCAGGTCGTCGACGACGTGCCGGGTGCGTTCCCGCATCCGCTCGACGTGCCGCGGTGCGAACGCCTTGGACACCAGGCTCCGCAGCCGGCTGCTGGCGGGCGGGTCCATCACGTTGATCGCCTCGTCCTGGACGATCGGCTCGGGCGTCATCCGCGGGAAGTCGCGGCCGACGACCGCGTGGCGGCTGAAGCGCCGGTCGGTCGTCACCGTCCGCACATCCTCGTAGCGCGTGACGAGCCAGGCCCAGCCCTCGCCGTGCGGTAGCTGGATGCGGGCGACCGGTTCCTCGGTCAGCAGGCGCTTGAGCGAGGGATCGAACTCCAGGGCCTCGGCGTAGTCGAAGGGACAGTTCCAGACGGTGGAGTCGGGCTCCATGCTGACCTCCCGGAAGGGCGGAGACAGGCCTTGACATCCCGATCAGCGTAGAAGCGGCGCGACGGGTCGGCCCGGCTGTCCGGGGGCCGGGGGACGGCGGGAGGAGGCCGCTGCCCGCCGTCCCCCAAGGCCGAGCGGGGTCTCGCGCCGGTGCGTGTTCACGTTCGTCCGATCGGGTGACGCCGAGCGGTGGCCGGGAGCGGTCCGGTACCCCCTCAGCCGGCCGTCTCCACCTTCCTGACCTCGGGTTCCGCGGAATTGCGGATGGCGCCCCAGCGGGTGGCGGTCTGCTCGTGGATGAACCAGATGTCGTCCTCGGTCAGACGCCGGGAGACGACGCCGGGGAACGCCTCCTCGAAGAAGATGTACGGCGGCCGGTTGTCGATGTCGGGGGAGTGGTAGTCGAGCCGGTCGTGCATGCCGTGCGCCCGGGTGATCTTGGTGGCCGGGTGGTAGGTGAGGATGTTGGGACTGGCCAGCATGATCAGCCCGTCGTCGACCAGCCGGCCGACCTCGTAGACGGTCTCCTCGATGGTCTTGCGGGTCTCGCCCTCCAGGCCGAACAGCACCGAGCTGCCGACCGGGATGCCGGTGTCCCGGATGCGCTCCAGGGCCGTACGGACCTTCGCCTTCCACGGGAAGTCGGTGATCCGCCGGATGTTCTTGTGGACGTGTTGCATGACGTCCGTCGACATGCTTTCGATGCCCATGTAGAGGTAGGTGCAGCCGGCGTCGCGCAGCGCCACCAGCAGGTCGCGCACCTCGTCCTCCTTGTGCAGGGTGGTGAGCAGGTCGGCGGTGACCTGGCAGCCGAACTGCAGCTGCCGCAGCCGCTGCCAGTCGCCCTCGTCGGTGATCCACCGCCGGCAGCCCTCGGGCAGTTTCTCCGGACCCGGGGCGGTGCGGGCCGCGTGCAGCAGGGCGCAGAATTCCCGCATCAGGGGGAAGGAACCGGTCCAGAAAATGGAGTCGTCGAAGAAGACCGCCTCGGCGCCGTAACTGACGTATTCGCAGAGCCGCTCCAGCGCGGTTTCGGCCGGCGAGCCCCGGAACCGCTTCAGTCCGCCGACCACCAGCGCCGATTCGGAACAGAAATCGCAGTGGTACGGACAGGCGTTGGACACCGTCATATGGGCCGTACGGGCCGGGGAACCGTCCGGCAGCGGAAAGACCGGGAAACGGGACCGGATCGCGAAGCCCTGATAGGGGGAGGGGAGCGCGGCCAGATCGAGCTTTTCGCCGGCTACCGGAAAGGCGTGCACGGTGTCCAGGTCCAGGGCGCACACCAGGGAATTGCCCGGGACCCGGGTGCCGGCGGCGCCGAAGAGCCGCAGGATCCGGACCACCTCACACACCGTGGCCCGGGTCCGGTCCAGGTCCATGGCCAGGGCGATCGCCTTCATCAGCAGGTCGAGGGCGAACTGCCCCTCACCGCTGACACAGAAGTCCACCACCGCCTCCGCCCGCCGGTCGTCGATGGCCTGGAGGGTAGAGCTGTATTCCAGAACGACGGACCGTTTCGCCGGGGCGTACCGCATCGTCTCGTCCATGTGGCGGCCGCCGAACACCACCAGGCAGTCCGGCAGTTCCTGTTTGACGATGCGGGCCATTTCCAGCGCGTACCGATGGCCGGGGGAGACCGTACTGACCAGGAACACCCGCGGCCGGTGCCGGCGGAGTTCGGCCCGCAATTCCGCCCGGGCCTCCGCGTCCCACACCCGCGGGTCGAAGACCGTGGCGTCCGACGTACCGGTACTCGCACGCTGCGACGGAAGTCCGTGTTCCGCGCTCAGCCGGTGCGCTTTCGACGGCGGCTTTCCCCAACTGGGGCAGAGATCGCTGAACGGGACGTCCGTTCCGGCGCCGAGCCGGGCGGACCGCAACGCACTGTCGACCGGAACGCTCAGCGCCGCATAAAGACACATCGGATCGCCCGGATACGTGATTTCGCCCTCCGGTGACGTCATGACCGGGGCGAGCGCCGCGAGCACCGGAAAACTCCGGGCGTGCCAGGGCACCTCGGCGGGCCCGGCGCAGCCCGCCCGCGCGACCAGTTCGGCGATCCGCGACTCGCGCAGCAGCCTCAATTCCCGGGCGGAATCCGCAGCCATGTCCGCGGCGGTGCGGAAGTCATCGTGAACGACCGTCTGGCGTATGAGCATGCGTAACTCCTGATCGGTGGTCAACTCGGAGGAGGGAGCTCGGGAGTTCTCGGGGCACTCGGTGCGTCGGGCCCGGCAGTGGGGGCCGGCCGGCGTGTTCGGGCGGCGCGATGGAGAAACGTAATGCCGCTCCCCCGAGGGGGAGCAAGACTTTCGGGGTACGGCCCGGCCGGCCGGTTCTTTATGCGCGGGCGGTGCCCTTCCGCCTTGTCCGCCATTTCCGGCCCGACCTACAGTCCGGGGATGGCAGCCCACTCCTATCGCGCGCTCCTGACCCGGCACGTGCTGAGCTGGGCCGCGGTCGCCGCCGCGGCGCGTCTGCCGGTGGCGATGGCCCCGCTGGCGTTCGTCTTCCTCGTCCGGGAACGGCCCGGCGGATATGTGCTGGGCGCCGAACTCGCGGCCGTCTACGTGGTGGGTGAGGTTATCGGCGCCGCGCTGCTCGGGGCGAGACTGCGGCCTGACCGGGCCCGGCGCCACCTCGCCGGCGGACTCGGCGCGGGCGCCGCGGCGTTCGCCGGCCTGGGACTGCTGCCCGACGCCCCCGACCTGTTGCTCGGCGCGTTCGCCCTGGTCGCCGGGGCCGCCCCGGGCGCGTCCCCCGGCGGCCTGCGCACCCTGCTGACCGAGCACGTCGACCCCGGCCTGGTCACCAAGGCGCTGAGCGCGGAGGCCACCCTCACCTACGCGGTCTGGGCCGCCGCGCCCGCCGCGGCCGGCGCCCTCGCCTTCGGCGTGGCCCCCTCCGCCCCGCTGCTGCTGGCGGCGGGCCTGATGGCGCTCTCCGCCGCCGGGCTGTGGATGCTGCCGCCCGGCTGGCGGTCGGACCCCGCCGACCGCGCCGGCGTCCCGATGCTCCGTACCCTCGCCGCGGCCTGGCCGGTCTACGTGTCGGGCGCCGCGGCCATGTCGCTGCTCGCCCTGGCCGAACTCGTGCTGCCCGCCCTGCTGGAACAGCGTCACCTCGCGGTCGGCTGGTCCGGTCCGCTGCTGGCCGGGTACGCCCTCGCCTCCGCGGCCGGTTCGCTGCTCTACGGGCTGCGCAGCTGGCCCGGCCGCCTCGGCACCCAGAGCCTGGTCCTGCTGCTCGCCGTCGCCGCCTGTGTGACCGCCGCCGGGGTGGTCCCGCTGCTCGGCGCCATCGCGGCGGCGCTGTCCCTGGCCGGGCTGCTGCAGGCCGGGCTGCAGGTGACCCGGGCGCTCGGGCTGCGCGCCGTGCTGCCGCAGAGCGCCCTGGCCGCGGGCTACTCGATGATGTACTCGGTGGTCGGCGCCGGATACGCCGCCAGCGCCTCGCTCTCCGGCGTGGTGCTGGGGGTGGCCACACCGAGCACCGCGATCCTCGCCGGGGTGCTGCTCACCCTCGTCCTCACCGCGGCCGCCGCGGCCGGCGAACTCCGGCTGGCCCGGGCCGCGGAGTACGCCCGCGCCGAGCGCTGAGGCCCGCGCCACCGCCCCCACTGCCCCCGCCCCCCGTCCGGACCGTCAGGCCGCCGGTGTCCCGAGCGCGGCGATACGGGACGGCAGGGTCCGCCATACCTCCGGGGTGTAGAAGTGCCCGCCCGGCAGCTCGTCGTGGCGGAACGGGCCGGCCGCCAGCTTCCGCCACTGCCGCGCCGTCCGCGGATCGATCACCTCGTCGGCCGCCCCGGTCAGCACCTGCAGCGGCGCCCGCACCGCCGCGCCCGCCCGGTGGTAGAAGGAGTCGCGCACCCGGAGGTCGGCCCGCATCAGCTCCACCGCGATCTCGCACAGGTCCGGGTCGCCCAGCACGTGCCCCGGCAGCAGCCCGAACTCCCGCATCCAGTCCATGAGTTCGTCGTCCGACTGGTGCTGCGCCGGGAACATGTCCTGTGGGGTGAGCCCCCGGCTGGGCGCGTTGGCCGAGGACACCACGACCGCCGCCGGGGCCGGCCCGCCGCGCTCCTCGATGCGTGCCGCGACGTCGAAGGCCATCCAGCCGCCCATGCTGTGCCCGAAGAGGACATAGGGCAGGCCGGCGGCGGAGAGCACCGCGGTGACCGCGTCCTCGGCCAGCTCGTCCCAGTCCTGGGCGTAGTCCTCGGCGAACCGGCCCTCCCGTCCCGGGTAGCAGACCGCCGCCAGCTCCGTGCCGGGCGGCATCGCCTCCGTCCAGGCGAGGTACGAGCCGGCCCCGCCGCCGCAGAAGCCGAGGCAGACCAGCCGCCGCGCGGCGTCCGGGACCGGCTGGGGGCGGACCACGATGGTGTCCTGCATGGGTGCGTCTCTCTTCTCGGGAAGCGGAAGCGCTGCTCGGCGGGGTCTGTCCGTACGCGGACGGGCGGGACGGCGCGCGCTCAGCCGGCCGGTGCGGAGGCCTCGTGGTGGCGCTGGACGTACTGCGCCAGGTCCCGCAGCCGCGGGTGGCGGTAGACCTCCTTGACCGAGATCACCACGCCGAGGTTCCGCTTGAGCCGCCCCACGACCCGCAGTGCCATCAGCGAGTGCCCGCCCAGGGCGAAGAAGTCGTCGTCCGCACCGACCCGCTGCCGGCCCAGCACCTCCGACCACACCTCGGCGATCAGCTTCTCGAACGGGCCGTCCGGTTCGGCGGCCGGCGCGTCCGCCCCCGGGCCGTCCGGCGGCTCCGGCAGCGCGGCCACGTCCAGCTTCCCGTTGGCCGTCAGCGGCAGCGCGTCGAGCAGCACGCAGTCCGACGGCACCATGAAGTCCGGCAGCACCGAGGCGAGATGGTCCCGCAGCCGGCCGGGGTCGGGCGCCGCCCCGCCGGACGGCACCGCGTACGCCACCAGCCGCTCACCGGCCGGCCCGTCGTCGCGGACCACCACGGCGGCGCTGCCGACGCCCTCGTACGAGGCCAGCGCGTGCTCGATCTCGCCCGGCTCGATGCGGAAGCCGCGGAACTTCATCTGGCGGTCGGCCCGGCCCAGGAACGCGAGGAGGCCCCCGGCGGTGCGCCGCACCCGGTCGCCGGTGCGGTACATCCGCTCGCCGGGTCCGCCGAACGGATCGGCGACGAACCGCTCGGCGGTCAGGGCCGGGCGGCCGGCGTAGCCGTGCGCCAGCCGCGGTCCCGCGACATACAGCTCGCCCTCGGCGTCCTCGGGCACCGGGCGCAGCGCCTCGTCGAGCACGTACAGCCTGCCGCCCGGAAGGGCGTCCCCGAGGTGCGGGGTTTGGCCGGTCATCCAGGTGACCGTGGCGTCGACCGTGCATTCGGTCGGGCCGTAGAGGTTCAGGGCCTCCGGACCGCCGGCACCGGCCGCCTCCGCGAGCTCCCGCCAGGTACGTGCCGGCACCGGTTCGCCGCCCATGAACAGCCGGAGCCTCCGCCCGTCGGCCCGCGGCCCGGCCAGCGTCCCGCGCAGCAACTCCCAGTGGGACGGGGTGAGATCGAGGTCGGTGACCGCGTGCGCATCGAGCACGGCGGCCAGCCGGGCCGGGTCCTTGCGGTCCTCCTCGGTCAGCACGACCACGGTGTCGCCCCGGCAGACCCGCGCCCACTGCTGCACCGACGCGTCGAAGGAGACGCTGGCGTTCCAGGCGACCACCCGGGGCGCGTCCGCGTAGGCACCGGCCTCCTCCAGCCCCGCCAGCAGGGCGGCCACCCCGCCGCGGGTCGCCGCCACGCCCTTGGGGCGGCCGGTCGACCCGGAGGTGTAGATCAGATAGGCGGGGTCGAGCGGACCGCCGCCCGCCGGGTCCAGGGGGAGGTCACCCTCCGACGGAGCGGCGGCGTCCGGGACGTCCGGATCGAGGACCAGGGCCCCGGCCGCCGTCCGGAGCGGGGTGTCCTCCTCGGCGAGCAGCGCCGCGATGCCGGCGTCCCGCGCCATGAACTCCAGCCGCGCCCGCGGATAGTGCGGGTCGAGCGGTACGTAGGCCGCACCCGCCCGCCACACCGCCAGCAGCGCCACCACGAGCCGGGAAGTACGAGGAAGGGCCACCCCGACCCGGGCGCCGCGGCCGATGCCGCGGGCGGCCAGCGCGCGGGCCAACCGGGCGGTGCGGCGGTCGAGTTCGGCGAAGGTCAGCGATCCCGCGCCGTCCCGTACCGCGATCCGCTCCGGGTGGTCCCGCACCACCCGGGCGAAGCGCCGGACGGCGTCGACCGGCTCCGGACGGAGGTCAGCCATGAACAGACTCCTTGTGCCGCGCGGGGGCGTCCCGCGGAGGGGGAGGAAGGGGAAGGGCGGCGGGCCGTGCGGCGGCCGGTCAGCCGAACGCGGCGGCCGGCGGCACGGTGGGTCGGCAGGCGGCCAGTTCGACCGGCGCGCCCATCGACACCGCGATCCGGCGGTCGCCGCGGAACGGGTCGCGGCCGTGCGCGGTGAGGATGTTGTCGACCAGCAGCAGATCGCCCGGCTGCCAGGGCTCGCGGACCGTCGCCGCGTCGTACGCCGCCTGGATGGCCGCGAGGTCCTCCCGCGTCAGCGGGCTGCCGTCGCCGAAGGCCGTGCGGAAGGGCAGCCCGTCCGGTCCGAACTCGTCGAGCAGGATCTCCCGCAGCTCCTCGTCCAGCGACCACTCGTTCCAGAAGACCAGGTGGTTGAACCAGACCTCGTCCCCGGTCACCGGGTGGCTGACGACGCCGGGCCGCACCTGGCCGGTGCGCAGGTTGCCGTCCTCCTGCCAGGCGTGCGCGATCAGGTTGTCCGCGCAGTAGCGCTCCACCGCCGCCCGGTCGTCGGAGCCGAACGCGCTGCGCCAGTCGGTGGAGATGTGGTCGGAGTAGCTGCGGCGGAGCAGCCAGCCGGTCTGCCGCATCTTCGCCACCAGGGGCGCGGGGATGCGGTCGAGCACCTTGCGGCAGTCGGCGACCGGGGTGGCGCCGCCCTCCTCCGGCGCGGTCAGGCAGGCGAACAGCAGCAGACCGGGGAAGGTCAGGGTGTAGCTGTTCTCGTTGTGCATGTGGATGCGCTGGGACGCCGGCAGGTCCGTGGACGAGTAGACGCCCTGGCCGAAGTCGCTGCGCGGGGTGGCCTTTTCGCGGTACGGCGTGGCCTCGGGGATCAGGACGTCGCGGACCGCGGCGACGTCACCGACCTCCGCCAGGGGCAGACCGCGCAGGCAGACCGCCCCGTGGGTGTGCAGCGCCCGGGTCAGTTCCGGGCGGGCGGTGGCGAGCCAGGCACGGGCCGCGGCCATGTCGGCCAGGCCGGGTATCCGGGCCAGTGCGGGCTTTCCCGGGGCGAGTTCCCAGGCGAGCGACGGGGAATCCGGCAGGTTGGCAGGACGCACGTTCAGCACCTTTCACTCAGCGCCTTTTCGGGTACGGCGTTCCGGGGCACCGGAGGTCAGCCGCTGTAACTGCCGAGCGCGTTGCTGGCCGCGAGGTCCAGCCGGTCCACCATCCAGGTTTCCAGGCTGCTGTCGCTGCGTTCCGCGGCCGCGCGGTAGCGGGCGATGCGTTCCGGGGTGAGCTGGATTCCGACGGATGCGGTCTTGCGGGTGGCGGCCGGTCCGGTTTCCCGGGCGGCCCGGACGTTCGCCCGTAACTGGTTGCGCGACCAGCCCAGTTCCTCGGCCCGGTTGAGCCAGTAGTCTTGCTCATGGGGCGGCAGCGACGCCACCTCCGCGTGGTGGTGGAAGCTGAGGCTGTCCCGCCGGCGGGACACCTCGAACCGCCGGGCCACCCAGGCGTAGTTGCGCAGGGTCTGGTAGTCGAGGCCGACGGCGTCGACGGCCCTGCGGTAGCGGTCGGTGTAGCGCCACTGGCCGTAGATCAGCCAGTCGCCCAGGCACCAGGCCGACGAGTTGGCGACGGCCGAGATCCTCCGGCCCGCGCTCTTCCAGGTGTCGTAGCTGACCGCGGCGGGGATCCGGAGGCCGACGCGGGTGACGAACACGCCCCGCGCGGCGTCGTCCGGCGCGGTCTGCCGGGGCCGTACGGCGGGGAGTTCGGCGATTTCCTTGCCCGACCCGGCGCGCGGAGGGGTGCCCAGGGCTGCGGACGATGTGCTCAAAGCTTCTCCTCGGTGCAGTTGCTTCGAACCGGACGGGTTCCGCGCACCGGCCGGACCCCGTGTGAGGTCCGGGTGGGACGGCCGCCCGTCAGAAAATGCTCAGCCCAGGGCGCTCAGAACGGCCCGGTGTGAGGGGTGGGAACGCGGCCCCAGGCCGAGTCGCCGAGGACGACGCCCGGGGTGCCGGAGGTGAGGTGGCCCGCGCGCGCGACGGACGGAGCGGAATGGTCAATTCCATATCCGGCGGCGGTGGCCAGGACGGCGGCGATGGTGAAAACGCGCAGGATGCGAGGCATCGTGGTCCCCCATTGTGCGGCCAAGAGTGTGGCTGGCGCCGCTTATCCTCTTCGGCACATCAAGATCATTGGACTGCGGGCGGGGTGCACAAATGTAACCTGCATAGTTGTGAACGATGAAGAACTGGGTCGATGTCGGTGCAATGGGGGTGAATTACCCTCAGGTCGGGTATGCGGCGATGCGCTGAGCTACTACCGGAGCATTCTCCGTGACGGAACGGCGAGCCGCGAGACCGCCCCGCCGTGCCTGCGCGCACTCGGTCTCGTCACCGACGATCCACGGACTCCCGGCGCCACCACCCTCGTTCCGCCCGAGGCGGCGGCGATCGCCGCGCTGCGCCCCATAGAAGAGGCGATCGCCGACCAGCAGCGCGCCTACCGCTCCGTCCAGGCCACCCTCTCCGTCTTCACCCGGACCTACGACGACGCCAGGAAGCGCGAACAGCCCACGCTCACCGTCCTCAACGGCGCCACGGTCATCAGCAACGCCCTGGAGGCCGCCGTGGACGGCTGCCGCGAGGAACTCCTGACCACCCAGCCGGGCGGCGGACGCCCCGAACACCTGCTGAGCGAGGCGCTCGACCGGGACCTGCGGATGCTCGAACGGGGCGTCCGGCAGCGGACGATCTACCAGCACACCGTCCGCTCGCACGCACCCACGCTGGCCTACGTCGAGAAGGTCACCGCCGCCGGGGCCGAAGTGCACACCCTGGTCGAGGTGTTCGAGCGGATGATCATCTGTGACCGGCAGGTGGCCTTCATCCCCACCTCCGAGGAACGCAGCGACAGCGCCCTGCAGATCCGGCACCCCGCCCTGCTGCGCTTCCTCGCCGCGCTCTTCGACAGTGCCTGGTCCCGTTCGGTGCCGGTCGGACCGGGCGGCGTACCGGCCCGTTCCCCGCTGATCACCTCCGACGTCCAGCGGGCCATCCTGCAGGCCGTGGTGTCCGGCGAGACCGACGACTCCATCGCCCGCCGGATGGGCATGAGCCGCCGCAGCGTCGCCAAGCACATCAGCCGGGTCTCCCGGCAACTGGGCAGCAACAGCCGCGCCCAGCTCGGCTATCTGCTGGCCACCTCCGGCCTGCTGTGGCTGCCCGAGCCGCCCGGCGCAGCTCCGCGGGAACGGACTTTCTGACCGGCCCGGACACGGGCCGGCGGGGCTCACCGGGTCGCGTCCGACCTGTTCTCCTGCAACTCCACCGCCTCGTACAGCGCCTTGATGTTGCCGCTGCCGAACGTCCGGGCGCCCAGCCGCTCGATGACCTCGAAGAACAGCGTGCCGCGCGGGTGCCGGGACCGGGTGAAGATCTGCAGCAGCTGGCCGTCCTGGTCCTGATCGGCCAGCACGTTCAGGTCCCGCAGCTCGTCGACCGAGTGCCGGGAGAGCGTGAGCCGGCCCGGGATCAGGTCGTAATAGGTGCTGGGGGTGTCCAGGAAGCCGATGCCGCGCGCCGACAGCAGCCCCACCGAGCGAACGATGTCGTCCGACGCGAACGCGACGTGCTGCACGCCCGCGCCGCCGTGGGAAGCCAGGAACCGGTCGATCTGGCCCGGCGCCCGGCCGGTGTCCGGCTCTATCAGCGTCAGCGTGACGGTCCCGGCGTCGTTCTGCACCACGACCGAGTCCATCGCCTGTGCGCCGACGACGATGCGCTCGGTGAACACCGCGGCGAAGCCCAGCGCCCGTTCGTAGTATTCGGCGGTCGGCCCCAGCCGCCCCGGCTCCAGACACACCGCGAGGTGGTCGATCCCGTGCAGTCCGGTCGCCGCCGGGCCCGGGACACCGGCCGCCGGTCCCGGCCGCTGCACGAAGGTGTGCACCACGTCGCCGAACCCGGTGACCGAGGCGGTCACCACCCCGTCCCGCCCGGCCGGCCCGGCCACCGGTTCGGCGCCCCGCCGCACCGCCTCGGCGAACGCGGCCGCCGCGTCCGGCGTGCGCAGCGCGATGTCGCGGACCCCGTCGCCGTGGCGCGCGACGTACCGGGCGGCCGGATGCCCGGCGTCCTGCGCGGCGGTCAGCACCAGCCGGATGCCGCCGGCACCCACCGCCACCGTACGGACACCGTCCTCAGGGGCACCCGCGGCGCCGGGGAAGCGGTCCAGGACGCCGAAGCCGAAGCGCGCGGTGAACGGCTCGGCGGCCGCCGCCGGATCACCGACCGCGAAACCGAGGTGATCCAGGCCGAGTTGGCTCAAGGGCCCGGCAGGGACAGAGGTCGTCGCGGACATCCCGGGTCAGCCCCTGCCGTCCTGCGCCGCGGCCATCGCCGCCACCAGGGAGGCCGGCCGCAGGTCCGTCCAGTGCTCCTCGATGTACGCGGTGCACTCCGCCCGCCCGCGGTCGTCCAGCCGCACCTCCCAGCCTTCCGGGACCTCGGCGAACGACGGCCACAGGGAGTACTGGCCCTCGGCGTTGACCAGGACCTTGAACGTGCCGTCCGCGTCGTCGAAGGGGTTCATGATGATGACCTTTCCGGAGGATCGAGGGGGAGTGCGCCGAGCCGCCGGTCCGGGTCGGCGGCCACCTCGCGCAGCAGCCGGACGTATCGGTCCGCCAGCTGCCGCACGGTGGCACGGTCGAACAGCTCGGTCGCGTATTCCAGGCTGACGTCCAGCGCGCCCGGCGCACCGTCCGGCGCCGTCCGGCTGACCAGGTCGAAGGCCAGGTCGAAGCGGGCCGCGCCGGAGCCCGCCAGCCGCCACTCATGCGCGGTGCCGTCCAGCACCAGCGCCGACCCGGCGGTGTTCAGCAGCCCGAACGCGATCTGGAACAGCGGGTGGTGGGCCAGGCTCCGCGGTGGGTTGACCGCCTCCACCAGCAGGTCGAACGGGACGTCCTGATGGGCGTAGGCGGGGATCCACGCCTGCCGCACCCGGTGCAGCAGCTCGCCGAACGGCGGATCGCCGGAGGTGTCGGTGCGCAGCACCACGGTGTTGACGAAGAAGCCCACGAGATCGTCCAGCGCCTCGTCCGCGCGGCCCGCGGTCGGCGTCCCCACCACGATGTCCTCACCGCCGCCCAGCCGGGTCAGCAGTCCGGCCAGCGCGGCCTGCAGCACCACGAACAGCGTGCAGCCGCTGGTCCGGGCCAGCTCGTCCAGCGCCCGGCGCAGCTCCGCGGGGATCACGAACTCCACCACGTCGCCCGCGCCGCCGGCCATCTCCGGGCGCGGACGGTCACCGGGCAGCGGGGTGCACCGGGGGATCCCCGCCAGCGCGGTACGCCAGTGCGCCAGCTGCCGCGCGAGCGGGCTGTCCGGATCGTCGCGGTCGCCGAGGATCCGGTGCTGCCAGGCCGCGTAGTCCCGGTACTGGACCGGCAGCGGGGGAAAATCGGGCGCCTTGCCCGCGCGCCGCGCGGCGTAGGCCCGGGACAGATCGCGGAAGAGCGGGGTGAAGGACCAGCCGTCGGCGGCGATGTGGTGCAACACCACCAGCAGCACGTTCTCCTCACCGGTGCGGAACAGCGACAGCCGCAGCGGCAGCTCGCTCTCCAGGTCGAACGGGGCGCGGACGGCGCGAACCAGCAGCTGCTCCACCTCGGCGGGCCGGCAGTCGGTGACGGTCAGATCGGGCCGGGCGTCGGCCGGGTCGAGGACCCTTTGGTAGGAGGTCTCGCCGTCGGCGGGGAAGACCGTCCGCAGACTCTCGTGACGGGCCGTCACATCGGCCAGGGCGGCGCGCAGCGCGTCGATGTCCACCGGGCCGGGCAGGTGGAAGACCAGCGGGATGTGATAGCCCGGGTCGGCGTCCCCCATCAGCTGGTACAGCAGCCACAACCGCCGCTGCGCGTGCGACAGTTCGGCGCGGCCCGCGCGCGGTCCCGCCACCAGCGGGACGCGGGCCGCCGGGCCGGCCTCCTTGCGGTGCTGCAGCCGGGCCGCCAGCCCGGCGACCGTCGGCGCCGCGAACAGGTCCTCCAGGCCCGGCCGGACGCCGAGCGCGGCGCCGATGCCCGCGGCCGCGCGGGTCGCGGTCAGCGAGTGCCCGCCCAGCGCGAAGAAGCTGTCGTCGATGCCGACCCGGTCCACGCCCAGCACGTCCGCGAAGACCCGGCACAGCAGCCGCTCGGTCTCGTCGCGCGGGGCCCGGCCGGCACCCTCGAACACCGGCGCCGGCAGCGCCCGCACATCCAGCTTGCCGTTGTTCGTCAACGGCAGCCGGTCCACCACCACACAGGCGGCCGGGACCATGTGCCCGGGCAGGGCCAGCCGCAGCGCGTCCAGCAGCCGGGCCGGCCAGTCCTCCCCGACGGTCCCGGCGGTGGCCGGCGCGGCCGGAACGACGTACCCGACCAGGTTCTTGCCGCCGTGATGGTCGGGCAGCGGAACGACCGCCGCCCCGGCGACGTCGTCCCGGCGGGTCAGCTGGTGCTCGATCTCCCCGAGCTCGATACGGAAACCGCGCAGCTTGATCTGGTTGTCCTCGCGGCCGAAGTACTCCAGCAGTCCGTCCGCGCGGCGTCGCACCAGATCGCCGGTGCGGTACATCCGGCTGCCGTCCCGCGCGAACGGGTCCGCCACGAACCGGCCGGCGGTCAGCTCCGGCCGCCCCCAGTAGCCGCGCGCCACGCCCCGCCCGGCGAGGTAGAGCTCGCCCACCTCGCCCGGGCCGACCGGCCGCAGGAGCTCGTCCAGCACATGGGTGCGGACTCCGGCCAGCGCCGAGCCGATCGGGACCGGCCCGTCGCCCACCCCCGTGACCAGGTGCCGGGTGGCGAACACGGTCACCTCGGTCGGCCCGTAGACATTGACCACCGACCCCGGGCCGGAGGCCGCCAGCGTCCGCGCGACCGCGCTGGGCGAGGCCACCTCGCCGCCCATCCACACCTGGCAGCCGTGCGCGAAGGCGTCCGGGGACTCCTCCGTCATCAGGTTGAACATCGACGGGGTGATGAACGTGGAGGTGATCCGCTCGGCGGCGAGGGTCCGCACCAGCGTGGCCGGATCCAGCCGCCCCGGCGGCGCGACGACCACGGTCCCGCCGCGCAGCAGCGGCACCAGGATCTGGTACACCGACGCGTCGAACTCCAGCGGCGACTGCAGCAGCACCCGCGCGTCGATACCGGCCCAGCAGTCGTCGGCCGCGAACTCCACCACGTCCCGGTGGCTGATGGCCACGCCCTTCGGGCGGCCGGTCGAGCCCGACGTGTGGATGACGTACGCGAGTTGCTCGGGTAACACGGGCGGCGGGGGAGCCACCGGGCCCGCCGGCGCGCGGTCCAGCAGCTCCCCGACGACCCGCACCGCCACGCCGGCGAGAGCGCCGGTGGGGTCCGCGGCGCAGCTCGCGCGCAGCTCCGCGGCCCGCTCCGCGGTGTCCACCAGCACCAGCCGGGTCCCGCACTCGCCGATCACCGTCCGCAGCCGGGCGGCGGGGGAGCGGACGTCCAGCGGGGCATAGGCACCCCCGGCCTTCAGCGTGCCGAGCAGCGCGACCACCACGTCCGGGCCGCGCTCCATCAGGATGCCGATGCGGTCCTCCGGCCGGACCCCGCAACCGGCCAGGGCGCGGGCGAGGGCGTCACTGCGTTCGTCGAGCGCGCCGTAGGACAGCGCGGCACCGCCGTCGTGACCGACCGCGGGCGCGTCCTTCTTCTCGCCCACCCGGGCGGCGAATACCGATGTGATGGTGCTCGGCGCTTCCGACAAGCCGAATCCCCTTTCGGCGCGGACGAGTTGGGCCGGATCCGGATTCGGTTTCCACCGAGGTCCGGCGACGGCGCTCGGCAACGTAGGTCGGCGCCGGAAGGGGTGTCAAGGAACCCGAGGTGTCCCGCCGGCGGGACACCGGACCTTGCTTGTGCGGATTCCCGACGGCCGGTTGAATGACCGCCGCATCGCCTTTCCGCACATTCCTTTTGCATTTCCTTAAGAGCGCAATGGGATGAGGTCTTCCCGATGACACTGGACGGCACCGGCGCCGCACCGCACGGTCCGCGCGGCGCCCGCGAGGAGATCCTGCGCGGTCTGTTCGCGGAGGTCCTCGACGCCCCCGACGTGACGCCCGACGACAACTTCTTCGCGCTGGGCGGGACCTCCATGCTCGCCGTCCGGCTGATCAACCGGATCCGGGCGGTGCTCGGCGTCAAGCTCGGGGTGCGGGCACTGTTCGGCGCCCAGACGGTCGCCAAGCTCGCCGCCCACCTCGCCGCCGACGACCCCGCGCCCCACCCCGTGACCCGGGTGACGCCCCGCCCGGAATCCGTACCGCTCTCCTCCGGCCAGCGCGGTCTGTGGTTCCTCGACCGGCTCGCCGGCCCCGGCGCCACCTACAACATCCCGGTCGTCACCCGGATCACCGGCACCCTCGACCACCGCGCACTGGCCGCCGCGCTCGGCGACGTCGTCACCCGCCACGAGGCGCTGCGGACCCTCTACGGCGAGCGGGACGGCGAGCCGACCCAGCGGGTACTGCCCGCCGACGAGGTGCGCATCGACCTGCCGGTGACCGACCGCACCCCGGACACCCTGCCGGCCGCGGTGGCCGCCGCCAGCGCCCATGTCTTCGACCTCACCGCCGAACTCCCGCTGCACGCCGAGCTGCTGCGGTCCGCTCCGGACCAGTGGGTGCTCGTCCTCGCCCTGCACCACATCGCCTGCGACGGCTGGTCGGTGAGCCGGCTCGGCCGCGACCTGTCCGCCGCGTACGCCGCCCGGCTGCACGGCCGGGCGCCCGACTGGGAGCCGCTGCCCGTCCAGTACGCCGACTTCGCGCTCCGGCAGCGCGCCGCACTCGACGAGGAGTCCGTGCCCGGCTCCCCGGTCGCCCGCGGACTGGCCCACTGGCGCACCGCGCTGCGCGACCTGCCCGAGGAACTGCCGCTGCCCGCCGACCGCCCCCGCCCGGCCCGCGCCGACACCGCCCACGGCACCCTGCGCCTGCCCGTCGACGCCACCACCCGCGCCGGCATCCGGCACCTCGCCCGGACCGGCCACGCCACCGAACTCATGGTCACCCAGGCCGCGTTGGCCGCCCTGCTGACCCGGACGGGCGCGGGCACCGACATCCCGCTGGGCACCGTCGTGTCCGGCCGCACCCACGACACCCTCGACGACCTGATCGGCTTCTTCGTCAACACGCTGGTGCTGCGCACCGACACCTCCGGCGACCCCGCCTTCGGCGACCTGCTGGCCCGGGTGCGGGACACCGACCTCGCGGCCTTCAGCCACCAGGACCTGCCCTTCGACCGGCTCGTCGAGGAACTCCAGCCGCCCCGCTCGCTCTCCCGGCACCCGCTGTTCCAGGTGATGCTCTCCTGGGCGTACGGCGGCGACCTCGGCCTGGAACTGCCCGGCGCGACCTGCGTCACGGACCGAGCGCAGGCCCAAGGGGCCAAGTTCGACCTGGAGTTCGCCTTCGACGAGCGGCCCGACCAGGACCTGCTGGAACTCACCCTCATCTACCGCACCGCCCTCTTCGACGAGCCCACCGCGAGGGCCCTGGGCGAGCGGCTGCTCCGGCTGCTCGACCGGGCCGCGGCCGACCCACGGCAGCGCATCGGCGCCCTCGACCTGCTCTCCGCCACCGAACACGACCAGGTCACCCGCGGCTGGCAGGGCACCGTCCGGCCGTCCGCACCCGGCACCGTCGTCGAGGCCTTCGACGCCCGGGCGGCCGCCGCACCCGACGCGCCCGCGGTGGTCCACGGTGACACCGCCCTGACCTACGCCGAACTCGCCCACCGGGCAGAGCAGTTGGCGCGCGAACTGATCCGGTCCGGAGCGACCCGTGAGACCGCCGTCCCGCTGCTCATGGAGCGGTCCGCCGACCTCCTGGTGGCCCAGCTCGCCGTCCTGAAAGCCGGCGCCGCCTACCTGCCGCTGCAGCCCACCCACCCGGAAGCCCGCCTCCGGGCGGCCCTGGCGGCGGCCGGCAGCCCGGTGCTCCTCGCCGACCCCGCGCTCCGGGACCACCCGGCGGCCGCGGGGCACACCGTCCTGACCCCCGGGGCCCGCCGCACGGCGGACCGCGGCCGGCCCACCGCACCGCCCGCCCCCCACCCGGACCACCTCGCGTACGTGATGTACACCTCCGGCTCGACCGGCGAGCCCAAGGGCATCGGCACCACCCACCAAGGCGTCCTCGACCTGGCCCGCGACTCCTGCTGGGGCCTCGGCCCCGGCGACCGGGTGCTCTTCCACGCCCCGCACGCCTTCGACGCGTCCACGTACGAGATCTGGGTGACGCTGCTCAACGGCGGCTGCGTGGTCGTCGCACCGCCGGGCGCCCTCGACGGACCGGCCCTGACCCGGCTGATCACCCGGCACCAGATCACCCATGTCCACCTGACCGCAGGGCTGTTCCGCACCGTCGCCGAGGACCACGCGCACTGCTTCGCCCCCGTCCGCGAGGTGCTGACCGGCGGCGACGCGGTCTCCGGGCAGGCCGTCGCCCGGGTCCTGGCCGCCTGCCCCGACACCGCCGTCCGCGCGCTGTACGGCCCGACCGAGACCACCCTGTGCGTCACCCAGACGTCCTGGCAGCCCGGTGAACGCGCCGACGGCCCCGTCCCGTTGGGCCGCCCGATGGACAACACCCGCGCTCACGTCCTGGACGCGTCGCTGCGCCCGGTCCCCGCCGGTGTCGTGGGCGAGCTGTACCTGTCCGGCGCGGGCCTGGCCCGCGGCTACACCGGCCGCGCCGCCCTGACCGCCGAACGCTTCGTGGCCTGCCCGTACGGCGCCCCCGGCGAGCGGATGTACCGCACCGGTGACCTCGTCCGCCGGGACACCGAGGGCCGGCTGTTCTTCCTCGGCCGCGCCGACGACCAGGTCAAGATCCGCGGCTACCGCATCGAACCGGCCGAGGTCGAGGCGGCGCTCGCCGCCCTGCCCGGCGTCGGCCAGGCCACCGTCACCGTCCGCACCGACCCCGCCGGCGAGAAACTCCTGGCCGGCTACGTCGTGCCGGAACCGGACCGGCCCGCCCCCGACCCCGCCGCCCTGCGCGACCGACTCGCCGACCGGCTGCCCGACTACATGGTGCCCGCCGCGCTCCTCACCCTGGACGCCCTCCCGCTGACCCCCAACGGCAAACTCGACCGCCGGGCACTGCCCGCCCCGCGGTTCGCCGCGGCCGCACACGGCCGGGCCCCGCGCGGCCCCCGCGAGGTCGTGCTGTGCCGCCTCTTCGGAGAGGTCCTCGGCCTGCCCCCGGTCGGCATCGACGACGGCTTCTTCGAACTCGGCGGACACTCCCTGCTCGCCACCCGCCTGGTCCACCGGATCCGCTCGGTACTCGGCGTGGAACTCGGCGTCCAGGACCTCTTCCGGGCCCCGACCGTGGCCGCGCTGAGCGCCCTGCCGGCCACCGGCGGCACCGGCACCGACCTCGGCGAGGTGCTCACCCTCCGCGCCGACGGCGACCTCCCCCCGGTCTTCCTGATCCCCGCCGCCAACGGCCTGAGTTGGACCTACGCCCCGCTGCTGCGGCACATCCCGGCCGGCCACCCGGTGCACGCCCTCCAGGACCCCCGACTCACCGGCGGCGACCCCGGCCCGCGCACCGTCACCGACCTCGCCACCGGCTACCTCGCCCGGATCCGCGCCCTGCGCCCGCACGGCCCGTACGTCCTGGCCGGCTGGTCGTTCGGCGGCACCGTCGCCCAGCAGATCGCCGCCGACCTGGCAGCACAGGGCGAACCGCCCGCCCTGCTGGTCCTGTTCGACGCCTACCCCGGCGACGTCCTCGGCTGGGGCACCACCCTCGACCCGCAGACCCTGGTGCCGCTCGCCCTGGACGGCATCACCGCCGAGCCGCCGGAGGGCGCCGACCTGCCCCCGGCCGCCGCCCTGCACGACGCACTGCGGGCCGCCGGCAGCGCCCTCGGCTCCCTCGACGAACGGACCGTCGGCCGGCTCGTCGCGGTCGCCCGGCACAACGTCCGGGCACTGGCCGAACACCGGCCGGGCCGCTACAGCGGATCCGTGCTCTGCTTCGACGCGGCGGCCGGCCGGCACCCCGCGGGGCCCGCCTCGGAGAACTGGCGGCCGCTCCTCGACGGCCGGGTGGACACCGTCGCCGTCCGCGCCGACCACACCGGCATCGTCACCGCCGCGGCCATGCCCGAGGTCGGCCCGGTCGTCGAGGCCGCCCTCAAGGCGGCGGCCCCACCGGACTGACCCGTTCCACGGCCCCGCCCACCCGCCGCAAGGAGGAGCATGCCCCGCCGCCGACGCCCCACGGAGACCGGACCGCGGAAACACCCCGGCAATACTGCCGCCACGCGGCCCAACTACCGTTTGCCCCAAGGAAATCCGGCCCGCGCTAAGGCGGTGACAGGCCCGTGAACGCCAGCCAGCCCTCCCTGTACTGGGAAGACGGCGCCATCGTCACCATCGACCAGCGCGTCCTGCCGCACACCCACCGGCAACTGCGGCTGCGCACGGTCGACGAGACCATCGAGGCCATCACCACCCTCGCCGTCCGCGGCGCCCCGGCCATCGGCCTGGCCGGCGCCCTCGGCGTGGCCCTCTCCGCGCAGCGCCACCGCCGCCCGGACGGCAGCCTGGACGAACCGGCCGTCCGCGCCGACGCCCAACGGCTGGCCGCCGCCCGCCCCACCGCGGTCAACCTCGAATGGGCCGTCCACCGGGTCCTGGCCCGGGTCGGCGAAGGCCACCGGGCCGTCCTCGACGAGGGCCTGGCCATGTTGCGCGAGGACGCCGAGGTGAACGGCGCGATGGTCCGGCGCGCCGCGGACCTCCTCGACGACCTGCTCCCGGACCGCCCGCTGCGCCTGCTCACCCACTGCAACACCGGCCGGCTGGCCACCACCGCGGTCGGCACCGCCCTCGGCGTCATCCTCGAACTCGCCGCCCGCGGCCGAGTCGCCGAGGTCCTCGTCGACGAGACCCGCCCGCTGCTCCAGGGCGCCCGGCTCACCGCCTGGGAACTGCGCGAGGCGGGCGTGCCGCACCGGGTGTGCGTCGACTCCGCGGCCGCCGCCGCGATCGCCACCGGCCTGGTCGACTGCGTCCTGGTCGGCGCCGACCGGATAGCCGTCAACGGCGACGTCGCGAACAAGATAGGAACCTACGGCCTCGCGGTCGCCGCCGACCGCAGCCAGGTGCCCTTCCTCGTCATCGCCCCCGAATCCACCCGCGACCCCGCACTGCCCACCGGCGCCGGCATCACCATCGAGGAACGCGCCGCGGCCGAGGTCACCGAGTTCGCCGGCACCCCGGTCGCGCCGGCCGGCACCGCCGTCTTCAACCCGGCCTTCGACGTCACCCCGGGCGAGCTGATCACCGCGATCGTCTCCGAGAGCCGGGTGCAGCGCCCCCGGGAGGCGGCCGCACCCCCTCCCGGCGCCGACCTCCCCGACGACGGGCAACTCGCCGCCGAGGTCGCCGCCATGTCCCGGGCGCTGTACGAACGCGACTGGATGCCCGGCACGTCCGGCAACATCTCGGTCCGCTCCGCCACCGACCCCAAGACCGCGCTGATCACCGCCAGCGGCCGCGACAAGGGCGAACTGACGGCCCGTGACCTGGTCGCCGTGCACGCCGAGACCGCCGACCCGCTCGCCTCCGACGGCCCCCGGCCGTCCGCCGAAACCGCCGTCCACGCGGCCGTCTACCGCACCACCGACGCCCGCGCCGTGATCCACGTCCACGCCCCCCACACCACCGCGGTGGCCGGTCGCTGGGCCCGCGAGACCGCCGTCGGCACCGGCCCGGCCCCGCTCCCGCTCCGCGCCTTCGAACTCCTCAAGGGCCTCGGCCTGGCCGACCCGTCGGCCACCGAAGTGCCCGTCTTCCCCAACCACGCGGATGTCGGGAGGATAGCCACCGAGGTGGCCGACCACCTCCAGGACCGGCCGGAGGCACCGCCCGCGCTGCTCATCGCCGACCACGGCATCACCGTCTGGGGCCGGGACCTGGCCCAGGCCCGCAACCGGCTGGAGTGCCTGGAGGCGATCTGCCGGCTCGTCCTGCTCGACGACGGCAACTGGCCGGCCCGGCCCGCCCCGACACCGGAAGGAAACCCCGCATGACGCTCCTTCAGCTGATGCCGGACGACGCACCGGAAACCGTGCTGCTGCGCACCACCGACACCACGGTCATCGCCAAGACCCTCGCCGGCCACGGCGTCGAACTGCGGCACTGGCCGGTCCGCGGCCCGGTCACGCCCCAGGACGACAGCGACGAGATCCTCGAGCGCTACCGCGCCGAGGTCGACGAACTCAGCGCCCGCGAGGGCTTCCGCCTCGTCGACGTGGCACGCCTGCACCCCAGCGACGACCCCGCCTGGGCCGAGCAGGCCGCCAAGGCCCGCACCACCTTCCTGGAGGAACACCGCCACGCCGAGAACGAGGTCCGCTTCTTCGCCCACGGCCGGGGCTGCTTCTACCTCCACCTCGACGGCCAGGTCCTCGCCACGGTCTGCGAGGCGGGCGACCTGCTCTCCGTACCGGCCGGCACCCGCCACTGGTTCGACATGGGCACCCGCCCCGACTTCACCGCCATCCGCTTCTTCGAGGAGGAGGACGGCTGGGTCGGCGACTTCACCGGCGACCCGCTCGCCCGCTCCTTCCCCACCCTCGACGCCCTCGTCGGCACGCCCGAACCGGCGGCCCCGTGACCGACCGGCCCCTCCCCGGCACCCCGCCCCGCGCCCCGGTCGGTGCCCCCGTCAGCGCCGTCATCCTCGACATCGAGGGCACCACCGGCTCCGCCGACCACGTCCACACCGTGCTCTTCCCGTACGCCCGCAAGCGGATCGCCGGCTGGCTCGCCGCCCACCGCGGCGAGCCCCGCTGGACCGGGATCCTCGACGGCGTGCGCACCGAGACCCACGCCCCCGACCTCGACGAGGCGGGCGCCGCCGAAGCCCTGCACGCCTGGGCCGACGCCGACGTCAAGGCCGCCCCGCTCAAGGCCCTCCAGGGTGAGATCTGGGCGGCCGGCTACGCCGACGGCACCCTGCACGGCCACGTCTACGACGACGTCCCCGGGGCACTCGCCCGCTGGCGGACGGCCGGCATCGCCCGCCACATCTACTCCTCCGGTTCGGTGGCCGCCCAGCGCGACTGGTTCGCCCACAGCAACCACGGCGACCTGACCGGCCTGATCGACGGCTACTTCGACCTGACCACCGCCGGACCCAAACGCGAACCGGACTCCTACCGCACCATCAGCCGCGCCCTGGCCGTCCCGCCCGGACACACGCTCTTCCTCAGCGACGTCCGCGAGGAACTGGACGCCGCGGCCGCGGCCGGCTGGCAGACCGCGGCGGTCCGCCGCCCGGACGACCCCCGCGGCCGGTCCGTCACAGGCCACCCCGTCCACGGCGACCTCACCGGGCTGCACCACCTCGCGCCCGCGCCGCCACCCCCGGCCGCCTGAGCCACCTCCCGGCCCACCCACCGAGACAGGACACATGACCACCACCGCCACCCCCGCCGCCGAACTCGCCGTCATCGGCGGCAGCGGCTTCTACGAACTCCTCGCCGACGCCGAACGGATCACCGTCGACACCCCCTACGGCGAGCCCTCCGACGCGATCACCCTCAGCGAGATCGGCGGCCGCCGCGTCGCCTTCCTGCCCCGCCACGGCCGCGGCCACGCCGTACCCCCGCACCGCATCAACTACCGCGCCAACCTGTGGGCGCTGCGCTCCCTGGGCGTCCGCCAGATCCTCGCCCCCTGCGCGGTCGGCTCGCTCCGCCCCGAGCTGGGCCCCGGCACCGTCGTCGTCCCCGACCAGCTCGTGGACCGCACGAGCGGCCGCGCACAGACCTACTACGAGCGGGGCGCGGTCCACGTCTCGTTCGCCGACCCGTACTGCGCGCACGGCCGGGAAGCGGTCCTGGAAGCGGCCGCCGCCACCGGCACCGAGGCCACCGACGGCGGCACCATGGTCGTCATCCAGGGACCCCGGTTCTCCACCCGCGCCGAATCCCAGTGGTACGCCGCGGCCGGCTGGTCACTGGTCAACATGACCGGCCACCCCGAAGCGGTCCTCGCCCGCGAACTCGCCGTCTGCTACACCGCCGTGGCCCTGGTCACCGACCACGACGCGGGCATCGACGCCCACCAGAGCGTCTCCCAGGAAGAGGTCTTCAAGGTCTTCGCCCAGAACACCGAGCGGCTGCGCGCCCTCGTCCTGGAAACCCTCGACCGCCTCCCCAAGGAACGCACCTGCGGCTGCGCCGTCACCCTCGCGGGCCTGGAGCTGCCGTTCGAACTGCCCTGACGGGCGGGCGACGGACCGGCCCGACGGCCCCGCCCACCAGGTGGGTCCGACAGGTCATGTCCGACAGTTGTGTGTGACATGCCGCAGGTGGCGTAATGGCCGGGCCGGGCCGTCCCGGCACGCGACGCTGAAGGGCCTTGAGCACGGTCGCAGGACCGTGCTCACGGTCGTGTCAGGAGCCCGCGGTGGACAGGTCGGGGATGGACGGTTCGGGGCCGGACGGGGCGCCCCGTCCGGTCATGGAACGGATCCGCGGCGACCGCCGGCCGGGCCGCGGCCGGCCGGCACCCCGGCGCGCGGCGGTCGTGGAGAACAGCGGCTTCGAGGTCCCCCGCCCGCCGGCCTGGATGCGCTGGCTGCCGGTCGCCTACGTCGCGATGGTCCTGCTGCTCGAAACCGTCACCCCCACGGAATGGGCGGTCAGCTTCCTGCTCATCGCCCTCCCCGTGGTCGCCGCCTACACCCTCGGTCCCTTCAGCGTCGCCGCCGTCACCGCGTTCACCCTCGCCCTGGAAGGCGTGATCGCCGGCACCCCCTGCTGCACCGGCCACAACATCCACCAGCTCTGGGAGAACCACCACGTCGCCGCCTACATCGCCACCGCCCTCGTGGGCCTCCTCGGCGTCGCGCTGGCCGCCCACCGCCGACGCCAGGAGCGGTCCCTGGTCCGCGCCCACTCGGTGGCCGAGGCCCTGATGCGCACCCTGCTCCGGCCGGTCCCGCACCGGGTCGGGCACGTCCTCGCGGCCGGCCTCTACCGCTCGGGCGAGATCGGCACCATGGTCGGCGGCGACCTCTACGACATCCGCGCCACGGAGACCTGCGAACGCGCCATCATCGGCGACGTCCGCGGCAAGGGCCTGAAGGCCGTCCGCACCGTCGCCGACATCCTCGGCAGCTTCCGCGAGGCCGCCTACGACCAGGGCGACCTGCTGAGCGTCGCGGACCGGATGGAACGCCGGATGGCCCGCGAGGCCGCCGAGCTGCGCGACGACGAACTCTTCGTCACCGCCGCCCTGGTCGAGTACGACGCGGTGGCCGGCGAGGTGACGATCGTCAACCACGGCCACATCGAACCGGTGCTGATCTCCGACGGCGAGGTGACCCCGCTCCTCGGACCCCCCGCCCTCCCGCTCGGCCTGGGCGCCCTCGCCGACGTGCCGCCCACCGCCTACACCCACCGCTTCGCCCCCGGTGACGTCCTGCTCCTGTGCACCGACGGCCTGATCGAGGCCCGCGACCACGACGGCGCCTTCTACCCCCTCCTCGACCGGCTCCGCCACCACTTCACCGGCCGCCCCGCCCCCGGCCCCGCCGACGTCGTCGACTTCCTCAACACGGACCTGCCCCGGCACACCCGGATCTTCCACGACGACGTGGCCATCCTGGCGATCGCGCCACAGGGGGCGCCGTGACGACCGGGTGCCGTGATGGCCGGGCGCCGTGACGACCGGGGGCCGGAATGACCGGGTGGGGGAGGGCCGGGCGGGGGAGGGGCCGCCGCGGTAGTGGTCCGTGCCGACCCCGGTGCCCGGCGGGTGGGTGCTTGGTGAGTCAGTGCGCGACGGGTGGGTGCTTGGTGAGTCAGTGCGCGACGGGTGGGTGCTTGGTGAGTCAGTGCGCGGCGGGTGGGTGCTTGGTGAGTCAGTGCGCGGCGGGTGGGTGCTTGGTGAGTCAGTGCGCGGCGGGTGGGTGCTTGGTGAGTCAGTGCGCGGCGGGTGGGTGCTTGGTGAGTCAGTGCCCGGCGGGTGAGTGCTTGGCGACTCAGTGCCCGCCGAGTCAGTGCCCGTCACCTCAATGCCTGGTGACTCAGTGCCCGGCGGGCGGCCTCCGGGCGGCGCGCCGGCGCCGGGTCACCGCGGCCCGCCCGGCGCCATCCGGCTCCCCCCGCTCCGCCGCGGTGCCGGGCCCCGTGCTCAGCACCTCCGGCAACGGCCGGAACGGCAGCACCCCCGCGTACCCCACCAGCCGACCGAGCTGACGCCCCGCCAGTTCCCGTACGCCGGCCAGGTCCAGCCCCGGGTCATGGGCGGTGAGCCGTACCGACAGCCCCGCCAGCAGCGCCTGCGCCGCGGTGGCCACCTCGGCCGGCACGCAGTCGTGGAAGATCCCTTCGTCCAGCCCCGCGGCCACCGCGTCGGCGATCGGCTGCTCCGTACGCCGGTTGAGCCGCGCCAGCGCCTCGGCGAGCTCCGGCGAGCCGGCCGCCCGCGACTCCAGCTCCGCCCACAGCCGCGCCTCCCGCACATCGTCGCCGGTGACCGGCAGCGCGAAGTCGATCAGATCCGCCAGCCGCCGGTCCGCACCGGACCGCTCCACCTCGCCGGCGCTACGGGCAAGCCGCTGCTCGGCCCGGCTCAGCGAATGCGTCAGCGCCTCGGTGAGCAGCTGGGCCCGATGGGCGAAGTGGTAGTGCACCAGCGCCGTCGAGACCCCCGCCTGCCGCGCCACATCCGCGATCCGCACCCCGTCGAAACCGTCCCGGGCGATCAACTCGACGGCGGCATCCAACACCCGCGCCCGCCGGTCCACCTGCGGGGGCTGATCCACCTGCGGGCGTTGATCCAGCTGCGCGTGCTGATCCGCCTCGGCTGTCTGTCGATCCACCTCGGCTGTCTGACGATCGACGTCGGCTGTCTGACGATCCACCTCGACTGTCCGTCGATCGACGTCGGCTGTCTGACGACCCACCTCTGCGCGACGGTCCGCGGAACCCATGGCCCGATCCTTCCACACCGGGTATTGCCCACCCCCACCCCCTGACGTTAACGTCAGGCCCGCCATCGGCTGACTTTAACGTCAGTACGCCCGTGCCAACCCGTCCCGACCGCCGGTTCCCGCCTCCAAGGAATGGATGGACGCCATGCCCCGCTACGGATCGATGTTCGGCCCCGACATCACCTTCCTGGGGGTGGAACGCTGCACCCTCGACGAGCCGGAGACCTATCGCGGCGCCGACGTGGTGATCGTCGGCGCACCGTTCGACGGCGGAGTCAGCCACCGCCCCGGCACCCGCTTCGGCCCCCAGGCCATGCGCGCCACCGATTACAACGCCCACGACGGCTCCCGGCCCTCTCTGGCCATGCGGGTGGACGCACTCGCCGATCTCCGCGTCGTCGACGCCGGGGACGTCGAAATGTTCGCCGGCGACATCGAGGGCAGCATCCAGGCCATCGAGGACGCGGTGGCCACCATCGCGGCGAGCGGCGCGATACCCGTCGTCCTCGGCGGCGATCACACCATCGCGCTCCCCGACGTGACCGGCGTCGCCCGCACCCATGGCTTCGGCCGGGTGTCGATCATCCACTTCGACGCCCACGCCGACACCGGCGACACCGAGTTCGGGCATCTGCACGGCCACGGCCAGCCCATGCGCCGCCTCATCGAATCCGGCGCGGCCCGCGGCGACCGCTTCCTCCAGATCGGCCTGCGCGGCTACTGGCCCGGCCCGGAAACGCTCGACTGGATGGCCGACCAGCACATGCGCTCGTACGAGATGAGCGAGATCACCGCCCGCGGCCTCGACGCCTGCCTGGAGGAGGCGATGGCTCTCGCCCTGGACGATTGCGACGCGGTCTTCCTCTCCGTCGACGTCGATGTCGTCGACCCCGGCATGGCCCCCGGCACCGGAACCCCCGAGCCGGGCGGCCTCACCTCCCGCCAACTCCTGGACGCGGTACGCCGCCTGGCCCTCGAACTCCCGCTGGCCGGCATGGACGTGGTCGAGGTCTCCCCGCCCTACGACCATGCCGACATCACGGCCTACCTCGGCAACCGCATCGTCCTGGAGGCCCTCTCCGGCCTGGCGGCCCGCCGCCGCGGCGACACCTGGAACCCCGCCCGCCCCCTCCTCGACGGCCGCGGCACCCGCCCTACGTACGACCGCCCGGCACCGCCCAGCACCGCCCGCACATGACACCGCGAAGTCGCCCATCACGTCCGCACGTCCGCATATCCGCATATCCGCATATCCGCATATCCGCATATCCGCGTATCCGCGTATCCGCGTATCCGCGCATCCCAGCATCCGTGCATCCCGGCATCCGCACGTAGGCCTGTCGCGAGCGGACGTTGGTTACGGGGTCCGGGGCGCCCAGTGCGCGCAGGCGCGCTGCCCAGGTGTGCGCAGGTTGCCAAGGCGTTTCCCGCGCCAACGCATGGGCCGCGTGGGCGGGTTCAGGCTCGCCCGGGGCCTGGGCGCGCCAGGGCGGGGCGGGCCCGCGCCGGGGCGTGTCCGGGAGTGCCCAGGCGCGTTCCGGTGTGGGTGTCTCCCGCCGTCTCCCGCCACCCGGATCACTCCGCCCACGGCAACGGCCGGCTCTCCCTACCTCCCGGCACGGAAGCCCGCCCCGAGGCGGACATGGCCACCAGAGCCTCCGCCGGCTCCCCGCCCGTACGGAACTGCCGCACCACGCCGGCGGGAACCACCACGGTCTGCCCCGCAGTCACCGTCTCGGTGCGCCCGCCGGTCGTCACCTCGATCGATCCGGCGGTCAGCATCCACACCTGTTCCCGGTCGATCACATGCTCGGGTCCGGCGCTCCCGGGCTCCATCCGCACCTGCCAGGTGCTCAGTTCGGCACTGCCCCGACTCGGCGCGGCAAGCCCGGTCATGACGGCGGCGGGCGTGGCGATGACGTCCTCGGTCGACGGTGTAACCACACGCGCAAACAAGTTCACGTCCATAACATCCCCTCAAAACCCACGACACCTCAGAGCAACGAGCGGCAAGTAAAGCCACTTTACTCACTCTCTCGAGGGGCAAGTAAAGCAGCTTGACTCACCTGTGTCACCATGCCCCCGTGCCCCGCAACCAGGAACCCACCAACGCCAACTCCGGTACGGAGACGTCCGGCAACAACGTCCCCGGTACCGAGCCCACACCGCCCCCCAACGACCAACTGCCCAACGTCGAGCTGACCTTCCTCCTCGGCATGGCCTTCCAGCTCCTGCTCGGAGAATTCACCGGCCGCGTGGCCGAGGCCGGCTATCCGGACCTCCGCCCCGTCCACGGCATGGCCTTCCAGGTGCTGCGCGGCCACGGCGCCACCAGCAGTGAACTCGCCGAACGGCTGGGCGTCACCAAACAGGCCGCCGGCCAGATCGTCGACGACCTGGAAAAGCGCGGCTACGTACGCCGGCAACCTCACCCGGCCGGCGGCCGCCGCAAACTGGTCGTCCTCACCGACGCGGCACACCAGCACCTGGCAGTGGCCGGCCGCATCCTGCACGACGTAGAAGCCGAAGCCGCCCGCGGCACCGACCAACAAGACCTCGCCCCGCTACGCACCGAACTGGCCCACCTCATCCGCGCCTTGCACCCCAACGCCCCCCTCCCACCCCTCCGCCCGGTCTGGTGACCACAAAGGTCACGGCACATGCCGCGCCGCGCCCATGGGGTGCGGGCAGTCCCCGGAGGTGGGGTCACGGGCCTACGGGGCAGGGTGACGGCGGACTCTACGGAGTGGGGTGACGAGCCCCGAGGCAGGTCGGCGAGCCTCACGACGGCGGGGCGGCGAGCCCTACTGGGGGCGGGTGGGGAGCCCTACGGGGCGGGGGCGGCAAGCCTATGGGGCAGACCGCGTGCTCCATGGCCCCGGACGTCCGCGTCCGTGTCCGTCGTCCGCTTCCGCTTCCGCCCCTAAGCATCTGCTCCCGAAGCCTCCGCCCTCTGGTGCGCGTCACGGGCCGCGTCCACGAACGTCTCCAGGGCCGCCCAGAACGGGCGGTAGGCGACGTCGAACGCCTCACGGCCGTCGCCCTCACCGGCCAGCTCCTGCTTGACGGCCGCGTAGAACGGGCCCGTCGCCTTCTGGAGCGACAGCGCCGCGGCTGCGGCCGACGGCGGGCCCTCCAGCTCGACGACACGCGTGCAGCGACGGATCTTGGCGTACTCGGCCACCTCCCTGTCATGCAGCTCAGTCAGCGTCGCCGTGCGGTCGTCCGAGCCGGGCAGCCGCAGTGTCGCCGAGATCTCCCAGTACAACTCGCCCATGCGGTGGGTCTGTTCGATCAGCTCCAGGTACGCGGTGCGCCGGCTCTCACGCAGTCGCTCGGCGCGTTGCGAGCGAGCGGCGATCTCCGCCTGGATGCGCGCCGCCTGCGCGCTGCCCCGGCTGGTGACCCAACTGGCCAACACCGCCGTGCCGCCGGTTACCGCCGCGATTGCCATAGTCCACAAGCTGCTGTCGCCCACCCGGCGCACAATACCCAGCCACCGCCGCAGTCCAACGGCCGCCCGACACCCACCTTCCGCTCTTGCCCGCCGCCCAACGAACCCTTACTTACGACGGGAACTCGCCCGGCGCAACCTCGCTCGTGGTCGCATTGCCGCCAATCACCTTGTTCAAGGTGAACGTCAGCACCGTGTACTGCGTCCCACCGGAAACCTGGACGGTCCGGAAATTCGCCTTGTCGTCGAACTTCTCGAAGCTGCACTCCCGGGTGAAGGAACTCTTCCGGCTGTTCCAGTCCTCTCCAGTGGTGAAGTACACCGTGTACGAACCGCTGTTGACGCTGCGTATGGTGGTGTCGGATCCCTTACGTATGTAGACGGAGAAGGCCGTCCGCGTACCTCGGGTCAACGTCACCACGGCATCGCTGCTCGTACCGTTCCTCACCGTCAGCCGGCCCAGCCCGCCCCGGCTGCTGTCACGTATGAGCGCGCCATTGGCCAGCCGCCGGTGTTGCGCCTTTTCCGTACGTGGCAGCCGCAGCGTGGCGTCGTACCCCAGGCTCGTGAGCGCGTGGCCCGCCTCTTTCACGCTCTTCGGGCTCTCCGCCGTACTGAGCGTCACGCGCGGCGAGTCGGCACACCGACCGCCACTCCCGTGTGCGCTTCTGAGGTCCTGTCCCAAGGCCCGCAGCGAGGTGGCGAATTGGGTGTTGCCCGCCTTGGCGTTCTCCGGTGTCCGGGCGGTCTCCAGGGCGTCCGCGGCCGCCTCGGCCTTGCTGGCCGCCGAGTCCAGCGCCCGGTTCAGCGATCCTCCTTCTTGCGCCCGGTCGACCGCGCGAAGGGCGCCGTTGAGGGGGCCCAGGGCGTTGGTGAGGGCGTGACGGTAGGAGTCCGGGTCGACGCTCGGAGTGGGGGAGGAGTTGGGCGACGACGCCGCATCGGCCGTCGACGCACCACTGGACCCGCTCACCCCACTCGATCCACCGGCCTCGCTTCCTTCGCCCGACGAACAGGCCGACAGCGGGAGCGAGAGAGCGAGCACCGCCGCCCCGAGCGCGACCCCGCGGCGCATCCGCGCCCGTGCCCCCGACCCGCCCCGCAGAGACGGCGTACGCCGCACCCACATGTATCTGTTCATGATCCCCCTGATCCCCCTGATTCCCCCGGTTTCCCGGTACCGGGCCCCCAATTCCGCTTGCATCCTGCTGTATTGCTGAAGTGCCGTATTGCCGCATTGCTCGGTGTCTGATGGAACTCCGGAGAGCCGTCAGAACCCTCAGACCCCGCAACCCTCGGACTCAGGAACTCTGGAATCCCCTCGTCTGCCCCCATCGCCCCAGAGGCCCAGCGCCCCAAGAGACCCAGAACCCCAGAACCCCCTGCTTTCGCCTTCCTTCCCTCAAGTCCTGCAACTCCTGCAACTCCTGCAAGTCCCTCAGGCCCCGTAAATCCCTCGAGTCTCCTGGACCCCCGGATCACCCGTACTTCCACCAACTGCCGAAAAGAACTGGATCCAGAACTAAGGCTTCTCCGGCCCGAGTTGGCTGTCAAGGTTGCTCGTCCAGGCTGTGGATAACTTCGTCGCACGCCGGAATTTCTGCTTCCGCACCCGTGCGCAGCCACCGGTGCGTAGGTAGAGTCCGCTGCCATGGCAGCGCTGAGTGATCTTCTCCCCCTTGCCGCTGTGCGCCTGGACGTTCAGGCGGCGGACTGGCAGGAAGCGATCCGGACGGTCGGCGGATTGCTGGTGGAGACGGGGGCCACGACCGACGCGTACACCGCCGAGATGATCCGTAACGTCGAGGAGAACGGTCCCTACATCGTCCTCGCCCCCGGCTTCGCCTTCGCCCACGCCCGCCCCTCACCCGCCGTCCTCAGAACCGGACTTTCCTGGGTCCGGCTGTCCCGGCCGGTGGAGTTCGGGCATGAGACGAACGATCCGGTGACGTTGGTCGTGGGCCTCGCCGCTCAGGACGCCGACGCGCACACGGCAGCGCTGGCCGCCCTCGCGAAGCTCCTGGCCGACCCGGCAACGGCACAAGCCCTCCAGGACGCGGCCGATCCAGAGGCGCTGCATACGGTGCTGGCGGAATCAGCCGCCCTCCCGGAGACACCGGGTAAGGGAGCGGTACCGGAGAAGCGAGGCGAACAGCCTTCCCGCGGCCCGTCCGTCCACAAGATCCTCACCGTATGCGGCAATGGCGTCGGCACCAGTCTCTTCCTCAAGAACACCCTGGAGCAGGTGCTCGACCGCTGGGGATGGACCCGGCATGTGACGGTCGAGGCAACCGACACCATTTCGGCCCGGGGCAAGGCGTCGGAGGCCGTGGCGATCCTCACCTCCCGGGAAATCGCCAGGACGCTGGGCGATGTCGGCGTACCGGTCAGGGTCGTCGAGGACTTCACCAGCGGCCCCGAGGTCGACCGGGTACTCCGCGATACGTACGACGTCTGAGCCGCCCCGATCCGCCCTTCCCGGAGCCGACCCGACCCGCTCTTCGTGGAGCTGCGCCGATCCGCCCTTGTCTGAGCCGTCCTGATCCGCCCGCCCCGGAGCCGCCCGCTCTCCCCGCACACGGCTGAGGACCCCACCCCCACCTTCATCCCCTCCAACCCCCTCCCACCCCACCACCCCACCGCCACCCCCTCTCACCCCCTCCACCCCAGCCAGCCTCAGGAGGACGGACCGGACCATGCACAGGCTCATATCCCTCGCCACGTTCCTCGTGAACGAGATCCTCAGCCAACCCGCGTACCTCATCGGCCTGATCACCGCCGCGGGTCTCATCGCGCTCAAGAAGTCCGCCGGGCAGATCGTCGGCGGCGCCATCAAGGCCACGCTGGGCTTCCTGCTGATCGGCGCGGGTGCCGGTCTGGTCGTCAGCGCGCTCGCTCCACTGGGCGGCATGATCCAGGGCGCGACCGGCGCGCACGGCGTGATCCCCACCAACGAGGCGATCGTCGGCATCGCCCAGGCGAAGTTCGGCGCCCGGGTCGCCTGGCTGATGATCCTCGGCTTCGCCGTCGCCCTCCTCCTGGCCCGCTTCACGCCGCTGCGCTACGTCTTCCTGACCGGCCACCACATCCTCTTCATGGCCACGCTGCTGACCATGGTCCTGGCCACCTCCGGCCAGACCTCGGTGCTCGTGGTCCTCGTAGGAGGGCTGCTGCTCGGCATCCTCCTGGTAGCGCTGCCGGCCTTCGCCCATCCCTGGACCAAGCGGGTCACCGGTAACAACAGCATCGCCATCGGCCACTTCGGCACCGCCGGTTACGTCCTCTCCGGCGCTGCCGGCCAGCTCGTCGGCAAGCGCAGCCGCAGCACCGAGGACATGAAGCTCCCCGAGGGCCTGCGCTTCCTGCGCGACTCCATGGTGGCCACCGCGCTGTCCATGGTGCTGATCTACGTCATCATGTCGCTGGTCTACCTGGCCAAGGCGGGCCGGGCCACGGCCTTCAAGGCGTTCGCGGCCGGCGGCGGGAGCCCGGCCGCCGACCTCGGCAACTACGTCATGCACTCCGTCATGCAGGGCCTGCAGTTCGGTATCGCGGTCGCGGTGATCCTCTTCGGGGTGCGCACGATCCTGGCCGAGCTGGTCCCCGCCTTCCAGGGCATCGCGGGCCGGCTCGTGCCCGGCGCGGTGCCGGCGCTGGACGCACCCATCGTCTTCCCGTACGCGCAGAACGCCGTGCTCATCGGCTTCCTCGCCAGCTTCGTCGGCGGCCTGGTCGGCCTCGGCGTGCTCACCTGGGCGTTCCACCCGGCGTTCGGCCTCGCACTGGTTCTGCCGGGACTCGTACCGCACTTCTTCACGGGCGGCGCGGCCGGCGTCTACGGCAACGCCACCGGTGGGCGGCGCGGGGCGGTCGTGGGCGCCTTCCTCAACGGCCTCCTGATCACCTTCCTGCCGGCGCTGCTGCTCAAGGTGCTGGGGGCGTTCGGCAAGGAGAACACGACCTTCGGCGACGCCGACTTCGGGTGGTTCGGCACCTTGATCGGCAATGCGGCCAAAGCGGGCGCCACCGGGGGCGTCGTGCTGATGCTGGTGATCGGCGGTGTGCTGCTGGGGGCCGCGATCCTCTTCCAGAAGCGAGTCGTGGAGACCGGCTGGGACCCGGGCGCCGCTCGTGACGCCGCCCTGCCGCCCGACGCGTCATCCGGGCGGACCTCCCCGGAGCCGTCCGGCACGGACCCGGCGGCAGCGGTGTCCCGCACCTACGGAAAGATCGCCCCGCCCGCAGGCGCCCCGACCCCGCCTCCGCCCCCGTCCCCGCTCCCGTCCCCGGAGTCCGGCTGAACGGCAGCGGGGCGCTCCGCCCCGGGGCAGCCCCGGGGCGGGGTCCTCCGGCCGGGGGTAAAACGCCGCAGCCCGGCCACGCGGCACCTCCGCTAGCTCGCACTCAGAGCTAAAATTGGGACATGGCCATGGGGGAGTTCCCCGATTCGCTCGCCGACGTCCTGGCCGGTGTCCAACGGCTGATCCGGCGCCGCCTGCGGGCCGGCCTCACCGCGCCCCCGTTGCGCGGCGGCGAGGTGGAACTCCTGCGTCTGGTCGTGGCCCGCCCCGGCATCCGCGTCTCGGCCGCCGCGAAGGAGCTCTATCTCGCCGGCAACTCCGTCTCCACCCTCGTCAACCGGCTCAGCCGGACCGGATACCTACGCCGCGAGACCGCGCCGAACGACCGCCGCTCGGCCCTGCTGTTCCCCACCCCGGCCGCCTGCGCACGGCTCCATGACTGGGAAGTCCGCCGCAGCGCCCTCGTCCGCCAACAGGTGGCCCAGCTGTCCGACGCCGACCAGGCCGCCCTGGCCGCGGCCCTCCCGGCACTGCGCAGACTCGCCCACAACCTGCACGAGGAGGCGGAGGGCTGATGACTCCCGACGAGAGCCCCGAGGAGATCTGCGCGGAGACCACCGACGCGACCCTCGGCGGTGCACCACGCACCGGTGCGCCGGGCCCCGCACCCGCCCCGAACGCGTCCGACGCCGTGCTCTGCCGCGGCCTGCGCTACGCCTTCGGCGAGACCCGGGCCGTCGACGGGGTCGACCTCTCCGTACGTGCCGGCGAGGTCTTCGGCCTGCTCGGGCCCAACGGCGCGGGGAAGACCACCGCGATCCGCTGCATCACCACCCTCCTGCCCGTCCCGGCCGGCATGGTGCGGGTATTCGGGCACGACGCGGCCAAGGAGCGGATGGCGGTCCGCCGGCTGCTCGGGTACGTTCCCCAGCAGCTGTCCGCCGACGCCGGCCTGACCGGCCGGGAGAACGTCACACTCTTCGCCCGGGTCTTCGATGTCTCCCGCCGCGAACGCGCCGCACGCGTCGACCAGGCACTGGCGGCGGTCGGTCTCACCGAGGCGGCCGGCCGCCTCGCCAAGACGTACTCGGGCGGCATGATCCGCCGCCTCGAACTCGCCCAGGCACTGGTCAGCGCGCCCCGTCTGCTGATGCTCGACGAGCCGACGATCGGCCTCGACCCGATCGCCCGTACCAGCGTCTGGGACCACATCAACGCGGTGCGGGACGCCACCGGCATGACCGTCCTCGTGACCACCCACTACATGGACGAGGCCGACCAGTACTGCGACCGTGTCGCTCTGATGCACCACGGCCGGATCCGCGCCCTCGGCACACCGGACGACCTCAAGTCCGCCCTCCGCACCCGCCGCCGGGCAGCCCCCGCCCCGGCCACGACGGGCACATCGGCCCACCCGTACCCGGTCTCGACCTCACACCCCCACTTCTCCGCTTCACCGCTCTCCTCCTCCCCGCCCCCCTCAGCGGCCCCGTCGCGCTCGTCCGATGCCGCGCCGACGCTGGAGGACGTCTTCCGGGACGTCGCCGGCAGCGGCCTCGACGAGCAGTCAGGAGACTTCCGCGATGTCCGAAGCACCCGCCGCACCGCCCACCGCGTCGGCTGACGTCCGTCCCGGCCCCGGGCAGCTGGACCTGCTGCTCGCCCCGCCGCGCGCCCGTACCGGATGGCGGGTGCTGCCCGCCCGGGTCCTCGCGATGTGCGTGGTCGAACTGCAGAAGCTGCGGCACGACCGGACCGAGCTGTACACCCGCGCCGTCCAGCCCGCCCTCTGGCTCCTCGTCTTCGGTGAGACCTTCACCCGCATCAAGGCGATCCCCACCGGCGGCACCCCCTACATCGACTATCTCGCGCCCGGCATCATCGCTCAGTCGGCCATGTTCATCGCGATCTTCTACGGCATCATGATCATCTGGGAGCGGGACGCCGGCATCCTCACCAAGCTGCTGGTCACCCCGACCCCACGCGCCGCCCTGATCGCCGGCAAGGCGTTTGCCGCCGGGGTGAAAGCGCTGGTCCAGGCCGTCGTGGTGATCGTCATCGCCGCACTGCTGGGTGTGGCCATGACCTGGAACCCGCTACGGCTCCTCGGTGTGGTCGTGGCGGTGGTGCTCGGCTCGGCCTTCTTCTCGTGCCTGTCGATGACCATCGCCGGCATCGTGCTCACCCGCGACCGCCTGATGGGTATCGGCCAGGCCATCACCATGCCGCTCTTCTTCGCCTCCAATGCGCTGTACCCGGTGGCGATCATGCCTGGCTGGCTCCAGACGGTCAGCAAGATGAATCCGTTGAGCTATCAGGTCGATGCCCTGCGCGGCCTCCTCCTCGGCACCCACGCCCATCTCGCCCTGGACTACGCCGTACTCGTCGCGGCCGCCGTAGCCGGCATCGCCGCTGCCTCCTCCCTCCTGGGCCGCTTGGCCCGCTGACCACCTCGCTGCCATGAGGCCCGCCGGTCATGCGGGCCCGTGTCCCGCTCCGGGCACCCGGGCGTACACCGTGTTCCGCCGGTCATGTGGGCCGACGTCCGGCGCCGGCCCCGGCATCCGTGCGCGCACCGTGTCCCGCCGGTCCTGCCCCGCCGGCTGGCCGCCGCTCATCCGGCCATCGCAGCCCCGTCCGTCGCCGCCCTCTCAGCCGTACGCGCGGCGTCCGCCGCCGTACGCTCGGCCTGCTCCAGCCACTCCAGGTACCAACTCCGGAACGTGGCCGGCGTGCCCTCGCCCGAACCCAGGCGCAGGGGCTGCATGTCGACGCCGTCGCAGCGGGCGTCCGCCCATATCCGGCCCTGCTCAGGCCCGCTCACCACCAACCAACGGCGCTCGGCACACCCGATGTGGCACAGGCATATCGCCCCGACGGTGCGGTCGTCGGACCACATCAGTGTCTCCCACCGGTCCCACCAGGCCTCTTCCGCCTCTTCGTACTCCTCCGCGCTCTGGAAGTCGGCCTCGTCGGGCCGCTCCGCCTCCAACGCGTCGAGCAGCTCGGCATCGGGACCGGCCAGGGGAAACGGCTCGGTCAAACGGGCGGGGGTCGTCAGATTGCCCCCGTCGCCCACCCACTCCCAACCGCCGTCCGCCGCCCTGCGTAGGGAAAAGACGCCGTAGGCCGGGCCCGCCCCGCCCGCGCCCACCTCTCGCAGGAACTCCCGGTACGCATCGGGCAGAGGCACTCCCAACCAGCGCTCAACGTCCGCCAGTTCGTCCGCCGTGAGCGGGTCGGCCAGGGCGAATCCATGGCCGTGGTACCCGAATACCTGCGCCGCACCCGGTGCCGAGCGCAGCCGCAGCACCCGCTCGCGGACCCCCGTCCATGTCTGCTCAGTCATGTTCCCAAGGTACGAGGCACCACTGACAACGCCCGCCGCGCAGCCGACTCGCGGCCGGCACCGCGACGGTGGGCCGGGCCCGCGGCACGTCTCAGAGCCAGTCCCGCCGCTTGAAAATGAAGTACAGACTCACGCACACCACCACCATCAGCCCGATGGCGAAGGGATAACCGAACGACCAGTGCAGCTCCGGCATGTTCTGGAAGTTCATGCCGTAGATCGTCCCGACCAGCGTCGGCGCGAACAGGATCGCCGCCCACGACGAGATCTTCTTGACCTCCTCGTTCTGTTCGAAACCGGCCTCGGCCAGGGCCCGCATCTCGGCGTTCTGCTGCTGGTTCACCAAGGTGGCGTTGACGGTGAGGATGTCCTGGAGCGCCTGCCGGAAGCCGTCCACCCGCTCCGTCGTGTGCAGCACGTGGTCCGCCACGTCACGCAGATAGCGCCGTAGCTCCTCGTCGATCGCGTACTTCTCGAAGCCCGCGGTCAGGCTCTCCAGGATGCCGTTCAGCGGACGGGTCGCGCGCTGGAACTCCACGACCTCCCGGGAGAGTTCGTAAATGCGGCGGGAGACCCGCGGATCGCCGCCGAACACCTCGGTCTCGATTTCGTCGATGTCGGTCTGCACCCCGGCGACGACCGGCTCGTAGCCGTCGACGACCGCGTCCAGGATCGCGTAGAGCACCGCCTCCGGGCCGCGCTTGAGCAGCTCCGGGGCGTCCTCCATGCGGCGGCGCACGGCCGTGAGGTCCGGTGCGCCCCCATGCCGCACGGTGATGACGAAGTCCCGCCCGACGAAGAGGTGCAGCTCGCCGAAGTCGACCTCTTCGGCGTCGTCCAGATAGCGCGCGGCGCGCAGCACGACGAACAGGGTGCCGCCGTAGCGTTCCAGTTTGGGCCGCTGGTGAGCCTCCAGGGCGTCTTCCACGGCAAGCGGATGGAGGTCGAACTCCGAAGCCAGTGTGACCAGTTCGGAGGGGGTGGGGCGGTGCAGCCCGATCCAGGCCAGGGTGTCCGTAGTGGCGCGCTGCTGCCGGAACGCGTCGGCAAGTGTGTCGTGGGTGCTGACGCGATGTCCGTCGCGATACAGGGCGGCGGTGATGACGCTGCTGGCATTCTCGGCGGGTGGCTTCTGCGGGTTGGAACCGTCTGCGTCTTCGGCGGGCGGGGGCCCGGCGGTCCGCTTCTTCGCGGTTTTGCGCAGGCCACGCAGGCCACGCGGCCGACGGCCGGGAGGTTCAGAGCTCACGACAGAACCGACCTCCGTCACAAGAGGGGATGAACGGGCACACAGAATCTCGACGCAGGATATCTGCCGCAGATGTCAACACAGGTCAGGGGCCATGGTGCAGGATGGAACGGGACGTGGCGCGGCGTGTGTCGCGTCCGGCGAGCTTTGTATGTTTATCCCTAGAATTGCGCGATGCAGATACCGCAGACAGTCATTGCTCCTCCGGGTGAGGTGATTCGGTGAACGGCCCCGATGCCACCGACGAACAGTGGGAAGGGCTCGCCGAGGTCGTCCCGCTCCGTGGCAGCAGTGAATGGCCCTCCTGGCCCGACCACCGCGCCCTCCCCGAGGACGAACCGGCCGCGGAGCAGCGGCGGTTCATGGTCATTCGCGTCCAGACCTTCGCGGACGCCCGTGAGGTCGCCGAGTACCTGATGGCGCAGATCCCGGTCCTGCTGGACCTCAGCAGCGCCGACACCGATGTCGCCAAACGCATCCTGGACTTCTCCAGTGGTGTCGTCTTCGGACTCGGCAGCGGTATGCACCGCGTGGACACCAACGTCTTCCTTCTGGCGCCGGTCGGCACCGAGGTCGCAGAGGCGGTGACGGGGGCCATCCCCCGTTCGTAGGAAGGGCGGTCGGGCGGAACGGTTCTCCGGTCGCGCCACTGCATAGCGTCCCCCTATGGATACCGGCAGTGTGCGACCGGCCGTCACCGAGTTACGGCTGTCCGCCTTCAAGACCCATCGCGGCATCAACCTGCCGCTCGGCCCGCTGACCCTGTTGAGCGGCGAGAGCGGAAGCGGCAAATCCAGTGCGCTGCAGGCGTACGAGATCCTCGCCCGCCTGGGAAGCGGGGAGTCCCTGGCCCGGGCAGTACGGGACGTCGCGGGCAGCGCATCGGCGTGCGTGCCGGCGGGGTCGCGCCCCGACGAACAGGGGAGACGGGGCTTCCGCATCGGCTGCACGGTCGACGGGCCGGCCGGCCCCGTCGACCTCGATCTCGCCGTACAGGCCGAGCCCGAACTCCGCATCGTCGGCGAGCGGTTGACCGGCGGCGGCGAAACCCTGCTGACCACCGCCCTCACCGACCCGGCGCGTCCCGCGGTCCAGGCGGCCTGGCACACCGCGGGTGCGGTCCCGGTCACCCGCGCCCCGCTGCCCGACGACCGTCTCGGCACGTCACTGCTGCCGTTGCGCGTCGCCGGTAAGACGGAGGGCCAGCGGCTCGTCCTGGCCGCCGCCGAGCAGGTCGTGGTCGCGCTGCGCTCGGCATTCGTCTGCGATCCCCGGCCGGAGGTCATGCGGGGCGCGAGGGGGGTCACCGCGGCCGGCGCCGTAGGTGCGGGCGGAACGCGGGCCCGGGCCAAGAAGGCAGGCACGGGGAAGGCCGCGGGAAAAGGGGCGGCGACCACGACGACCGCCGGAAGCTGGGGCACGCGGACCCGCAAGGGGAGCGGGGACGGCGGCGAGGCCGGGCGCTGGGGCCGCGACGCCGAGGAAGCGCACGACGAGGGGCGGCTGCGGACCTCCTGCGACAACCTGCCCGCCGTATTGGAGCGGACGAGCAAGGAGTGCACACGGCGGCACGCGGTGCTGGTCGCGGCAGTACGGGAGGCGTGCGCCGGCCCGGTCGACGGACTGCGTGCCGTCCCGAGAAAGCCGGATCGGACGGGGGAGGGGGCGGCCGCCGTTCCTTCGCCGGCGGCGCCGTCGGCACCGGCCGGCGGCGGACGCAGCGCTTCCGGTGCTCAGCGGGCGGTGCAGGAGGCAGCGGCGGAGGAACGGCGGCTGCAGGCCGTGGTCGACCGGGGCAGCCTCGGTGAGATGCCGATCGAGCAGCTCGGCGACGGTGAGCTGCGGTTTGTCGCCCTGGCGCTGGTGCTGCTGACCGGGCCGGGCGTACTGGCCATGGATCCGGCCGGGGAGATCCCCTCGGCACAACAGCAGATGACCGTCATGGCCGACGGAATGGACCGCTGCATGGACCGCAGGCAGGCGCGCGAGCTGGTCTCGCTGGCCGTGCGCATGGCGGAACGCGGGCACGTCCGGCTCCTGGGCACGGTACGGGACCCCTCGGTCGCCGACGGACTGCCCGGCGTACAGGTGCTACACCTAGGAGCATGAGCGAGGATCTTCATGCGCTGCAGCGACGACTGGCCGAATTCGCGGCCGCGCGGGACTGGCAGCAGTACCACACCCCCAAGAACCTGGCCGCGGCGCTGAGCGTCGAGGCCGCGGAACTCGTCGAGATCTTCCAGTGGTTGACCCCGGAGGAATCGGCGAAGGTGATGTCCGATCCGCGGGTGGCCGGCCGGGTCGAGGACGAGGTCGCGGATGTGCTGGCGTATCTGCTGCAGTTCTGCGAGGCGCTGGGGATCGATGCCTTGGCGGCGCTGGCCGCGAAGATCGAACGCAATGAAACGCGCTTCCCGGCGGTCCGGCAGGCCCCGCCGGACCGGCCGCGGGAGGGCGAGGAGTAGCAGGCGGGAGGGGCGGCGGATCCGGGAGCGGGGTCGCCGCCCTGATGCCGAATTTTCCGGTCATTGTCGGTTTTTCTGGTGCCCCGAGTCGATCGTGTGACGGGTGGGGGCGCTGTGGCGCGAGGGGGTCGGGGCGCGCACATATCGGACTCTCGTCACTCTCCGGAGTTATGGATCTATCCACAGCGTCTTGGTTGTCCACAGATTTGCGAATTCCCCTGGCTTTTTTGGCTGTTGACCCTCACTCTGGGTAGTGAAAAGAGTGCGGGGTGCATGCGAAGGAAGAAGGAAGGAGGGGAGAGGATGGACGCGGTGCGGATCATCGCGGCCAGCCGGCGCGGCCTGGCGGAGTCGACCACGGTGCAGGACGTGATCGTCGAGGCGTGGCAGGCGCAGGCCTTGGCGGAAGCGATAGGCAGCCATCTCGCGATATTCGGGCCGTACGAGGTGCGGTCCCGGGCCCAAGGGCTGGGCGATGCGAGCGGGCGGTTCAGCGGGGGACTGCCGTGCTCGACGCCGACCGGAGGCGGACTGCGGGCGGGACAGCTCTCCGAAGTCCGGGATGTCAGGGCCGCCTTGACGGGGCTGTGCCGACTGCTGCGCGAGGTATGCGAAGCACTGGTCGGAGTGGTGCTGCTCGCAGAGGAGGAAGGAACGTACTGGACCTGCGTGGAGGCGATGGACACGCTCGACGAATCGAGAGACCGCGTGACCGGAATACTGGAGAAACTGGAGGTGCGTGACCGGAACCCTGCCTGAGAACAACCGCAGGAGAAGCCCGAGGACGGCAGTAGCTCTGAGGACGGCAGTAGCCCTGACGACAGCGGCAGCAGTCACAGGCAGCGCCGCCACTCCTGCCAAGGGGATGTCCTGCGCACCCTGCGCGCCGGCTACTTCGCCTGCCGCTGATCACCCGACCTGCTGGCCCGAGACCGGCCTGCCGCCGGCCGGCACAGCTACCGACCGGCTCAGCCACCGCTGCCGGCGCACCTGCCACCGCCCAGCGCACTCGCCACTGCCCAGCGCGCCTGGCTGTGCCCAGCACCCCTGCCCCTGACCTCTCGCCCTCGCCCGCCCTCACCAGACTCCGCCGGCCGCCCGTCGCCAGCCGCCAGTCGTCCACCGGCACAGGACTGGCCCGCCGTTCATAGTCCGTCGCCCGTCGCCCGTCGCCCGTCGCTTTCGTGCCCCTTGAAGCCCGCTCATGGGCAGGGCCGCCCCCGACGGGCCTGAATCCGCCGATCATCACCGGCCCTTGCGGTAGCCGAGGTTTGCCCGAGGTGTGTCGATCGACCGTCCCGCCGCGGTCGGGCAGCCGGCGCTGCGGTTCGACTGGCGCTGCCACGGCCTGGGCAAGGCCGCCAAGCTCGCCAAGTGGACCGTGCTCCAGCGATGAATGAGCAGGGTCTGGCCGGGACCGGGCGGGTCCGATCCGACCTGAAGCAAGGCCATGCAACGACGCACTGCCGCGGTTGGTCCGCCGCAGGAAGTGCAGGATGGAGGTATGGACCTACGAATCTTCACCGAGCCCCAGCAGGGGGCTTCCTACGACACGCTCCTGAAGGTCGCCAAGGCCACGGAGGACCTCGGCTTCGACGCGTTCTTCCGTTCCGATCATTACCTGAGCATGGGCAACGTCGACGGGCTGCCCGGTCCGACGGACGCCTGGATCACCCTGGCGGGCCTGGCTCGTGAGACGAAGCGGATCCGGCTCGGCACCCTCATGACGGCGGGCACCTTCCGGTTGCCGGGTGTGCTGGCCATTCAGGTGGCGCAGGTCGACCAGATGTCGGGCGGCCGGGTGGAACTCGGCCTCGGCGCTGGGTGGTTCGAGGAGGAGCACAAGGCGTACGGCATCCCGTTCCCCAAGGAGAAGTTCGCGCGGCTGGAGGAGCAGCTGGCGATCATCACGGGCCTGTGGGCCACCGAGACAGGAAAGGAGTTCACCTACGACGGGACCTACTACCAGCTGGAGAAGTCGCCCGCGCTGCCCAAGCCCGCGCAGGCCAAGGTGCCGGTGCTGATCGGTGGGCACGGTGCGACCCGTACGCCGCGGCTGGCCGCGCAGTACGCCGATGAGTTCAACATTCCCTTCGCCTCGCTCGAAGACAGTGAGCGCCAGTTCGGACGGGTGCGGGCGGCCGCCGAAGCCGCCGGGAGGAAGGGCGATGAGCTGGTGTACTCCAACGCCCTGGTGGCCTGCGTCGGCAAGGACGATGCGGAGGTGGCGCGGCGGGCCGCGGCCATCGGGCGGGATGTGGACGAACTGAAGGCCAACGGCCTCGCGGGCTCCCCCGCGGAGGTCGTCGACAAGATCGGGCGCTATGCCGCCATCGGCACCTCCCGTGTCTACCTGCAGATCCTGGACCTCGATGACCTGGACCACCTGCAGCTGATCTCGGACCAGGTGCAGTCGCAGCTGGGCTGAGTCGGGCAGGAGGGTTGGCGCCGAGTCGAACCGACTGCGTTGCTTCAGCCCGGGCTGGGGTTGTGCGAGGGAGCGGGGCTGCCGGAAAAACTGGTGGGGATCGGGGCGCGGTGCCGTAATACTCGGACGGGTGTTCCTGACGATAACCACCACCGGCAGCGCCGACCGTCCTGCGACCGACCTCGGATTCCTGCTGCACAAGCATCCCGACAAGGCTCAGCAGTTCTCGACGGCGCACGGCACCGCGCATGTCCTGTATCCGGAGGCGGATACCGAACGGTGCACCGCGGCGCTGCTGCTGGAGGTCGACCCCATTGCCCTGGTTCGCCGGAGCCGTGGCAAGGGCCGTGGCGGCGCTCCGGACTCGGCGCTCGGGCAGTACGTGAACGACCGCCCGTATGCGGCCTCCTCGCTGCTGGCGGTGGCGTTGCGGAGCGTCTTCTCCAGCGCGATGAAGGGGCAGTGTGCGGCGCGGCCGGAGCTGGTGGCGCGGGCGATGCCGCTGCGCATCGAGGTACCCGTGCTGCAGGCCCGGGGCGGTGCGGAGCTGGTGCGCAAGCTGTTCCAGCCGCTGGGGTGGCAGGTGCTGGCCGAGGCGGTGCCGCTGGACGAGACGTTCCCGGAGTGGGGTGACTCCCGCTACGTACGGCTCGTACTGGAAGGGGAGTGCACGCTCGCCGAGGCGCTGCGGCATCTGTACGTGCTGCTGCCGGTGCTGGACGACGCCAAGCACTACTGGGTCGCGCCCGATGAGGTCGACAAGCTCCTGCGGGCCGGTGAGGGCTGGCTGGAGGAGCACCCGGAGCAACGGGTGATCGTCGGCCGCTACCTCGCGCGGCGCTGGGCGCTGACCCGGGAGGCCATGGCGCGGCTGGAGTTGGAGCGGCTGGCCGAGTCCGACGACGTGGCCGCCGAGGAGATCGACAACGCGGTGGACGAGGAGGCGGACACCGAGGAACGGCCGGTGCCGCTCGCCGTACAGCGGAGGGAGGCGATTCTCGCGGTGCTGCGGTCGGCCGGGGTGGCGCGGGTGCTCGATCTCGGTTGTGGACAGGGCCAGTTGGTCGGTGCGCTGCTCAAGGACCCGCAGTTCACCGAGATCGTCGGTGTGGACGTGTCGATGCGTGCACTGCATGAGGCGCGGCGCCGGCTGCGGCTGGACCGGATGTCCGAGCGGCAGGCGGCGCGCGTACGGCTCGTACAGGGGTCGCTGGCGTACACCGACGCGCGGCTGAAGGGGTATGACGCGGCGGTGCTGAGCGAGGTCGTCGAGCACGTCGACCCGGAGCGGTTGCCGGCGCTGGAGTACGCGGTGTTCGGGGCGGCCCGGCCGAGGACGGTCGTGGTGACGACGCCGAACGTCGAGTACAACGTGCGCTGGGAGTCGCTGCCGGCCGGGCACGTACGGCATGCGGACCACCGCTTCGAGTGGACCCGGGAGGAGTTCCGGGGCTGGGCGCGGGAGGTGGCCGCGCGGCACGGCTACGAGGTGGACTTCGGCCCGGTGGGGCCGGACGACCCCGAGGTCGGGCCGCCGACCCAGCTCGCCCATTTCCGCAGGGCGGAGGAGGCCGGCGGCGGGAAGGGCGCAGGCCGAGCCGTGGGCCGGGGCGAGAGTGCCGCCGGAACCGGAACCGGAACCGGAGCTGGAACGGGAACCGGTGGCGGTGCCCGTGCCAGTGCCAGCCACGGTGCCAGTACCCGTGCCAGTCACGGTGCCAGTACCCGTGCCAGTCGCGGTGCAAGTGCCCGTATCGGTGACGGCGTCAGTGGCCGTACCGGTGACGGTGATGGTGTCGGCTCCGGTACCGGCTCCGGTGCCGGTGGACGTGAAGACGGAAGCAGTTCTGTGAGTGGGGAGGAGGTTGCGGTATGACGGGCGTCGACCGTGTGGAAGCAGCGGTGGAAGTGGAAGACGAGGGGCGCGTGGGGCGGCGGGCGCTCGAGGTACCGGACCTGTCACTGGTGGTGCTGATCGGAGCGACGGGGTCCGGTAAGTCGACCTTCGCGGCCCGGCACTTCAAGGCGACGGAGGTCATCTCCTCCGACTTCTGCCGCGGGCTGGTCAGCGATGACGAGAACGACCAGAGCGCGAGCGGCGATGCGTTCGACGTGCTGCACTTCATCGTCGGGAAGCGGCTGGCGGCCGGGCGGCTGACGGTCGTCGACGCCACCAACGTGCAGTCCGAAGCGCGCACCCAACTGGTGAAACTGGCGCGGGAGCATGACGTCCTTCCGGTGGCGATCGTGCTGGACGTGCCCGAGCAGGTGTGTGCCGAGCGCAACGCGACGCGTGCCGACCGGGCCGGGCTGCCGCGCCGCGTCATCCAGCGCCACCAGCGCGAACTCCGCCGTTCCCTGCGCCACTTGGAGCGTGAGGGATTCCGCAAGGTGCACCACCTCAGAGGCCAGACGGAGGCTGATGCCGCCGAGGTCGTCAGGGAGCGCAGGTTCAACGACCTGCGGCACCTCACAGGGCCGTTCGACATCATCGGTGACATCCACGGCTGCCGTTCCGAGCTGGAGTCGCTGCTCGGCCGGCTGGGGTACGTCCCGGTGCGCGACGGGCTCGGCAGGGCCGTGGACGCGGCGCACCCCGAGGGCCGTACCGCCGTGTTCGTCGGGGACCTCGTCGACCGTGGACCGGACAGCCCCGGGGTGCTGCGGCTGGTGATGGGCATGGTGGCGGCGGGGCACGCGCTCTGCGTACCGGGCAACCACGAGAACAAGCTCGGCCGCTACCTCAAGGGCCGCAAGGTCCAGCACACCCACGGCCTCGCCGAGACCATCGAACAGCTGGAGAAGGAGGACGCCGCCTTCCGGGACGAGGTGGGGGCGTTCCTGCACGGACTGGTCAGCCACTACGTACTCGACGGAGGCGGACTGGTGGTGTGCCACGCCGGGCTGCCGGAGAAGTACCACGGCCGGACGTCCGGCCGGGTGCGGTCCTTCGCGCTGTACGGCGACACGACCGGCGAGACCGACGAGTTCGGCCTGCCGGTGCGCTACCCGTGGGCCGAGGACTACCGCGGCCGCGCCGCCGTCGTCTACGGACACACGCCCACCCCGCGCGCCACCTGGCTGAACAACACCATCTGCCTGGACACGGGCTGCGTCTTCGGCGGCCGGATGACCGCGCTGCGCTGGCCGGAGCGGGAGCTGGTGGACGTACCGGCCGAACGCGTCTGGTACGAGCCGACGAAGCCGCTCGCCACCGAGGCGCCGGGCGGTGCGGACGGCCGTCCGCTCGATCTGGACGACGTGGCCGGCCGCCGGATCGTGGAGACCCGCACCATGGGCCGGCTCGCCGTGAAGGAGGAGAACGCGGCGGCCGCGCTGGAGGTCATGAGCCGCTTCGCGGTCGACCCGCGGCTGCTGCCGTACCTCCCGCCGACGATGGCGCCCTGCGCGACGTCGCAGGAGGACGGCTACCTGGAGCACCCGGCAGAGGCCTTCGCCGGGTACCGCGCGGACGGCGTACGGGAAGTGGTGTGCGAGGAGAAGCACATGGGGTCCCGCGCGGTGGCGCTGGTGTGCCGGGACGAGACGGTGGCCGCGGAGCGCTTCGGGGTGCCCGAAGGGGTCCCGGGTGCGCTCTACACCCGTACGGGACGGCCGTTCTTCGACGACGCGGAGGCGACCGGGACCCTGTTGCGGCGGGTCGCTGCGTGCGTCGCGGAGGCCGGTCTCTGGGAGGAACTGGAGACCGACTGGCTGCTGCTGGATGCCGAGCTGATGCCGTGGTCGCTCAAGGCGACCGGGCTGCTGCGCAAGCAGTACGCGGCGGTGGGCGCGGCGTCCGGGGCGGCCTTCCCGGGCGTGCTCGGCGCGCTGGAGGCCGCGGCCGGCCGCGGCGTCGAGGTGGGACCGCTGCTCCAGCGGCAGCGGGACCGGGCGGCGGACGCCGCGGCGTTCACGGCGGCGTACCGGCGCTACTGCTGGCGCGTCGGCGAGCGGGCGACGCCGGACGGGCCGGTCCCATTGGTCCCGTCGGGCCCGTCGGGCCCATCGGTCTCGTCGGGCCCGGTGGTTCCGGTCAAGGCGGTGGAGGCAGTGGACGGGGGCGCCCTCGCGGTTGCGGGCGCGCGTGCGGTGCCGGGTAGCGGTCCGGAGTCGGGTAGTGGTCCGGTGCCGGAGGGGCTCGGTCCGGTGCCGGACGGGCTCGGGGCGCTGGAGGGAGTGCGGCTGGCGCCGTTCCAGATCCTCGCCGTACAGGGGCGCAGCCTTGCCGGGCTGGCCCATACGGAGCAACTGGCGCTGATCGACCGGATCGTGGCGGCGGAGAGCGCGGTGTCCGGCCAGGAGGACGGGGCGTCCGGAGGCGGACGTGCCGCCGGCGGGGCCGGGCTGCTGGCCACGACCCGGCGGATCATCGTCGACACCGAGGACGAGGCGTCGGTCGCGGCCGGCATCCGGTGGTGGCTGGAGCTGACCGCGGACGGCGGTGAGGGGATGGTCGTCAAACCGGTGCAGGCGCTGATACGGCAGCCGGACGGACGGCTCGTCCAGCCGGGCGTCAAGTGCCGCGGCCGCGAGTACCTGCGCATCATCTACGGGCCGGAGTACACCCGCCCGGAGAACCTCAAGCGGCTGCGCATACGCCACCTGGGCCACAAGCGTTCGCTGGCGCTGCGGGAATACGCGCTGGGGCTGGAGGCGTTGGACCGGCTGGCGGAGGGCGAGCCGCTGTGGCGGGTGCACGAGGCGGTGTTCGGCGTGCTCGCGCTGGAGTCGGAGCCGGTGGACCCGCGGCTGTAGGGGCGGCGGTCCACTGACCGGGGCGGCGGCCCACTGACCGGGGCGGCGGCCCGCTGACCAGGGTGGCGCGTCGCCCGTCCTGCCCTCGGTGGCGCTCGCTCGACGGGCCGGCGTCGGCGGGAGCGTTCGCCAGGCCGTGGGCGGCGCCCCCGTCGTCAGGCCGGCCTGGTCACGCCCGCCGTCAGGCCGGCTTCGTCACGCCCGCCGTCAGGCCGGCCTCGTCACGCTCGTCGTCGGGCTGGCTTCGTTACGCCTGCCGTCAGGCTGGCCTGGTCACGCCCGCCGTCAGTCCGGCCTCCTCACGCCCGCCGCGCGGTAGGACCGTCGGTAGTCGTTCGGCGGTACGCCTACCGTGCGGGTGAAGTGGCGGCGGAGGTTGGCGGCGCTGCCCAGGCCGGACAGTTCGGCCACCCGGTCGACGGGCAGGTCGGTGCGTTCGAGCAACTCGCGGGCCCGGCCAATGCGTTGGGTCTGGAGCCACTGCATGGGCGTGGTGCCGGTGGCCGCGTGGAAGCGGCGGACGAGGGTGCGCGGGCTGGTGTTGGCGCGGCGGGCGAGGTCGGCGACGGTCAGCGGTCGGCGCAGCCGTTCGGTGGCCCAGTGCAGCAGCGGCGCGAGCGAGTCGTCGCGGCGCTCGGGCAGGGGGGTCTCGATGTACTGCGCCTGCCCACCGGGGCGGTGGGCCGGGGCGACCAGCTGGCGGGCCAGCGAGTTGGCCGTCTCGGTGCCGAAGTCCTCCCGTACGAGGTGCAGGCAGACGTCGATGGCCGCGGTCGACCCGGCGCCCGTCAGCACATCGCCGTGGTCGACGTAGAGGACCGAGGAGTCGACGGTCACGGCCGGATAGCGCTCGGCGAGCAGCGCCGCGTACATCCAGTGCGTGGCGGCCGTGCGGCCGTCCAGGAGCCCGGTGGCGGCGAGGGTGAAGGCGCCGGAGCAGAGGGAGACCAGCCGCGCGCCGCGGCGGTGTGCCTCGCGCAGTGCCGCGACGAGTTCGTCCGGCGGATCGCCGTGCACATCCGCCGAGCCCGGTACGAGGACGGTGTCGGCGGTCACCAACTCCTCGATCCCGTAAGGGGTCCGGGCGTGGAACCAGGGGCCGGTGCGGGGCCCGGCGCCGTCCGTGCCGATCGCGCACACCCGCAGGTCGTACCAGCCCGGAGGGGTCTGGATGCGGTCGAAGCCGAAGATGTGGCAGGGGATGGCGAGTTCGAAGAACGGGATGCCGTCGGTGACGGCGACGGCGATGGAAGGCATGGGCCGAGTATGACAAGGGAGGTGGCAGGAATGTAGCGGGTGTTGTCAGGGCTGCCACTCGTGACGATGGGCGCGGCGTTCGATGCTGAGCGGCATGACCAGTTGTGTTTCGAAAAGCCGTGGGACGCGTACGCCCGCGGAGGACCCGGCGGAAGGGGCTGCGGGCGCCCCGGCGGGCGTCGCGGGCCGAGCCCAGGTGCCCGCCGACCCCCGCCGCTGGCTGGTGCTGGCGATCGCGTCCGCGGCCCAGTTCCTCGCCGTGCTCGATCTGATCGCCGTCACCATCGCCTTCCCGGCGATCGGCCGGGACTTCGCGCCCGCGTCCGCCTCCGCGCTGTCGTGGGTGCTCAACGGCTACACCGTCGTCCTGGCCGCGCTGCTCGTACCGGCGGGCCGGATCGCCGACGAGGCGGGGCGGCGGCGCTGCTTCCTGATCGGCATGGTGCTGTTCGGTCTGGCCTCGGCGGCGTGCGGTGCGGCGCCCACGCTGGGGCTGCTGGTCGCGGCCCGCGTGGTGCAGGGCGTGGCGGCGGCGGTGCTGATCCCCACCTCGCTCTCCCTCGCGCTGCCCGTCTTCCCGCCGCACGAGCGGGCGACCGCGGTCGGCGCGTGGACGGCGGTCAGCGCGGTCGCGGCGAGTTCCGGGCCGGTGATCGGCGGACTGCTGGCGGCCTCCGACTGGCGGCTGGTCTTCCTGATCAACGTGCCGGTCGTGGTCCTCGCGGTCGCGGCGGGAGTGCGGTTGCTGCCGCGCTCCGTGGGCGGTCGTGTGGTCCGGCAGCGGTGGGACCTGCCGGGTGCGGCGCTGGTGCTGGTGTGCATCGGGGCGCTGGTGACCGCGTGCGTACAGGCCCCCGAGTGGGGCTACACCGCGCCGGCCACCCTGGTCGTTCTCGGCGTCGGCGTGGCGGCCGGTGCCCTGGGCGTACGGCATGCGCGGCGTGCCGCGGAACCCGTCGTGGACCCGGCCCTGTTCCGGACGCCCGGTTTCGGGGCGGCCACCCTGGGGCTGCTCAGTTATTTCGTCGCGTACTCCGTGATGATGCTGGGCGCGACGCTGCTGTTCACCGACGTCTGGCACTACTCGGTCCGGACGGCCGGGCTGGCGCTGGCCCCCTGGCCGCTCACGGTGCTGGTGGTCTCCGCGCTCTCGGGCCGGATCGTCCGGGCGGTCGGCGAACGCGCCGCCGGCGTCATCGGGTCGCTCTGCTTCGTCGCGGCCGCGTCGTGGTGGCTCGGGTACGCGGACGACGGCGGCGCGGGCACGCACTACGCGGTGCGCTTCCTGCCGGGTCTGGTCCTCGCGGGAATCGGCACCGGCCTGTACCAGCCGGTGATGTTCGCGGCCGCGGGGCTGCTGCCCGCGCGGAGGCTGTCCGTGGGGTCCGGGGTGCTGATGGTTTCCCGGCAGGTGGGTACCGCGCTCGGGGTGGCCGTACTGATCGCCGTGATGGGAGGGCAGGGCCAAGGCCGGCACCAGGGGCAAGGGCACGGTCAACAGGGGCCGGAAATGGGCGCGTTGAGGACCGGCTGGATTGTCGCGGCGGTGACGGGTGCGGTCGCCGTGGGGGCGGCGATCACGCTACGGCCGGGCGGCGACGGCGCCACCCGTGGCCAGGCCACCCGCCCGGCCAACCGCCGTCGGGACCGTACCGCCGCCGCCGGACAGCGTCGACCACCCGCCCCCTAGGCAGGCGTCGCCCGGCCCCGCCCCGCACCTTCCGCCCACCCACACCGGCGAGTCGCCCGACCCGGCCATCACCGGGATCGGCCACCACCGGCCCCCAGCCGCCCCGGGCCCGGCCGCCCCCGTCGGCCGAACCGTGCACCCCACATCGCCCGACTCCCTCCCCCCGGCCCACCGAGCGGCCAAGATGGGGAGATGGGATTCCAAGTCGACTCCGAGGCCGGGCGGCTGCGCCGGGTCATCCTGCATCGTCCCGATCTGGAGCTGAAGCGGCTCACCCCCTCCAACAAGGACGCCTTGCTCTTCGACGACGTGCTGTGGGTGCGCCGGGCGCGGGCCGAACACGACGGTTTCGCGGACGTACTGCGCGACCGTGGCGTGGAAGTGCACCTCTTCGGGGATCTGCTGGCCGAGAGCCTGCAGATCCCCGCGGCCCGCGAGCTGGTCCTGGACCGGGTCTTCGACGAGAAGCTGTACGGACCGCTGGCCACCGACCATCTGCGCGCCGCCTTCGACGAACTGCCGGTGCCGGAACTCGTCGAGGCGCTGGTCGGCGGGATGACCAAGCGCGAGTTCCTGGAGCAGCACCCCGAACCGACCTCGGTCCGCTTCCACGTGATGGATCTGGACGACTTCCTGCTGGGTCCGCTGCCCAATCACCTCTTCACGCGCGACACCTCCGCCTGGATCTACGACGGGGTGTCGATCAACTCGATGCGCTGGCCGGCCCGGCAGCGCGAGACCGTCCACTACGAGGCGATCTACCGCTACCACCCGCTCTTCCGCGGCGAGGACTTCCACGTCTGGTCGGAGGGGCAGGCGGACTACCCGTCGACGATCGAGGGCGGCGACGTCCTGGTCATGGGCAGCGGTGCGGTGCTGATCGGGATGAGCGAGCGGACCACTCCCCAGGCCGTCGAACTGCTGGCGCGCGGGCTGTTCGCGGCCGGTTCGGCGCGCACGATCGTGGCGCTGGACATGCCCAAACGGCGGGCGTTCATGCACCTGGACACCGTCATGACCATGATCGACGGGGACACCTTCACCCAGTACGAGGGCCTTGGCATGCTCCGCTCGTACACCATCGAGCCCGGCTCGGGCGAGACGGACCTCAAGGTCACCGACCACCCGCCGGAGCACATGCACCGCGCCATAGCGGCCTCGCTGGGGCTGTCCGACATCCGGGTGCTGACCGCGACCCAGGACGTGCACTCCGCGGAGCGCGAGCAGTGGGACGACGGCTGCAACGTGCTCGCCGTGGAGCCCGGCGTGGTGGTGGCCTACGAGCGGAACGTCACCACGAACACGTTCCTGCGCAAGCGCGGCATTGAGGTGATCACGATTCCGGGGAGCGAGCTGGGGCGCGGGCGGGGCGGTCCGCGCTGTATGAGCTGTCCGGTGGCGAGGGACGCGGTGCCCGGGGCAGGCTGAGGCGTGCGGCGGCGGTGGGCGGGGTGCACAGGGCGTGCCGCCGCACGGAGACCGGTCGTCGTATATAGATACGGCACGTCGTATACACTTCCAACCCCGTCCCCGACCGCCGCGAAACAGGAGCCGACCGATGGCGATAGACCTCACGGGCCGCCACTTCCTCAAGGAGCTGGACTTCAGCGCCGAGGAGTTCCGCCGACTGATCGACCTCGCGGCCGAGCTGAAAGCGGCGAAGCGTGCCGGTACCGAGGTTCCCCGCCTCCGCGGCAAGAACATCGCCCTGATCTTCGAGAAGACCTCCACCAGGACCCGCTGTTCCTTCGAGGTCGCGGCCGCGGACCAGGGGGCCTCGACCACCTACCTCGACCCGTCCGGCTCGCAGATCGGGCACAAGGAGTCGGTCAAGGACACCGCGCGGGTGCTGGGCCGGATGTTCGACGGCATCGAGTTCCGCGGCAGCCGCCAGTCCGACGTCGAGGAGCTGGCCGCCCACGCCGGCGTACCCGTCTTCAACGGGCTGACCGACGACTGGCACCCGACCCAGATGCTCGCTGACGTCCTGACCATGGTGGAACACGGCCACGGCCGCCCCCTGGAGGAGACCGCCTTCGCCTACCTCGGCGACGCCCGCAACAACATGGGCAACTCCTACCTCGTCACCGGTGCCCTGCTCGGCATGGACGTACGGATCGTCGCGCCCAAGGAGCTGTGGCCCGAGGAGACGGTGATCGCCCGGGCGTACGAGCTGGCCGACGCCAGCGGGGCCCGGATCGCCCTCACCGAGGACGTCGCCGAGGGCGTGCGCGGTGCGGACTTCGTCGCCACCGACGTCTGGGTGTCCATGGGCGAGCCCAAGGAGGTGTGGGACGAGCGGATCGCGCTGCTGGCCCCGTACGCGGTCACGATGGACGTGCTGCGCGCCACCGGCAAGCCCGACGTGAAGTTCCTGCACTGCCTGCCCGCGTACCACGACCTGGGCACGGCGGTCGGCCGGGACATCCACGCGCGGTACGGCCTCGATTCGCTGGAGGTCACCGACGAGGTCTTCGAGTCCGCGCACTCGGTCGTCTTCGACGAGGCGGAGAACCGGATGCACACCATCAAGGCGGTACTGGTCGCGACGCTCGCCGGCTAGCGGCGGCGGGCTGCACCTCTCTCCGGTCTCTCCGGCCAGGGGCGTCGCGGGTTCGGCCGCTCATCGGCCGTCGGCAATATCACAGCGCATAGGCATACGTCCGACAGGGCGATCATGCAGCTCCGGCAGCTACCATCGAGCCGCTCGCGGGGTTCGGACCCACCGGTCCGGACCCCGCTTCGTGCGTGGCCCACCTGTGCCACGCGCACCGCACCACCAGAGAGAGAACCCCCATGCGTGCCCCTGGTCCCTCCGGCCTGCGCATCAAGTCCCCCGACCTCCTCGTCGCCGAATCGGGCGCGGACCGTGAAGGCAACGGCCTCAAGCGCAGCATGGGCCTCTTCCAGCTCGTCTGCTTCGGCATCGGCGCCATCGTCGGCACCGGCATCTTCGTCGGCCTGTCCGACACCGTCGCCGAGGCCGGCCCCGCGGTCATCGTCTCCTTCCTGCTGGCCGCCGCCACCTGCGTCTTCACCGCCTTCTCCTTCGGGGAACTGGGCGGCGCGATCCCGGTGTCCGGCAGCTCGTACTCCTACGCGTACGCCACCCTCGGCGAGCGCACCGCCTTCCTCGTGGGCTGGTGCCTGCTGCTCGAATACGGCGTCTCGGTGTCGGCCGTGGCCGTCGGCTGGGGGCAGTACCTGAACGAACTGCTGGGCAGTCTGACCGGCTGGCAGCTGCCGGCCGCGCTCTCCAACCCGCCCGGTGAGGGCGGGATCGTCAACGTCCCCGCCGTCGTCGTGATCCTGCTCGCCGCGCTGCTGCTGGTCCGCGGGATCCGGGAGAGCGCCCGCGCGACCGCCGCGATGGCGGTGCTGAAGCTGGCGATCCTGGTGCTGTTCTGCGCGATCGGCTTCACCGCCTTCCGGGCCGGCCATCTCTCGCCGTTCGCACCGCAGAGCATCGCCGGCATCACCTCCGGCGCCTCGGTCGCCTTCTTCTCGTACATCGGCTTCGACGCGATCACCACGGCCGGGGAAGAGGTCAGGAACCCGCGGCGGAACATCCCGCTCGCGATCATGATCTGCATCGGCGTGGTCACCGTGCTGTACTGCCTGGTCGCGGTCTCCGCCATCGGCGCGCTCTCCTCCGACCAGGTGGCCGACCAGCCGGCCGCGCTGTCGCTGATCGTCAACCGGGTCACCCACTCCGCGCTCGGCGGCGGCGTCATCGCCTTCGGCGCGGTGGTCGCCATCGCGTCCGTCGTCCTCGCGGTCATGTACGGGCAGACCCGCATCCTGATGTCGATGTCGCGGGACGGACTGGTCCCGCGCGTCTTCGAACGGATCTCGCCGCGTACGTCCACGCCGGTCGCCAACACCTGGATCGTCGCGGCCGTCTTCGCCGTGCCCGCCGCGGTCGTCCCCCTGGACGTGGTGATGAACCTGACCACCATCGGGACGCTGGCGGTCATGGCGGCGGTCAATCTCAGCGTGCTGGTGCTCCGCCGAACCCGGCCCGACCTGCCGCGCCGCTTCCGCGTCCCGTTCTTCCCGCTCAGCCCGATCCTCGGCATCGCGTTCTGCGGCTACCTGATCTACGGGACCGGACCGGCGACCTGGCTGCAGTTCGTGGCGTTCCTGGTGGCCGGCGCGCTGGTTTACGCGCTCTACGGACGTCGCCATTCCCGCCTCGGCCAGGGCGCCGGGCTCGAAGCGGTCTCCGCGCCGACCGCGGACGGCGAGCGGGACGGCCACGGGGGCGACGAGAAGAACGGCGCGAAGAGCGGCGCGAAGGACGACGAAAAGGCCGACGCGAAGGCCGACACGAAGGCCGACGCGAGGGACGACGAGAAGGTGCGCGGGGCGGCGGTCAGCTCCGGCGCGGCTGGTGCACTTCGGGAAGGGTGAACCACACCGCCTTACCGTCCTGGGTACGCCGACAGCCGGAGGCGCAGCTGAGGGAACGCACCAGGAGCAGCCCGCGGTTCCGGATGGCGGGGGCGGGGGGTGCGGTTGCGGCTACCGGAGCGGCGGGGGCGGCTGGAGCGACGGCCGCAGTGGCGGGGGCTGCGTCGGGTCCCGTCGTTTCTGCTTCCGCTTCCACGTCCGGTTCCGTTTCCGGTTCCGTTTCCGCTGCGGGGGGCGTTGCGAGCGGTACGTCCCCCGGTTCGGCCAACGGGACTGGTGTGCCCGATCCGGTCGCGCCCGGCCCGGTCATCAACAGCGGCTCGCCCGGTCCGACCGCCGGCATCAGCATCGGCATCGCCATCGGCAGCGGCTCTCCCAGCCCCTCGACGAGCACCGTGTCGCCGTCGTGCACCTCCACCTGGCACCCGTCCGGCCCCCGCTCCACCACCAGCTCGATGGGGTGATCGCCACTGGTGTGCTTGAGCGCGTTGGCGACCAACTCGGCGGTCAGCAGCTGAGCGGTGGTGCGGTCCGCCGTGGTCCCCAGGTCCTGGAGGGCGCAGCGGACCATCGCACGGGCGATGGGGACGGCCGTCGCTCCCCGGGGAAGCGCGATGCGCCAGTTCGACGACGGAGGCGATTTCAGCATGCGCGCGACGTTCCGTTAGTGAGGGGCCGGCTTGGACGGTTCCACCGTAGGAAGCGCGGGGGTGGCCGGGGCAGGGCCGGGCGGCCGCAAGGCAAGTGACGCAGGTCATACGCGACGCAGGACGAAAGTCCCGAACGGGCGGGACCTTCGACCCGGCGGACCGGGCTCGGGCTCGTACCGGAGGGCGGGCGTACGGGCCGTACGGGTAACGGAGGTGGGGCGGGCGTACGGGCCCGTGCGGGCAACAGGGGCGGGGCGGGCGATCGGTGACCAGCAGGCGGCGGGCGAGGGGTGACCCGGTGGTGCCGTCCCGCTGGTCCGATCAGGGGTGGTCGGGGGCGGGCCTTAGGGGGCAGGGGAACAGATCCCCTAGTGGTCGCGCGCGCCCCCTCGGGGCCGACAACGCGAGGGCGGGACGCGGCATTCCCGAGGGGCTCGGCATTTCCGGCGGGCGCGGCATCTGCGACGGGCGTGGTGTCCCCGAGGGGCGCGGCATTCCCGACGGCCGCACCATTTCCCAGTATCGCGCCCTCATGACGACAGTCACAGAACAGTGATAGCTTCGAAGGGCATCCGGAAGAGCACCACCGGCCGACCCGCCGAAGGGGGCAGGCAGTCCGATGAGTCCGTTCGCAGGATCCGCCCGTAGTACCGAGGCCTGGCAGCACATCCGTGTGACCAGGGAGGACGGGGTCGCCACGGTCACCCTGGCGCGACCGGAGAAGCTCAATGCGCTCACCTTCGAGGCGTACGCCGATCTCCGTGATCTGCTCGCCGAGCTGTCCCGGGAGCGCTCGGTACGCGCCCTCGTGCTGGCGGGGGAGGGGCGCGGGTTCTGCTCGGGGGGTGACGTCGAGGAGATCATCGGCGCCACCCTGGGCATGGACACCGGCCAGCTGCTGGACTTCAACCGGATGACCGGGCAGGTCGTGCGGGCCGTGCGGGAGGCCCCGTTCCCGGTCATCGCGGCGGTGCACGGCGTGGCGGCCGGTGCCGGAGCGGTGCTCGCACTGGCCGCGGACTTCCGGGTCGCCGACCCCTCGGCCCGCTTCGCGTTCCTCTTCACCCGGGTCGGGCTGTCCGGCGGTGACATGGGCGCGGCCTATCTGCTGCCGCGGGTCATCGGCCTCGGACACGCCACCCGGCTGCTGATGCTCGGCGACGCGGTCCGGGCACCGGAAGCCGAACGGCTCGGCCTCATCAGCGAGTTGGCCGACGAGGGCCGGGCCGACGAGGCGGCCGCGGCGCTCGCCCGGCGGCTCGCCGAGGGGCCCGCGCTGGCGCACGCACAGACCAAGGCGCTGCTCACCGCCGAACTCGACATGCCGCTCGCCGCCGCCGTCGAGATGGACGCCGCGACCCAGGCACTGCTGATGAACAGCGCCGACTACGCGGAATTCCACGCCGCCTTCACCGAGAAGCGGACGCCCAAGTGGCAGGGGAAATAGCCGTGCGGGTCGCGGTCATCGGCGGCGGACCGGGCGGACTGTACGCCGCGGCGCTCCTCAAGCGGCTCGACCCCACCCGCGAGATCACCGTGTTCGAGCGCAACGCCCCCGACGACACCTTCGGCTTCGGCGTCGTCCTCTCCGACGAGACGCTCGGCGGCATCGAGCACGCCGACCCGGAGGTCTACCGCGCGCTCCAGGCGGAGTTCGTCCGCTGGGACGACATCGACATCGTGCACCGCGGCCGCACCCTCACCTCCGGCGGGCACGGCTTCGCCGCACTCGGCCGGCGCCGGCTGCTGGCCGTACTGCACCGGCGCTGCCGCAGCCTCGGCGTGGAGCTGCGCTTCCGTACCGAGGCGCCGCCCGCCGCCGAACTGGCCCGCGAGTACGACCTGGTCATCGCCGCCGACGGGGTGCACAGCGCGACCCGCACCGCGCACGCCGACGTCTTCCGGCCGCAGCTGACCACCCACCGCTGCCGCTACATCTGGCTCGCCGCGGACTTCGCCTTCGACGCCTTCCGCTTCGAGATCGCCGAGACCGAGCACGGCGTCGTCCAACTCCACGCCTATCCCTACGCCGCTCCCGCTCCCGCTCCCGCTCCCGCTCCCGCTTCCGCCGACACCGGCCCCACCCCGCCCCACACCCGCCCTGCGGCGGAGTCTGCCGGCCCCGCATCCGCCCCCGGTGCCAGCACCGTCATCGTCGAGATGCGGGAGGAGGTCTGGCGGGCCGCCGGGCTGGACCGGGCGGATGAGCGCACGTCGGTGGAGTGGTGCGGCAAGGTCTTCACCGACGCCCTGCGCGGCCGGGCCCTGCGGTCCAACAACTCCAGCTGGATCGCCTTCCGCACCGTCGTCAACGAGCGCTGGTCGCACGGCAACACCGTGCTGCTCGGCGACGCCGCGCACACCGCGCACTTCTCCATCGGCTCCGGCACCAAACTCGCCGTCGAGGACGCCCTGGCCCTGGCCGCCTGCCTCCAGGAGCAGCCCGACATCCCCCGGGCCCTCGCCGCCTACGAGGCGGAGCGCCGGCCCGTCGTCGCCTCCACCCAGCGGGCCGCCCGCGCCAGCCTCGCGTGGTTCGAGGAGCTCGCCGGGTACGTCGACCAGCCGCCGCGCCAGTTCGCCTTCAACCTGCTCACCCGCAGCCGCCGCGTCACCCACGACAACCTGCGGCTGCGCGACCCCGGGTTCGTCGCCGCCGTCGAGGACGAGGCGGGCGTCCCGGCCGGCACCCCACCGATGTTCACGCCCTTCCGGCTGCGCGGACTCACCCTGCGCAACCGCGTGGTGGTGTCACCGATGGACATGTACTCCTCCGAGGACGGCGTCCCCGGTGACTTCCACCTCGTACACCTCGGCGCCCGGGCCCTCGGCGGGGCCGGGCTCGTGATGACCGAGATGGTGTGCGTCAGCGAACAGGGCCGGATCACCCCGGGCTGCGCCGGTCTCTACACGCCCGAACAGGCGGCGGCCTGGCGCCGCGTCACCGAGTTCGTACACACCCGGGCACCCGGCACGGCGCTCGGCGTGCAGCTCGGCCACTCCGGCCGCAAGGGCTCCACCAAGCTGATGTGGGACGGTATCGACGAACCGCTCGACACCGGCAACTGGCCACTCGTCGCCGCATCCCCCCTTCCCTACAAGCCCGGCAGCCAGCGCCCCCACGAGCTGACCACCGGCGAACTCGCCGACATCCGGCGGGAGTTCACCGACGCCGCGCGACGGGCCGCCGACTGCGGCTTCGACCTCCTCGAACTGCACTGCGCCCACGGCTATCTGCTGTCCGGATTCCTCTCCCCGCTGACCAATCAACGCACCGACGCCTACGGAGGTTCCCTCGCCGGCCGGCTCCGCTTCCCGCTCGACGTCTTCGACGCGGTGCGCGAGGTGTGGCCGGACGACCGGCCGATGACCGTCCGGATCTCCGCCACCGACTGGTCCGACGGCGGCACCACCGCCGAGGACGCGGTGGCCATCGCGGGCGCGTTCGCCGAGCACGGCGCCGACGCCATCGACGTCTCCACCGGGCAGGTCGTCTCCGACGAGCGCCCCGACTACGGACGCTCGTACCAGACGCCGTTCGCCGACCGGATCCGCAACGCCCTCGGCGTGCCGGTCATCGCGGTCGGCGCGATCTCCTCCTGGGACGACGTGAACTCCCTCGTCCTCGCCGGGCGCACCGACCTGTGCGCGCTGGCCCGACCGCACCTGTACGACCCGCACTGGACCCTGCACGCCGCCGCCGAGCAGGGCTACACCGGCCCGGGCGCCCCCTGGCCGCTGCCCTACCAGGCAGGCAGCCGCACCCCGCCCACCGGGCGCACCGACGCACCGAAGCCCCGCCTCACGCTGCGGTGACGGGGGAGGCACGGGCAGCGCGGGCGGGGCCGCTGGGGAGCCGGACCCTCAGGGCACCGGCACGCTGGTGATCCGCGCGGCGGCCACCGGTCTTCCGTGCTGTTCCACGCCGACCTCGACCCGCCGCGCGCCGCCGGCCGTGGCCGGTTCCGGGGTGCGCGCCCGCACCCAACTCGGCGCGTCCAGCTCGGCGTACCGCTCGAAGGAGCATTCCAGCGCGACCGGCAGCGTCGGCACGGCGGGCGTCACCGCCTGGGCGGCCTGCCGGGCGGCCTCGACCATCAGCATGCCGGGGGCGTGGTCGACGGGATGGTCGAAGAGCACCGGATGGGAGGTGTCGACCCGCAGTTGCCAGCGGTCCGGGAGGTCGGTGGGGGAGAGCACCACATCGCGGTCGTGGTCCCGGCCGACCAGCCGCGCGCCGACCGGCTCCGGCACCGGCAGCCGACGGGAGGTGGCGAACGCCAGGTCGCTGTATCTGCCGCGCAGCCGGCGGTAGACCGCCGGGCTGTGACAGGAGGAGATGAGCCGGGCATGGGCCAAGTGGGCGCCGTCGCACCGGATGCGGAACTCCTGGCGGGCGCTGATCAGACGCTTCCCGCGGCGCACCACGTCATGGTCGGTGATCCGCAGCTCCACCTCGGCCGGTGCGCCGGCGGTGCGCAGTGCGTGCGGGGCGAGGGCGTAGCGGACGTGCTGCCAGGCGATGGGGTGGTCGAGCGGCACCCGGTGCGCGACATGGCTCAGTAATATCCCCGCCTGCCGCACGGTCTCGACCAACAGCAGCGGATCGTGCAGCCCGCCGGCCGGTGCGTAGAAGCCGTGGGCCCGCGGCCACTGGGCGCTCACCACCCAGCTGTCGCCGGAACCGCGCCGCCAGTTGGTGAGGAACACCTCGGAGTCGGCGGTGGGGTGTCCGTACTCGCCGAGAACCGGGGTGTGCGACGAGGACGGTCGGCTTCCTCCCACCCACCGGCGCTGCCGGTGGTGTTGATCGGGCGAGGAGGAGGGCATCAGGGTGGCGCTGGCCATAGGCGTCCCTTTCTGCGGTGCGGCGCTCAGCGCCCTCACGGGCGAACGACCGACGACGGCCCAGAGGAACTAAGATACGGACCATGTGGTTTGTTTGCCAGGGGCCACATGTCGGAGTGCGGTACGGATCAGATGCGGATCTGCGTCCGGCGACCGTGCGGATCGAGCTGGCTCAGCGCGCCGGGCGCGGCCAGCCCCGGCAGGGTGTGCTTCCACAGCGCCGTGACCCGCTCGGGGAGGTCGGCGCGATTGGTCGCGGCCCGCGAGAACAACTGCACGCCCATGTAGGCGGCGACGAAGAACTCGGCCGCCCGTTCGGGAGTCACGCCGGGCAGTAATTCCCCGTTGTCCCGGGCCTCGCGGAACATCGTCGTGATGATGTCCGTCCACACCTGATACGGCATCAGCGGTTCCTCGCTGAAGGTCGTCTCCACCGCGATCCGGGTGCCGGCCTGCAGCATCGGGTCGCTGCGCAGCGCCAGGGACACCTGGTGCGTGAAGTCGATGGCGTCCTGCAGGCGGGACGCGCTGACCTGCGGGAGGAACGGTTCAGCTTGCTCCGTGATGACGGCACGGGCCAGCGCGTCCTTGGACGTGAAGTGGAAGTACACCGCCCCTTTGGTGACGCCGGCACGCTGGATGATCTCGGCCATGGTGGCCGCCTGGTAACCGCGATGTCCTATAACATGAGCCGCTGCTTCGAGGACCGTGCGTCGGGTGCGCAGTGCGCGTTCCTGCTTGACCACAGATCATCCTCCGCATGCACTCTTGGAGTTGTTGAGCCTTCGACCGCTGCTGGTGGCCGCGCAGTCTATTTGCGCCATCATAAAGAAGCCAACCATGCGGTATTGAACCCGCGCGCCGCCCGTGCCCAAGGCCCGCCGGGCGTGGGGCACTTCGCGGAGGAGGGCCGGTCCCGCCGCCGCACGCGCGGCGGCTCGCGGGTCACGGCGGCGGCTGCATGCCCGGTGGACCTGGCCACCGTCCTTGCGGATGACGGGAGTTCACCGCCGAGGAGGGGGACGGCGGTGGCCGCTGGCGCCGGACGGTATCGACGTGCCGGCATCGGCGCGGTGTTCGTGGAGTGTTCACGCGGACACCCGGTGACGCGGACACCCGGTGACGGGGACGCCCGGTGACGCGGACACCCGGTGGCATCGGCGTGGCGTGCGTTCGCCGGAGGTATGAAGACGGGCCGCGGGTGCGGCCCGGTGTGGCGCGGCGGTCTGGTGCGGCGCGGTGGCCCGGGGTCAGCCGGCCGCAGGCAGTTGTGCCGGTGCGGGAATGCCGGCGGCCGGCACCCGGTCCGGGGCCTCCGGCAGCAGCGCCCACAGTCCGGCGACGGCCTCCTCGTCCCACCAGGTGCCGTCCTCGCCGCCGAGGTGCAGCAGCCCCACCACGACCGAGGTCAGCAGCTGGGCGGTGCGCCGCGGTTCGGCGTCCGGCGCGTCCGCCGCGGCCGGTCCGCCCGGGCTGCCGGTGCCGCAGGTGACCGCCTTGTCGAGGAAGAGCGCGTACCAGCGCTGCTCCAGGGCGTAGATGCCGAGGCCCGGCGCGGTCTCGGGCCGCAGCCGCAGTCCGGCGCGCAGTACGGCGTCGGTCCGCACCCGGCCGAACAGCTCGACGGCGAAGTCCCGTACGGCGTGCGGCAGCGGCTCCGGGGAGCGGGTGAAGGCGTCCTCGATCTCCTGGAGGGTGGCGAGCGCGGAGTCCCGCACCGCGAGGGTCAGGTCGTCCTTGGACGTGAAGTGGAAGTAGAGGGCGCCCTTGCTCAGGCGGGCCCGCCGGCTGATCTCGACCATGCCCGCGGCCGGGACCCCCTTCTCCAGGAAGGTCTCGGCGGCCGAGCGGATGAGTGACTGGCGGCTCTGAATGGCGCGATGCTGGGTGGGCACGGTGTCCGTCCCGTCTCTAGTACGGCTGCGAGCTGATTGCAGTCTACATAGAAAACCAACCATGCGGTTCGATATGCTTCAGGGGTTTGGCCGGAACTCGCGTCTCCTGACGGGAAGTCGACGGTCCGCCGCCCGTTCGGGGGCATCGGCGGCCCCTGTGAAGCGTGTGTCCCCAGTCTGAACGCCAGGAAGGGCGTTGTCGACCCGTCAGGGAGTGACCAAGGCGCATTGACAAACAGCGCAGGCGGTTTTTAAATCTCCGAAGGCGGTAAACGGGACGTTCCCTTCCGTTGCAGCCGCCCCGTCGGTCGCGTGCCGCCGTTGGACAGCGGTGCGCCATGGCGAGACCGCCTCAACCGTTACGAGTCGTCGACCGCGGGCCGCCCCACCAGCAGAGCCGGCAACGTCACCCGAACCCGCACCCCCACCGGAACCCGAAAGGTCTCCAGCCATGCGCGTAGCAACGGAAGCCCGCGAACGTCCCGTGAGAGGCGCACGGGGTACCGGAGTCGACACGCTCCGGGCCGCCGTCTTCGACCTGGACGGCACCCTCGCCAACACCTTGCCCGCCATCAGCAAACTGTTGGTCAAGGTGGCTGCGGAGCAGGGCTGCTCGGTGACCGCGCGGCAGGCGGCGGCGGCCATCGGCAAGCCGCCCGGCCCGGCCTTCGGCCGGCTGCTGGGCCGCCCCGAGGACGACGGCCGGGTGCAGGCCGCCATCAACCGCTACCGCGAACTGTTCTCCTACGAGGTGCTCTGCCAGGGGCCGCAGCTGCTCTTCCCCGGCGTGAGCGCGGGACTGTCCGCACTGCGCGCCCATGGTGTCGAGCTGGCGGTCGCCACGTCCAAGCCCACCCGCAGCGCCGAGGCGCTGCTCGACGTCATGGGCATCCGCGACCTGGTCGGGCCGGTCATCGGCCAGGACATGGTCCGGCGCGGCAAGCCGCACCCGGAGATGGTGCTGCGGGCGGCCGGCCGGCTGGGGGTCGCGGCCTGGCAGACCGCGTACGTGGGGGACACCGTGGGGGACATGAGGATGGCGGTCACCGCGCGGATGGAGCCGGTCGCGGTGACGTACGGGGTCGGCACGTTCGGCGAGTTGGCCGCGGTCGCCGGCACCCGGATGTGCAGTTCGTTCAAGGACGTGGTGTCGGTGATCGCCGCCGCCCGGCCGCGTCCCGCCATGGCCGCCGGGGCCGCGGGCGCCGCGCGGGCCGTGCAGCGCCGCCGCTGAGGCACGGTCCGGCGCACGGTGCGCCGCGTGGTCCGGCGCGCTGACGGCCCTTCACCGGCCCTGTGTCCTTCACGGCCCGGCCGTCACCTCACGCACGTAACGGGCGCCCGCCGCCTGCAAGGTGCCGTGCAGCCGGCCGAAGACCTCCGCGGCGCGACCGCCCGGCCAGTCCTCCGGCAGGAGGGGAGAGGGCAGTCCGGGATCCGCGTACGGCAGACGGCGCCAGGCGTCCAGGGCCAGCAGATAGTCGTGGTAGGCAGCCTCGCCCGGCACCGTGCGCCGCCGTGACCACCGGCGCAGCACCGGCTCCTGCTCCGCCAGGAAGGCGCGGTGCTGCGCGGCGATGGCGTCCAGGTCCCACCAGCGCGCCACCGACCGGGCCGTCGGCGCGAAACCCGCGTGCGTACCGGTGAACAGGTCGACGTACGGTGCGAGTTCGAGCCGCTCCAGGGTGTGCCGGGTCTCCTCGTAGAGGTGCGCGGGGGCGATCCACACACCCGGGGCGGCGGTACCGAAGCCCAGCCGGGCCAGTCGCGAGCGCAGCAGGTGCCGTTTGTGCCGTTCCTCCTCGGGGACGGAGAAGACGGCCAGCACCCAGCCGTCGGACAGCCGCGCGGCGGGCCGGCCGAAGATCCGCCGGTCGCCGTCGTCCAGCAGCTGGCGGCCGGCGTCCGACAGCCCGTAACCGGCCGCCCCGGTGACGGTGCGCCCGGGGACGAGCAGGCCGCGCCGCTTGAGGCGGGAGACCGCGGAACGCACCGACGGCGGATCGACGCCCAGCACGCCGAGCAGCCGGATCAGCGCGGCGACCGGCACCGGCCCGGCCGACTGGTCCGCCGGGCCGGGCTCCTCGCGCCCGTACGCACCGTAGAAGGTGACGATCAGGGACCGTGGGGTGCGCTGTGTCTGCTGGTCGGTCACCGGATCACTGTAGATCGGCGACCGGGTCCGGCCCGCGGGCCGGGGCGTCCGCCCCGTGCGGCGCGCGCAGCCGGAAGCGCTGGAGCTTGCCGGTCGGGGTGCGCGGCAGCGCGCTGTGGAAGACGATCTCGCGCGGGCATTTGTACGGGGCGATGCGGGACTTGGTGAAGGCGCGCAGCGCGGCGACGGTGTCCGGCCCCCGGGGCACGCCGGCCCGCAGGACGACGTGGGCGACCACCACCTGCCCGCGCTCCTCGTCCGGCCGTCCGACCACCGCCGCCTCGGTCACGTCGGGGTGGTGCAGCAGCGCGTCCTCCACCTCGGGGCCGGCGATGTTGTACCCGGCCGAGATGATCATGTCGTCCGCGCGGGCCACATAGCGGAAGTAGCCGTCCGGCTCGCGGACGTAGGTGTCGCCGGTGAGGTTCCAGCCGTCCCTTACGTACTCGGTCTGCCGCGGGTCCGCGAGGTAGCGGCAGCCCGTCGGGCCGCGGACCGCCAGCAGCCCGGGCTCGCCGTCCGGCACCGGGGCGCCGTCCGCGTCCACCACCCGCGCCTCGAAGCCCGGCACCGGCAGGCCCGTCGTGCCGGGCCGGATCGCCTCGTCGGCGGCCGCGATGAAGATGTGCAGCAGTTCCGTGGCGCCGATCCCGTTGATGATCCGCAGGCCGGTCGCCTCGTACCAGGACTGCCAGGTGGCGGCGGGCAGGTTCTCCCCGGCCGACACGCAGCGGCGCAGCGAGGAGACGTCGTGTCCGGCGAGCCGGGGCAGCATCGCGCGGTAGGCGGTCGGCGCGGTGAACAGCACCGAGATCCGGTGCCGAGCGATGTCGCCGAGCAGTCGCTCGGGGCCGCCCCAGTCGGCGAGCAGGGCCGAGGCGCCGGCCCGCAGCGGGAAGACGACCAGGCCGCCGAGGCCGAAGGTGAAGCCCAGCGGCGGGCTGCCCGCGAACACGTCGTCCGGGGTGGGCCGCAGCACCTGCGCGGAGAAGGTGTCCGCGATGGCGAGCACGTCCCGGTGGAAGTGCAGACAGCCCTTGGGACGGCCGGTGGTGCCGGAGGTGAAGGCGATCAGTGCGACGTCGTCGGCCGCGGTCGGCACCGCCTCGTACGGAGCGCCGCCGGGCCGGGCCAGGTGCCGCAGGTCGCCCGGTCCGTCGCCGCCGTACGTCGTGATGCGCAGCCCGGGAACCCCGGCCTTGGCGAGGTCGTCCACCGCCTCGGCCGCGCACAGGGCGTGCCGCACCTCGGCCAGCCCGCAGATCGTGGCGAGTTCGTCGGGACGCTGCGAGGCCAGCACCGTCACCGCGACCGCCCCGGCCTTCATCACGGCGAGCCAGCAGGCGGCCAGCCAGGGGGTGGTGGGGCCGCGGAGCAGGACGCGGTTGCCGGGGCGGACGCCCAGCGGGCCGGTCAGCGCGTGCGCGATCGCGTCCACCCGGGCGCGCAGCTCCCCGTACGTCCAGACCCCGCCGGTCGCGTCGCGCAGTGCGGGGCGGTCGGCGCCGTGCCGGGCGAGGGTGCCGTCCAGCAACTCGGCGCCGCAGTTCAGCCGGTCGGGATAGCCCAGGTCGGTCAGGTGCGGCCACTGCTCGCGGGGTGGCAGCCGGTCGCGCGCGAAGGTGTCGGTGTGGGCCGAGGACCGTGGCTCCATGGCGGTGCGCCCCCTAGGACGGCCGGGTGGCCGGCTCGGTCGGCTGCTCGTCCCTCCGGCCGGGACCGGCCGACGAGCCGTCGAGACTGCTCCAGAACTGTCTGTTGTTCAGGGACTGTCCGTCGCTCAAGGGCTGTCCCTCGCCCCGGGGGCTGCCGTTCGGATCCGTCGTCAGCGTAACGTGTTCGTGACGGCAGTCAACAGACCGCGATAGAGGACCGCTACCAGGGAGCCGCCTCGTGACTGTATTCGCGCTGGGACCGGACGAGCAGGAATGGTGCGCCGCGTTGCGCGCCATGACGGCCGAACGGCTGAGCCCGCTCGCCGAGAAGGGCACCGAGGGCCGGGTCAACCGCCCCCTGGTGGCGGCACTCGGCGAACTCGGCCTGCTGCGCCGCCTGTTCCCCGACGACGGGCCGCTGCGCGCCCTGGACCTGTGCCTGCTGCGGGAATCCCTCGCCCAGGAGTGCACGGAGGCGGAGACCGCCCTCGCCCTCCAGGGGCTGGGGACCTACCCGATCGTCCAGTCGGGGACCGAGGCGCAGCGCGCCCGCTGGGTGCCCGAGGTCGCCGCGGGCCGCGCGGTCGCCGCCTTCGCGCTGAGCGAGCCGGACGCCGGCTCGGACGCCGCCGCGCTGTCCCTGGCCGCCGAGCCGGACGGGCCGGGCCGCTGGCGGCTGACCGGCGAGAAGTGCTGGATCTCCAACGCGCCCGAGGCGGACTTCGCCACCGTCTTCGCCCGCACCGGCGGCGCGCCGGGATCCCGCGGCGTCACCGCCTTCCTGGTACCCGCCGACCGGCCCGGCCTGACCGGCGCGCACCTGGACCTGCTCAGCCCGCACCCCATCGGCACGCTGGTCTTCGACGGCACACCGGTGACCGGCGAGGACGTGCTGGGCGAGGTGGACGGCGGATTCGCCGTCGCGATGGGCACGCTGAACCTCTTCCGGCCGAGCGTGGGCGCCTTCGCGGTCGGCATGGCACAGGCCGCATTGGACGCCGCGGTGGCACACGCCGGCACACGCACCGCGTTCGGCGGCCCGCTCAAGGACCTGCAGTCCGTCGGCCACCAGCTCGCCGAGATGGCCACCCGCACCGAGGCCGCCCGCCTCCTGGTCTACGCGGCGGCCACCGCCTACGACACCGGGGCCCGCGACATCGCCCGCCGCTCGGCGATGGCCAAGCTGCTGGCCACCGAGACCGCGCAGTACGTGGTCGACACCGCCGTCCAGATCCACGGCGCCCGCGCACTGCGCCGCGGCCACCTCCTGGAGCACCTCTACCGGGAGGTCCGGGCTCCCCGTATCTACGAGGGGGCCACGGAGGTGCAGCGCTCGATCATCGCGAAGGAGCTCTACCGGACGTGACAGCCGACGGCGGGCCCGGTGCCGGGCACGGCCCGCCGCCCGGCGGTCACCCACCGTTCCGACGGGCGAGTGTCAGTGGCGAATGTCAGGCTGAATCCAGAGAGGATCCGCGAAGGGAAACGCCATGATCACTACTGACTTCGTCCCCGGCTCCCCGTGCTGGCTCGATCTGGGTGCGCCTGACGTCGAGGTCGCGACGGCCTTCTACCGAGCGGTGTTCGGCTGGCGGTCGGAGCCGTTCGGTGACCAGCAGGCGGGCGGATACACGCTCTTCCGGCTCGACGGGAAGGCGGTGGGCGCGGTCGGCCCGCTCACCGAGGACGACGCCGCGTCGGCCTGGACGATCTACTTCCACACCCCCGACGCGGACGCCACGGTCAAGGCGGTGGAGCAGGCGGGCGGCTCGGTCCGTTCGCAGCCGGTCATGGTCGGCACCGACGACGGCCGCTTCGCGCAGCTCACGGACCCGCAGGGCGCGGACTTCGCCATCTGGCAGCCCGCGCGGTACCCGGGCTTCGAAGCCGCCGACGCCCCGGGCAGCCTGGGCTGGACGGAGCTGTACACCACCGACCCGGCCGCCGCCCAGACCTTCTACCGATCCATCTTCGACTGGCACACCCAGGACATGCCGCTCCCCGCCGGCGGTGGCACCTACACCCTCCTCACCCCCGCGCACTGCGGCGACGACCGCACGCACGGCGGCCTCATGGGCGTCCCCACCGACCTCCTCGCCCCCACGGGCAAGCCCTACTGGCACCCCGTCTTCATCTCCAAGGACTGCGACGCCACCGTCGGCCTGGTGACCGGCAACGGCGGCACCCTCTCCATGGGCCCCGAAACCGCCGAGGGCGTCGGCCGCCTCGCCGTCTGCACGGACTCCGCAGGCGCCGAATTCGTCATCCTCACGCCGCACGGGTCGCTGTGACGCCCGCCGTGCGGGTCGTTGTGACACCCGCCGCGCGGACTGCGTGACACCGGCAATGACGGCACGCCCCGGCTGCCGGCGGCCGGTGGCGGTGGTGGGCCGACCGGAACTGCCGCAGCCGGGGCGGCGCGTCAGATGTCCCGGAAGATCTCGATCTGGGCGCCGATCGAGTTGAGGCGGGCCGCGAGGTCCTCGTAACCGCGGTTGATGACATAGACGTTGCGGAGGACGGAGGTGCCCTCGGCGGCCATCATGGCGAGGAGGACGACGACGGCGGGGCGCAGGGCCGGGGGGCACATCATTTCCGCGGAGCGCCAGCGGGTCGGGCCGTCCACCAGGACGCGGTGCGGGTCGAGCAGTTTGACCTGGGCGCCGAGGCGGTTGAGGTCCGTCAGGTAGATCGCGCGGTTGTCGTAGACCCAGTCGTGGATCAGGGTCTGGCCCTGGGCGCTGGCCGCGATCGCCGCGAAGAAGGGGACGTTGTCGATGTTCAGGCCCGGGAAGGGCATCGGGTGGATCTTGTCCAGCGGGGCCTGGAGTTTGGACGGGCGGACGGTCAGGTCGATCAGCCGGGTGCGGCCGTTGTCGGCGGCGTACTCCGTGCTGCGCTCGTGGTCCAGGCCCATCTCCTCCAGGACCGCGAGCTCGATCTCCAGGAACTCCACCGGCACCCGGCGGATGGTCAGTTCCGACTCGGTGACGACCGCGGCGGCCAGCAGGCTCATCGCCTCGACCGGGTCCTCGGAGGGCGCGAAGTCCACATCGCGCTCGATGTGTGCGGTGCCGTGGACGGTGAGGGTGGTGGTGCCGATGCCGTCGACCCGGACGCCCAACTCCTCCAGGAAGAAGCAGAGGTCCTGGACCATGTAGTTGGAGGAGGCGTTGCGGATGACCGTGACGCCGTCGTGCCGGGCCGCCGCCAGCAGGGCGTTCTCGGTGACGGTGTCCCCGCGCTCGGTCAGCACGATCGCGCGCTTGGGGGCGACGCTGCGGTCGACCTCGGCGAGGTACGTGCCGTCGGTCGCGGTGATCTCCAGCCCGAAGTGCCGCAGCGCCGTCATGTGCGGGGTGACGGTCCGGGTGCCGAGGTCGCAGCCGCCCGCGTAGGGCAGTTTGAAGTGGTCCATGCGGTGCAGCAGCGGACCGAGGAACATGATGACGCTGCGGGTGCGGCGGGCCGCCTCCAAGTCCATGGAGTCCAGGTCGAGTTCCGCGGGCGGAATGATCTCCAGGTCGTTGCCGTCGTTGATCCAGCGGGTGCGTACGCCGATGCTGCCGAGCACCTCGAGGATGCGGTAGACCTCCTCAATGCGGGCCACCCGGCGCAGAGTTGTGCGTCCGGCGTTCAGCAGAGTGGCGCAGAGCAGTGCCACACAGGCGTTCTTGCTCGTCTTCACATCGATGCTGCCGGACAGCCGGCGGCCGCCGACCACCCGCAGATGCATCGGACCGGCGTAGCCGAGCGAGACGATCTCGCTGTCCAGTGCCTCGCCGATGCGGGCGATCATCTCAAGGCTGATGTTCTGGTTCCCGCGTTCGATGCGATTCACCGCACTCTGGCTGGTGCCGAGCGCCTCCGCGAGCTGCGTCTGCGTCCAGCCACGGTGTTGCCGGGCGTCACGGATGAGCCTGCCGATGCGTACGAGGTAGTCGTCTGCCATGGGGCGACCGTATCTCAGATATGAGATGGATACGCAATTGATGGTGGTTGAGTTGTTCTAGTAGTATGCGAATAAGTAGGGGTGGTGGTTGAGGGTGGGTCAGCGTCGGTGCGTGCGCGGTGTCGTGGGCGTGCGCCCAGCGACTCTTTTCGGCTGGTACCCCCTATGGCGTACTAAATGCCGCACAAATGCTTCGTTGCGCGTGAAAGGCGTGAAAAGCGTGAAAGGTGTGAAGGGGATGAAGGGTGCGTCAGGGGTCGGGGTCGGGGCGCGGGCGCGTTCCGGGTTGGCGTCGAAGGGTCCTTGGTGGGCCCTGATCGCCGCGTTCCCGTTCGTCGCCGTGCTCACGACCGTCGTGCTCGTGTACGTGGCCGTCGCCGACCGGCTGCCCGAACCGCTCGCGACCCACTTCGCCACCGGCGGCCGGGCCGACGGCTATGGCACCGCCCAGGACCTTCTGACGCTGGTTCTGGCGCTCCTCCTGATAAGCGGTGCCGTCTTCGGCGCCCTCCTCCAGGTGCGTGCGTTCCGCCCCGCCACCCCCTGGCTGATCGCCGGCGGATTCGCCACGGCGGCGGGCATCGGCTACCCCAGCTGCTTGACCCTGTTCCTCAATGACGGCGTCGCCGACGCCTCGACCGTACGACTGCCGTTGTGGCAGCTGCCCGTGGCGCTGGTGGTCGCCCTGGCCGCCGGTGCGCTGGGCCGGCTGCTGGCCGGTGCCCCGCCGCGGCAGCCGGACCCGGCGTCCGGCGGGGCGCCCCGGCTCGATCTCCCGGCCGGCACGACCGCCGGCTGGTCACATACCGTCAGCTCGCCCCTGATGGCCGTCCTCGGTGTCGTGCTGTTCGGGGCCGGGCTCGCCGCCGGCGTCCTCGGTGCCTGGCCGGCGACCCTGATCCTCACCCTCGCCGCCGCCCTGGTCCTTCCCTTCACCTCCGTGCGGGTGACCGTCGACCGCCGCGGCCTGACCGTCGCGCCGGCCCTGCTGCCGTCGCGCCTCCGCATCCGCCGGGTCCCCCTCGACCGCATCAAGCAGGCCACCGGCCGGCCGATCGCCGCGCTGGCGGAGTACGGCGGCTGGGGCTACCGCATCCGCCCCGGCGGCAGCGGGCTCATACTGCGCTCGGGTGACGGGATCGTGGTCACCCTGACCGGCGGCCGGACGTTCGCGGTGACCGTCGACGACGCGGCCACCGCGGCCGCCCTGCTCAATACGTACGCGGACCGCGCGCGGTCGCAGCAAGGAGGCTGAGGTGCTCTTCCGGGTCGATCCCGGCTCGTCCGTCCCGCTCGGCGACCAGATCGCGGCATCGGTCCGCGGGGCGATCGCCGACGGCACCGTCAGCGCCGGGGAGCGGCTGCCGGCCGCCCGTGAACTCGCCGGGTCGCTCGGCGTGAACGTGCACACGGTCCTGCGCGGCTACCAGCGCCTCAAGGAAGAGGGGCTGATCGAACTCCGCCGCGGCCGCGGCGCGGTCGTCACCGGCGCCACCTCGCCGGCCCGCGCCCGCCTGGGGGAGACCGCCGCCCGCCTGATCGCCGAGGCCCGCCAACTCGGGCTCTCGGACGAGGAGATCGTGGGGGTGGTGCGGGTGGGGCTGAACGGGCGGTGAGGGGGCAGGGGGTGCGGAGCCGGCCGTCCGCCCGTTTCCGCCCCCCTCCCCGTACTGGGCCGTACGAGCCACACTGCCGCCATGGAACCCACCCAGGATCGCCGCACCGACGCCCTCCTCCAGCGCTTCCGCACCGGCCTGCACACCCGCCTCCCGCTCCGGGCCCTGTGGGCGCACGGGTCGCTCGCCGGCGGCGACTACCAGGAGGGCCGCAGCGACCTCGACCTGATCGCGGTCCTGGACCGTCCCCCCACCCCCGAGGACGAACGGCACATCGGTGCGCTGCACCGCACGCTCGACGCCACCGACCCGCTCGCCCCGCATCTGCACTGCAGCTATCTGGTCGCCGACGACACCGCCGCCGACCCCGGGCGCTCCCACCTCACCTGGGCCCACCGGGAACTGTTTCACCGCCCGGTCACCCCCGTCACCCGACGCGAACTCCACACGTTCGGCCGCGTCCTCTCCGGTGACGCCCCCGGTGCGCTGCTCCCGCCCGTGACCGATGCCGAGCTCGCCACCCACATCCGTGACGACCTGCAAAGCTACTGGCGGCCCGCCCTGGACCACCCGGCGCGCTGGCTCCAGGACATCTGGGTCGACCTCGGACTGCTGACCCTCGCCCGCGCCACGGTGACCCTGCGCGACGGCAGCCTCATCACCAAGGCCGAGGCGCTGACCGTCCTCGGCGAACTCGGCGCCCCGGCCGCCGTCGTCACCGACATCACCACCCGGCGGTACGGCCCCCGGCCCCCGGTCGTCCCCACGGACCCGGGTGGTCCCGGTCCCTCGCCCTGGCACCTCCGCCGCGCCGACCTCACCCGGGCCTTCCTCGGCCCGGCCATCGACCGGACCCTCGCGACGTACCGAAGGGGTCAGGCCTGAGGGGTCAACTACGCGGTGCACGCGCTACGTTGAGGGCCCTGCACTGCCGGACGGGCCCGGCGTTCCGGGGTCGGTGAAAGCGGGCAATTGCCGTGACCTAGATTGGGCCGGGTGACCACCAGCCCCTCCCGTGACGGAGCCCCCACGTCGACGTCGACGCCCGCGCAGACGCAGACGCAGACGCCGACGCCGACGCCGGCTCCCGGCCGGTCCCGGTCCCGTGCCCGGGTGCGGGGGATCGCGCTCGGCGCCGTGCCGCTGGTGGCGCTGCTCGCCGTGGCGGGTTTCGCGCCGCTGCCGTACTCCGTCGCGCGGCCCGGGCAGACCACGAACGTGCTGGGAACGCATGGCGGCGGGGAGGTCGTCTCCGTCAGCGGTGCCCCGGTGCGCAAGACCCGCGGCCAGCTGCGGATGGTGGCGATCCAGGCGACCGGTCCGCATGTCGACACCCACCTGGGCCAGGTGGTCGACGCCTGGTTCCGTACGGATCGTGCGGTGATGCCCAAGGATGCCGTCTTTCCCCCCGGAAAGTCCGATGCGCAGGTCGCCCGGCACAACACGGCGGACATGAAGTCCTCCCAGCGGTCCGCCGTCGCCGCCGCGCTCGGGCTGCTGCACAAGGACCCGGACCAGGTGAAGGTGAAGCTGACCCTCGACGATGTGGGCGGGCCCAGCGCCGGGCTGATGTTCTCGCTCGGCATCGTCGACAAGCTGGCCGGCGACGGCAGCGGCGGCGACCTCACCGGCGGTCGCACCATCGCCGGTACGGGGACGATCGACGCCGACGGCACGGTGGGTGCGGTCGGTGGCGCGGCGCTCAAGACGCAGGCGGCGCGGCGGGACGGGGCGAGTGTCTTCCTCGTACCGAAGGAGGAGTGCGCGCAGGTGCAGCCCGCACCGGCGGGGCTGCGGCTGGTCCCCGTCACTACGCTCAACAGCGCGGTGCAGGCACTGCGCGCGCTCGCCCGCGGCGGCACGGTCCCGCACTGCTGACACGGGGAGAGGCCAAGTCGCCGCCGTATTACGCCAGTTGACCCCACTCATGGCCGGTCGGTGGCCTCCAGGTCGTCGCCCTCGTCGAGGATGGTCAGCTCCAGCCGCCGCAGCCGTGCGAGGTCGGCCAGGATGTTGATCTCGACGATCCTCCCGTGCGCGACGGTGAAGTCCATGACGGAGAAGAGCCGGCCGTTGTGCACCGTGACCGCCCCCGGCGCGCCGTTGACCAGGGCCGGCCGGGCGGACAGCGCCAACCGGGAGAACAGCAGGGCCTGTTCGACGACCGGCCGGGCCCCACGGACGAGCTTCGAGATGCCGCCGGGCGCGGCACCGGCGTCCGCCCGCAGCACCACATCCGGGTCGAGCACCGCCAGCAGCGCGTCGAAGTCGCCCCCGCGCGAGGCGGCGAGGAAGGCGTCGACCACCTCCCGCTGACGGGTGAGGTCGGTGTCCGGGGCCGGCGCGGTGCCGCGGACCCGCCGGCGGGCGCGGCTGGCGAGCTGCCGGGTGGCGGCCGGCGTACGGTCGACGACCGGCGCGATCTCGTCGAAGGGCATCGCGAACATGTCGTGGAGCACGAACGCCAGCCGCTCGGCGGGGGCGAGGGTCTCCAGGACGACCAGCAGGGCGAGCCCCACCGAGTCGGCCAGCAGCGCCTCCTGTTCCGGGTCGACGCGGTCCGGGCTGCTCACGATCGGCTCGGGGACGTGCGTGTCGAGGGGGTCCTCGCGGCGCGCCTTGCGCATCCGCAGCTGGTCCAGGCAGACCCGCCCCACGATCGTGGTCAGCCATCCGCCCAGGTTCTCCACCCCGTCCGCGCCGGACCGGCCGAGCCGCAGCCAGGCCTCCTGCACCGCGTCGTCCGCCTCGCTGAGCGAGCCCAGCATCCGGTAGGCCACCGCCCGCAGATGCCCCCGGTTCTGCTCGAACTGCTCCGCCAGCCACTGGGCGTCGGTCATCGCTCTCCTGCCTTCCCGCCGAGGTGCGTCATGGGGATGACGTACGGGACCGGCACGATGTGACGGCCACGCGACATCACGTGGGTCTCACGCACTGACCGGATAGTCGACATAGCCGCGGGCGTCGCCGGTGTAGTACGTGGACGGATCGCCGGCCGCCAGCTCCCGGTCCAGGGCGAAGCGGGTGACGAGGTCGGGGTTGGCGATGAAGTGGCGGGCGTACGACACGGCGTCGGCGCCGCCCTCCTCGACGAGGGCGTTCCCGGAGTCGCGGTCGAAGCCCAGGTTGGCGATGAAGGGGCCGTCGAACCGCCGGCGGTAGCGGGCGAACGCGGCGAAGTCGGGGGTACCGCCCGCCCCGGCGGTCTCCGGCCCGCGCAGGTGCAGATACGCCACGGGGCGGTCGTTGAGCTCGGCCACCAGCTCGTCGTACGCGGCCAGGGTCTCCGCATCCGCGGTGAACGTGTCGCCGGAGGTCCAGTACGGCGACAGCCGGACGCCGACGCGGCGCCCGTCCCAGGGCTCCGCGACCGCGTCGATGATCTCCAGCAGCAGACGCCGACGGCCGGCCCGGTCCGTGCCGTAGGCATCGGTACGGAGGTTCAGCCGCGGGTTGAGGAACTGCGCGATCAGGAACGAGCCGAGCGCACCGATCTCGACGCCGTCGAAGCCGGCGCGGCGGGCGTTCTCCGCGGCGGTCCGGAAGTCCGCGACGGTGGTGGCGATCTCCGCCCGGCTCATCTCGCGGGGCGTGACGGTGTCCTGGAAGCCGGTCGCGGTGAACGACCGCTCGTGCGGATTGACCGCCGACGGTCCGCCGGGCAGCGCGCCACCGAGGTGCGCGGGGTGCGAGGCGGCGCCGGTGTGCCAGAGCTGGAGCACGATGCGGCCGCCGAGGGCGTGCACGACGTCGGTGACCTGCCGCCACCCCGCGATCTGCGCCTCGTGGTAGATGCCCGGGACGTGGACGAAGCCGATCGCCCGCTCGCTGACCCAGGTGCCCTCGGCGACGATCAGGCCGGCGCCGGCCCGCTGGCCGTAGTGCACGGCGTGCAGGTCGGTCGGTACGAGGCCGGGGCCGGCGGCGCGCGCCCGGGTCGTGGGCGCCATCACCACGCGGTTGGGCAGCTGGAAGTCCCCGAAGTCCGCCGGCCGGAGGAGCGGCTGGGCCGTGCCGGCCGCCGTCGTGGCGGCCACCGCCCCGTCCGGAGCCGTCGCGGTGTGCGTCGTCGTGGTCGGGTGCGTCGTCGTGGTGGTCATGAGTGGTCACCTCGGTCGGATCGGATACGTCATAGAGGTGACGGGGCACGACGAGGAAAGGTGACCGATGGCCGGGCAGGACGCACTGGCGGAGCTTGCGGAACGGTTCGAGGCGCAGCGCGGCCGGTTGCGGGCCGTCGCCTACCGGATGCTCGGTTCGCCCGGTGAGGCGGACGACGCGGTGCAGGAGACCTGGCTGCGGCTCGGCCGCGCCGGCGCCGACGGTGTGGAGAACCTGGGGGCCTGGCTGACCACCGTCGTCTCCCGCGTCTGCCTCGACATGCTGCGCGCCCGTGCCGCCCGGCGCGAAGACCTGGTCGGGCAGCCGCAGCCGTCCGATCAGGCACGGGAGGCGGACGACGGCAGCGACCCCGAGCACGAGGCGCTCCTCGTCGACTCGGTCGGCCGGGCCCTGCTCGTGGTCCTGGAGACGCTGGGGCCGGCCGAGCGGGTCGCGTTCGTCCTGCACGATCTGTTCGCCGTGCCGTTCGACCGGATCGCGCCCATCGTGGAGCGCTCCCCGGTCACCACGAAGAAGCTCGCCAGCCGTGCCCGCCACAAGGTGCGCGGGACCCCCGCGGTCCCGGCCGCCGAGCTGACCCGGCAGCGGCGGGTCGTCGAGGCGTTCCTCACGGCGTCGCGCGAGGGCGATCTGAGCGGGCTGCTGGCCGTCCTGGCCCCCGACGTCGTACGCCGGGCCGACCCCGCCGTCCTGCCGCCGGGCGCCGCGTCCCTGGTCCGGGGTGCGCGGGCGGTGGCCGGGGAGACGGTGGCGCTCGCCCGCAACGCGCGGTTCGCGGCACCGGCGCTGATCGACGGGACCATGGGCATCGTGGTGGCTCCGCACGGCCGCCTGCTCCTGGCCCTGACCGTGCGCGTCGAGGACGAGCGGGTCGCCGCCTACGAGGTGATCGCCGATCCGGCCCGCCTGCGCCGGCTCACCCTCGCCGCCCCGGACGCGTGACCCGCCCCGGACGCGTGACAAGGCAGCACCGGAAAGTCAGGGCATGACCGCGCCGCCGCGATGTACTAGAGTTATCTCGACATCGAGATATCTGCCGAGAGGCGTACCGCGGCCGCACTAGTAAGGCGTGCCTAACTTAGGCTCACCTTAGCGGATGGGGCAAAACCCTGTGACGGCAGGATTGCGGTGGTACGCGCGAATTCATGCATGAAGGAGACTGTCGTGTCGGCGAACAGCTTCGACGCCCGCAGCACGCTGCAGGTGGGCGACGAGTCGTACGAGATCTTCCGGCTGGACAAGGTCGAGGGCTCCGCCCGTCTGCCGTACAGCCTGAAGGTGCTGCTGGAGAACCTGCTCCGCACCGAGGACGGCGCGAACATCACCGCCGACCACATCCGGGCGCTCGGCAACTGGGACTCGCAGGCCCAGCCCAGCCAGGAGATCCAGTTCACGCCGGCCCGCGTGATCATGCAGGACTTCACCGGTGTGCCCTGTGTCGTGGACCTCGCCACCATGCGTGAGGCCGTGAAGGAGCTGGGCGGCGACCCGGCGAAGATCAACCCGCTGGCCCCGGCCGAGCTGGTCATCGACCACTCCGTCATCGCCGACAAGTTCGGCACGAAGGACGCCTTCGGCCAGAACGTGGAGCTGGAGTACGGCCGCAACAAGGAGCGCTACCAGTTCCTGCGCTGGGGCCAGACCGCGTTCGACGAGTTCAAGGTCGTCCCGCCGGGCACCGGCATCGTCCACCAGGTGAACATCGAGCACCTCGCCCGTACGGTCATGGTCCGTAACGGCCAGGCCTACCCCGACACCCTGGTCGGCACCGACTCGCACACCACGATGGTCAACGGCCTGGGCGTCCTGGGCTGGGGCGTCGGCGGCATCGAGGCCGAGGCCGCGATGCTCGGCCAGCCGGTCTCCATGCTCATCCCGCGCGTCGTCGGCTTCAAGCTGACCGGTGAGCTCAAGCCCGGCACCACCGCCACCGACCTCGTGCTCACGATCACCGAGATGCTGCGCAAGCACGGCGTCGTCGGCAAGTTCGTCGAGTTCTACGGTGAGGGCGTCGCCGCCACCTCGCTCGCGAACCGCGCCACCATCGGCAACATGTCGCCGGAGTTCGGCTCGACCGCCGCGATCTTCCCGATCGACGGTGAGACGCTCAACTACCTGAAGCTGACCGGCCGTTCGGAGCAGCAGGTCGCGCTCGTCGAGGCGTACGCCAAGGAGCAGGGCCTCTGGCTCGACCCGGCCGCCGAGCCCGACTTCTCCGAGAAGCTGGAGCTGGACCTCTCCACGGTCGTCCCGTCGATCGCCGGTCCGAAGCGCCCGCAGGACCGCATCGTCCTCGCGAACGCCTCGCAGCAGTTCGCGCTCGACGTGCGCAACTACGTCGACACCGCCGACGAGGCCGGCAAGGAGTCCTTCCCGGCGTCCGACGCCCCGGCGTGCACCGACGGCGTTCCGTCGAACCCGGTCACCGTGACCGCCCCCGACGGCTCGACGTACGAGATCGACCACGGCGCCGTCACCGTCGCCGCGATCACCTCCTGCACCAACACGTCGAACCCGTACGTGATGGTCGCCGCCGCGCTCGTCGCGAAGAAGGCCGTCGAGAAGGGCCTGACCCGCAAGCCGTGGGTCAAGACCACCCTCGCCCCGGGCTCGAAGGTCGTCACCGACTACTTCGACAAGGCGGGCCTGACGCCGTACCTGGACAAGGTCGGCTTCAACCTCGTCGGCTACGGCTGCACCACCTGCATCGGCAACTCGGGCCCGCTGCCCGAGGAGGTCTCGAAGGCCGTCAACGACCACGACCTCGCCGTCACCTCGGTCCTCTCCGGCAACCGGAACTTCGAGGGCCGCATCAACCCCGACGTCAAGATGAACTACCTGGCGTCCCCGCCGCTGGTCGTCGCCTACGCCCTCGCGGGTTCCATGAAGGTGGACATCACGCGTGACGCGCTCGGTGTCGACCAGGACGGCAAGCCGGTCCACCTCGCGGACATCTGGCCGACCGAGGCCGAGGTCAACGACGTCGTGGCGAACGCCATCGGCGAGGACATGTTCAACAAGTCCTACTCCGACGTCTTCGCGGGCGACGCCCAGTGGCAGGCGCTGCCGATCCCGACCGGCAACACCTTCGAGTGGGACAGCGAGTCGACGTACGTCCGCAAGCCTCCTTACTTCGAGGGCATGACGATGGAGACCACCCCGGTCTCCGACATCACCGGCGCCCGCGTCCTCGCCAAGCTGGGCGACTCGGTCACCACCGACCACATCTCCCCGGCCGGTGCGATCAAGGCCGACACCCCGGCCGGCAAGTACCTCACGGAGCACGGCGTCGAGCGTCGTGACTTCAACTCCTACGGCTCGCGCCGTGGCAACCACGAGGTCATGATCCGCGGCACGTTCGCCAACATCCGCCTGCGCAACCAGATCGCGCCGGGCACCGAGGGCGGCTACACCCGCGACTTCACGCAGGCCGACGCGCCCGTCTCCTTCATCTACGACGCCTCGCGCAACTACATCGAGCAGGGCACCCCGCTCGTCGTGCTCGCGGGCAAGGAGTACGGCTCCGGTTCGTCCCGCGACTGGGCCGCCAAGGGCACCGCGCTCCTGGGCGTCAAGGCCGTCATCGCCGAGTCCTACGAGCGCATCCACCGCTCGAACCTCATCGGCATGGGCGTCCTGCCGCTGCAGTTCCCGGAGGGTGCCAACGCCGAGTCCCTCGGTCTGACCGGCGAGGAGACCTTCTCCTTCACCGGCGTCGAGGAGCTCAACAACGGCACCACGCCGCGCACGGTCAAGGTCACCACCGACACGGGCGTCGAGTTCGACGCGGTCGTCCGCATCGACACCCCCGGTGAGGCCGACTACTACCGCAACGGCGGCATCATGCAGTACGTGCTGCGGTCGCTGATCCGCAAGTAATCCCCGGCAACCGCACCCGGCGGCAGCGCCACGACGGGCCGCACTCCTCGACCGAGGGGTGCGGCCCGTCCGCGTGGGTGCGGCGGTGTCACCGCCCCGGGTCACCGGGTGTCCGGCGCTCCCAGCAGCTCGACCTCGGCGAGCGTGGCGGCGCCGTCGGGCACCAGCCGGTAGTGCCGGTAGTCCGCGGGGTGGGCGAGCGCGAAGACCCGGGTCTGGCGGTCCCAGGCGAACGACTCACCGGAGCGGCGGTCCAGCGGCGTCCAGTGACTGCCGTCCGCGGAGCCCTCCAGCCGCCAGCCGGTCGGCGCGGTGCCGCGGTCGGCCGAGGTGAGGGTGTACGAGGTGACCCGGGACGGCCGGGGCAGGTCGATCGGCGCCGCGGTGAGCGGGGCCGCCGTGTCGGAGGTGTTGTCGAAGAGCGGGCCGGCGGACGGGTCGGTGGTGTCCGCCGGCGGCACCGGCACCCCGTCGTCCTTGGTGAGGGACGTGGGCGCGGCGTGCGGACCGGTGCCCCAGGAGGACGGCCGGTCGCCCATGGTGAATTCGAGGGTCCCGCCGCGGGCGAGCAGCCGGTGCGGCAGCGCGGTGGAATTCCAGGGCTTTCCGTTGACCCGGAGGCCCTGTACGTAGACGTTGCGGGCGTTGTTGCGCGGGGCCTCGATGACGAGATCGCGGCCGTTCTCCAGGTGGATCGTGGCCTTGGTGAACAGCGGCGAACCCACCGCGTATTCGCCCTGGCCCATCACCAGCGGGTAGAAGCCGAGCGCGCTGAAGACGTACCACGCGGACATCTCGCCGTTGTCCTCGTCGCCCGGATATCCCTGGCCGATCTCACTGCCGAGGTAGAGCCGGGAGAGCGCCTCCCGGACCTTCTCCTGGGCCTTCCAGGGCTGCCCGGCCGCGTCGTAGAGATAGGCGATGTGGTGCGACGGCTGGTTGTTGTGGCCGTACATGCCCATCCGGGTGTCGCGGGCCTCGGTCATTTCGTGGATCACGTCGCCGTACGAGCCGGCGAATTCCTTGGCGGCGGTTTCCGGGGTGGCGAAGTAGCCGTCCAGCTTCTTCGCCAGCGCGGCGCGGCCGCCGTAGAGGTTGGCCAGGCCCCGGGTGTCCTGCGGTGCGGTGAAGGCGGCGGTCCAGGCGTTGGTCTCGGTGTAGTCGTTGCCCCAGACCCGGGGGTCGAACTTCTCCGGGGGCAGCCGCCAGTGGCCCTGGGAGTCCTTGCCCTGGAAGAAGCCGATCCGGTCGTCGAAGAGTTTGACGTAATTCCGGGCGCGGCCCAGGAAATAGTCGGATTCCTCCTTGTAGCGGGGCTTCTTGGTCTTCTCGTAGAGGGCCTGGCCCATACGGGCGATGCCGAAGTCGTTGAGATAGCCCTCCAGTGCCCAGGACATGCCCTCACGGGTGGCGGTGCTCGTGTAGCCGAGGAAGGGCGCGGTGTCCATGCCCTTGCGGCCGACGCCGGAGCCGGGCGGGGCGACCGTGGCGTTCTTGACGGCCGCGGCGTAGGCGGCCTCGGCGTCGAATTTCACGCCCTTGACATAGGCGTCGGCGAAGGCCACGTCGGAACTCGTACCGGTCATCAGGTCCGCGTACCCGGGCGAGGACCACCGCGAGATCCAGCCGCCGTCCTTGTACTGCTGGACGAAACCGTCGACCATTTTCCCGGCCCGCCGCGGGGTGAGCAGCGAATAGGCCGGCCAGGTGGTCCGGTAGGTGTCCCAGAAGCCGTTGTTGACGTAGATCTCCCCGTCGACGATCTTCGATCCGGTGCGGGTCGGGGTGTCGGGGCCGGTCTGCGGCGAGAACGGGCTCGCATAGCGGCTGCGCGAACCGACCTGCTCGAAACCGGAGTTGGGGTAGAGGTAGAGCCGGTAGAGGTTCGAGTAGAGGGTGGTCAGCTGGTCGCGGCCGGCGCCCTGGACCTCGATGCGGCCGAGGAGCGCGTCCCACCGCGCCTGCGCCCGCTGCTCGACGGTGCCGAAGGCGGTGCCGGCCGGGATCTCCCGGTTCAGGTTCGCCCGGGCCTGGTCCACGCTGATCAGCGAGGTGGCGATCCGCATGGTCACGGTCCGGTCGGCGCCCGGACGGAAGCGGAGGTAGCCGGTGACGTCCTTGCCGCCGCCTTCCAGCCTTCCGCCGCCGGTCACCGGTGCGTCGAAGACGCCGTATACGAAGAGCCGGGTGGCGCCGACGGACAGCCCGCTGCGGACGTCCGAGAAGCCGGTGACCACCCCGCGGTCGGTGTCCAGGCTCAGCCCGCCCTTGTTGTTGACGTTGTCGAAGATCAGGCTCGCCCGGTCGCCGGGGAAGGTGAAGCGCATCAGCGCGGCGTGGTCGGTCGGGGTGATCTCCGTCTTGAGGCCGTTGTCGAAGGTCACGCCGTAGTAGTGCGGCCGGGCGGTCTCGTTGCCGTGGTGGAACGGCAGCGCGCGGCCGGTGCGGGAGGCGTCCGGGGTGCCGTCCGCGACGGACGGCATCACCTGGAAGGTCTGCCGGTCGCCCATCCAGGGGCTGGGTTCGTGGCTGGCGCTGAACGCCTGGAGGGTGGGCAGGTTGTCGGCGTTGTTCTTCCGCGCGTACTCGTAGAGCCAGTCGGCGGAGCCCGCGTTGGTCACCGGGGTCCAGAAGTTGAAGCCGTTGGGGACGGCGGTGGCCGGGAAGGTGTTGCCGCGCGAGAAGCCGCCGCTGGAGAGGGTGCCGCGGGTGGTGAGCGCGTAGTCCGACAGATGGGCGAGCGGTTTCTCCGGCGGGGTGGGCCGGAGGGTGATGTCGTCGACCCAGCCGCGGAAGGCGGGCGTGGCGGAGGGGGCCTTGGGCGCGTCGTAGGCGACCAGGATCCGGTCGACGGTCTTGCCGGCGGCGACCGCGCCGATCCGCGAGGTGCGGTAGTTCCACTGGTTGACGTAGAGCGTCTTGGACGCGGCCTGGCCCTGCGGGGTCAGCGGGACGCCGTGCTGGTCGAGTGCGGACAGGTCGCTGAGGTACGTGCCGTCGGTGAAGGCCAGATCGACCGCGACATGGGTCGCAGGGTAGGACAGATCGGTTTTGGCCATCTCCGGGAAGACCATGTACGAGAGCGAAGTGGCCGCGGTGACCGGGACGTTGACGTCGAAGATCTTGTTGTACGCGTAACCGTGGCCCTCGGCGGTGTGGGATCCGGCGTACCGCAGAGCGTGCCCGCCGGTGAAGCCGGCGTGGGCCTTGGCGGTGGGGGAGTCGGTGGGGCCGGTGTCGGGGCGGGTGCTCATGCCGGGCGCCGCCGGGGTGGTCTCCGGGCTCACGCCGGAGGTCCGGGGCCTGCCGTCGGGGCCGGTCTCGGCGGTGTCGGTCCAGTCGGGCCGGGGCTGGCCGGGTTCGAAGGAGGAGCTGAACTCCGCGTCCGCGCGGGGCGTGTGGGGCGGCGCGGCCTGGGCCGGGCCGGGGAGGGTGAGGACGAGCAGAACGGCCGCCGTGAGGGCGGCCGGGCGGGTGATGCCCCGCAGATGACGGTGCCGGTGTCGGATCCGCACGCGAGCCCTCTCAACCAGGTTGACATCGTTGTCAGTTGAATGGCGCCAAGATAAACAGAGATAAGTAACGTGCGTGGGGACTTTGGTGTCAAGGGTGTCGCTGCGATCGGGGTGCCGATCGTGTCGCGGGTGATCCGCCGGGCCGCCGGCGGCAGATGCGCCGCATGTCCGCGAGGTCTCAACTAGGGAAAGATGCCCGTCCAACCCTGCATTCGATCTTGCCCCTTCGGCTGGAAGTGGACTATACCTGTCGGCGTCCGACCGGCCGTACGACCCAGGCCGTGGATCCGGGGGGAAAGCGGGGAACGGATGATTGACCCGCATTTCCCTAGCAGGCCCGGTGCACATCCCGTACAACTCAGCTTCATCTGACCCGCGGTGCCGGGGTGGCTCCGGTACACCGCCTGAGTCCTGAAGAAGGCGAGGACTTGAGCATGGGATCCACCTCAGAATTCAATCGTCGCGATCTGGTCAAGCGAGCCGCCGCCCTGGGGATCGTCGCGGTACCGGCCATGAGCGTGCTGTCCGCCTGTGCCAGCGGTGGTGGCGGCGACGAGGACAAGGTCGAAAAGGGCAAGAAGTCGGCGAAGAATCCGCTGGCGGTCAACGATTCGGCCGGCCTCGACGTGGTCATCTTCGACGGCGGATTCGGCGACAAATACGCCAAGGACGCCCAGGCCCTGTACGTCAAGTCCTTCCCGAAGGCCGACGGCAAGGTCAAGCTGTCCTCGACCCAGAAGATCCAGTCGACCCTGCAACCGCGCTTCAACGGCGGAAACCCCCCGGACCTGGTCGACAACTCCGGCGCCGAGCAGATGGATTTCGGCACGCTGGTGGCCAAGGACCAGCTGACCGACCTCACCCCGCTCCTGGACGCCCCCTCCGCCGACGACCCGAACAAGAAGGTGCGCGACACCCTGCGCCCCGGTGTCGTCGAAATGGGGCAGTTCGGCGGCAAGGAGACCTGGATCCTGTACTACGCCTACACGGTGTACGGCGTGTGGTACTCCCGGAGCAATCTGCAGAAGCTCGACGCGGAATACCCCGAAACCTGGGACGACATGCTCGCGCTCTGCGCGAAGGCCAAGAAGAAGGGCGTCGCCGGCTGGACGTACCCCGGTAAGTACCCGTACTACCTGCCCTTCAGCCTCTACCCGTTCATCGCGAAGATCGGTGGCGAAGAGGTCCTGAAGAAGATCGACAATCTGGAGCCCAACGCCTGGAAGGACCCGGCGGTCAAGGCGGCCTTCGAGGCCTATTACGAGCTGTACCGCAAGGGCTATGTGCTGAAGGGCTCGCCCGGCCTGGACCACCTCCAGTCGCAGAAGGCCTGGGCCGAGGGCAAGGCGCTGTTCATCCCCAACGGCTCCTGGGTGGAGAACGAGTCGGCCAAGCAGATCGCGAAGAACCCGAACTTCGACCTCGCGGTCGGTGCCCCGTCCAGCCTGTCCTCCTCCGACAAGATGCCGTACGGCACGATCTGGGCGTCCGGCGGCGAGCCGTACATCGTCCCGAGGAAGGCACGGAACGCCGAGGGCGGAATGGAATTGCTGCGCATCATGCTCAGCAAGCAGTCCGCGCAGAACTTCATCAAGCAGGTGTCCTCGCTGACCTCGCTCAACGGCGGCACGGAAGGACTGAAGCTGCCGCCGGGCCTGGCATCGGCGCAGGCCGCGCTGCAGAAGGCGGGCCAGAACATCGTCAATCCGCGGCTGCAGGACTGGTACGTGGCGCTGCAGAAGGAACGCATCGGGGTCGGTGCGCTGGGCGAGATGATGGCCGGCCGGATGACGCCCGACGAGGCCATCACGAAGATCCAGAAGTACGCGGACGAAACCCGCGACGATTCCAGCGTGAAGAAGTACAAGCGCTGACCGATACGTCGTCCGACGCGTCACCGGCGGTGGGAACGCAGGCAGAGAGCGGGATCGGTAGTCATGAAACACGGTAAGTACCGTTTCATCGCGGGGTTCTTGGTGCTCCCGCTGGCGATTTATGCGATCTTCGTGATCTCGCCATTCCTCCAGGCCATCTACTACTCCTTCACGGACTGGACCGGCCTGAGTCCGGACCTGCAGGTGGTCGGGTTCGACAATTACGCCCGCCTCTTCAAGGACGAGGTGTTCTGGGCGGCGGTGGGCAACAGCGTCACGCTGTTGCTGCTGCTGCCGGTGGTGACGCTCTCGCTCGGGTTGTTCTTCGCGTTCATGCTCAACGTCGGTGGCCGCCGCCGGAAGAAGGCGGTCATCGGCGGGGTGCGCGGCTCGGGCGCCTACAAAATCCTCTACTTCTTCCCGCAGGTGCTGTCGGTCCCGATCGTGGCGCTGCTGTTCCAGTTCGCCTACAACCCGGAGAGCGGCGCCCTGAACGCGTTCTTCCAGGCGATCGGGCTCGACAGTGTGCAGCCCGACTGGCTGGGGGATCCGCAGCTCGCGCTGTGGTGCGTGATGGCCGCCATGGTGTGGGCCAATGTCGGTTTCTACGTCGTGCTGTTCTCGGCCGGTATGAGTTCCATTCCGAAGGACTTCTACGAGGCCGCGCTGCTGGACGGCGCGAACCGCTTCAACACCTTCTTCCGGATCACCCTGCCGCTGCTGTGGGACACCGTGCAGACCGGCTGGATCTACATGGGCATTCTCGCCCTGGACGTTTCGGCCTTCGCGTTCGTGCAGATCATGAGCGTCGGCCCGGGCGGTCCCGACTATTCGACCGAGGTCCTTCCGCTGTACGTGTACCAGAAGACGTTCCGCGACGGTCAGGCCGGCTATGCGACCGCCATCGGCGTTTCCCTGCTGATCGTGACCCTGATCTTCTCGGGCATCGTCATGCGGCTGGGACGCCGCGAGCGACTGGAGTTCTGATGAGCGCGCAGACCGACCCCGCGGACCTCCCGGGCGTCACCAAGGAGCAGGGGCCGCCCGGCGGGGCCGCCTCGCGGGTGCCCGGGCCGCGCGCCGGACGCGGCGGCACGGACGGTGCGGCCGGCCGGAACGGCGGTGGCGAGGGCCGGGTCCTCAACGTCTTCTCGCACGGAGTGCTGGTCATCTGGGGCCTGTTGGTGACCATGCCGCTGCTCTGGGCGGTGGTCAGCTCCTTCAAGGACGACACCGAGATCTTCGGTTCGCCCTGGAGCCTGCCCTCGGTCCTGCACTTCGACAACTGGGCCCGCGCCTGGGACAAGGCGAACATGGGCCAGTACTTCCTCAACTCGCTGATCGTGGTGGGCGGTTCGCTCATCGGCACGATGCTGCTCGGGTCGATGGCGGCCTATGTGCTGGCCCGCTTCGACTTCCCCGGCAACCGCTTCCTCTACTTCCTGTTCGTCGGCGGCATGGGCTTCCCGGTCATCCTGGCGCTGGTGCCGCTGTTCTTCGTCATGAAGAACATGGCGCTGCTGGACAGCTACCACGGCCTGATCCTGGTCTACATCGCCTACTCGCTGCCGTTCACGGTCTTCTTCCTGAGCGGCTTCTTCCGGACGCTGCCCACCTCGGTGGCCGAGGCCGCGCTGATCGACGGCGCCTCGCACACCCGCACCTTCTTCCAGGTCATGCTGCCGATGGCCAAGCCCGGCCTGATCAGCGTCGGGATCTTCAACTTCCTCGGGCAGTGGAACCAGTACCTGCTGCCGACGGTGCTCAACGTCGGCGACCCGGACAAGAAGATGCTCACCCAGGGGCTGGTGGCCCTGGCGGTGAGCCAGGGATACAAGGGCGACTGGTCGGGACTGTTCGCGGGTCTGACGATCGCGATGCTCCCGGTGCTCGCCGCCTACATCATCTTCCAGCGCCAGGTGGTGGCCGGGCTGACCGCCGGCGCGCTCAAGTAGTGCCTGATCAGACCGTGCCTCCCGCCGGATTGCCGGCGGGAGGCACGTGCGCTGTGCTGGTTTCGGGGTCGATGAAGGACTTGACGGGAGGTGGCCCGGGCAGCTCAGCTTAGATTCACATGTTGGAGACAAGCCGGGCCCCGCTGTTGTGGCCCGGCCCGGCGGGCGGTCGTCGCGCCGTCCGTCCCAGGCGGGAGTGGATGAGTCGATGGAGACTCCGGGGTCGCAGTCCTCGCTGCACCGGGCCAATCTGGAGCGGGTGGTACGCGCCGTACGCATGGCGGGCTCGCTCACGCAGGCGGAGATCGCCCGGAGCACGGGGCTGTCCGCGGCCACCGTCTCCAACATCGTCCGGGAACTGAAGGACGGCGGCACCGTCGAGGTCACCCCCACCTCGGCGGGCGGCCGGCGGGCGCGCAGCGTCTCGCTCTCGGGTGACGCCGGCATCGTCGTGGGCGTCGACTTCGGCCACTCCCACCTGCGCGTGGCGGTCGGCAACCTGGCGCACCAGGTGCTCGCCGAGGAGGCCGAGCCGATCGATGTGGATGCCTCCGCCGCGGAGGGCTTCGACCGCGCGGAACACCTGGTCAACCGGCTGATCGCGGCGACCGGGATCGGCGCGGACAAGGTCATCGGCGTCGGCCTGGGCGTGCCCGGACCGATCGACGTGGAATCCGGGACGCTGGGCTCGACCGCGATCCTGCCGGGCTGGACCGGTACGAACCCCCGCCAGGAGCTGTCCGGGCGGCTCGGCGTCCCCGTGTACGTCGACAACGACGCCAACCTCGGCGCGCTGGGCGAGCTGGTCTGGGGCGGTGGCCGCGGGGCCGCCGACCTCGCATACATCAAGGTCGCCAGCGGTGTCGGTGCCGGGCTGGTGATCAGCGGGCAGATCTACCGCGGGCCGGGCGGCACCGCGGGCGAGATCGGGCACATCACGCTGGACGAGTCCGGGCCGGTGTGCCGGTGCGGCAACCGCGGCTGCCTGGAGACCTTCACCGCCGCCCGGTACGTCCTGCCGCTGCTGCAGCCGAGCCACGGACCCGATCTGACCATGGCGCGGGTGGTCCAGCTGGCCCGCGAGGGCGACCCGGGCTGCCGGCGGGTCATCGCGGACGTAGGCCGTCATATCGGTAGTGGTGTGGCGAACCTCTGCAATCTGCTCAATCCCAGCCGAGTGGTGCTCGGCGGCGATCTCGCCGATGCCGGTGAGCTGGTGCTCGCACCGATCCGCGAGTCCGTCTCGCGCTACGCAATTCCCAGCGCCGCACGGCAGTTGGGCATCGTCACCGGCACGCTCGGCGGTCGTGCCGAGGTGCTGGGCGCGCTGGCGCTGGTGCTGAGCGAGATGGGCGATTCGACCCTGCTCGACGGGGCGCAGAACGTGGATGCGCCTGCCCTGGCATGAGCGCTCTGCGTTCACACAGCTAACGCATGGCACCGTTGTCATCTCGTTAAGGATTTACTCCTTGACGGTCGGCTAGCGGCCGAGTTGACTTCCCCCACCTCGGCCGCAACGACGCGGCCTCGTCAGGGAGGCAACCCCAATGAACGTTTGGACGCGTCGCGTCGTCATAGGCACCGCCGCCGTCTCGATGGCCCTCTCCGTGGCCGCCTGCGGCAAGGCCGGAGACGGCGCCAAGGGCGGCGGTGGCGACAACAAGACCATCGGCCTGCTCCTGCCGGAGAACAAGACCACGCGTTACGAGACCTTCGACCGTCCGATGATGGAGGCGAAGATCAAGCAGCTGTGCAGCGACTGCACGGTGAAGTACAACAACGCGGCGCAGGAGACCGAGACCCAGAAGAAGCAGTTCGACGCGCTGATCACCCAGGGCGTGAAGGTGATCATCCTGGACCCGGTCGACTACAAGGCGACCCAGTCGTGGGTGAACCAGGCCGCCAAGAAGGGCGTCAAGGTCATCGCCTACGACCGTCTGGCCGAGGGCAAAATTTCGGCCTATGTCTCCTACGACAACGAGAAGATCGGCCGCCTCCAGGGGCAGGCGCTGGTCAAGGCGCTCGGCGACAAGGCCAAGGACAGCAATGTCGTCATGATCAACGGCTCGCCGACCGACCCGAACATGCCGTTCTTCAAGAAGGGCGCGCACAGCGTCCTCGACAAGCAGGTCAAGAAGGTCGCGTACGAGCAGGACATCCCGGACTGGTCGTCGGACGAGGCCAACAAGAAGATGAACGCCGCCCTCGACTCGCTCGGCAAGGACGGGATCCAGGGCGTCTACTCCGGCAACGACGGCATGGCCGGCGGCATCATCACCGCGCTGAAGCAGAAGGGCGTCAAGGTCCCGGTCGGCGGCCAGGACGCCGAGCTCGCGGGTCTGCAGCGGATCCTCAAGGGCGACCAGGCGTTCACCATCTACAAGCAGATCAAGCCGCAGGCCGACTCCACGGCCGAGATCGCGGTCAAGCTGCTCAAGGGCGAGAAGATCGACTCCCTGACGTCCACCAAGGTCGACAGCCTCAGCGGCGCGGTCAAGGGCATCCCCGCCAAGCTCTACGACGCGCAGATCGTGACCAAGGACAACATCGCCTCCACGATCATCAAGGACAAGGTCTACAAGGCGAGCCAGATCTGCACCGGCGACCTCAAGAAGGCCTGCGCGGCGGCCGGCATCAAGTAGCCGACGGCAGCACCTACCTCACCTCACCCACGGGGCACCACACGCGGCACCACGTACTCGGTGCCGCGCAAGGCCCCCGGCCTCAAGGCCCCGGCCCGCGCCGACCCGTTCCGGGCGCGGGCGGGGCCGTCCCCCCGCAGCACCCTCGGCTCGCGGAGCACCCCTCTGACCGCTCGCAGAGCCCCCCTTCTCTCCCCGCTCATCACGCACCCCTCTTCGCACCACCATGCCCCCCGCCGTTGTGACGGCGGCGAAGGAGATGATTCACGTGTCCGCTACGCCTGTGCTGGCGTTGCGCGGAATCTCCAAGCGGTTCGGCGCCGTCCAGGCACTCACGGACGTCACGCTGGAGATCCACCCCGGTGAGGTGGTCGCCCTCGTGGGCGACAACGGCGCCGGCAAGTCCACCCTGGTCAAGACCATCTCGGGCGTCCACCCGGTCGACGACGGCACCATCGAGTGGGAGGGCGAGGCGGTCCGCATCAACAAGCCGCACGACGCCCAGGAGCTCGGCGTCGCGACCGTCTACCAGGACCTCGCGCTCTGCGACAACCTCGACGTCGTCGCCAACCTCTTCCTCGGCAACGAGAGCCGCACCGCCGGCGTCCTCGACGAGATCGCCATGGAGAAGCGCGCCAAGGAACTGCTCGACACCCTCTCCATCCGCATCCCCAGCGTCCGCATCCCGGTCGCCGCGCTCTCCGGCGGCCAGCGGCAGGTCGTCGCCATCGCCCGTGCGCTGATCGGCGACCCGAAGATCGTCATCCTCGACGAGCCCACCGCCGCGCTCGGCGTCGAGCAGACCGCGCAGGTCCTCGACCTGGTCGAGCGGCTGCGCGAGCGCGGGCTGGGCGTCATCCTCATCAGCCACAACATGGCCGATGTGCAGGCCGTCGCGGACCGGGTCGCGGTGCTGCGGCTGGGCCGCAACAACGGTGTCTTCGACGTCGAGGGCACCTCCCACGAAGAGATCATCGCCGCCATCACGGGTGCCTCGGACAACGCGGTGACCCGCCGCAAGGCGCGCACGGACCAGGTGAAGAAGGAGGCCGGAGCATGAGCGACCTCACCAAGGAGCCTTCGGGCGAGGCTACGGAGACCGCGGCCGACAGCGCTACGGAGACCGCGGCCGACAGCGCTACGGAGACCGCGGCCGACAGCGCTGCGGAGACCGCGGCCGAGGCCCCGGCGGAGACCGCGCAGGCCACCGCCGTCGATGCCCCCCAGCCCGCCGCCGTCGACCCCCGGCTGCTGGTCCGGGAAGCGGGCCTGGCCGGCTACCTCGCCGACTTCAAGCGCCGGCTGCGCGGCGGTGAGCTGGGCTCGCTGCCGGTCGTCATCGGCCTGATCGTCATCGCGATCGTCTTCCAGCTCAAGAACAGCAGCTTCCTGTCGGCGGACAGCCTCGCGAACATCGGTGTCTACACCTCCGGCCTCGGCATCATGGCCGTCGGCATCGTCTTCGTCCTGCTGCTCGGTGAGATCGATCTCTCCGTCGGCTCGGTCGCCGGTGTCGGCGCGGCCGTCTGGGCTGTGCTCAGCGTCACCCACGGCGTCAACGACTGGCTCGCGGTCCTGATCGCCATCGCGGCCGGTGTGGTCATCGGCGTCGTCCACGGTTTCTTTTTCGCCAAGATCGGCGTGCCGGCGTTCGTCGTCACCCTGGCCGGATTCCTCGGTTGGAGCGGTCTGCAGATCTGGATGATGGGCCAGGAAGGCTCGATCAACACGCCGAGCGGCAGCCTGGTCGAGAACCTCACCGGTTACTACTTCGAGGACAAGGCCGCCGCGTACGGCCTGGCGCTGGTCGCGGTCCTCGCGTACGCCGGCTCGCTGCTGCTGGACAGCAAGCGCCGCAAGGCCGCCGCGCTGCCGTCCCGGCCGCTCAGCGAGATCCTGCTGCGCACCGGCGTGGTCGCGGTGATCGCCTTCGTGGTCGCCTATGTCCTCAACGAGCCGGCCGGCGCCCGCGGGCTCCCGCTGGCCCTGGTGCTGTTCCTGGCCGTCCTGGTCATCGCCGACTTCGTGGTGCGCCGCACCACGTACGGACGGCAGATCTTCGCGGTCGGCGGCAACGCCGAGGCGGCCCGCCGGGCCGGTATCAACGTGAACAAGATCCGGATCAGCGTCTTCGCGATCTCCGGGATGCTCGCCGCCTTCGGTGGACTCTTCATCGCCAGCCTCTCCGGTGGCGCCACGAAGAACCTCGGCTCCGGCAACACCCTGATGAACGTCATCGCGGCGGCGGTCATCGGCGGCACCAGCCTCTTCGGCGGCCGCGGCAAGATCTGGTCCGCGCTGCTGGGCATGCTGGTCATCCAGTCCATCCAGCAGGGCCTGAACCTGCTGGGCATGGCCAGTGAGATCCAGTACATGATCACCGGCGCGGTGCTGCTGGCCGCCGTCGTGATCGACTCGGTGTCGCGGCGGACGCAGAAGACCGCTGGGCGCACGTAACCGCGGGTTGTTTTTCGGGTGCGGCGGCGCTGCTGGGCGCACCTGACCTCACGCCGTCGTCCCCCGACGGCTGGTTACCGGCCCCCACCGGGCGTGTCCCGGTGGGGGCCGAATCATGTTCCCGGGGGGCATTCCAGGGGCGGCCGAAAGACGGCTTCACCCGAGTGACATACATCGCAAGGCCCGGGCGTCGCGGCAGCGGGCGCGACATTAGACTCATCTGATCGGCAAGCTCGATCGATCGACGGCAGCAGCAGCAAGCAGCAAGGAGGCAGGGGTGGCGTTGCTTTCCCGTATCAGGGGACCGCGCGATCTGGACCGACTGGGCCCGGAGCAGCTGGAGCAGCTGGCGGGGGAGATCCGTACCTTCCTTGTCGACGCGGTCTCCAAGACCGGCGGCCACCTCGGCCCGAATCTCGGTGTGGTCGAGCTGACCATCGCCCTGCACCGGGTCTTCGACTCGCCCAGGGACCGGGTCCTCTTCGACACCGGCCACCAGTCGTATGTGCACAAGCTGCTCACCGGCCGTCAGGACTTCTCCAAGCTGCGGGCCAAGGGCGGTCTGTCGGGCTACCCCTCGCGGGCGGAGTCGGCGCACGACGTCATCGAGAACAGCCACGCCTCGACGGTCCTGGGCTGGGCGGACGGTCTGGCCAAGGCCAACCAGGTGCGCGGGAAGAAGGACCACGTCGTCGCGGTCATCGGCGACGGCGCGCTGACCGGCGGTATGGCCTGGGAGGCGCTGAACAACATCGCGGTCGCCAAGGACCGCCCGCTCGTCATCGTCGTCAACGACAACGAGCGCTCCTACGCGCCGACCATCGGCGGCCTGGCCGACCACCTGGCCACCCTGCGCACCACCGACGGTTACGAGCGCTTCCTGGCCCGCGGCAAGGACCTGCTGGAGCGCACCCCGGTCGTCGGCAAGCCGCTCTACGAGACCCTGCACGGCGCGAAGAAGGGCCTGAAGGACTTCATCGCACCGCAAGGCATGTTCGAGGACCTGGGCCTGAAGTACGTCGGCCCGATCGACGGTCACGACCTCGACGCCCTGGAGTCCGCGCTGCAGCGCGCCAAGCGGTTCGGCGGCCCGGTCATCGTGCACTGCCTCACCGAGAAGGGCCGCGGCTACAAGCCGGCCGAGCAGGACGAGGCGGACCGCTTCCACGGCATCGGCGTCATCCACCCCGACACCGGTCTGCCGGTGGCCTCCGGCGGTGCCAGCTGGACCTCCGTCTTCGGCGACGAGATGGTCGAGCTGGGCCGGGAGCGCGACGACATCGTGGCGATCACCGCGGCGATGCTCCAGCCGGTCGGCCTGGGCAAGTTCGCCAAGGCGTTCCCGGACCGGGTCTACGACGTCGGCATCGCCGAGCAGCACGCGGCGACCTCCGCCGCGGGCCTGGCCACCGGCGGTCTGCACCCGGTCTTCGCGGTCTACGCCACCTTCCTCAATCGCGCCTTCGACCAGGTCCTGATGGACGTCGCGCTGCACAAGTGCGGCGTCACCTTCGTCCTGGACCGGGCCGGCGTCACCGGCGACGACGGCGCCTCGCACAACGGCATGTGGGACATGTCCCTGCTCCAGGTCGTCCCGGGCCTGCGGATCGCCGCCCCGCGCGACGCCGACCAGGTGCGCGCGCAGCTGCGCGAGGCCGTCGAGGTCAAGGACGCGCCGACCGTCGTGCGCTACTCCAAGGGCAAGGTCGGCCCGGCCGTCGAGGCGGTGCGCCGGGTCGGCGGCATGGACGTGCTGCGCGAGCCCGCCGCCGAGGCCGAGCGGCCGGACGTGCTGCTGGTGTCCGTGGGCGCGCTCGCCCCGATGTGCCTGGAGATCGCCGACCTCCTCGACAAGCAGGGCATCTCCACGACCGTCGTGGACCCGCGGTGGGTCAAGCCGGTCGACGAGGCGCTGCCCGGCCTGGCCGCGCGGCACCGGGTCGTCATCACCGTCGAGGACAACTCCCGTAGCGGCGGCGTCGGTTCGGCGATCGCGCAGGCGCTGCGGGACGCCGGGGTGGACCTGCCGCTGCGGGACTTCGGCATCCCCGAGCGCTTCCTCGACCACGCCTCCCGCAAGGAGGTCATGGCGGAGATCGGGCTCACCGCCCCCGACATCGCCCGCCAGGTGACCGGCCTGGTCGCCAAGATCGACAACCGTGACGAGGACGCCGCCGGCACCGCGGCGACCGAGGACGCCGCCGGTGCCCAGGGCACGGCGGAGCCCGCCGAGGTCGCCCGCGACTGAACCCCGCGCACCGACGCCGATGGGCCGGCCGGTCATCCGTACGGATGTTCCGCCCGGCCCATCGGCATCACGGTAACCGCACCCCATCGGGTGAATCCCCGCCGCCTGGGGGCCCGCCGAAGCTGACTGTTTCACGCCATTGCGGAGACTCGGTCAGTTCAGGAGAGTTGCCAGGGTCGTCCAGGCGGAGGTTCGCCCATGAGCACACAGCACGGACCAGACATCGGACCACGACACACGGCGCGGCGGGACAACGGACTGTTCCGCACCAAGTCCGTCGAGCAGTCGATCCAGGACACCGAAGAACCGGAACACACTCTCAAGAAGTCCCTCTCGGCGCTCGACCTGACCGTATTCGGCGTCGGTGTCATCATCGGCACCGGCATCTTCGTCCTCACCGGAAAGATCGCCAAGGAGCAGGCCGGCCCCTCGGTCGCGCTGTCCTTCATCGCCGCCGGCGTGGTCTGCGCGCTGGCGGCGCTGTGCTATGCGGAGTTCGCCTCCACCGTGCCGGTCGCCGGCTCGGCCTACACCTTCTCCTACGCCTCACTGGGCGAACTGCCCGCCTGGATCATCGGCTGGGACCTGATCCTGGAACTCGCCCTGGGCTGCGCGGTGGTCGCGGTCGGCTGGTCCGGCTACATCCGCTCGCTGCTGGACACCGCCGGATGGCACCTGCCCGCCGGCCTTGCCGGCACGCACGAGGGGCACTTCGGGTTCGACCTGCTCGCCTGCGTGCTCGTCCTCGCCCTGACCGTCATCCTGGTCCTCGGGATGAAGCTGTCCTCCCGGGTGACCGGCGTGGTCGTGGCGGTCAAGGTGACCGTGGTCCTGCTGGTCATCATCGCCGGGTCCTTCCTGATCAGCGGTGCCAACTACCACCCGTTCGTCCCGCCCAGCCAGCCCAGCGGGGCCGGTGCCGGGGCGTCCGCACCTCTCATCGAGCTCCTCTTCGGGTTCACCCCGTCCCACTTCGGCACCATGGGCATCTTCGCCGGGGCGGCCGTGGTCTTCTTCGCGTTCATCGGCTTCGACGTCGTGGCCACCGCATCCGAGGAGACCCGCCATCCGCAACGGGACGTACCGCGCGGCATCCTCGGCTCCCTGGCCATCTGCACCGTCCTGTACGTCGCGGTCTCGGTCGTGGTCACCGGCATGGAGAAGTACAGCAGGCTGTCGGTCGACGCCCCGCTCGCGGACGCGTTCAAGGACCTCGGCAAGCCGTTCTTCGCCGACGTCATCAGCTTCGGCGCCGCGGTCGGCCTGACCTCGGTCTGCATGATCCTGCTGCTCGGCCAGAGCCGGGTGTTCTTCGCGATGAGCCGGGACGGCCTGCTGCCGCGGGTGTTCTCCGTCGCCCACCCGCGGTTCGGCACGCCCTACCGCTCGACCATCGCCCTGGGCGTCGTCGTCGCCATCGTCTCCGGCTTCACCTCGATCGACGTGCTCGCCGAGCTGGTCAACATCGGCACGCTCTTCGCGTTCGTGGTCGTCGCCGTCGGCGTCATCCTGCTCCGCCGCTCCCGCCCCGACCTGCCGCGCTCCTTCCGCACCCCGTGGGTGCCAGTGGTGCCGGTGGTGTCGGTCCTCGCCTCGCTGTGGCTGATGCTCAACCTGCCCGCCGAGACGTGGATCCGGTTCGCGATCTGGATGGCCATCGGCTTCGTCGTCTACTTCCTCTACAGCAGATCGCACAGCCGCCTCGGCCTCCGCAACCGGCAGAACAACGGCTAGCGCGGGCCCGTCGCACGGATCACCCGGGCCGGCCGGGACCCCGACCGGACCTGCCCGACCCGGGTGATCCGTGAGAACCCCCTGCCCGACAACCCCTACGAGCCGGCCGCCGTCGGGTTGACCGTGCTCCAGTCCTCCTTGCCGCGGCCCTCGGCCAGTGCCGTGGCGAACAGGGACAGCACGCCGTCCAGGACCGGGTGCGGGAGTCCGCCGGCCATGCGGGCCGCGTACGCCAGGTCCTTGTGGGCCCACTCCGCCGAGAAGTTGACCGGCTCCGGCGGGGTGAGATAGCTGCTCCAGGCCAGGTCGCCACCGGCCAGCAGCACCAGGTTCCCGGTCCGGGCGCCGGCCGCGCCACCGGTGAGCGGCATGTCGAAGAAGACGGACCCGCGCCCGGCGCACGCCGCGGCGAGCTCCTCCACCCAGCCCACGGACAGCGTCGCCGAGGTGATCAGCACCGCCGACGCCGGAGCACCCGCCAGGATGCCGTCGGCCCCCAGCCACACCCCGCGGGAGGAGGCGTCGTCCGCCGTGACCTCGAAGACGACCTCGGCGCGGGCGGCCGCGGCCGCCGGGCTCTCCGCCGGCACGGCCCCGGCCGCCACCAGGTCCCCGGCCCGCTCCGGGGTGCGGTTCCAGACCACCACCTCGTGCCCGTTCCTCAGCAGGTTCTCGGCCATGCCCCGGCCCATGATGCCCAGGCCCACCACTGCGACGCTCGCCACTTCGACTCTCCCGTTCCGCCGTCCCGCCGACGCGGTCCGGCACCTCCTCGGTACGGAAGAAGTCTGCGCCGCGGGGCCCCGGACGTGGGAGACCCGCCCAAGGGGGGCCCTCGCAGGGCCCCTCACCAGGATCCGGGCCGGGGCATACTCAACAGGTGGAGAACAACACGGGGTTGGGAGAGTTCCTGCGTGCCCGCCGCGCCCGGGTGGCCCCTCAGGACGCGGGTCTGCCGGGCACCACCGGCCGGCGCCGCACCGCGGGCCTGCGCCGCGAGGAGGTGGCGATGCTCGCCGGGGTGAGCATCGAGTACTACCGGCGCCTGGAGCAGGGCAAGCAGCACCGCCCGAGCGCGGCGGTCCTGGAGGCCATCGCGGGCGTGCTGCGCCTCGACGGCGACGAGCGGGCGCATCTCTTCGCGCTCGCCCGCGCGGCGTCCCCGGCGTCCGCACCCGGCCCGTCCCGGGAACCGCGGCCCGCGTCGCGCACGCCGCGCCCGGAAGTCCTGCGGATGCTCGACATCGTCGCGCCCTGCCCGGCGTACGTCCTGGGCCGGTCCAACGACCTGCTGGCCGCCAACACCGCCGGGATGCGGCTGCTGCCCGGCATCGAGGAGTGGCCGGTCCGGCAGCGCAACACCGCGCGCTACACCTTCCTGCACCCGCGGGCCCGCACGCTCTACGGCAACTGGGACGAGGTCGCCGCGGCGACCGTGGCCCATCTGCGGGCCGTCGCCGGCGTCCACCCGGACGCGCCCGACCTCACCATCCTGATCGGTGAACTCACCGTCAAGAGCGGGGAGTTCGCGACCCTCTGGCAGCGCTACGACGTGCGCTCGCGGACCAACGGCCGCAAGTGCTTCGCGGATTCGGCGGTCGGGCGGATGGATCTGAGCTACGAGGCGTACACGGTGGCCCGCACCGACGGCCAGCGCCTCGTCGTCTACCAGGCCGAGCCCGGCACCCCGGACCACGACGCGATGCTCCTGCTGAGCCTCACGGACGCGCCGGCCGCCCCGTCGGCGCCCTGACCCGGCCGCCGTCGCCGCCTCCGGCCGCGGTCGCGGGCGTCAGGCGCGTCCGCCTCCCCGGACCGACCGCGGGCCGGCCACCCGGGCGCCCAGCGCCTGGACGCGGTCGCGCAGTCCACGGTCCGCGGTGACCACCAGGCAGTCCCGCCCGGTGCCCTCGTCCGCGACCAGTTCCACGATCCGGTCGTCGCCGCTGCCGGGTGCCGGCACCACCCGTACGCCCTCCACGGACGTCACCCCGCGCGCCGCGCCCTCCACCACGAGGACCAACTCCAGGGGCGGGTCGGCGAGTCCCGGCAGCCCGTCCGCGGCATAGGCCGGCAGGGTGTCGCGCAGCCGTTCCGCCGCGCCGTGCCGGTCCCGCCACCAGCCGTCGGGGACCGAGCCCACGACGTTCGCGGCGTCGACGATGACCAAGGTGTCCATGGCGCCACCCTGCCATGCCGGGGCGCCGACGGCTCCCGCCCGGACATACGGCAGCGCGGGCCGGCTCCGCCGAGCCGGCCCGCGCCCTCGTCCTGAGCCTCGTTACGCGGGCACGCTCGCCACGCCCGGGGCCAGGAACTTCTTGCCGGTCACCCGCTCGGAGACGCCCTCACGGTCCAGGTAAGGCGTGATGCCGCCCAGGTGGAAGGGCCAGCCGGCACCGGTGATCAGGCACAGGTCGATGTCCTGGGCCTCGGCCACCACGCCCTCGTCGAGCATGAGGCCGATCTCCTGCGCGACCGCGTCGAGCACCCGGTCGCGGACCTGGGCCTCGGTCAGCACCGAGTCGCCCTGCTTGAGCAGCGCGGCGACCTCGGGGTCCAGCTCCGGCTTGCCGCTGTCGTAGACGTAGAAGCCGCGCTTGCCGGCCTCGACGACCGCCTTGAGGTTCGGCGACACCTTGAAGCGCTCGGGGAAGGCGCCGTGCAGCGTCTCGGAGACGTGCAGACCGATCGCCGGGCCGACCAGCTCCAGCAGGACCAGCGGGGACATCGGCAGGCCGAGCGGCTCGATGGCCTTCTCGGCGACCTCGACCGGGGTGCCCTCGTCGATGACGTTCTGGATCTCGCCCATGAAGCGGGTCAGGATGCGGTTCACGACGAACGCCGGGGCGTCCTTGGTCAGGACCGCGGTCTTCTTCAGCTTCTTGGCGACGCCGAAGGCCGTGGCGAGCGCCGCGTCGTCCGTCTTCTCGCCGCGCACGATCTCCAGCAGCGGCAGGATCGCGACCGGGTTGAAGAAGTGGAAGCCGACGACCCGCTCGGGGTGCTTGAGCTTCGACGCCATCTCGGAGACCGACAGCGAGGAGGTGTTGGTGGCGAGGATCGCGTGCGCCGGGGCGACCGCCTCGACCTCGGCGAAGACCTGCTGCTTGACGCCGATCTCCTCGAAGACGGCCTCGATGATGAAGTCCGCGTCCGCGAAGCCCTCGGCCTTGTCGAGGACACCGGTCACCAGGGCCTTGAGGCGGTTGGCCTTGTCCTGGTTGATCCGGCCCTTGCCCAGCAGCTTGTCGATCTCGCCGTGGACGTAACCGACGCCCTTGTCGATGCGCTCCTGGTCGATGTCGGTGAGGACCACCGGCACCTCCAGGCGGCGCAGGAACAGCAGCGCCAGCTGGGAGGCCATCAGGCCGGCGCCGACCACGCCGACCTTGGTGACCGGGCGGGCCAGGCTCTTGTCCGGGGCGCCGGCCGGCCGCTTGGCGCGCTTCTGCACCAGGTTGAACGAGTAGATGCCGGCGCGGAGTTCGCCGCCCATGATGAGGTCGGCGAGCGCCTGGTCCTCGGCGTCGAAACCGGCCTGCAGGTCACCGCTCTTGGCGGCCGCGATGATGTCCAGCGCGCGGTAGGCGGCCGGGGCCGCGCCGTGCACCTTGCCGTCGGCGATGAAGCGGCCCTTGGCGACGGCCTGGTCCCAGGCCTCGCCGCGGTCGACCTCGGGACGCTCGACGGTGACGTCACCCTTGAGCACCTGCGCGGTCCAGATCAGCGACTGCTCCAGGAAGTCCGCGCCCTCGAAGAGCGCGTCCGCGATGCCGAGGTCGAAGACCTGCTGGCCCTTGAGCTGCTTGTTCTGGTTGAGCGAGTTCTCGATGATGACCGAGACGGCCTTGTCCGCACCGATGAGGTTCGGCAGCAGGGCGCAGCCGCCCCAGCCGGGGACCAGACCGAGGAAGACCTCGGGCAGCGAGAAGGCCGGCAGGGCCTTGGAGACCGTGCGGTACGAGCAGTGCAGACCGACCTCGACGCCACCGCCCATCGCGGCACCGTTGTAGTACGCGAAGGTCGGCACGGCGAGCCCGGAGAGCCGCTTGAAGACCTCGTGGCCGCCCTTGCCGATGGCCAGCGCGTCCTCGTGCCGCTTCAGCAGCTCGACGCCCTTGAGGTCGGCGCCGACCGCGAAGATGAACGGCTTGCCGGTGATGCCGGCGCCGACGATCTCGCCGTCCGCGGCCTCCTTCTCGACCTGGTCGAGCGCGGCGTTGAGGTTCGCCAGCGAGCCCGGGCCGAAGGTGGTCGGCTTGGTGTGGTCGAAGCCGTTGTCCAGCGTGATGAGGGCGAACCGGCCCGCACCGAAGGGCAGGTCGAGGTGGCGGACGTGCGCCGACGTCACGACCTCGTCCGGGAACAGCTCGGCGGCGCCCTTCAGAAGCTCAGCGGTGGTGGTGCTCACTTGTCGCCTCCGGCGTCCTTGTGGTTCGGGTTCTCCCAGATGACCGTCGCGCCCATGCCGAAGCCGACGCACATGGTGGTCAGGCCGTAGCGGACCTCGGGCTGCTCCTCGAACTGGCGGGCCAGCTGGGTCATCAGCCGGACGCCGGAGGAGGCCAGCGGGTGACCGAAGGCGATGGCGCCGCCGTATTGGTTGACGCGCTCGTCGTCGTCCGCGATGCCGTAGTGGTCGAGGAAGGCGAGGACCTGGACGGCGAACGCCTCGTTGATCTCGAACAGGCCGATGTCGGAGATGGACAGGCCCGCCTTGGCGAGCGCCTTCTCCGTCGCCGGGATCGGGCCGTAGCCCATGACCTCGGGCTCGACGCCCGCGAAGGCGTAGGAGACCAGGCGCATCTTCACCGGGAGGTCGTGCTCCCGCGCGAAGTCCTCGGACGCGATGATCGAGGCGGTGGCACCGTCGTTGAGACCGGCGGCGTTACCGGCGGTGACCCGGCCGTGCGTACGGAACGGGGTCTTGAGGCCCGCGAGGTTCTCCAGGGTGGTGCCCGGGCGCATCGGCTCGTCGGAGGTGACCAGACCCCAACCGGTCTCGCCCACCTCGGCGTTGGTGTTGCGCACCGAGATCGGGACCAGGTCCTGCTGGATCTTCCCGTTGGCGTACGCCTTCGCCGCCTTCTCCTGCGAGCGCACCGCGTAGGCGTCGGAACGCTCCTTGGTGATCTGCGGGTAGCGGTCGTGGAGGTTCTCCGCGGTCATGCCCATGAACAGGGCGGACTCGTCGACGAGCTTCTCGCTGACGAAGCGGGGGTTGGGGTCGACCGCCTCGCCCATGGGGTGGCGGCCCATGTGCTCGACACCGCCGGCGATGACGGCGTCGTAGGCGCCGAAGGCGATGGAGCCCGCGGTGGTCGTGACGGCCGTCAGCGCACCGGCACACATGCGGTCGATGGAGTAGCCGGGCACCGACTGCGGGAGGCCCGCGAGGATGCCGGCGGTGCGGCCGAGGGTCAGGCCCTGGTCGCCGATCTGGGTGGTGGCGGCGATGGCGACCTCGTCGATCTTCGCCGGGTCGAGACCGGGGTTGCGGCGCAGCAGCTCCCGGATCGACTTCACGACCAGGTCGTCGGCGCGGGTCTCGTGGTAGATGCCCTTCGGGCCCGCCTTGCCGAACGGGGTGCGGACGCCGTCGACGAAGACGACGTCCCTAGCGGTACGAGGCACGTTGGCTCTCCTCCAGGTGCGGGATGGCACTGCTGCGGGGCGCCCCCAGGGACGCTTCCCACCGACATGCTACTTACGGGTAACCAACCTGCCCACCCCCACCGGCCGGAGCGGTGAAGGTCACACCGGATGGAGGTGTGGGGCCGCCGGGACGGCGCGCCGCGGACGGGGAACGGGGCGGCGGGAAACCGATGATCGAAAACGTCCGGATGCCGTCGGGTCCTGGCGTAAACCGCACCACATCACACTTAAAGTGACCGTATGGATACAAAGAGGAGTGCGGCGCTCTGCACCGCCGTCGCCCTGGGCGGCGCCCTGCTGGCGGGCTGCGGAAACGGGACCACCAAGGGCACCGGGACGTCCGGCCGGGACAGCGCGGCCCCGTCCCGGGCGGTGGCCGCCTCGGCCCCTGGCACACCGGGCACCACGCTGACCGCGGACCAGACCGAACGGAAGGCGCTGATCCCGGCCGCCAAGGTGGACTACGCGCGGGCGCTGCGGGCGGCGGTCGCCGCGGTGCCGGCCTCGGAGCCGGTCGCGGCCGAACTCAAGGGCACGCCGAAGAGCCCCTACTGGCAGACGGCGGTCGCGACGTCCGACGGGACCGCGCACGCCGTCCGCGTCAACGCGGTCTCCGGCAAGGCCGATCCGCCGCGCACCGAGTCCGACGACGCCGACGACAAGAAGGAACTGGCCGCCCGGCTCGGCGAGGCCACCGTCACCGCGCAGCAGGCCGTCGAGACGGCCACCGCCAAGACGAAGGGCACGGTCAGCGCCGTCGAGCTGGGCGAGGCCGACAACGGCAGCAGGAAGGCCGCCTGGTCCGTCGACGTGGTCACCACCGACGACTGGAACAAGACCACCTACGACATCGACGCGACCAACCGCAAGGTCCTCCGGATGCACGTCGACCAGGACTGATCCCCGGATCGGTCCTGGTCGACGTGTGGTTGGGCCGGGCGGCTCAGCCGTCCTCGCCGCCCGTCAGCAGAGCCTCGGTGAGGATCGGGGCGACCTGCTCGATCTGCCAGGGGCGGGCGCCGTAACCGGTGAGGATCTCGGCGACCGTCTCGCGGCTGGGCGCGGCGGGCGGCTCCCAGCACAGCCGGCGCACCGTGTCCGGCGTGATGAGGTTCTCCTGCGGCAGGTTGAGCTCCTCGGCCAGCGCGGTGACCGCGGTGCGGGCGGCCGACAGCCGGGCCGCCGCGGCCGGGTCCTTGTCGGCCCAGGAGCGGGGCGGCGGGGGGCCGTTGAGCGGCTGGCCGGGCTGCGGCAGCTCGTTCTCGGGGAGCGCCCGGGCACGGTCGACGGCGGCCTGCCACTGCTCCAGCTGGCGACGGCCCATGCGGTGGCCGAAGCCGGGCAGCGCCGCCAGCGCGTGGCTGTTGGGCGGGAGGTTCAGCGCCGCCTCCACGATCGCCGCGTCGCCCAGCACCTTGCCCGGGGAGACGTCGCGCCGCTGGGCGACCTGGTCGCGGGCCGTCCACAACTCCCGTACGACCGCCATCTGGCGGCGCCGGCGGACCTTGTGCATACCGGACGTGCGGCGCCAGGGGTCCTTGCGGGGCGGCGCCGGGGGAGCGGCGGCGATCGCCGCGAACTCCTGGTGGGCCCACTCCAGCTTGCCCTGCCGGGTCAGCTCCTCCTCCAGCGCGTCGCGCAGGTCCACCAGCAGCTCGACGTCGAGCGCGGCGTAGCGCAGCCAGGGCTCGGGCAGCGGGCGGGTGGACCAGTCGACCGCGGAGTGGCCCTTCTCCAGCGCGAAGCCGAGGACGTTCTCGACCATCGCGCCCAGGCCGACCCGGGCGAAGCCGGCCAGCCGCCCGGCCAGCTCGGTGTCGAACAGCCGGGTGGGGACCATCCCTATGTCGCGCAGGCAGGGCAGGTCCTGGGTGGCGGCGTGCAGCACCCACTCGGCGTCACCGATCGCCTCGCCCAGGGCCGACAGGTCGGGGCAGCCGACCGGGTCGATCAGCGCGCTGCCGGCGCCCTCGCGGCGCAGCTGCACGAGGTAGGCGCGCTGGCCGTAGCGGTAGCCCGAGGCGCGCTCGGCGTCGACGGCCACCGGGCCGGTGCCCGCCGCGAAGGCCGCCACCACCTCGGCGAGCGCCTCGTCCGTCGCGACCACCGGGGGGATGCCCTCGCGGGGCTCCAGGAGAGGGACCGGCGCCGGTCGGGGATCCGGAGGGGAGTCTCCGGGGGCTCGCAGTGTCGTGTCTGCTGCGGTCTTTTGGGCGTCGGTCACCAGTCAAGGGTATCTGTGTATGCACGTCGCCCGTCGAGGGAACGTTCCCTCGACGGGCGAGCCGGTCGTGTAAAGCGGGTCAGTGGATGATGCCGGTGCGCAGCGCGACCGCGACCATGCCGGCCCGGTCGCCGGTGCCGAGCTTGCGGGCGATCCGGGCGAGGTGGCTCTTGACGGTCAGGGCGGACAGCCCCATCGACACGCCGATGGCCTTGTTGGACTGGCCCTCCGCCACCAGCCGCAACACCTCGACCTCACGGCCCGACAGCTCCCGGTAACCGCCGGGGTGCCCGGGGGCGCCCGGAGGACGGCGCTGCATACGGGCCGCGTTGGCCCCGATGGGAGAGGCGCCCGGACGGCCGGGGATGCCCAGATTGGTACGGGTTCCGGTGACGACATAGCCCTTGACGCCGCCGGCCAGGGCGTTGCGGACGGCGCCGATGTCGTCGGCGGCGGACAGGGCCAGGCCGTTGGGCCAGCCGGCCGCCCGGGTCTCGGACAGCAGGGTGAGGCCGGAGCCGTCGGGAAGGTGGACGTCGGCAACGCAGATGTCACGCGGGTTGCCAACGCGGGGGCGCGCCTCCGCGATGGACGACGCCTCGATCACGTCACGCACTCCGAGGGCCCACAGGTGGCGGGTGACGGTGGAGCGAACGCGGGGGTCGGCCACGACGACCATGGCCGTCGGCTTGTTCGGGCGGTAGGCGACCAGGCTCGAAGGTTGCTCAAGGAGAACAGACACCGGGCCTCCTGGGGGAGTGGCGGGGACGGAAGCCGACTGGGGGGAGCCGGAATGATCCGTGTTTGAAGGGTCACTGACCTCTTCGGCAGCAATCCGGCGGGACTTTAGACTTTGATCACGATTTAGTTAGGGGCAATTCGGGCAAATCGGATGCGTGATCGATCAGGTGGGCACCCAGTGCATACCGAGGTGATCAGAGCCGGCGCGAACGTGATCAATACGGCCGGAGCACGGCCGGCCCCGACGGTGGTCAGCGGGGATGGGCGCCGCGGCGCTGCGGCAACGGGACGACCCCGCCGCGCGGTCCCGCCTCCGGCGCGGCCGGCGGCAGTCCCGCCACCTGCGCCAGCAGATCGCACCAGGCGACCAGGTGCACGCCCAGGTCCAGCGCCCCGCCGGGCCCCTCGGCCGGCGTCCAGGACGCCCGGATCTCGATCTGGGTCGCCGGCTCGCGCGCCGCGAGCCCCCCGAAGTAGTGCGACCCGGCCCGGGTCACCGTCCCGCTCGGCGCGCCGTACCGCACCCCCCGGGCCTCCAGCGCACCCGTCAGCCACGACCAGGACACCTCCGGCAGCAGCGGATCGGCGCCCATCTCCGGCTCCAGTTCCGCCCGTACCAGCGTCACCAGACGGAACGTGCCCTGCCAGGTGTCCTCGCCGGCCGGATTGTGCAGCAGCACCAGCCGGCCGTCCGCCAGATCCCGGTCCTCCTCGCCCGGCGCCGTCGCCCGCTCGACGACCGCCGCCTCCAGCGCGTACGCGTACGGGGCGAGCCGTCTGGGCGCGGGTGCCGGGTCGATCTCGACCTCCGGCCGCAGTCGTGCCGCGCGGAGCGCCTCGACCGCCTGACGGAAGGGGATCGGGGCCTCGTCCGCGCTGTCCGCGAGGTGTTCGTGAGCCGCAGCCATGCCCGGAAGATTAGGCGGAACCGGGCCCGCATACGGGGAGGACACCCGGTACACGCGTCGCCCATTCGGAGGCGCGCCGGAGCGCATGCGAAGATTTGGGGCGTGAGCGCCAACGACAGCCCCGAGGGCACGCAGCAGACCGGTACCCACGACTCGGCCTTCCTCCGGGCCTGCCGGCGCGAGCCGGTACCGCACACGCCGGTGTGGTTCATGCGGCAGGCGGGTCGGTCGCTGCCCGAGTACCGCAAGGTGCGCGAGGGCATTCCCATGCTGGAGTCGTGCGCGCGACCCGAGCTGGTCACCGAGATCACGCTGCAGCCGGTCCGCCGACACGACGTCGACGCGGCCATCTACTACAGCGACATCGTCGTGCCGCTCAAGGCCATCGGCATCGACCTCGACATCAAGCCCGGTGTCGGCCCGGTCGTCGCGAACCCGATCCGCAGCCGCGCCGACCTGGCGCAGCTGCGCGACCTGACCCCCGAGGACGTCTCCTACGTCACCGAGGCCGTCGGCCTGCTCACCGCCGAGCTGGGGCCCAAGCCCCTCATCGGCTTCGCCGGCGCGCCGTTCACGCTCGCCAGCTACCTCGTGGAGGGCGGCCCGTCCCGCAACCACGAGAACACCAAGGCGCTGATGTACGGCGACCCGCAGCTCTGGGCCGACCTGCTGGACCGGCTCGCCGACATCACCTCCGCGTTCCTGAAGGTGCAGATCGAGGCCGGCGCGAGCGCCGTGCAGCTCTTCGACTCCTGGGTCGGCGCGCTCGCCCCCGCCGACTACCGCCGCTCCGTGATGCCCGCCTCCGCCAAGGTCTTCCGGGCCGTCGCCGATTACGGCGTCCCGCGGATCCACTTCGGCGTCGGCACCGGTGAACTCCTCGGCCTGCTGGGCGAGGCGGGCGCGGACGTGGTCGGCGTCGACTGGCGGGTGCCGCTCGACGAGGCGGCCCGCCGGGTCGGCCCCGGCAAGGCGCTCCAGGGCAACCTCGACCCGGCCGTCCTCTTCGCCCCCCGTGAGGCCGTCGAGACCAAGGCCGGCGAGGTCCTCGACGCCGCCGCCGGCCTCGAAGGCCACATCTTCAACCTCGGCCACGGCGTCCTGCCGAACACCGACCCGGACGCGCTCACCCGCCTCGTCGAGTACGTCCACACCCGGACCGCGCGCTGACCGGACGGCACGCCGACCGGTAGGCGCGCGGCCGCCGCGCCGCGGTCAGGTGCCCGCCGCCCGTACCGCTCCCGTGGCCTTGCGGGCGGCCACCAGGACCGGGTCCCAGACCGGGGAGAACGGCGGGGCGTAGCCCAGGTCGAGGGCGGTCATCTGCTCCACCGTCATCCCGGCGGTGAGCGCGACCGCGGCGATGTCCACGCGCTTGCCGGCGCCCTCCCGGCCGACGATCTGCACGCCGAGCAGCCGGCCGGTCCGGCGCTCGGCGAGCATCTTGACGTGCATCGGCCGGGTGCCGGGGTAGTAGCCGGCGCGGCTGGTCGCCTCGACGGTGACCGAGACGAACCGCAGTCCGGCGGCGTGCGCCTGGCTCTCCAGCAGTCCGGTCCGGGCGATCTCCAGATCGCAGACCTTGCTGACCGCCGTGCCGACGACCCCCGGGAAGGTTGCGTAGCCGCCGGCCACATTGGCGCCGATGACCTGGCCGTGCTTGTTGGCGTGGGTGCCCAGCGCGATGTGGCGGGTGCGGCCCGAGACCAGGTCCATGACCTCGACGCAGTCGCCGCCGGCCCACACGTTGTCGTGGCCGCGCACCCGCATCGCCAGATCGGTCAGCAGCCCGCCGGACTCGCCCAGCGGTAGCCCCGCCGCCTCGGCCAGCGCCGTCTGCGGCCGTACGCCCAGACCCAGGACCACCACGTCCGCCGGGTACTCGGCGTCCTCGGTGGTGACCGCGCGGGCCCGGCCGTCCTCATCGGTCAGTACGCCCGTGACGGTCGCGCCGAGCACCGTCTCGATGCCCATCCCGCACATCGCCTCGTGGACCAGCGCGCCCATGTCCGGGTCGAGGGTCGACATCGGCTGGCCGGCCTGCTCCAGGACGGTGACCTCGTAACCACGGTGGATCAGCGCCTCGGCCATCTCCACGCCGATGTAGCCCGCCCCGACGACCACGGCCCGCCGGCCCGCGGACCTCTCCAGCGTGTCCAGGAGTGCCTGGCCGTCGTCCAGGGTCTGCACGCCGTGCACACCGGGGGCGTCGATCCCCGGCAGCGGGGGCCGCTTGGGCGTCGCGCCGGTGGCCAGCACCAGCTTGTCGAAACCGGTCCAGGTCTCCCGCCCGCCGTCGTCCAGCTCCCGGCTGCGCACCCGCCCCCGGTCCAGGTCGAGTTCGGTGACCTCGGTGCGCATCCGCAGATCGATGTCCCGGGCGCGGTGCTCCTTCGCCGTACGGGCGATCAGCGCGTCCGGCCCGTCGACCTGGCCGCCCACCCAGTACGGGATGCCGCAGGCGGAGTAGGACGTGAAGTGGCTGCGCTCGAACGCGGTGATCGCGAGCTCCTCGGGCTTCTTCAGCCGGCGCGCCTGCGACGCGGCCGACATCCCCGCCGCATCGCCCCCGACGATCACCAGCCGCTCGGCCGTCGCCATGCCGTGTCCCTTCGCCGGATGTTCCGGATATGCCGCATGCACCTGATGTGCCGGTCTGTTCGCTTGCTGGGTACCCGGTCGTCGCTCGCGTCTACCGCGTGTCCGTGCGGATGCCGGATCGGCCCGGGGGCGGGCGCGCCGGGCCGCCGCCGGCCGCGGGGGTCCCGGCCGACGGACGGTCCCGTCACCGCTCCAGTACGAGTGCCAGGCCCTGGCCGACGCCGATGCACAGGGCGGCCAGGCCGGTGCCCGAGCCCGCGGCGGCGAGCTGGTGGGCGACCGCGCCGGCCAGGCGGGCGCCGGAGGCACCGAGGGGGTGGCCGATGGCGATCGCGCCGCCGCGCGGGTTCACCACGGACGGATCGAGCTCCGGCCACTGGCCCAGGCAGCCCAACGCCTGGGCCGCGAACGCCTCGTTCAGTTCGCACGTGGCCAGGTCGGCGAAGCCGCGCCCGGACCGGTCCAGCGCGCGCCGGACCGCCTCCACCGGGCCCAGCCCGAACAGCTGGGGCTCGATACCGGTCACCGCGCTCGCCCGGATCCGGGCCAGCGGCTCCCGCCCGGTGGCGCGCAGTCCCTCCTCGTCGACCAACAGGAGTGCGGCCGCACCGTCGTTGAGCGGGGAGGAGTTGCCGGCGGTGACCGTGCCCCCGGCCGTCCGGAAGACCGGCTTCAGCTTGGACAGCGACTCCAGGGAGGAGCCCTCACGGATCGTCTCGTCCCGGAGCAGATCGACGCCGGGGAGCGGGACCACCTCGGCGTCGTAGCCGCCCTCCTGCCAGGCCCGGACCGCCTTCTGGTGGCTGGCCAGCGCGAACACGTCCTGCTGTTCCCGGGTGATGCCGTGCGCGTCGGCGATCAGCTCGGCGCCCTCGCCCAGCGCCACCGTCCACTCCGGGCGCATCCGAGGATTGACCATCCGCCAGCCCAGCGTCGAGGAGAACATCTCCTGGTGGCCGGCGGGGAAGGCCCGCTCGGGCTTGCGCAGGACGTACGGCGCGCGGCTCATCGACTCCACTCCGCCCGCCACCACGATCTGCGCGTCGCCGTGCGCGATCGCCCGGGCCCCCTGGATGACCGCTTCCAGGCCGGAGCCGCACAGGCGGTTGACGGTGACGCCGGGCACGGTCACCGGCAGCCCGGCGAGCAGCACGGCCATCCGCGCGACATTGCGGTTGTCCTCGCCGGCGCCGTTCGCGTCACCGAAGTACACGTCGTCGATCCGCGCCGGGTCGAGGTCGGGGGCGCGGTCGACCAGGGACCGCACCACATGGGCGGCGAGGTCGTCGGGCCGGACGCCGGCCAGCGCGCCGCCGTATTTGCCGACGGGGGTCCGTACGGCGTCGACGATGTAGACATCCCGCAGGCGTGGCTCGGTCATCAGGCGCTGTCCTCGCTGTCCCGGCTCTCGAACGGTCGGCGGACGGTACGAAGATCGCCGCCGCCGGACCGAGTCTTTGCCCGCCGCCGCCCGCTGTCAACGGGGTCCTCGGTCACCCTCCCCGGCCGGCACGGTCCGGTCCGGGTCCCGCGGGGCGCCCGCCGGCCCGTCGTCCGCGGCGTGCTCCCCGGCGGCCGGTCCCGGCTCGTCCCGGGAGTCCGCGGCCCGGGTCCGGCGGCGGAGCGCCGACGGCAGCCGGCCGCGGACCAGCCGCCACAGGCCGTACAGCAGCCCCACGGCCACCGCGAACGGCAGCACCGCGCCGAGCGCCACCAGCAGCCACTTCACGGCCGCCAGGAAGGCGCGCCAGCCGCCGGACAGCGCGTCCCCGAAGGACCTCGTGTCGTCGTCCGAGGCGCCGTCGGGGGCGGCGTCCGGTTGCCGCAGCAGCAGCGTGACGGTGGCCATCGCGGTCCGGTCCCTGAGCGACTTCAGCTGCGCCTCCAGGGACTCCAGATCCGCCTGCCGGCTGCTCAGTTCGGACTCCAGCGAGACGATGTCGCCGATCGACGTCGCCTTCTCCATCAGCGCCCGGACCCGCGCCACGCTCGCCCGCTGCGTCCGGACCCGGCTGTCGACGTCCACCACCTGATCGGTGACGTCCTTCGCCGAGACCTGACGGGACACCACGGTGCCGAGGCGGGCCAGCCGCACCAGTACGGCGTCGTACTCCGCCGGCGGCACCCGCAGGACCAGCCGCGACCGCTCATGACCCTCCGGGTCCCGGTCGGTGGTCTCGGCGGCCGGGTAGCCGCCCGCGCCGTCGACGACCGCCCGCGCCCGGTCCACCGCCCCGGGGACGTCCTCGGCCCGCACGGTGAGCGTCGCGGTCCGGACGATCTGCGACGAGGCCGCCCTCGGCACCTTGGCGGGCGTGCCGCCCGGGCGGGCGGCGGCGCCCTCCGCGGCGCCCCGGGCACCGGTCCGGGCGTCGGCCGCGGCCCGGTTCGGCGCCGCCTTGCCGGGCGCCGCAGCCCCGTCCGTTACTCGGGCCGGCCGACGCGCCGCACCCGGCAGCCGTGAGGGCGACGACGAGCAGCAGCCCCGCCGTCGCCGGTCGCCCTGCTCGTGCTGTTCCCCGCATGTGCGCTCCCCGTGAAGTGACGTGCCGGTGGCGCTTCTTCGACCGGCGCTTCTTCGACGGGGGCGCCTGGAGAGGGGTTGCGCTGTGCCGGGTCGCGATCCGGTCACGGCGCTGTCGGTGCCCTTTGAGAGAGTGGAGCCATGAGCGCAGCGCACACGAGTACGGCCCCCGGGAGCGGCGGCGGGCATGTCGTCGTCATCGGCGGCGGCATCTCCGGACTGGCCGCCGCCCACCGGCTGCTCGAGGGCGGCGCCAGGGTGACCGTCCTGGAGGCGTCGGACCGGCTCGGCGGCAAGCTGCGGGCCGGTGAGATCGCGGGCGTCCCGGTCGACCTCGGCGCCGAATCGATGCTGGCCAGGCGGCCGGAGGCGGTGGAGCTCGCGCGCGCCGTCGGGATCGGCGACCGGCTCCAGCCGCCCACGACCGCCACCGCCTCGCTCTGGACCCGCGGTGCGCTGCGCCCGATGCCCAAGGGCCATGTCATGGGCGTCCCCGGGGACCTCGCCCCGCTCGCCGCCTCCGGTGTCGTCTCTCCCGAGGGCCTCGCCCGCATCGAGGAGGACACCGAGCTGCCCCGGACGGAGATCGGCGCGGACGTCGCGGTCGGTGCGTACGTCGCCCGGCGCCTGGGCCGCGAGGTGGTCGACCGCCTGGTGGAGCCGCTGCTGGGCGGGGTCTACGCCGGCGATGCGTACCAGATCTCCATGCGGGCCGCCGTACCGCAGCTGTTCGAGGCCGCGCGGGCCCACCGCTCGCTGCTGGAGGGCGTCCGCGGCATCCAGGCCCGGGCCGCGGCCACGATGCACCAGATCGGCCCGGCGGCCGGCGGCGGTGGCCAGGGCGCCCCGGTGTTCATGGGGATCGCGGGCGGGATCGGGACGCTGCCCGGCGCGGTCGCCGAGGCCGTGCGCGCGAAGGGCGGCGAGATCCGGACGGGCACACCCGTCGTCGGGGTCCGGCGGTCCGCCGACGGCTGGCGGATCGAGCTGGACGGCGCGGCGCTCACCGCGGACGCCGTCGTCCTGGCCACCCCCGCGCCGGACACCGCCCGGCTGCTCGCCCAGGACTGCGCGCCCGCCGCCCGCGAACTGGCCACCGTCGAATACGCCTCGATGGCCCTGGTCACCATGGCCTTCCGCCGCTCCGAGCTGGAGCGGCAGCCCACCGGCAGCGGCTTCCTCGTACCGCCCGTGGACGGCCGGAGGATCAAGGCGGCCACCTTCGCCGGCAACAAGTGGGGCTGGATCGACCGCGCCGCCCCGGATCTCTTCGTGCTGCGCACCTCCCTCGGCCGCTACGGCGACGAGGCCGACCTGGCGCGCGAGGACGCCGAGCTGGCCGCCCTGGCCCGCGCCGACCTGCGCGAGGCGATCGGGCTGACCGCCGCGCCGGTCGCCGCCCGGATCACCCGTTGGGAGGGCGGCCTGCCCCAGTACCCGGTCGGCCATCTGGAGCGGGTGGCCCGCATCCGGGAGGCCGTCGGGCGGCTGCCGGGCCTGCGGGTGTGCGGTGCGCTCTACGACGGCGTCGGCATCCCGGCCTGTATCGCCTCGGCCCGCAAGGCCGCCGAGGACATCCTCGGCACCCTGCGGCCGGCCGGCCGCCCCGGCGAGTGAGAATGGACGACATGACAGACGCTTCCACCCCCGCTTCCGCACCGCAGAACCCTGCGGAGCCCGACAAGGCACCGAACGCCGGCAAGAAGGCCAAGGACCTGAACGAGGTCATCCGCTACACCCTCTGGTCGGTGTTCAAGCTGCGCGACGTCCTCCCCGAGGACCGCACCGGCTACGCCGACGAGGTCGAGGAGCTGTTCGCGCAGCTCGCCGCCAAGGACGTGGTGGTCCGCGGCACCTACGACGTCTCCGGCCTGCGCGCCGACGCCGACGTCATGATCTGGTGGCACTCGGAGAGCTCGGACGCCCTCCAGGACGCCTACAACCTCTTCCGCCGCACCCGGCTCGGCCGCGCGCTCGACCCGGTGTGGTCCAACATGGCGCTGCACCGCCCCGCCGAGTTCAACAAGTCGCACATCCCGGCCTTCCTGGCCGACGAGCGGCCGCGCGCCTATGTGAGCGTCTACCCCTTCGTGCGCTCCTACGAGTGGTACCTCCTCCCCGACGAGGACCGCCGCCGGATGCTCGCCGACCACGGCAAGATGGCCCGCGGCTTCCCGGACGTCCGCGCCAACACCGTGCCGTCGTTCTCGCTCGGTGACTACGAGTGGGTGCTCGCCTTCGAGGCCGACGAGCTCTACCGCATCGTCGACCTGATGCGTCATCTGCGCGGCTCCGAGGCGCGGATGCACGTCCGCGAGGAGGTCCCGTTCTACACCGGCCGTCGCAAGGCGGTCGCCGAGCTGGTCGCCGGGCTGGCCTGACCGCCCGGCACGGACGAGCGGGCCGCCCCTGCCCCGGGGCGGCCCGCTCGTCGGTCGTGCGCGGCTACTTCCCCGGGCGCGCGTGCTGGGCCCGGGTCGTCTGCTCGCCGGGCACCGGCTCCGCGCGCGGCGCGCAGTACACCTTGTGCGCCGGGATCTTCCCGTGCAGCAGATACGCCTCGGCGTAGCGGTTCACGCAGTCGTTCTCGCCGAAGCCGATGCCGTGCGTGCCCGCGCCGTTCTCGGTGACCAGCGACGAGCCGGGCAGCCGGCGCTGCAGCTCCAGCGCGCCCCGGTACGGCGTCGCCGCGTCCCGCTCCGCCGCCAGCAGCAGCACCGGGGGCAGCGCACCGGGTTCCGTGTGGACGTCGAGCGGGAGGCGCCGGCCGTGCAGCGCACCGTCCAGCTCGGTGGCGGCGGCGTGGCCGGCGGCGTCCGCCAGCTCCTGGCCCGAGCCCTGCCCCACCCGGCGGGCCGCCGCCTCGACCCCGGCCGCCGCGGACTGCGTCCGTTCCGGCCAGAACGCGCACGGCAGGTTCATCCAGGCGTTGTCCCAGGTCTCGAACGGTGCGATCTCGGCGACGTCGGTGTTGTCCCGGTCCCAGGTCCGCCAGGACCGCGGCCAAGGCGCGTCGTTGCACTCCACGGCCGTGTAGACCGCGTTGGCGTTCTCCGCGTCCTTGGCGCCGGTCTGCTGGGGCAGGGCCTGGGCGATCAGCGGCTTGGGGTCACCGTGCAGATAGCTCGCGAGCGCCTCGGCGCGCAGCGGCCAGAAGCCGTCGTTGTAGCCGGTCTTGAGGAAGGCGGACTGCAGCTCGCCGGCGCCGATCTTGCCGTCGACCGGGTGGCGGCGCAGCTTCCCGGCGACCGTGTCGTACGCCTGCTGCACGGCCTTCTTGGTCGTGCCGAGGTGGTAGTGGTCGTCGTGCTTGGCGACCCAGCCCAGCCAGTCGCCCCAGCGGCGCTCGAAGGCGATGTCCTGGTCGAGGTTGTTGCGGTACCAGATCTGCCGCGGCTCCGGGTTGACCACGCTGTCGAAGATCATCCGCCGCACGTGGCCGGGGTAGAGCGTCGCGTAGACCGCGCCGAAGTACGTCCCGTACGAGGCGCCGATGAAGGTCAGCTTCTTCTCGCCGAGGGCGGCCCGCAGCATGTCCAGGTCCCGGGCGTTGTTGACCGAGTTGTAGAACGGCAGGTCCGCGCCGGCCCGCCGGGCGCAGCCGCGGGCGTACGCCATGGCCTGCGCCCGCTTCTTCCGCTTGAACGCCGCGTCGGGGTACATCCGGCTGTCGGTGGGCGCCTTGGCGAATTCCTTGGGGTCCTGGCACGACAGCGGCGCCGAACGGCCCACCCCGCGCGGCGCGTAGCCGACGAAGTCGTAGGCCCGGGCCAGCCTGCTCCATTTGGGCAGTGCGCCGTAGAGCGGGAACTCCAGGCTGGAGGCGCCGGGGCCGCCCGGGTTGAACACCAGCGAGCCCTGCCGCTCGCGGTGCGCGGTGGCGCGCGCCCGGCTGACCGTGAGCTGGATCTTCTTGCCGTCGGGGCGCGCGTAGTCCAGGGGGACGGTGAGCTTGCCGCACTCGACGGACGACGGCAGGTGTTCCACCGGCGCGCACCGGCCGAAGTCGATGCGGTGCGCGACGGGCGCGGGCGGTGCCCCGGCCGCCTGCGTGGTGCCGCCCGCCGGGGCAGTGGCGAGGGCGGTCACGATCAGCGACCCGATGGTGCCGTACAACGCAAGTGCTCTCACTGGCCGTCCCTTCGTGTGTGCATACAAAAGGGATAGTTGGGGCGGTGATTGGCGATGTAAAGCACCGGGCACCGGTGTCGGACGCTATGCCCCGGAAGAGTGGAGCGCGGCGCGAAGGGCGGGATCGGTGAGGGCGCTGGGGCCGTGCAGGGCGAGGGAGATGAGGGAGGTGAGGGGTGCCAGAGGGGCGGAGGGGAGCCGTGAGCCGGGCGGATCGGCCTTCCCCGGAAGGCGCTGTTCGCCCTCGTCGGTGGCCCAGTCCCGGTACGGGTGGAGCTCGAAGCGGGCCACGGCCAGGGTCCCGAGGCAGAGCACCAGCGGCAGCGAGAACCACCCCAGGAGCAGCGCGGTGTCCGTGCCGGGCGGCGCCATCCAGTAGGCCGCGGCGGCGGTCAGTACGACCAGGAGGGCGGCGGCCCACACCTGGCGGATCCCGCTGCGGATGCCGGGGCGGGCCGCGGCCGGCAGCGCCAGCCCGTCGGCCACCAGCTTGTCGGCCACCGCCCGCACCGCCTCGTCGGCCACCAGGGCCTCCCGCACCGCGGGTATCGGGCGCTGTCCGTCCGGGCCTATCGCGCTGAGTGTCGCCCGCTCGACCGGGTCCTGCGCGACCGGCTCGACGACGGTGGCCCAGCCGGTGTGGGCGAGCAGCAGCCGCCGCTTCTGGGCCATCAGCACCAGCACCACGTCGGCGAGCCGCTGCGGCCCGCCGGACAGGTAGGCCATCTCGTAGAGGGTCAGTCCGGGCGCGTGCCCGTCGTCACCGGCCGGGTCCGGGGCCGGAGCGGGGGCCGGCGGCCGGGCCGGCCGTCCGGTCCGGGCCGCGGCGACCGCGGCCCGGCACACCCGCGCACAGGAGAACACCGCCGCGACCGCGGCGACGAGGAGGAAGAGGAGCCACATGGACCATTTTCTACGGGAAGGTCCATGACAATGGCCATTAATTTTCCCCTTGTGTGGACCACATCACGTGCTCCCGTCCCTGATCAGGGCCGGTGCGGCCCGCAAACCGGACAGCTTCGGGCGTAGGGGCCTTCCCGGGCGCAGGAGCCTGCCGGCCGTAGGGCCTGCCGGCCGTGGTCGGCTCCCGGAGCCGGTCCGATCGGGGAGGCGCCCCCTGCGCCGCCGTCGCTCAGCTGCTTCCGCAGCCGGAGCCCCCGCCGCAGGACGAGCCGCCGCCGCACGAGGACCCGCCCCCGCAACTCGAACCGCCGCCGCACGACGAACCGGAGCCGCAGGACGAGCCGCCGCAGGACGAACCGGAGCCGCCGTCGGACGAGCCGCACCAGAAGGAGCTGTCGCCGCCCGCGCCGCCCCCGGAGTCATAGCCGGACGACGCGCTGCCGGACGACGACGAGCCGCCGGCGGTGGCCAGTGCGGTGGCCCGCTGGGCCTCCTCGAACTGCTGGCGCAGCAGCTCGTCCGCTATCAGCGCCGTACCGCCGAGCGCCACCACCAGCCCGGCGGCCTGCCATGCGTCGCCCGTGCCGCCCTGGGCGTGGGTGGCCCGCGCGGAGCGCACCGCGAGGGCGCCCGCCTTGGTGACGCGGTTCCGGAAGACCCTCCGGCACAGCGAGGCCACGATCAGACCGCCGATCAGCGCGGGCATGATCGTGATCACCACCGGTGGGCCGAACCCCTCGTCGACACCGTCGTCAGGGCCGGCGTCCGCGATCGAGAGCAGCACCCCGAGGACGAACAGCGCCACGCACACGGCCCGCTGGGCGCCCGCGAACTGGCGCCAGCCCTGGCCCCGCCGCGGATGGCGCATCAGCCCGCGGGCCGCCAGCCGGTCGCCGACGCCCTGGACCGCGGGGCTGCGCATCGCCTCGGCGCGCACCGCGGCCAGCGCCCCGCCGGGCGTCCGCGCGACCGCGTCCAGGACGGCGGACTCGACCGCGTGCTGTGCGGTGGCCTGGCGGACGGTCACCACGCCCGGGCCGCCCACCGCCAGCCGGCCGTCCTCGCACATCCCGGCGAGCGCGGCGTCCACCACCCGCCCGGGGCCGCCGGCGAGGAACGCCATCTCCCACACGTTGCGGGCCTGCGCCTCGCCCCTGCGGACGGACGGGGTGCCGCGCCGCACCAGGATCGTGCCGAGCAGCAGTACCAGCGAGGAGGCACCGAGGCCCACGTACACCGCTTGCGTGAAGGACATCACCGCCACCTTCCCTTCAGTGCCTGGCGGACGGCGTGGACGGCGCGGGCGAGCCGGGCCGCGGGCCCGGCGGACGGCGGGGTGGGGCCCGCGCGGTCCCGCCACCAGCGGGTCAGCCGTTGCCGGGCGGCGGGGTCCGCGGGGCGGCCCTGGGCCAGCAGGTGCGCCGCGAAGTCCAGTGCGTCCTGGCGGTAGCCGCCGCGCATCGGCCGGTTGCGGGCATAGCCGGCGAACGCCGGGCGGAAGTCGTCGCCGAGGATCTCGGGTAGTTCGGGCGCGACCTTGGCGACCACCGCGGACCGCTTGGCGGTCAGCGCCCGGCTCTGCACGCCCAGCCGGGTGCGGTCGAAGCCCTCGGGCGCCGGGGTGCCGGCGACCAGTGCGGAGAGCAGCGCGGTCTGCGCCAGCGCCAGCCGCTGCCGCGCCGCGTCGGTGCCGGTGGCGGGGATGGCGGGGGCCGAGGCGGTGGGGGCCACGGCGGAGCGGGAGCCGGCGCCCGGCTCCCGTACGGGCTCAAGCCGCCTGGACATGGCGGGCCTCCTTCAGGACGGTGCGGATCGCGTCGAGCTCCCCGGCCAGCTCGCCGGCCTCGGGGAAGTCGTCATCGCGCTCCAGCAGCACACCGGGCGGGGTGATCCGGGCACACAGCTCGGCGAGCACGTCCAGCACCGGCCGGGTCACCGGATGGGCGTGGCTGTCGTGCCAGACCCCGTCGCGCTCCACGCCGCCCGCCACATGGACGTACGCGATCGCCTCGACCGGCAGCTCGTCCAGCGCCACGGCCGGGTCCTCACCGCGGTTGACGTGGTTGGTGTGCAGGTTGGCGACGTCGATGAGCAGCCGCACCCCCGTCCGCTCGACCAGTTCGGCCAGGAACTGCCCCTCGGTGAGCTCCTCGTCCGGCCAGTTGACCAGGGCCGCGATGTTCTCGAGGGCCAGCGGCACCGGCAGGGCGTCCTGGGCGATGCGGACGTTCTCGCAGAGCACGTCCAGCGCGTCGCGGGTGCGGGGGACCGGCAGCAGATGCCCGGCCTCCATCAGCGGCGAGGCGGTCAGCGGCCCGCCGGCCCGGACGAACGCGATGTGCTCGGTGACCAGCGGGGCGCCCAGTACCTCGGCGCGCTCGGCGAGGGCGGCCAGCCGGCCGGCGTCCGGACGGTCGGCGCCGCCGAGACCGAGCGAGACACCGTGCGGGACGACGGTCGTCCCGCGCTCGCGCAACTCCCGCAGGGCGACCGGGAGATGGCCGGGGCAGATGTTCTCCGCCACCACCTCGACCCAGTCCACACCGGGTAGCCCGGCGATCTCCGCGGCGATTTCCGGCCGCCAGCCGATGCCCGTCCCCAGGCGCTCGATGTCCGTTCCTTGACGCACCATGGTTCCCCCTCTCGCTCCGTGGTCGGGGTACTCATGGCCACGTCATGACGGGCCGAACCCTGCACCTGCCGAGTTCAGAGCTTCATTTGAGCTTCCCGCCGGGGCCCCCGCCGCCCCATGGGAATCCGCCGGCCGCTTCCGCCGGTCAGCGGGCGGTCTCGAACCCCACCGCGGCCCCCAGCGCCAGCAGCACCCCGCCGGTGGCCTGATCCAGCCGCCGCCGTATGCGCGGCCGCTGGAAGACGGCCCGCGCGCGGTGCACCGCGACGGCGATCCCGCCGAGCCACAGCACGCCCAGCACGGCATGCACGGCGACCAGCAGCAGCGTCGTCGCGAGCACCGGCGCGCCGTGCGGGATGAACTGCGGCAGCAGCGACATGTAGACCACCCCGACCTTGGGGTTGAGGACATTGGTCAACAGGCCCGTCCGCAACGCCCGCAGCGGGGTCGCCGGCCGCGGCCCCTCGCCGTCACGGGACCGCCCCCGGGCCGCGGCGGGCGCCGCCCCGGCCTCCTGAGCACCGTCGGTCCGTAGGCGCCGGGCGCTGCGCAGCGCCTGTATCCCGAGCCACATCAGATACAGCGCGCCGGCCACCCGCAGGACGTCGTACGCCGTCGTCGACGCGGCGAGCATCGCGGTCAGCCCGACCGCACCGGCCAGCCCCCACACGAAGCATCCGGCGGCTATGCCCAGCGCACTGCACAGCGCGGCGCGCCGCCCCGAGCCGAGCGCGGTCCGCAGGACCACCGCGAAGTCGGGGCCGGGCGAAACGGTCAGCACCGCGGCCACCAGGGTGAAGCCGAGCAGGGAGGTCAGCACGCCGAACTCACCGCCCCCGCGACAGCGCGTCGCGCAGCGCCGGGTGGTCCGCGACGACGGTGCAGGAGCCCGGCGCGATCTCCGTGAACCCGGCATCGCGGACCACGGGCAGCCCGCTGCGGGTCAGCGCCTCCCAGCGGGCGGGATCCGCGGAGCGGACGGCCAGCGGGAACCCGGCCGCGCGCCAGGCCGCCCGCTCCGCCTCGGAAAGCTCCCACCACGCCAACTGGGCGCCGTGGCCGGCCTGCGCCATCTCCTTGCCCGCCGACATCTCCAGCGCCGGGTTCAGCCACAGCACCGGCGTGCCGTCGGCGGGCGGCCCGGGCGGCTCGGGGTCGTCCAGCTCCGTGCCGGAGACCTGGAGCTTCACCAGGTCCTTGGGCCAGCCGTCCAACAGCACCGGGGGATAGACCCGCACCTCGGCCCGGCGCCCGGTGACCGTGATCCCGGGCAGCGCCTCGGCCCGCCGCCACTCCGCGCCGCGGGCCCGCCGCACCACCTTCCGGATCCTGGCGTCCTGCCAGTCCCGCACCGCCGCCGCCCACTCGCCGTCCCCGGCCGACCGCTCGTCCGACAGCAGCACCAGCACCGCCCGGGCCGCCGTCTCCAGCGCGTCCGTACGCGCCGGGGGATCGGCCCGCTCCAGCCGAACGACGAGCGGCAGCACGAACTGCAAGGCCGCGTCCCGGTCGCTCTCGTCGGGCCGGAACGGGCTGGTGGAATCGTTGCCGGACTGTCCGGCGGTCTCGGTCCTGGTCACCCGATCAGTCTGCCAGCCGCCACTGACAACGCCCCCGGCCCGGCCCGCGCAGGCCCGCCCGCGCACCCCTGACGCGCCGCCGCGGGCCCGCCCATGCTGCCCCCTTCGCGCGCAGGCCCGCCCGCGCGGACCAGCCCGCTCGCCCGCGCGGACCAGCCCGCCCGCACCGCGTCGCCCGCCGCGTCGCCGAGCGGGCGCCCGGCGGCCGGTCCCGCTACCGTCGGGGACGGCGGGCGGACCGACGCGGTACGGCAGGGGACCGATGCCGTACGGCGGTGGACCGACGCCGTACGCCAACGGGCGGGCCGGCACGGGCGATCGGGTGCCGGGCCGGGCAGCGCGGGGACACGGGGAGGCAGCGGATGCCGGAGCGGATGCGGCTGGACGGGGTGGGGCGGCGCTACGGGGTCCGCGGCCCCTGGGTGCTGCGCGAGGTCCACCTCACGGTGCCCGAAGGCGCGTTGCTGCGCATCGAGGGGACCAACGGCACCGGGAAGTCCACCCTCCTGCGGCTGCTCGCCGGGATCGACCGGCCCAGCACCGGACGCATCACCGGCCGGCCGCGCCGCGCCTACGTCCCCGAACGCTTCCCGGCCGCCATGCCCTTCACGGCCGTCGGCTACCTCACCCGCCTCGGCCGCGTCCACGGCCTGACCGGCGCGGCAGCGGCCCGGCGGGCCGCCGAGTGGCTGGAACGCTTCGGCGCGGCCGGGCACGCCCGTACCCGGCTGGCCGAGCTGTCCAAGGGGACCAGCCAGAAGGTCGCGGTCGCCCAGGCGCTGCTCGCCGAGCCCGAACTCCTCGTCCTGGACGAGGCGTGGACCGGCCTGGACCGCGGCGCCCGTGAGGTGCTCGACCGGGCGGTCGCCGAACGGGTCGCGGACGGCGGCACGGTGGTGTTCGTCGACCACGACCCGCAGCGTTTGGCCGGCGCGGCCGACGCCCGCTACCGGGTCACGGACGGGCGGCTGCTGGCCCAGGAGGACCGGCCCGGTACGCCCGCGGATCCGGGCGCCGCGACCGGCCCCCGGGTGACCGTCGAGGCCGAGGGCCCACCGGGCGCCGCCCCGCCGACCGGGCCGCCCGGGACACCCCCCGGAGCCCCGCGGCTACCGGGCGGCCCGGAGATCACTCGCGGCCCGGACGGCGCGTTCCGGCTCACGGTCCCCGCCGTCCACTCCGACGCGCTGCTGCGCGCCCTGCTCACCGCCCGTCCGCCGTGGCACATCCGCGCCGTCTCCGCCGCCCCCGGCCCGGCCGCACCGCCGGCTGCGGCAAACCCGCCCGCCCCCGACCCCGACGAGGCCCCCCTCCCGTGACCGCTCTCCTCCGCTATCAGGCGGCGCTGCTCGTCGGCTCGCACCGCTGGCTGCCGCCGGTCATCCTCTACGCGGCGTTCCTGGCCATCGGCATCCAGAGCGGCGGCCCGATCCTCGACGCGTTCGGCTACGCCGCGGTCGGTGTGCTGCCGGTCACCGTCTGGCTGACCCGGATCTGCGTCGCCAACGAGCCGCCCGCCGCCCGCAGTTGCACGGCGGCCGCCGCCGGGCCCGGCCGCGTGCACCTCGCCTCCGTGCTGACCGCGGCCGGTGCCGCGCTGCTGCTCGGGCTGCTCGGTACGGCCCTTGTGGTGCTGCTGTCCGATCCGCACTCCGCCAAGGGCCGGGTGGCGGTACCCGTCCTGCCCGCGACCGGCGCCGGCCTGTGCGCCGTGCTGGCCTGTCTGCTGACGGGCCTGGCGATCGGCGCGCTGTGCACCTGGCCGGTGCTGCGCGTCCCGGGCTGGGGGGTTCCGGCCGGGCTCCTCGGCTCGCTGCTGCTGCTCGTCCTGGGCGGCTCGCCCGCCAACGCCGCCATGACGGGCCTGGTCACCGGCTCCCTGCACGGCACGATCACCGTCCCCTGGCTCCCGGCCGCCGCGGCCGCCCTGCTCGCGGCCGCCGCCACCGCCGCCGCCTGCGCCCTGGCGTCCCGTCGCAGCTGAACCACGGGGGAGGGCGGGCCGCCCCGGGACCGGTGGGCGTACCCTCGGCCCCATGCCGCACCCGCCCGCCGCTCCCGATCCCGCTGCCCCGGCCCCCGACGCCCCCGTAGCCGACTGCCTGCACTGCGGCCGGCCCACCGCGTACCCGGTCGACCGGCCGGGGATCGTGCTCTGCCCGGTGTGCGAGTGGCAGGAGGCGCAGCGGACCGCGTGCTCCGGCTGATCCGTGGGGCGGCGCGGCCGCGGCGGCGTCAGTGGTGCCAGGGCCCGGTCACCGCGAACGTCGTGCCCGGCCTGTAGCAGTTGACGTACATCGTGCGGTGGTCGGGCGCGAAGGTCACGCCCGCGAACTCGCCCCACTCCGGCTTCTGGGGCGTGCCGATGTTCTGCCGCCCACGGGCCATCGGGTAGACCTCGCCGCCCCGGGTGAGCCCGAAGACGTGCTGGGCACCGTCGCCGTCCTCGCAGACCATCAGGCCCCCGCTGGGCGCCAGGCAGATGTTGTCGGGGGACTCGCCGGGCAGTTGGAGGTCGGTGTCCGGGCCGAAGACGACGACGAGGGTGAGCCGGCGCCGCCGCGGGTCGTACCGCCAGACCTGGCCGTAGTGGTCGGCCGCCGAACCGGCGGAGCGGTGCGCGAAGCTGGAGACGAAGTGGACGCAGGAACCGCCCCAGTAGCAGCCCTCCAGTTTCTGCGCGTGGGTGATGCCGCCGGTACCGAAGTCCTGGAAGCGGATCGGCGTGGTCCGGGCCAGCGGGTCGGGCACGTCCACCCAGCTGACGTGGTCGAAGACGGTGCCGGGCGCCTGGACGGTGGACAGGTCGGGCACGCCGGGCACCCGGAGCGCCTGGAGGCGTCCGCCGGCCCGGAGCGAACCCCGGCCGCCCAGCGGCTTGTCGGGCAGGAAGCGGTAGAAGAGCCCGAAGGGCTTCTCGAAGGCGTCCTCGGTCTCGTAGACGGTGCCGGTGCCGGGGTCCACGGCGATCGCCTCGTGCTGGAAGCGGCCCATCGCGGTCAGCGGTACCGCCCCGGTGCGCCGCGGGTCGTACGGGTCCACCTCGAAGATGAAGCCGTGGTCCTTGGTGTAGTTCTCGTCGCCGGCCCGGAACTCGGTCTCCTCGCAGGTCAGCCAGGTGTGCCAAGGGGTGGGGCCGCCCGCGCAGTTGGTGGAGGTGCCGGCGATGGCGACCCGTTCCGAGCGCACCGTGTTGTCGCGGTCCAGTTCCAGGGCGGTACAGCCCCCCTCGCCACCGGGGTCGTAGGTCAGCTCGCGCACCCGGGGGACGGCGGAGCGGGAGCCCGTACGGTTCTCGTGGTTGCGGACGAGGCAGGTCCCGCCGCGCCGGCCGGGGGCGGGGAAGGCGGCCATGCCGTCGCAGTTGCCGGGCACCCTGCCCTCGCCGGAGCGCAGCGGCTCGCCCTCCCGGGAGAGGACCCGGTAGCGGAAGCCCTCGGGGAGGTCGAGCAGGCCGTCCGGGTCGGGCACCAGCGGGCCGTACCCGCGCCGTCCCATCCCCCGCGCGGTCGCGGTCCCCGCGAAGACCGCACCGAGGCTTCCGGAGAAGGCGAGAGACGCCCCCAACGCACCGGTTCTTGCCAGGATCTGACGCCGTGTCGCAGACATGGGCAACTCCCTGATGGCGGACAGGTGACGTGACCCGCTTGTGTGTACCACGCACCCGGCCGCCCGGGAACCAGGCCGACCGACGGTCCCGTCGGAACCCCCTGACGGACCTCGCCCGGCGGACCGCGCCTAGCGGACCTCGTCGGTCACCAGGGACTTCGCGTCGCGCGCCAGGGCCGTCAGCCGGGAGATCGCCCGGAAGTACTTCTTCCGGTAGCCGCCGCGCAGCATCTCCTCGCTGAACAGCTCGTCGAAGGGCTTGCCGGAGGCCAGCACCGGCACCTCGCGGTCGTAGAGCCGGTCCGCGAGGACCACCAGGCGCAGCGCGGTGGACTGGTCGGGCACCGCCTGGACGTCGGTCAGGCAGACCGCCTCGATGCCGTCGCACATCGCGCCGTACCGGCTGGGGTGCACCTTCGACAGGTGGTCCAGGAGGGAGGGGAAGTCGTCGAGCGAGGCCCCGGGCGTGCGGTACGCGGTGCGGGTGACGGTCTCGTCGTCGAACGGGGCGGGCGCCTCGGGCAGACCGCGGTGGCGGTAGTCCTCGCCGTCGATCCGCAGCGGGCGGAAGTGGGCGCTCAGGCCCTGGATCTCGCGCAGGAAGTCGACGGCGGCGAACCGGCCCTCGCCGAGCTTGCCGGGCAGCGTGTTGGAGGTGGCGGCCAGCGCCACACCGGCCTCCACCAGCTTGCCGAGCAGCGTGGAGACCAGCACCGTGTCGCCGGGGTCGTCCAGCTCGAACTCGTCGATGCACAGCAGCTTGTGCTCGCCGAGCGTGCGGACGGTCTGCTGGAAGCCGAGCGCGCCCACCAGGTTCGTCAGCTCGACGAAGGTGCCGAACGCCTTCTGTTCGGCGGGCGCCGGGGCGGCGTGCCACAGGGAGGCGAGCAGATGGGTCTTGCCGACGCCGTAGCCGCCGTCCAGATAGACGCCGCGGGGGCCCTTGGGGACGGCCTTCCTGGGGCTCCTGGCGAACCAGCGGCGCTTGCCGCCGGTGTCCGCCCCGCCGGCGATGGAGTCCGCGAAGTCGCTCAGGACCTGGACCGCCTCGGCCTGGCTGGGCTGCTTCGGGTCCGGGATGTACGTGTCGAACCGGGCGTCCTGGAAGCGCGGCGGCGGCACCATCTCGGCGACCAGGCGGTCGGCCGGGACGTGCGGGGCGCGGGCGGTGAGCGCGGCGGGGGCCGCGTCGTCCGCGTCGGCCGGCGGTCCGGCTATCGGGTCGGACTGCGGCGCGGAGGGCTGGGAAGGTGACACAGCCGTCCAGCCTATCTCGTTCGCCCGAGGTGCCGGACCGTGTGGCGAGGCATGTCACACTGCCGCCATGCGACGCCTGTTCCCCCTCCCCGCCCCGCCCGTACCCGCCGCCGACGGGACGGCCGCCGCGCCCGCGGTGACCGGTGCCGACGACCGTGAGTGGACGCTGGACGAGCTGGCCGACGCCTACGCCTACCCGGCGGCGGACGACCCGGCGCGCGCGGGGCGCTCCGGCTGGCTGCGCGCCAACATGGTGTCCTCCCTGGACGGCGCGGCCCACCACGAGGGGCGCTCGCAGCCGCTCTCCAGCGACGCCGACATGCGGATCTTCGGGGTGCTGCGGGCCGTCGCCGACGTCGTGGTGGTGGGGGCGGAGACGGTGCGCCAGGAGGGCTACCGGCCGGCCCGCGTCCGGGAGGCGTTCGCCGCCCGCCGGGCCGCCGCCGGGCAGACCACGGCGCCCGCGATCGCGGTGGTCACCGCCGGGCTCGGGCTGGACTTCGGGCTGCCCCTGTTCACCGAGGCGCCGGCGCCGACCGTCGTCCTGACCGGCGCGGGCGCCCCCGCCGACCGGGTGGCCAAGGCCCGGGCGGCCGGCGTGGAGGTGCTGTTCGCCGGCGAGGGGCTGGGCGTCGACCCGGCGCGGGTGGCCGGTGTCCTGGCCGAACGCGGTCACACCCGGCTGCTCACCGAGGGCGGGCCGATGCTGCTGGGGCAGTTCGCGGCGGCCGGTGCGCTGGACGAGATGTGTCTGACGCTCGCTCCTGTGGTAACCGTCGGAGAGGCGCCGAGGATCATGAAGGGGCCGGCCGTCGAGGTTCCCGAGCGGTTCACCCTGGCATCCGTATTGGAGGAGGCCGGGTTCCTGTTCACTCGCTACCGTCGGCCCTGACAAACAGCGGAATTATCTGTTCCGCTTAGCTTCCATTGGGCACACTAAAAGCCAACAGGTCCCGCGTGGCGACGGGGCAGGATGGTGTCTGTCGGGCTCCGCGCAATGCGGCGCTGAAGAGAAGAAGGGCGTCCGTCGTGTTCACGAGCGTATTGATGATCGAGAAACCACTGACGCCCGCCGACGTGGAGTTCGTGACCACCCTGCACGGCGACGACCGGGTCTCCTTCGTCGTGCTCATGCAGCCCCGCGGCAAGCAGGACGTCCTGCTGCGGGCGATCGACGACGTCGCCCTCGGGGAGTTCGACGACGCCGTGCGCGAGGGGGCCGAACCGGGCGGGGCACAGGGCGGGGCCCCCGCCGAGGTCGGGCTGTCGCAGACCCTCCAGGCACTGCGCGCGGCCGGTGCGCAGGCCGTCGGACAGGTCGTCGAGGACCATCCGCTGGACCTGCTGCGCTCCGTCGTGGACGAGACCGGGGCGGACGAGGTGATCGTGCTGACCGCCCCGCACTTCGTCGAGGAGTTCTTCCACCGCGACTGGGCCTCCCGCGCCCGCCACAAGGTCGGCGTCCCGGTCCTCAAGCTCTTCTCGCACGCCGCCGACGACCAGCCCCAGGGGACGCCCGGGGGCTGACCGCGCCCCCGGGCCCGGCCCCCGGCACCGTCACAGCCGGGCGGCCGGGCGGGAGCGCAGCCGCCCGTCGTGCACCTCCGCGATGTCGTCCGCCACGTCCAGATGGCTGTGGTCGTGGGTGACCAGCACCGTCGCCGTCGCCCGCTGGTGGGTCAGGGTCAGCAGCAGCTCCAGCACCGCGGCGCCCCGCTCGTGGTCCAGCGCGCTGGTCGGCTCGTCCACCAGCAGCACCGCGGGGTCGTTCATCAGCGCCCGGGCGATGTTGATCCGCTGCCGCTGACCGCCCGACAGCTGGTGCGGCCGCCGGCCGGCCAGCCCCTCCAGACCGACCGCCGCCAGCAGCTCCCGCGCCCTGGCCCGGGCCTTGCGCGGCGAGCGGCCGTCCAGATGGGCCATCACCTCCAGCTGCTCGGCGGCGGTCAGGGACGGCAGCAGGTTCGGCTGCTGGAAGACCATGCCGAGGGCCGTCCGGCGCAGCACGGTCAGCTCGGCGCGGCCGAGGCCCGTGGTGTCCGTGCCGTCGATCACCACCCGTCCGCGGTCCGGGCGGATCAGCGTCGCGGCGACCGCCAGCAGGCTGGACTTGCCCGACCCGGACGGCCCGATCACCGCGGTCAGACAGCCGGCGGGCACGGTCAGCGAGACCGCGTCCAGCGCGGTCAGCCGCTCCTCGCCGTCGGGGTAGGTCAGGGTCACATCGGTCAGTTCCAGGCTCATCGGGCACTCCCCAGGGCGGTCAGCGGGTCGACGGACGTGATGCGGCGGATGGACAGCGCGGCCCCGGCGGCGCCGAGCGCGATCATGACCAGGGCCGGGACCAGCACCGTCGGCGGATCGAGCACGAACGGCACCGCGCCGCCGATCCCCGCGCCCACCCCCGCCGCCACGGCGGTGCCCAGGCCCGTCCCGATCACCAGCAGGACGACGGCCTGCCCGAGCGCGTCCCGCAGCAGATAGCGGGTCGAGGCGCCCAGCGCCTTCAGCACCGCGACGTCGCCGCTGCGCTGGATCGTCCACACCGTGAAGAACGCGCCGATCACCAGCGCGGAGATGGCGAACAGGAAGCCGCGCATCAGCTGGAGCGAGCCGTTCTCGGCGGTGTACGAGCCGATGGCCTGCAGGGCGTCGTCGAGGGGCACCGTCTTCGTGCCCAGCCGCCGGTCGGCGGCGGCGAGGCCCGGCGTCCCCGTGGTGGAGAGCGCCAGCACCGTCGCGCCCGGGGAGCCGCCGCTCCCGGTGCCGCCCGTCAGGCCCCGCCAGTCGGCGAGCGACGTCCAGACCACCGGGGTGTGGCTGTACATGGCCACGCCCGACACCGCCGCCACCCGGAACGTGCGCCCGCCCAGCGACACCGAGCCGCCGGCCCGCGCCCCTAGTGAGGCCGCGGCCTTCTCCGAGAGCACCACCGTGCCGTCACCGGTCCGCCCCGGCGCCGGGGCCAGCGGCGATCCGGGGCGCACCCCGAACGCCGACACCGCGGCCGTCCGGTCGCCCGCCTCCGCCTTCGTCGTGGCGATCGACAGCGGCTCGGCCCGCCGTACGCCGGGCACCCGGGCCCACTCCCGTACGGTCCGTTCGGTCAGCCGGGAGTCGGTGAAGGTGACCGCACGGCCCTCCAGGGGCGCCGAGAACACCAGGTGGTCGGCGGGCAGGCCGGTGATCGCCGAGGTGTTCTCCCGGCCCAGGCCCGCCGTCAGGCCCGACAGCAGACCCACCAGCACGGTGATCAGCACCACGACGGTGCCCATCAGGGCGAACCGCCCCTTGGCGAATCTCAGATCTCTCCAGGCGACGAACACGGGCTCGGCCATCCTCCGGGTCGGACGCCGGACCCACTGCCCGGCGGCTGGACCCCACCGTCGCCCGCCGGAGGGGGCCGCGGCATCGCGCCGCGGAGTGGTCCGTGGAGATCGAAAGGTGCGCCCTGGCATCAACCCTTCGGTTGATGCCCGAGGCCGTACCCGCCCGTAGCCTGAAGAGGCCGTGACCGAAGAAGCCGTGACCGCCCACTCCCTCACCCCCGTCCTGCGGGTCCTGCGCAGCTGCCTCCATCTGATGGTGGCCGCGCTGCTCGGGCTCGCCGCCGTCCGCGCGCTCGCCGAGCACCGCCCGCACGCACCCGCGATCCTGGCCACCGCCGTCGTGCTGTTCGCGCTCTACGTCGCCGGCCCCCGGCTGCCCAGGCTGCGCGGCTCCACCGGCGCCGCCGCGCTCTGGCTCACCGCCGTCGGGCTGGTCTGGCTGGTGCTGCTGGCCCTCACCCCGGACGGCGTCTGGCTGGCCTTCCCGCTGTTCTTCGTCCAGCTGCACCTCCTCCCGCTGCGCTGGGCGCTGCCCGTCGTCGCGGCCACCACCCTCGCCGCCGTCGCCGGTTTCGGATGGCACACCCACACCCTCGGCGTCGGCACGGTCCTCGGACCGGCCCTCGGGGCGGCGGTCGCGGTCGCCGTGGTCCTCGGATACCAAGCCCTCTACCGCGAGAGCGAACAGCGCCGCCGCCTCATCGAGGAGCTGACCGCGGCCCGCAGCGAGCTGGCCGCCGCGGAGCACGCCGCCGGCGTGCTCGCCGAGCGGGAGCGGCTGGCCCGGGAGATCCACGACACCCTCGCGCAGGGCCTGTCCAGCATCCAGCTGCTGCTGCGCGCCGCCGAGCGCGCCCTCCCCGAGCGGCCCGGGGCGGCGCTCGGGCATGTCCGGCAGGCCCGTACGGCCGCGGTCGACAACCTCGCCGAGGCCCGCCGGTTCGTCCGCGCGCTCAGCCCGCCCGATCTGGAGACCGGATCGCTGCCCGCCGCCCTGGAGCGGCTGTGCGCCACCACGGCGCGCACCTCCGGCCTGGCCGTGCACTGCCAGGTCTCCGGCGCGCCCACCCCGCTGCCCACCCCGCAAGAGGTCGCCCTGCTGCGCATCGCCCAGTCCGCGCTCGCCAACACCGTCCGGCACGCCGCGGCCGGCCGGGTCGAGCTGACCCTCAGCTACATGGACACCGAGGTCGCCCTCGACGTCGTCGACGACGGCGCCGGATTCGTCCCGGCCGAGGTGCCCGCACCGGGCTCCGCCGCGGCCTCGGGCACCGGATTCGGGCTCGCCGCGATGCGCGCCCGGGCCCGCGCCCTCCAGGGCACCCTCGCCGTCGAGTCCGCCCCGGGAGAGGGCACCGCCATCGCCGTCACCCTGCCCTGCCCGGCAGCGCCCGCCACCCCGGAGGCCACCCCGTGACCAGCCCCGCGCCCCCCATCCGGCTGCTGCTCGCCGACGACCACCCCGTAGTACGGGCCGGGCTGCGCGCCGTCCTGGAGACCGAACCGGGCTTCGAGGTCGTCGCGGACGTGCCCACCGCCGAGGAGGCCGTCGAGCTCGCCGGCCGGTGCGCGGTGGACGTGGTCCTCATGGACCTCCAGTTCGGCGGGCGGATGCTGGGCTCGCAGGCCACCGCTGCGATCACCGCCCGGGCCGGCGCCCCGCGCGTCCTGGTCCTGACCACGTACGACACCGATGCCGACATCCTCGCCGCCATCGAGGCCGGCGCCACCGGCTACCTCCTCAAGGACGCCCCGCCCGAGGAGCTGGCCGCCGCGGTGCGCACCGCCGCGGCCGGGAAGTCCGCGCTCGCGCCCACCATTGCGCTGCGCCTGATGGACCGGATGCGCGCGCCCGCCACCGCGCTCTCCCGCCGCGAGACCGAGGTCCTCCAGCTCGTCGCGGACGGCCTGTCGAACGCCGCGATCAGCAAGCGGCTCTTCCTCAGCCAGGCGACCGTCAAATCCCACCTTGTCCACATCTACTCCAAGCTGGGGGTGGACTCCCGTACGTCCGCGGTCGCCGCGGCCACCGCGAAGGGCCTGATCCGCCGCTGACCCGCTGACCCGCTGACCACCGACTCGGGGCCCGGTGCGGCCCGGTCCGCGGTCGTCCGGGGTCCGTGGACCGCCGCTGTCGGTGCCGGGTGCGACAATCTTCGGCAGCGGGACAGCCGCGCCGGCCGCACCAGGGCCGGTACCGGCGGCCCGGCAGCAGAACCGCACGACCGCACCACCGCTCGCGATGATCGACGATCAGGGAGACCCGCCCATGGCACCCGCCATCCCAGCCTCGATGGACCGACCGCACTTCATCGGTATCGGCGGAGCCGGCATGTCGGGCATCGCCAAGATCCTCGCCCAGCGCGGCGCCCGGGTGGCCGGCAGCGACGCCAAGGACTCCCCGACCGCCGAGGCCCTGCGCGCCCTCGGCGTCACCGTCCACCTCGGCCACGCCGCCGAGCACCTCGCCGCCGACGCCACCAGCGTCGTGGTCTCCTCCGCGATCCGCCCCGACAACCCCGAGCTGGCCGCCGCCCATGAGCGCGGCATCCCCGTCGTGCACCGCTCCGACGCCCTCGCCGCCCTCATGGACGGCCTGCGCCCGATCGCCGTGGCCGGCACGCACGGCAAGACCACGACCACCTCCATGCTCGCCGTCTCCCTCGGCGCCCTCGGCCTCAAGCCGTCCTACGCCATCGGCGGCGACCTCGACGCCCCCGGCTCCAACGCCGAGCACGGCGCCGGCGAGATCTTCGTCGCCGAGGCCGACGAGAGCGACCGCAGCTTCCACAAGTACGCCCCCGAGGTCGCCATCGTCCTCAACGTCGAGCTGGACCACCACGCCAACTACGCCTCGATGGACGAGATCTACGAGTCCTTCGAGACCTTCGTCGGCCGCATCCGCCCCGGCGGCACCCTGGTCATCGCCGCCGACCACCCCGGCGCCCGCGAGCTGACCGCCCGGGTCTCCGGCCGCGAGGACATCGAGATCGTCACCTACGGCGAGTCCAAGGACGCCGACGTCCGCATCCTCCAGGTCACCCCGCACGGCCTGACCAGCGACGTCACGGTCAGCCTCACCAGCGGCAAGATCCTCACCTTCACCGTCTCCGTCCCCGGCCGGCACTACGCCCACAACGCCGTCGCCGCCCTCGCCGCCGGCGTCGCCCTCGACCTGCCGCCGCACAACCTCTCCACCGCCCTCGGCAAGTACACCGGCGTCAAGCGCCGCCTCCAGCTCAAGGGCGAGGCGGCCGGCGTCCAGGTCATCGACTCCTACGCCCACCACCCGACGGAGATGACCGCCGACCTCGAAGCGATCCGCGGCGCCGCCGAGGACGCCCGCGTCCTGGTCGTCTTCCAGCCGCACCTCTTCTCCCGCACCCAGGAGCTCGGCACGGAAATGGGCCAGGCGCTCGCCCTCGCCGACGCCTCCGTCGTGCTGGACATCTACCCGGCCCGCGAGGACCCGATCCCGGGCGTCACCAGCGACCTGATCATCGACGCCGCGCGCGCCGCCGGCGCCGAGGTCACCGCCGAGAGCGACAAGACCGCCGTCCCGGACGTCATCGCAGGAATGGCCCGGCCCGGTGACCTTGTTCTCACCATGGGCGCGGGCGATGTGACCGACCTCGGCCCCGCCATCCTGACCCGACTGGGCAGCTGAGCCGGAGGAGGCCCCCAGATGCCGTACGAGATCGACAAGCCCGATGAGCAGTGGCGCGCCGAGCTGACCCCCGCCGAGTACCAGGTACTCCGCCAGGCCGGCACCGAGCCCGCCTTCGTCGGCGAATACACCGACACCAAGACGTCGGGAATCTACTCCTGCCGCGCCTGCGGCGCCGAACTCTTCCGCTCCGACACCAAGTTCGAGAGCCACTGCGGCTGGCCGTCCTTCTACGACCCCAAGGACTCCGACGCCGTAGAGCTCCTGGCCGACCGCTCGCACGGCATGGTCCGCACCGAAGTGCGCTGCGCCCGCTGCGGCTCCCACCTCGGCCATGTCTTCGAGGGCGAGGGGTACCCGACGCCTACGGACCAGCGGTACTGCATCAACTCGATCTCGTTGCGGCTGCTCCCTGAGGAGGACCGTCCTCGCTCGCATGGGGAGCACAGGCCATAGACCAGCGTGTCCAGCAGCATCTCGGGGCCACTTGCTGACGCGTGGGGAGTAGTTCGGACACTCCAGGCATCCGTACCTCCGCACGGGACCATCCCCCGCGCGTGCTCCACCGTATCGCCCCACCAGCGACATGACGTGTGAAGCGACGGGGGCTGAAGGTCTGAGGTTGATGCCATCTGGGTGCTCTCCCCGCGCGGTGAGAGCACCCAGGCGTCTGTCGCCATCCCTGACCGTTGTGTGGGAAGGGTCAGCTGATGGTTTGGTAACCAGCGAAGTTTTCAGAGGCACTGATCACTTGGCCGGTACCTGTGCTGGTGAGGTCGAGGAAGGCGCGGAGTCTTCCGGAGTTGGGTGTGGTGGCCCACAGGTCGAGTTTGCCGTTGTTGTTGGCGTCGGGGGCTGCGGTGAAGTTGGGGACGGTGGTGGTGGAGAAGTTGGGGCCGATGGGAGTGCGGTGGGAGAGGCTGATGCCGTAGTCGCCGTCTTCCTTGGTGGCGTTGAAGACGTACAGGCCGCCGGCGTCGGCGCGGTCGTAGCGGGCGACCAGGTCGGGTGTCCCGTCGGCGTTCCAGTCTCCGGCTGCGGCGAGGGTGATTTCGCTGATCTTTGATGCGCCTTCGGCCAGGGGGTCGTCGGGGCCGCCGAGGAGGACGGGGGCGGCTTCGGTGTCGAGGCGGTAGTCGGGGCCGCCGTAGTAGAGCCAGACGTAGGTGCCGTCGTTGACGACCAGGTCGGGGTAGCCGGGTGTGTCGGGTGTGCCGTCGCCGTTGGTGTCGAGGGGGCCGTCGACGTCGCCTACGGCGAGGATCTGTTTGGCCCCGTTCTTCCAGTGGTTGTTGGCTTCGTCGTAGACGGTGAGTTCTTGTCGCTGGGTGCCGTCGCCGCTGCAGTCGGTGCAGGCGTAGCCGTATCCGTTGTTCGGTTGGACCCATAGGCGTTGGGCGCCCAGAGCGGGGTCGTTGCTCAGGGAGATGAGGTCTTCGTAGCCGTCGGAGGTCCAGTCGCCGCGGTGGGTGATCTTGGTGTTGTTCCAGGTGGCCTGGGAGGCGGTGGCGTTGGCTTCGGTGAGGGTGCCGTTGCCGCTTCCGTAGAAGCGGTGCAGGGTGCCGTCTTTGTCGACGCCCCACAGGTCGGCGTTGCCGTCACCGTTGAGATCTCCCGGCTTGTCGGGCTGTTTGGGGCCGTTGGCGTAGAAGAGGTAGGTGGTGGTGTCGGAGCGGTTGCCGGCGCGGTCGGAGCTTTGGACGTAGAGCTGGTTGGCGCCGGTGAGGGTGGGGGTGAGTGCCAGGGTTGCTGAGCCGCCGGTAGTGGCGGGTTTGGTGGTGCGGCGGGTGTCGTCGGTCTCTGTCCAGTAGGTGTAGGAGACGACGTCGCTCACTCCGCCGCTGGCGACGGTGAAGGTGCCGGGGCTGCGGACGGAGCCGGTGACTGCGGGCCAGCCGTCGCTGCCGTCGGGGAACTGAGGTGAGGTCACTGTAGGGGGGTGGCTGGGGCGTGTGGCGTCGAACTGGAAGTGACACTGGGGGCTCCAGGCGCTGACCAGGGAGCCGTCGGAGGTCTGCGCCCACCAGCTGAAGGTGCCGGTGCCGGCCACTCCGGCGTTCTTGAGAAGGGAGGTGAGAGTGGCTTTGGGGACGACGAGCTTGCCGAGGGTGTTGGAGGTGACAGAGATGGTTTTGCGGACTTCGTTGTCGGCGCCGCCGTGGCCGGTGGGCCACAGGACGAACTGGGCCTTGACCGTACCGCCGTCGCGATCGCCGAATTTCGCGCCGAGAGTGATGTCGGTGTTGCCGATCACCGTGTAGGGCGCGGTGGCACCGCACTTGGACCCGCTGGAGGGATGGGTGTACAGGCCGGTGGGAGCGTTGGGGACGGTGTTGTACTCGGTAGACAGCACCGCCGACTTCGCGTCGAACTTCTTCCACCCGTAGACGTCTGATTCGTCGGCGGCCTGGAGCAGCAGGGTGATGGTGCTCCAGTGCCCCGACGCGGCGTCCTTGGCCGCTGTTGTGGTGTCGAAGGCCAAATTACCGGCAGGGCATCCAGTGCCCCAGCCCTTGGCGTCATTGACCGTGTCGAGCTTGCCGCGTTTGGCGGGTTGGTTGTTCCAGGTGGTGGCGGAGCTGATGGTGTCGGTCCGGTACATGTCCACCGGGCGGCTGCTGCACGACCACGACCACTTGTTCATGATCCGGAACGTGGAGTGGAGGACCTTCTTGTTGGTACTCCACAGGTTCTTGGTGTTCATGCGGAAGTAGGAACGTCCCAGGCCGTTGGTTTCGTTCTCGTAGCCGACCCGGGCGGTCGTGGTCCCTTTTTTGCCATCGCGTTCGATCCAGCCGGCACCGTTGTAGAAGGCGCTGTTGGGGTACTTCTCGTAGGCGATGGTCCAGGCGTAGCGCGAGCCTTCGATGTACGGATCGATGTAGAGCGGGTACTTGGTGTCCTTGCCCTTGAGGAGCTCTTGGTCCGGGGTGAGTTGGAGGCTCTTGCCGTGGACGTCGATCTGAACCGGTGCTTGCTTGGCTCCGGGCCCGGGGATGAACTCGTCGTCGTTCCTTGCGCCCTGGGTCGGTGGAGACGCCGAGGCAGGGACCTTGGCGGCCGGCTGTCCTGCAGGTTCTGTGGTGCTGTCCCACATCCGCGGCGTGGGGCCGGTGAAGACTTCCTGACCTGCCGGATTGACCGCTCGAAGGTTGTCATGCTCGTCGACGGATACGTCGACTCCGTTGCTGGCCATGCTGTACTGCAACGTGGCAAGGTCCGGGTTGGTGGCCGCTTCGGGTGTTTTGACCACCAGGAGTTGCCCAAAACCGGCCGGGTCGGCGCGCACTTTCAGGTCCACGTCCGGAAGGACGTTGGGGTAGGTGGCGGTGTCGCCGTCCACCTCGGGGGTCGGGAGGGCCTTGGGCCAGGCAAGGGAGATGCTCCGGCCATCGCGCGTGACGGTGGCAAGCGGCCCGCTGCCACCCCCTGACAACGACACCGCCACCTCGGTTGCCTTGGCGTTGAATCGGCCGCGGCCGTCACTCTCGAGAGAAGTGTCGATGCTGGCTAACTTGCCGTCTTTGTGGACCCATTGGGCGGTTGCGTAGCGCTCCTCGGTGTAGGTGCCCGACGGGTTGGCGAACACCTGCGAGGTCTCTGTGCGCTGGCCGAGAACCTCGACCGGCTCCCCGGTATCCGCCGCCTGCTGAGAGGCCTTTGCCGCCTGCGTTGCCAGAGAGTCGCGGACTGCGGTGGCGGCTGATGCATGTGCGGCACTGTTCGTCGTCGCTGATGCGGTCGATGGTTCGGCCAGGGCGGACAAGACCGTCGTCATCGTGGCGACAGCGGCCAGGGCGGCCAGGGATCTGTGTGGTCTCACTGGCCCTGGCGTGACTCGCGAGGGCGCTTTTAGCTTCCGGGCCACTTGATGGGGATGTTGTGAAATCAATGGGGGGAATGTGTTCATGGCTGAATGCGGGCGCGCCAGAGGCAGACGAAGAAGCGCACGGACAGGAATCGCGACGGTGCTCGCCGCTTGCCTGTTAGGCGGGCTTCTCGGAGAACCGATAGCGGCAGCAGCGGCCGGCCTGGAGTTGCCCGCACAACAGAAGACCAAGCCCGTACCCGTCAAAGCCAGCCCAGGCCGTAGTGTCCCCAAGCCTGACCAAGCCCGCGCGCACGCGTGGAAACGCCCCCCAACGGTGACCTGGCCCAAGGCCCAGACCGCGACAGTCTCCTTGCAAGCCGACGGCAAGGCTGTCCCTTCGTTCGCCGCAGCCGGAACGCTACCCCTCAAGGCCCGGAGCCTCTCAGGTGCCCGCACCAGCGAGCCGACCGGCCCCCAGCGCCTCGACATCCAGGTCCTCGACCGCAACGCCACCAAGGCCCTCGGCATGGAGGGCGTGGTCCTCGCAGTACGAGGCAAAGGCGGATCCGCAGGCAAGGTCGAGGTCGAACTCGACTACTCGGGCTTCCGCCACGCCTACGGCGGCGACTGGGCGTCACGCCTGACCCTGCGCCGCCTCCCCGCATGCGCCTTGACCACCAAAGCGTCGCACCCCTGCGGCCCCGCTATCCCGCTCGACACCCACAACGATGTCCCCGCGGGCAAGCTCTCCGGCGCCCTCAGCCTCAAGCCCGCACGCACAGCACCCTCAGGCAAAGCCCTCTTGGCTCACACACCCACGTCGGCGAAAGCCCCCCAAGGCCTCACCGCGGCGAGCAACGACGTGACCCTGCTCGCCGCCACCGCAGCACCTGCCGGAGCGTCCGGTGACTTCAAAGCCACCGCCCTTTCTCCCTCCGGCACATGGACAGCCGGCGGCTCCTCCGGAGCCTTTTCCTGGAGCTACGACCTCGACGTTCCGGATGTACCGGGAGACCTTGCCCCCGACCTCGGCCTGTCTTACTCCTCCCAGTCCGTCGATGGCCGCACCGCGGCAACCAACAACCAGGCAAACTGGATCGGCGACGGCTGGTCGATGGAACCAGGCGGCATAGAACGTCGCTACACCCCTTGCATGGACGACGACAGTGGCGGCAACAACACCACCAAAGTCGGCGACCTGTGCTGGAAGACCGACAACGCCACCCTCTCCCTCGCCGGCAAGTCCCACGAACTCGTCAAGGACGACACGGAGAACAAAGACAGCGACAAGCCCACCGTCTGGCACTTGAAGGACGACGACGGCACGAAGGTCGAACAGCTCAGCAACACCGACCGTGGCAACGGCGACAACAACGGCGAATACTGGCGCGTCACCACACCCGACGGCACCAGCTATTACTACGGCTACAACCGTCTGCCCGGCTGGAGCGGCGGCAAGACCGAAACCAACTCCACCTGGACCGTGCCCGTCTTCGGAAACCATCCCGGCGAACCCTGCCACCAGACCGCCTTCGCCGACTCCTGGTGCCAGCAGGCCTGGCGCTGGAACCTCGACTACGTGGTCGACCCGCACGGCAATGCCATGGCCTACTACTGGGACAAGGAGACCAACTACTACGGGCGCAACGTCTCCGACACCACCGGCACATCCACCGCCACGTCGTACGTCCGGGGCGGCAGCCTCAAGCGCATCGAATACGGCCTGCGCGCAACCGCCATGTACGCCACCAATGGCGCCACGGCCACCGTCACCTTTGGCACCTCCGAACGATGCCTCGATGAGTGCACCACCTTCGACGCCACCCACGCCAAGAACTGGCCCGACGTACCCTTCGACCAGTACTGCAAAGAAGGCGACGAGTGCAAGAACAGGTACTCGCCCTCCTTCTGGACCCGCAAACGCCTCACCGACATGACCACCCACCTCCTGGTGGGCAGCACCTACAAGACGGTGGACGCCTGGAAACTGACCCACCAGTTCCCCTCCACCGGCGACGGGTCCGATCCCGCACTGTGGCTCGCCTCCATCCAGCGCACCGGCCACACCGCCGACCCGGCCGTCACCCTGCCCGCCGTCTCCTTCCGCGGCCAGCAGCTGGCCAACCGCGTCGAGCGCGTCCACGAAGAGATACCCCCGCTCGTGCGCTACCGCATCTACGGCATCGACACCGAGAGCGGCGGCACGATCGGCGTCACCTACTCCCAGCCAGGCTGCACCGCCACCTCACTTCCCCAGCCCGACAGCAACATCACCCGCTGCTACCCGGTGATGTGGTCGCCACCCGACTCCCCGGGCCCCAACGGCGAGCCCTACCTCGACTGGTTCCACTCCTACGTCGTCACGCAGGTCCTCGAATCCGACAACACCGCCGGAGCGCCCATCAAGCAGACCGCCTACAGCTACCCAGGCGGAGCAGCATGGGCCAAGGACCAGGACCCCTTCACCAAGGCCAAATACCGCACTTACGGGGACCAGCGCGGCTACGCCAGAGTCCAAGAACGCGTCGGTGCCGGCAACGACAAGACCACCCTCACCGAAACCCGGTACTTCCGAGGCATCAACGGATCCAAGGTCCCTGACTCGGAAGGCAACACCACCGACGACCACGAAGCCTTCGCCGGGATGCCCCGCGAGGAAATCACCTACGACGGCGACAGCGACAAGATCCTCAAGGCCACGGTCACCACTCCCTGGCGCTCCGCCCCCACCGCCGCCCACGCCCGCGCCGGACTGCCCGACCTGGTCGCCTACATGACCGACACCAAGACCACCGCCACCCGCGAGGCCATCACCGGCGGAGCATGGCGACGCACCCGCACTGACAACACCTTCGACGACTACGGCCAGATCACCACCTCCTCCGAGACCGGTGACACGGCGAAGACCGGCGACGAACGCTGCACCACCACCCGCTACGCACGCAACACTCAAGCCAACATCCTCGACCTCGTCGCCGAGGCCAAGACCGTAGCCGTCGACTGTGACGCCACCCCCGCTCTGCCCAAAGACCTGGTCTCGGTCGAACGCAGCTACTACGACGGCTCCACCACCCTCGCGGCCCCACCCACCAAGGGCGATATCACCCGCACCGACGGCCAGGACGCAGCCGGCACCGGCTTCCTGACCACCGAGACCCGGACCTACGACGCCTACGGCCGGGTCCACACCTCCACCGACGCCACAGGAGCCACGACCACCACCGACTTCACCCCCGCCACCGGCGCCACCCCCCTCACCACCGTTACCACCAACCCGCTCGGACACACCGAGACCACTCAGGACGACCCGGCCCGGGGCACTCCACTTGCCACCATCGACGCCAACGGCAAACGCACCGACGCCACCTACGACGCCCTCGGACGCCTGACCAAACTGTGGCAGCCCGGCTGGACCAAGGCCGACCACCCCGGCATGCCGTCCACCGAATACACCTACGCCCTCTCCACCACCACACCCAACGTCGTCACCACCAAAACCCTCCAGTACGACGCCAGCTACCACACCACCTACACCCTCTACGACGGCCTGCTGCGCGAACGCGAAACCCAGACACCGGCCCCCGGCGGCGGACGCCTCATCGCCGAAACCCTCTACGACACCCACGGCTGGACCTGGAAGACCTACAACCCCTACTACGCCGACGGCCAACCCTCCGCGACCCCGGTGAAGGCAGCGGACAACACCGTTCCCCACCTCACCGAGAACACCTACGACGGCAGCGGCCGCATCACCGCCGCCATCTCACGCAGGTACGGAGACGAAACCCGGCGCACCACCACCACCTACGGCGGCGACCGCACCACCGTCATCCCGCCCAAGGGGGCGACCGCCACCACCACGCTCACCGATGCCCGTGGCCGCACCACCGAACTGCGCCAGTACACCTCCAGCGGCATGAGCGACTACCAGGCCACCACCTACACCTATGACCAGCACGACAAGCTCGCCAGCATGACCGACCCCGCAGGCAACACCTGGACGTACACCCAGGACGCCCGCGGCCGCCAGATCAGCGCCCATGACCCCGACAAGGGCACCACCACCACGACCTACGACAACGCCGACCGCCCCACCACCGTCACCGACGCACGGGGCACCACCCTGACCACCGGCTACGACGCCCTGGGCCGCAGAACCACCCTCAAGCAGGGCTCCACCCTCCGCGCCAGGTGGACCTACGACACCCTCGCCAAGGGCCAGCTCAGTTCCGAAACCCGCATCGAAGACGGCAAGGAATACACCACCAGCACCGGCGGCTACAACGACCGCTACCAGCCGACCTCCACCACCGTCACCCTCCCCGGCCAACAAGGCACCACGACCGACTACACCTTCAAATACGGCTACAACACCTACACCGGCATCCAGGAGTGGACCCTCAACCCCGCCCTCGGCGGACTCCCCTCCGAACGTGTCACCACCGTCCTCAGCGACGGGAACCTCCCGCAAAAGACCACTGCCGGCTCGCAGGTCCTGGTCAACCAGACCTCGCACGACCCCTTCTCCCGACCACTACGCACCGAATACGGCGGCACTCTGGGCAAGAAGCTCTACAAGACACAGAGCTACGACGAACACACCGGCGACCTCATGCGGCAGACCACCGACCGCGACACAGCCCCCCAGCGCATCGACGACATCGCCTACACCTACGACAACGCCGGCAACATCACCGGTCTCACCACGACCAGCGGCCAGGACAAAACCAAAACCACCGACACCCAGTGCTTCACCATGGACGCCCTGCGCCGCCTGACCGAAGCCTGGACGACCACCAAGGACTGCACCACCGCGCCCTCGACAACCACCGTGGGCGGCCCAGCCCCCTACTGGCGCAGCTACACCTACGACGCGGTCGGCAACCGGAAGAAGGAGACACAGCACCAGGTCTCCGGAACCACCACAGGACAAGACGTCACCCGCAACTCCGACTTCCCTGACGCCAAGAAGGACCGGCCGCACGCCGTCACCACCGTCAGCACTCAGGGCGGCCCTGCCAACGGTGACGTCGACAAGTTCACCTACGACGAAGCCGGCAACCTCCGCACCCGCCAAGAAGCGGGCCGCAACCAGACCTTCACCTGGGACGCCGAAGGACGCCTCGCGGCGGTCACCGAGGACGGCAAGGACACCAGCTACCTCTACGACACCGAAGGCGACCGACTCCTCACCCACAACAGCGACGGCAGCACCACCCTCTACCTGCCGAACGGCAACGAGCTCAAGACCTACGACGACGGCTCCACGGTCGGTACCCGCTACTACAACCACGGCGAGGACACCGTCGCCGTGCGCACCAGCACCGGAGGCCTCTCCTACCTCTTCACCGACCACCAGGGCACGGCACTGACCGCCGTGGCTGCCACCGACCAGGCAATCACCCGCCGCACTCAGCTCCCCTTCGGAGCACCCCGCACTGCTCAACCGACGTCCTGGCCCGGCACACACGGATTCGTCGATGGCACCCAGGAAGGCACAGGACTCACCCACATAGGCGCCCGCGAGTACGATCCGGCCCTAGGAACCTTCCTCTCCGTCGACCCGCTCCTCGACCCCGACGACCCCCAGCAGTCCAACGCCTACGCCTACGCCAACAACACTCCCGTCACCGCCTCCGACCCTGACGGCCAACAGTTCCAGGACCGCGAGACCGGCCTCGGCTACGGCAACAGCACAGCCCACCGGAACTGGTACCGCGACCAGGGATACACCGACCGCTACGGCCACCCCACCAGGAAGTACAAGCGCTTCATCAGCTCCTACAACAAGACCTGGCGCAGCTACTACAGCTCCAGCTGGTACCGGGACTACGTGAGCACGGGGAAGGACGCCGGGTATGGAAAACCCAAGCCGAAGCCGGCGCCGCCCAAGCCGAAACCCTGGTGGGAGAAGGCGTGGAATTCCGCATCGGGCTGGGTCAGCGACCACTGGGACGACATCAAGACGGTTGCGACGGTCGCAGGGTTCGTCACATGTCTGGCTGCATCGGCAGGATTGTGTGTCGGTGCGGGAGTGGCTGTCGCTACCCTCAAATTTGCGGGTGACGGAATGAAAACAGGAAACTTCGACGTCAAGTCATACTCGAAAGACTTGGCATGGACGCTAGTGGGCGGTGGAACTGCCGCAGCCTTCGGTAGGGCATTCGGAGGGGCGAAGAGCTGGTCTGAAGCTTATTGGGGCAGCCCCCTCACCAGGACTTCAAGAATGTACAAAACCAAGATCCCTGTAGTTGCAGGTGTAGGCGGCGGACGGAAAACCTGGACCATCGATAAAACTTTTCGCGGACCAATAAACTGGAAACAGGCCTATGGCAACATGAGTATCAACGGTGCATTCAATGTGGGCTTCTGTGGAGCAGACGCCTCTAGTGCGGGCAATCTGTTGAACGTAGTGGCGTCAAGCGTTCCAAAATTCTGCTGACAGATCGACTGTCGGGATGGCCCGCTTGCTGGGTCATCCCGATTTGGATGGGAATCAGGGAGCAAGCCGATGAAGCGTAAAGAGCGAGCACGGAAGCTGCGTAGGAGCGGTTATCGAGTACTGCAATGGTTCTTCACCGTGTTCTTCCTGGCGTTGGCTGCTCTGATGGTTGCCAAAATGGGCACCGATGGCCCGAACGGCGCTCCGCTTGGCCTAACGGCGATCTTCGGGACGATCTTCGTCGAGCAGCGAATCCTCCGCTCTCGTATCATTCTTTCCCCCGGTGACGTGCAGGTGGTGAACGCCATCTTTGAATACCACGTTGAACCCGGGGCGATAAAGGAAGCTTTCGTTGACATCCGGGGGAATATGAAGATCGAGGCGAGAGACGGCAGTGAGATTTTCGTGGCAGCCTACAGCGGCTCCCTCATTGATTCCTTTGTGGGCAGCGCGGACAGGGCGGCAAAGGTAGTCCGCAACCATGTCGCCGGAAAAGCGGCAGTGTCTGACTTTGTGATTCGCAGGAAATGTGCAGTCTCTTGGCTCTCGGAAATCTGGCTGGTAGCCGCTGTGGCCTGCGCCGTATGGGCAGCGATCAATAACTCCTGAGCGGCACCTGGTCGCCCGCCTACACCCGTCAGTCGGCTTGTTTGAGGCCGCCACGATCCGCACTGCGTCGGCCGCCCGGTTGTGATCAAGAGGACGTCCGGGTGCACCTCGCGCGGTGCGCGGGGTGCACCCGGTTCCGTACCGGTAGCGCAGCTACTGCGTCGTGTTCACGGTCGAGTTGGCGAGCTGAAATCGGCGCGGTCGGTCATTCACCTGCGTAGCGATTCCCTGGCTGACCAGTTTGTCGAGCGCGTTGGCGATGGCGCCTGATGACTTTTCGATGATGCGGCTGATCTGGGTGGCGGTGAATGCGTCGGCGGGGTGTGCCCGGAGGTGGTCGATGACCATCTGCCGGAGTGCTCCCGGCGCGAGTCGCCCTTCCGCGCTGGGTGCCGGTGGTGCCGGTGCGGTTGGCGGCTCGGGGTTCTCCTGCGGCGCGGAAGTGTTGTTGCTGTCCTCCTCACTGGGCGTACCGTCTTGGCTGGTGTCGTAGCCGTCGTTGTGCTCGGTGTCCTGAGACGGGGCGCTCTGTGCCGCGTTGGCTTCCTCTTCGGCACAGGTGTCCGTGTTGTCGGTCTCGAGGGCCGTGGTGCCCGGTGTGGGCTTTTCCTGGGAGCTGTCGTTGCCTTCAAGGGAGCTGCTGGTGGGCTCGGTGGTGTCGTCCGTGCAGGGCTCTGGCCGGGCCGGTGCGGGGGCGTCGTCGTTCGACGGCGTGCTGGGGGCTTCGTTGGCCGTGGCGGCGGTGTACCAGAGGTCGGGCATGCGGCGGGGGCCGTCGTGACCGCCCGGGGTGCGTACGGCCAGGCCACGTCTTCCAGCATGGCCAGTGCCCTTCCGGCAGTGGACTTGCCGACGCCTGCGGCGAGGGCGAGTTCGATGACCGTGGCCGGTTCGGTGCGTCCGACCAGTTCGATGTAGATGGTGGCTTGTGCTTCGGTCAGCCCGGTCAGCGGTTCGGGTACGGGGTGCTGCGTCGATGTGCTGTCAGATGTGGTGTCGGACATGAGGGTCCTCGATTCCCTGGTGAGGTAGGTGGTTGAGGTCCCCGGCCGGGGGCGAGACGTCGCCGGCTGGAGGACGCCCAGAGACAAGAGAATTCGCCTACTCGATTGGTGCGGGACCAGGGCGTGGGCGCACAGCATGAGGCGCCCGAGAAGTGTGAATCCGCGAACCACGCAGGCTGGCCGTCCTTCTACGACCCCAAGGACTCCGACGCCGTAGAGCTCCTGGCCGACCGCTCGCACGGCATGGTCCGCACCGAAGTGCGCTGCGCCCGCTGCGGCTCCCACCTCGGCCATGTCTTCG
>NZ_JAZBJP010000015.1:0-168681 GCF_036352915.1 Streptomyces bugieae
CCCCCTCCCCTCCCCCTCCAAGGAGTCGATGCCATGTCCTCCGCAATCCCGCAGGAATCCGAGAACCGCGCGGGCATGCGCCGCGCGCTGGGGGTGAAGGACGGGGTGGCCATCGCCGCGTCCAGTACCGCGGCCACCACCAGCATCGGCATCGGGATGGGCTCGTTGGCCGCGTACGCCGGGCGGCAGACGCCCGCGCTGTTGCTGCTGGCGTGTCTGCCCATCCTCGGCATCGCGCTCTCGTACGCCCGACTCAACCGCACCGAGCCCAACTGCGGCAGCGGCTACACCTGGGTCGGCCGGTCGATCGGCCCCTGGCCCGGGTTCCTCACCGGGTGGGTGGTGCTGGTCGGCAACGTGGTCTTCATGGCGTACACGGGCGCGGTGACCGGGTCCGTGGTGCTGCAGTTCCTCAACAAGCTGGGCTGGCACAGCATGTGGGGACTGCGGCTGGATCCGGGCTCGACCGGTATCAGTACCGCCGTGGGGCTCGTCGCGCTGGTCGCCGTCACCGTGACCGCCATTACGGGCGTGCGCGCGGCGACCCGGCTGCAAATGTGGCTGCTGATCTTCGAGTACGCGGTGCTGCTGGTCTTCTGCGGCTATGCCCTGGTCGTCGGGGACCAGCCGTTCTCGCTGTCCTGGCTGAACCCGTTCGACATCGGCTCACCCCAGGCGCTGGCGCAGGGGATGGTGCTCGCGGTGTTCATCTACTGGGGCTGGGACGCGGCGTTCAGCGTCAACGAGGAGACCCGCAGCGCCTCGGACGCGGCTCGCGGCGGGCTGATCGCCCTGGTGGTGATGGCGGGCCTGTTCCTCGTCGGCGCGGTCGCCTTCCAGCGGGTGATGAGCACCGGCGAACTCGTCCACAACGGCCCGCAGGCGCTCACCTTCCTCGGCGGCAAACTGGCGCCGGAGCCCTGGGCCTCGCTGCCGTTGGCGGCGCTGATGTGTTCCGCCTTCGCCTCCCTGCAGTCGAGCGTCATCCCCACCGCCCGCGGTGCGCTGGCGATGGCGCGCGACCGGACGCTCGGCCCGGTGTGGCAGCGGGTGCACCCGCGTTACGGCTCGCCGGCCGTCGGCACGCTCCTCATCATGGCGATCGCCGCGCTGATCGCCGTCCTCGCCGTCGGCATCCCCCAGCTCAACGACATGATCCTCACCGCGGTGAATTCGATCGGTCTCACGGTGGCCCTCTATTACGGGCTCACCGCGCTCGCCTGCGCGGTGCGCTTCCGCGACAGCCTGCGCCAGGGTGCGGTCCGCGCGCTGCGGGATGTGGTCGTGCCCGCGGCGAGTGCGCTGGTGCTGTTCGGGCTGGGCGGCTACCTCGTCTGGGACTACGCGACGATGAGCGACCACTTCGCGATGAGCCCGGACAACGGCTGGTTCATGCTGGCCCTGCCGGCCGCGTTCATCCTGCTGGGGCTGGCGGCGGCGGCCTGGGCCAAGTGGGTGCGGCGCGCACCGTACTTCCGTACCGGCAGGGGGACGGACGCGGATGCGCTGACACTGCCGATGGACGGGGACAGGGACAAGGGCGGGGACGAGGACGGGAGCGGGAGCGGGGGCGGGACCATCACCTTGGCCTCGACGCCTCCCCCCTTGCCGTCGCCTTCCGATGGCTGACGACCGGAGCGACGGCAACGCTCAGCAACTCACCGGCGAAGAGCGACCACACGAATAATCCACACGAGCAATCCACACGAGCAATCCAGGCGAGCAATGCACACGAGCAATCCACATGAGTAATCCACACCACCAACCAACACCTCCGACCCGCCAACACCACCAACGTCTCTGGAGTAACCGCAAGATGGCCCCCCACAGCTCGACAACCACCTCCGCCTCCGCCTGCCCCTCGACCGCCACCTCCCTCTCCTCCCCCGCCGACCTCGTCTTCCTCTCCGGGCCCGTGCACACCGTCGACGCCGCGCGCAGCCGGGCCGGTGCGGTGGCCGTGCGCGGGGAGCGGATCGTCGCCGTCGGGCACGACGCGGACGTACGGGAGTTGATCGGGCCGGGAACGGAGGTGGTCGACCTCCACGGCAAGCTGCTGATCCCCGGGTTCCAGGACGCGCACGTCCACCCGGTGGGCGGTGGCATGGAGTTGGCGCAGTGTGATCTGAGCGCCGCGGACACCGCGGAGGCGTACCGGGAGCTGATCGGCTCGTACGCGGCCGCACATCCGCGGGCGCCGTGGATCACCGGCGGCGGCTGGTCCCTGGAGGCGTTCCCGGGCGGGATGCCCACCCGCCAGTTCCTCGACGCCCTCGTGCCGGACCGGCCGGTGTTCCTCGTCAACCGTGATCACCACGGTGGCTGGGCCAACTCCCGTGCCCTGGAACGCGCCGGGCTCACCGCCGGTACGCCGGACCCGTCCGACGGCCGGATCGAGCGGGAGGCCGACGGTCATCCGTCCGGCATGCTGCAGGAGGGGGCCATGCGGCTGGTGGCCGACCTGGTCCCGGAGCCGACGCTCGCCGAGCAGACCGCCGGGCTGCTGAGGGCGCAGCGGCTGCTGCACAGTTACGGGGTGACCGCCTGGCAGGACGCGATGCTGGGCCGGGCCCCCGGTCTCGTCGATGCCGTCCCCGCGTATGTGGCCGCCCGGGGCGAGGGCCGGCTGACCGCGCGGGTGACCGGGGCGCTGTGGTGGGACCGGGCCCGTGGCGCCGAGCAGATTCCCGAACTCATCGCCAGGCGCGACGAGTTGACGGGCGGGCGGTTGCGGGCGACGAGCGTGAAGATCATGCAGGACGGGATCGCGGAGAACCATACGGCGGCCATGCTCAGCCCCTACCTCACCGCGTGCGGCTGTGCCTCCGACAACAGCGGGATCTCGTTCATCGATCCCGAGGAGCTGCGGACGTACGTCACGCTGCTGGACGCGGAGGGGTTCCAGGTGCACTTCCACGCCCTCGGCGACCGTGCCGTGCGGGAGGCGCTCGATGCGGTCGAGGCGGCCCGGCGGGCGAACGGCTGGCGCGACACGCGGCCGCATCTCGCGCATCTCCAGGTCGTCCACCCCGATGACGTGCCGCGTTTCCGCCGGCTCGGGGCGACGGCGAACATCCAGGCGCTGTGGGCCGCGCACGAGCCGCAGATGGACGAGCTGACGATTCCCTTCCTGGGGGCGCAACGGGCGTCGTGGCAGTACCCGTTCGGTGATCTGCTGCGGGCGGGGGCCACGCTCGCGGCGGGCAGCGACTGGCCGGTCAGCTCGCCCGATCCGCTCGCCGCGCTGCACGTGGCGGTCAACCGCCGCACCCCGGAAGCGCCGCCCTCGGCGCCGGTCTTCCTGCCGGAGCAGCGGCTGGACCTGGGGTCGGCGCTGGCCGCCTACACGGCCGGCAGTGCGTACGCCAACCACCTCGACGAGACGGGCAGCATCCAGCCGGGGAAGCTGGCCGACCTGGTCGTCCTGGACCGGGACCCGTTCGACGGGCCGCCGGAGGAGATCGCCGCGACCCGGGTGCTGGAGACGTTCGTCGGGGGGCGGCGGGTGTATGCGGCCGATGACGCCTGAGGCATGAGCGGCTTCCCGGCTTGGGTGTTCCTCCACACCAACGCCCCTTTCCCGGGCGGCGTTTCGGAGGACGTGCGGATGGCTCCGGATGGTGGGCCTCCGGTCCACTGAGGGAGGTCTGCGGACGGGGGAGACATGGGCAGGGGTGCGGGACCGGCGCGATCCGGCGTGCCGCGGGCGGGGGCGGGGGCGGCGTGACGGCCCCGCGTTCCGGGTCGCCGTGCGCCGGGGTGCGGGCGGTGGTGGAGATCGCCGGGGTGGGTTTGCCGGTGCTGTCGTTCCTGGCGCGGTTGCCTGCCGCGCTGTGTCCGATCGGCACGCTGCTGATGCTCACCGAGGTGGACGGCATCGGCCGGGCCGGGGTCGTGGCGGGGATGCTGTGGCTCGGGCAGGCGGTGGGCGGGACGCCGGTCGGGCGGCTGGCCGACCGGCGGGGGCACCGGCCGGTGATCCTGGTGGCCTCGCTCGTCAACGCGGGCGTGATCGTGGCGCTGGTGGGGGCCGTGCTCGCCGGTCTTCCGGCGGCGGTGCAGGCCGTGCTCGCGGGGCTGACCGGGGCGACGCTGCCGCAGGTGGGGCCGCTGTCGCGGACGCGCTGGAGCGTGCTGACGGCGTCCGGGGCGGCGGGTCCCGGAGGGCAGGAGCGCGCCGCGGCCCGTCCGGCAGGCCCCGACGCGAAGGAGTTGACCGGGCGTGCGCTGTCCCTGGATACGACGATCGACGAGATCAGCTTCATGGCGGGGCCGGCGCTGGCGGCCACCGTCGTGGTCCTGTTCCACCCCGCGGCGGGCCTCCTGCTGGCGGCCGTGCTCGGTGCCGTGTGCGGGGTGCTGTTCGCGGTGCATCCGACCGCTCCGGGACCGGTGCGCAGCGAACGGGTGGCGGCCGCCGGGGTGCCGTTGGTGTCGCCCGGGCTGATCGTGCTGTGGGTGATGGCGCTGGGGCAGGGGTTGATCTGGGGCGGCGCGAACGCCGGCGTCAGCGCGCTGAGCAAGGAGCTGGGCGATGCGGGGATGGCCGGTTTCGTGTGGGGTGGGATGGCGGTGACCAGTGCGCTGGCCGGGCTGGTGTCGACGGCGTTGCCGGCGCGGCGGGATCTGACGGTCCGGCTGCGGTGGGCGATCGTGGCGCAGGCGTTGTTGGTGTTGCCGCTGCTGGCGGTGGACGGGTTCGTCGGGGCGTCGCTGGTGATCGCGGGGATCGGGGTGGCGGTGGCGCCGCATCTGATCGCGGTGTTCGGGCTCGGGGAGCGCATCGCGCCGGCCGCGCGGATGGGTGAGGCGATGGCGCTGCTGGGGTCCGGGCTGATCATCGGGCAGTGCGCCGCGGCGGTGGTGGCCGGGCCGCTGGCCGAGGTGTACGGGTACCGGGCGGCGTTCGGGCTGAGCTGCGGGGCGGGGTTGGCGGCGGGTGCGGTGGCCTTGCTGCTCGTTCGGGGGCGCCGGTTCGGTCCGTTGCCCGACGGGGCCGTGGCCGTTCCCGCGGCTCCGCCGGAGGTGGCGCAGGAGCCCACCGGCCACTCCGTGTAGCACCTGCCGTGCGGCACACACTTCCTCAACTCGCCCTCGATGCGGGCAGGTTGGTGGCAGCCGGTGCCCGCCTTCGCCGTGCGCTCCCTTGACGCCTCCGTCTCTCAGGCTTTAACTCACACCGGAAGTCAAGCCTTGAGGCCGTTCAGGAACTGAACAGGGCCGGCCCTCGGACTCCTGAGAGAGAGGCGTATCCGTCATGCGCATACTCCGAGTCGCGCCCGTCTCCGCCCTCGTCGCCGTGCTCGCCGCGGCGGTTTCGGGGTGCGGTGGCGGGTCGAGCCCAGGTGGTGGGGGCAGTAACGATTCCCCGACGACGCTGACGTACTGGGCGTCCAATCAGGGGCCGAATGTCGAGGCGGACAAGAAGGTCCTGGGGCCGGAGCTGAAGAAGTTCGAGAGGCAGACGGGCATCAAGGTGAAGCTGGAGGTCATTCCCTGGCCCGATCTGCTGAACCGGATCCTGGCGGCCACCACGTCGGGCCAGGGCCCGGACGTGCTCAACATCGGCAACACCTGGTCGGCGTCGTTGCAGGCCACCGGCGCGCTGCTGCCGTGGGACGAGAAGAACTTCGCGGCGATCGGCGGGCGGGACCGGTTCGCCGCGCCGGCGCTGGCCGCGACCGGTGCGGCGGGCAAGGACCCGGCCGCGGTGCCGCTGTATTCGCTGACGTACGCGCTCTACTACAACAAGCGGATGTTCCAGGACGCCGGGATCAGCAAACCCCCGGCCACCTGGGGCGAGTTGGTGGCGGCGGGCAAGAAGGTGTCGAAGGACGGCAAGTGGGGACTGGGGGCCGAGGGCGGGCAGCTGGCCAACAACATCCACCAGGCGTTCGTGCTCGGCAAGCAGCACGGCGCGGACTTCTTCGACGCGGCCGGCAAGCCGGCGTTCACCTCGGACGGTGCGGTCGCGGCGGTCAAGCAGTACGTCGACTTCATGGCCAAGGACAGGATCATCGCGCCGGGGAACGCCGAGTACGGCCAGAACCAGTCGTTGCGGGACTTCGCGACCGGCCGGACCGCGATGGTGCTGTGGCAGGCCGCGGCGACGACGTTCGCGGCGGACGGGATGAAGCCGTCGGACTGGGGCGTCGTGCCGGTGCCGGTGCCGTCCGGCCGCCCGGGAGCCGGCCGGCAGACCAACTCGATGCTCGCCGGGATCAACGTCGCGGTCTTCAGGAACACCCACAACCTCAACGGCGCCCGGAAGTTCGTGAAGTTCCTGACGAGCGACGCCGAGCAGCGGCTGCTGAACAAGACGTACGGTGCGATCCCGCCGGTCAAGGCCGCACAGCGGGACCCGGCGTTCGACCGGCAGGACACCAGGGTGCTGCGCCGGACGCTGACCAGGAGCGCCGCGCCGCTGCCGCAGATCCCCGACGAGGCGCAGTTCGAGACGTCGGTGGGCACGGCGATCAAGGACCTGTTCGCCGATGCGGCGGCCGGGCATCCGGTGACCACGGCGTCGGTGCGGGCCCGGTTGGCCAGGGCCGCGCAGCAGATGGCGAAGTGAGGGCCCGCGGTGGTGCGTTTCGCCCGGCTGCGCCGTGCCGGCCTGCCGTATCTGCTGTTGCTGCCCGCGCTGGTCGTGGAGGTGCTGGTCCATCTCGTGCCGATGGTGATCGGCGTCGTGATGAGTTTCCGGGAGCTGACCCAGTTCTTCCTCGGCAACTGGGGTGCGGCGCCCTGGAAGGGGCTGGGCAACTACCGGGTGGCGGTGGATCTGAACGCTCCGGTGGGTGCCGCGTTGCTGCACTCGTTCTGGGTGACGTGTGTGTTCAGTGTGCTGGCGGTGGGGTTCTGCTGGCTGCTGGGGACGGCGGCGGCGGTCTTCCTGCAGGAGAACTTCCGCGGGCGGGGGCTGCTGCGGGCGGTGTTCCTCGTCCCGTACGCGCTGCCGGTCTACGCCGCGGTGATCACCTGGGCGTTCCTGTTCCAGCGGGACAGCGGGCTGGTGAATCACGTGCTGCACGACCAGTTGCACCTCACCGGTGACCGGCCGTTCTGGTTGCTGGGCGACAACAGCTTCGTGGCGCTGCTGGTGGTCGCCGTGTGGAAGACCTGGCCGTTCGCGTTCCTGGTGGTGATGGCGGCGTTGCAGAACATCCCGAAGGACCTGTACGAGGCGGCGGCGCTGGACGGGGCGGGGATGCTGCGGCAGCTGTGGCGGATCACGCTGCCGTCGCTGCGGCCGGTCAACCAGGTGCTGGTGCTGGTGCTGTTCCTGTGGACGTTCAACGATTTCAACACGCCGTACGTGCTGTTCGGGAAGGCCGCGCCGGAGGCCGCCGACCTGCTGTCCGTGCACATCTACCAGTCGTCGTTCGCCACCTGGAACTTCGGTACGGGCTCGGCGATGTCCGTGCTGTTGCTGCTGTTCCTGCTGGTGGTGACGGCCGGCTATCTGCTGGTGACGTCCCGCGGAAGGAAGTACGCCGATGGCTGACACCGCTGCCCGCGCGCCCCGCCCGGCCGTCCGTGCGCCGCGCCCGCCGGTCCGCGGGCGCTCCCGGTCCCGTCGCGGGGCGTCGCCCACCGCGCCGCCCCGGTCGTTCCGCTGGGCGCGGCGGATCTTCCTGACCGCGCTGACCGGCTTCGTCCTGCTGCCGGTGTACGTCATGCTGAGCAGTTCGCTGAAGCCGCTGCGGGACGTGTCGGGTGTGTTCCGGTGGCTGCCGAGCGAGCTGACCGTCCGGCCGTACCTCGACATCTGGCGGACCGTGCCGCTGGCGCACTACTTCGTGAACTCGCTGATCGTGGCGGGGTCGGCGACGGTCTGTTCGGTGGTGATCGCGGTGTTCGCGGCGTATGCGGTCAGCCGGTACCGGTTCCGCGGCCGGCGGGTGTTCACGGTGACGGTGCTGTCCACGCAGATGTTTCCCGGCATCCTCTTCCTGCTGCCGTTGTTCCTGCTCTACGTCAACATCGGGAACGCCACCGGTGTGGCGCTCTACGGTTCCCGGGGCGGGCTGGTCCTGACCTATCTGACGTTCTCGCTGCCGTTCTCGATCTGGATGCTGACCGGGTACTTCGCGTCGGTGCCGCGGGAGCTGGACGAGGCGGCGTACGTGGACGGCTGCGGGGCGCTGGGGGCGCTGTTGCGGGTGGTGGTGCCGGCGGCGGTGCCGGGGATCGTGGCGGTCGGGGTGTACGCGTTCATGACGGCGTGGGGCGAGGTGCTGTTCGCCTCGGTGATGACGAACGACACCACCCGCACGCTGTCGGTCGGGCTGCAGGGTTACGCCACGCAGAACGACGTGTACTGGAACCAGGTCATGGCCGCGTCGCTGGTGGTCAGCGTGCCGGTGGTGGCGGGGTTCCTGCTGTTGCAGCGCTATCTGGTCGCCGGGCTGACCGCCGGGGCCGTCAAATGATCCGTGCCGAAAGGCCCGCCGTCGAGAGGAACGCCGTGACCGAACGGATCGATTTCGCCGCCCTGCCGGACGACTTCGTCTGGGGCGTGGCCACGTCGGCCTATCAGATCGAGGGGGCGGTCGACGAGGACGGCCGGGCGCCGTCCATCTGGGACACGTTCTCGCGCACGCCGGGGCGGATCGCCGGCGGCGACACCGGGGAGGTGGCCTGCGACCACTATCACCGCTGGCGGGAGGACATCGGCCTGATGGGTCAACTGGGCGTCGGCGGCTACCGGTTCTCGCTGTCGTGGCCGCGGATCGTGCCGCGGGGTGACGGCCGGGTCAATGCGGCGGGCCTGGACTTCTACGACCGGCTGGTGGACGGACTGCTGGCGGCGGGCATCGCCCCGTCCGCCACCTTGTACCACTGGGATCTGCCGCAGGCCCTGCAGGACCGCGGTGGCTGGCCGGTGCGGGAGACCGCGGAGCGGCTGGCGGGGTACGCGTCGGTGGTGGCCGGCCGGCTCGGCGACCGGGTCCGCCACTGGGCCACCCTCAACGAGCCGCTGTGCTCGGCGTGGATCGGGCATCTCGAAGGCCTGATGGCGCCCGGGGTCACGGACCGCACGGCGGCGGTGCGGGCCTCGTACCATCTGCTGCTCGGTCACGGGCTGGCCGTGCAGGCGATCCGTGCCGAGGCGCCGGACGCCGAGGTGGGCATCGTGAACAACCTCAGCACCGTGGAGCCGGCCACCGGGTCGGAGGCCGATGCGGCGGCGGCGCGGCGGATGGACGGGCACACCAACCGCTGGTGGCTGGACCCGGTGCACGGCCGCGGTTTCCCGGCGGACATGCGGGAGGTGTACGGCGTCGACCTGCCGGAGCGGGCCGGCGATCCGGAGGTCATCGCGCAGCCGCTGGACTGGCTGGGGCTGAACTATTACTTCCCGGCCGTGGTGGCCGCCGATCCGGCCGGCCCGCCGCCGTACGCCCGCCCGGTGCGCCGGCCGCACGTGCCGCGTACGGGGATGGGCTGGGAGATCGACGCCGGCGGCATCGAGGCCCTGCTGCTGCGGCTGACCAGGGAGTACGCGGCGCCGAGGATCTACGTCACGGAGAACGGCGCCGCGTATCCGGACGTGGTCCGGCCGGACGGGACGGTGCGGGATCCGGAGCGCACCGCGTATCTGCACGGGCATCTGGCGGCCTGCGCCCGGGCCGCCCGGCAGGGTGCGCCGCTCGCCGGGTATTACGCCTGGTCCCTGATGGACAACTTCGAGTGGGCCTACGGCTACGGCAAGCGGTTCGGCCTGTTCCACGTCGACTACGCGACCCAGGCCCGCACCCTGAAGGACAGCGGCCGGCACTACGCGGGGCTGATCCGCCGGCACCGTCCTACTCGATGACCAGCTCGACCGGGATGTTGCCGCGGGTGGCCTTGGAGTAGGGGCAGAACTCGTGGGTGGCCTCGACCAGCCGGCGCCCGGTCTCGCCCGCCAGGGTGTCCGGCAGCTCCACCCGCATGACGACGCCGAGGCCGAAGCCCTCGCCGTCCTTGCCGAGGGAGACCTCGGCGGTGACCGAGACGTCCTTGGTGTCGAGCTTCATCCGGCGGGCGACGTTGCTCATCGCGCTGGCGAAGCAGGCCGCGTAGCCGGCGGCGAAGAGCTGCTCCGGGTTGGTGCCGGCGCCGTTGCCGCCGAGCTCGGGCGGCAGGGCCAGGGCGAGGTCGATGGTGCCGTCGGAGCTGACGGCCCGGCCCTCGCGGCCGTTGGCGGTGGCGACGGCGGTGTACAGCGCGTCCATGAGGTGTCCCTTCACCTGCGGGGCGGCCGCTTACCGGCCGCCCGACGGGCTCCACTGTCGCAGAGATTTAAGTTGTGCGCAACTTGATTGCGCACAACTTAAATGCCCGCCCGGCTAACCTGGAGCCATGACCACGCTTCCGCCGGACGCCGAACTGCTCCGCCTCGACCACCAGGTCTGCTTCTCCCTGCACGCCGCCTCCCGGGCGTTCGGCGGCGTCTACCGGGACGCCCTGAAGGACCTCGGCCTCACCTACCCCCAGTACCTGGTCATGCTGGTCCTGTGGGAGCACGGCGCACAGCCGGTCAAGGCCATCGGCGAGCGGCTCCGGCTGGACTCCGGCACCCTCTCCCCGCTGCTCAAGCGCCTGGAGACGGCCGGCCTGGTGCACCGCGAGCGCAGCACCGAGGACGAGCGGTCGGTCACCGTCCACCTGACCCCGGCGGGCGACGAGCTGCGCGAGGCGGCCCTGCCGGTCCCCCGCCGGATACTCGCCGCCACCGGCCTGACGGTCGAGGAACTGCGCACGCTGCGGGGCCTGTTGGGCCGGGTGACCGGCGCACTCGACGCGTCCTGAGGCCCCCGCGCGCCGCGGCCGGCCGGACGGCGTTCCCCGACTCCCGGCGCCCCCATCACCCCATTGAGTTACCAAGGTTGGGGGCTCAACCGGACGAAGGCGTATAAAGAGTGGCCAAACCGCCGGGCCACCGGCGAGACCCGTCCATGACGCGGTGGGCGGCACGCCAACAAGCGGAGGAACGCCACGTGAATGCGGCAGAAGTTGTCCACGCCCGGCCGGTCCAGGGATGTCCCGCCCAGCGATTTCCGGTCACGGCGTGACGGCCCGCCGGCAGCCGTTCTCCGCGGCGGTGACGGGACTGGGCATGGTGACCGCGGCGGGCGCCACCGCGAAGGCCACCTGGCACTCGGTCACCCAGGACACCGGGCCCAGCGGGGTGCACCCGCACCCCGAACTCGCCGATCTCCCCTGTGACTTCATGTACACCTCCGACCTGGACACCACCGAGCAGCTCGGCGTGGCGGCCCAGCGGCTGATGGACCGCTTCGCACAGCTCGCGGTGATCGCGGCCCGCGAGGCGATCGCGGACGCCGGCCTGGACCCGGAGACCTGGGACGGCTCCCGGGTCGCGGTGGTCATCGGCTCCGCGCACGGCGGCCTGCCCTTCTACGACCAGCAGTGCGCGGCGATGGCCGAGCGCGGCGCCCGCCGGGTCTCCCCCAAGCTCGCCCCGCTGACCGTCGTCAACGGCGCCGCCAGCAGCGTCTGCATGGACCTCGGGGTGCGCGGCCCCAGTCTGGGGGTGGCGACGGCCTGCTCCTCCGGGACCGTCGCCCTGGGCACCGCGCACCAGCTGCTGCGCACCGGAGCCTGCGACATCGCCATCGCCGGCGGCGCCGAGTCGCCGATCTCCCGGCTGCTGATCGCCAGCGCCTGCCGGATGAAGGCGGTCTCGACCCGGCGGGAGGACCCGGCCGCGGCCTGCCGGCCGTTCGACGCCGCCCGGGACGGTTTCGTGGTCGGTGAGGGCGCCGGTCTGCTCGTACTGGAGCGGCCGGAGCACGCCGCGGCCCGCCGGGCGCCGGTCCGGGCGCACGTCAGCGGTTACGGGGCCTCCAGCGACGCCTATGCCGCGGTCGCCCCGGACCCCGAGGGCAAGGGCATCGAGCAGGCGCTGCGCACCGCGATGGCCGACGCGGGCGTGCAGCCGGGCGACGTCGGGCACGTCAATGCGCACGGCACGTCGACGGTGGTCAACGACCTGATCGAGGCCACCATGCTGCGGCGGGTGATCGGCGATCATCCGCTGGTCACGTCCACGAAGGCGATGACCGGCCACACGCTGGGCGCGGCCGGCGGTATCGAGACCGCGCTCGCCGTGCTCGCCCTGGAGGAGCAGCTGGTGCCGCCGACCGCGAACCTCGACGTGCCCGATCCGCGGCTGCCGCTGGAGATCGTGCGGCAGGAGCCGCGGCGGGCGTCCTTCGACTGTGCGGTCAAGACGTCGCTCGGCTTCGGCGGGCACAACGCCGCCCTCGTGCTGACCCGCTAGGCGGCGGCGATGCACGAGGAGACGGTCCGGTCGCTGTCGGTGCACGGGGTGGGCTTCGCCTACCGGCGGCTGCGCGCCCCGGCGCCGGTCACCGAGCCGGTCGTGGTGGTGGGCGGTGCGCTGCAGGGCATGTTCGGCTGGCCGCAGATGGAGGACCGGCTGGGCCCGCTGGCGGACGTGGTGACCGCCGACCTGCCCGGGATGGGCGACGCCGGGCCGCTGCCGCCGGGGCCGGCCCACGGTCTGCTGTGTGCCGCCCTGGAGCGGATCATCGACGACCTGGACGTGCCGCGGATCAACCTCTTCGGCTTCTCCTACGGGGCGGGCCTCGCCCACGGGTGCGCCCGGCGGGTGCCCGGGCGGATCGCGCGGCTGGCCCTCGGGGGCGTACCGGCGCATCTGACCGGCGGGCAGCTGGAGCTGTGGCGGCGGGCCGCGGGCCACCTCGCGCGGGGTGACGCCGGCACCTTCGCGACGATGGTCACCGAGGCCCTGATGTGCCTCGACGAGGACCGGTACGTCACCCGGCGGGCCCTGGCGCGGCGGTACGTCCGGCGGTCGATGCTGCACGCGGCGCGGCACTCGCCCCATGCGGCGGACGCACTGGGCCGCGCGCTCACCGACCGTGCGGACTTCTCCGGTGTGCCGGCCGGGGTGCGCACGCTGGTCTTCAGCGGTGAGCACGACACGGTGACGTCCGCGGAGCGGCAGCGGGCCTTCGCGGCGCGGATTCCCGGCAGCCGCTTCCTGGCCGTCCCCGACACGGATCACTGGGTGGTGCTCGAACGGGCCGATGACGTCGCGGAGTTGGCGGCCCGGTTCTTCACCGACGGGCCACTGGAGTGCGCCCCCGCGCTCGTCCCGGTGCCCCGCCCGGTGCCGCCTCCGGCCCGTTCCGTCGCCACCGCAGACCAGTATTCCGTTGCGGTTATATAACCAGAGGCGCATACTTGCTGTATGCCCCTACCGTTCGACGTACTCGCGGAGCCGAGCCGGCGCAAGATCCTCGACCTGCTGCTGGAGCGCCCGCGGCTGGTCGGCGAGCTCACCGCGGAACTCGGCCTGAGCCAGCCCGGCACCTCCAAGCACCTGCGGGTGCTGCGCGAGGCCGGGCTGGTCCAGGTCCGGCAGGACGCCCAGCGCCGCTGGTACGAACTCCGGCCGGAACCGCTCGCGGAGCTGGACGTCTGGCTCGCGCACTACCGGCACCTGTGGGCCGGGAGCCTCGACGCCCTGGAACGGCACCTCGACGCCATGGAGGACGACCCCCGATGATTCCGCACTCCGACAGCCTCACCACCCGGAACGGCCGCCCCGCACTGCGCATGGAGCGCCGGCTCGACCATCCGCCGGAGAAGGTCTGGGCGGCACTCACCGACCCGGCGCAGCTCGGACGCTGGTTCCCCTCCCAGGTCGCCGTCGAGCTCCGGCCCGGCGGGGCGATGACCTTCACCATGCCCGGTGTGACCGGGGTCGCCATGACCGGCACCGTCACCGACGCCGAGCCGCCCCAACTCTTCGCGTTCACCTGGGGTGAAGACCATCTGCGCTGGGAGATCACGCCGGACGGGAACGGCTCGCTGCTGACCCTGACGCATACCTTCGGCGACCGGTTCGGCGGCGCCAGCTTCGCCTCCGGCTGGCACCTGTGCCTGACCGCGCTGTCCCAGCTGCTCGACGGCCGGGACCCGGCGGTGGACCGGGACACCGGCGAGCTGCACGAGGCGTACCTGGAGCAGTTCGGGCTCGGGGCCGGCGTGGTCGAGGACACACCGGACGGACCGCGGATCCGCTTCGAGCGCCAGCTGGTGCGGCCCGCCGAGGCGGTGTGGGCGGCGCTGACCGGGGGTGCGGAGCCCGTGGTGGGGGCGCCGGTGCCACCGGGCTTCACCGCTCCCCCGGTGCCGGACGGACCGGTCACCGAGGTGAGCGCCCCCACACTCCTCGCGTACCGCTGGCACACGGAGGGGACTGTCCGCTGGGAACTGGGAAAGGGCACCGGCCACGGCGCCCGGCTCGTACTCACCCAGACCGGCCCGCGGGACGTCGATCCGGGGCCCGCACTGGAGGCGTGGCACGCCAGGATCGAAAGACTGGCGGCCCGGCTGCTGACGGATTGAGCGGGCCTGCCCCACGTTTTCGCGGGCCTGCCCCACGTTGTTCCCCGGCCTTGTTGCCGGCGGCACGGGAAAGCGCCCCCTGCGGACTTCGCAGGGGGCGCTTCTCCTTTGCGCAGGGGTATGCGGGCCGCACCGCGGGGTGTGAGCCGGGCAACTCCGGCGGGGGTCCGGAGCGGGGTACGGGGGCGGTTCCAGGTGATGCCGGGCACGCGACGTACGTCACGTACGACCATTCCTAGTCGAATGCCGCGGGGGACGTGACACCTGCAATTCGGGGGGAATCGGGAATTTATATCGGACATCTCTCCTCAAGTCACGAAGAGAGGTAGTACAACACCTCTTTGCCACCCTCCAGGGCGAGCGCTAACCATGTTCCGGGTAGCACCGAGAACGTCTGCGAACTCAGCCGGAGCGGCGAGCGCGGGCAACGACCCTCGGTCCTCACGCGCCAACCGAAGGCCGCCTCCCCCGCCACCAAGCTCTGGAAGAGGTCACATCCGCATGCCCAGCTTCACCCTGCCCCGCGCCGTCCGGAACGTCCGCATCACCCGCACCCACAGGGCTTCCGCGGCGCTGGTGGCCACCGCGAGCTGCGCCGCCGCGCTGGCGTTCACCGCCGCGCCGAGCGATGCCGCGACGCCGTCCGCGCACGCACCGGCCGCGGTCAAGCCGGTCAGCGCCAACGGAATGCCGCTGACCGCCAAGGACCGTGCCGACGACGGCAAGAAGGACCAGGTCGTGGCGTCGTCCGTCGCCGACGGCCTGAAGGTCACCGCCGTCGAGAAGCAGGGGCACGCGGCCAAGGACGCCGCCAGCCGTTCCGTCGAGCGCAAGGCGCTGACCCAGGCGCCGAAGGCCGCCCCCAAGGTCAAGCCGAAGGCCGCTCCCAAGCGCTACGCGAACAACCTCGACGGCTGGATCCGCCAGTCGCTCGACATCATGCACGCCAAGGGCATCCCGGGCTCCTACGAGGGCCTGCACCGCAACATCATGCGCGAGTCCAGCGGCAACCCCAACGCCGTCAACGACTGGGACATCAACGCCATCAACGGCATCCCCTCCAAGGGCCTCCTGCAGGTGATCCAGCCCACCTTCGACCGCTACCACGTCGCCGGCACGGCCAACAAGCTGACCGACCCGGTGGCCAACATCACCGCCGCCGCCAACTACGCGGCCGACCGCTACGGCTCGATCGACAACGTCAACTCGGCCTACTGAGCCGCCAGTAGCACCTCCACGGCACGTGGCCCTGCCCGCATCGCGCGGGTGGGGCCACTGCCGTTTTCCGGCCTTCCGGTCGGGCCGTCAGTAGCGGCCGTGCCGTGCCGGGCCGGCGCCGCCGAAGAGCGCGTCGAGCACGTCGCCGGCGAAGCGAAGTCCCGCCTCTTCCCTGGGAGAGAGGTGGTGGTGGTCATCGACGGGCGCCGCGGTCGCGGACCCCGCGGCCAGGACGCCGGTCACGAGAAGGCCGGTGACAACGACGGCAATACGACGGAACATGAGCACATCCCTACGGTGAGTGACCACTGTGTGGGTGTCACTGTCAGGGAGCCGGGGCCGCGCCGTCATGCGACAGTCCGGGCCGCTGCTGCGAACGGACCAGCGGCACCGCCGTATTGCCGTAGCGGGGGCGTCACCAACGGCCCAGCCGGCGCCGTGCCGCGGGGCCCACCTGCCGGAAATGCACAGCGGTTTGCCGCACGTGAATTGGCGCACAAATGCCGCTCTTTTGGGCTCAGCAGCAGTGCCCCGCACCACATTTACCGAATCCCGCTGGCCCACAACGGGCAGCCGGGCGGATGAATCGGCCCCGGCCGGTGCATGAAACGGGGCCGGCGGACGGTAATTGCGCTGTGAGCCAGGCAACTTAAGCACCCCGATAACGCGGGCTTTCCGGCCGCTTCCAGGTGACCCGCGGCACGCGATGTACGTCACTTACGACCATGCCTAGTCGATGGAAACCGCCGCTATTCCAGGTCAACGCGGTGGGAAACGCTCATTACTTCAGGGAGCCGGGTTTTCTCACGAAGATGGGTAGTACAGAGCACCATTGCCTCGATTCCGGACCGTCGCTAAACATGGATTCCGACGCGCCGAGAGCGAGTCGCGGTGAACGCCCCGAGGGCGAACGCGGCAAAGACCTCCGGTGCGCAACGCGCCGCCAAAGAAGGCCGCTCCCCGATCCCGTACCTGGAAGAGGTCACTCTGCATGCCCAGCTTCACCCTGCCCCGCGCTGTCCGTATGACCCGCATCACCCGTACCCACAAGGTCGCCGTGGCCGTTCTGGCCGCCGCGGGTGCCACCTCGGGTCTGGCGCTCACCTCCGCCCCGGACACCGCACAGGCTGCGTCTGAGCACGCTCCGGCCGCGGTCAAGCCCGTCAGCGCCAACGGCCTGCCGGCCAAGAAGGCCGACGACGCCAAGACCGGCCGCCCGGTGACCGCCTCGGTCGCCGACCACATCAAGGTGACCGCCGTCGCCAAGCAGCACACCGCCCAGCAGGCCGCCAACCGCTCCACCGAGCGCAAGGCCGTGAAGGACTACCCGAACAACCTCGACGGCTGGATCCGCGAGGCGCTCGACATCATGCACGCCAAGGGCATCCCGGGCTCCTACGAGGGCCTGCACCGCAACATCATGCGCGAGTCCAGCGGCAACCCCAACGCCGTCAACGACTGGGACATCAACGCCATCAACGGCATCCCCTCCAAGGGCCTGCTCCAGGTGATCCAGCCCACCTTCGACCGCTACCACGTCGCCGGCACGGCCAACAAGCTGACCGACCCGGTGGCCAACATCACCGCCGCCGCCAACTACGCGGCCGACCGCTACGGCTCGATCGACAACGTCAACTCGGCCTACTGAGCCGACGGCGCCGAGCCGTCGCCGGCGGAACCGCCGGCCCCACCGGACCACCAGGTCACGGGAGAGACGGATCACAAACGCGGGCCCGACCGGCTCGTCATGAGGAGCAGCTTGCGAAGCGGCGGAATGGCGCGTTCGCCGCTGCGCGCGGAGCGGGCCCCGGCACAGCCGGGGCCCGCTTCGTTCCGTCCGGGCACCGCTTCGTTCCGTCCGGTCACCGGCCCGGACGCCAGGGTGACCGTTCCTGCCCGCCGGACGGGTGAGATGCGGGGCCGGACGGCGGACTGACGGCCTGTCGAGTCATGGAGTCAGGCAGTTCTGCGTATAAGTCTCTTATCGGCAGAATTCTGCTCAAATCCTGCCGTACCTGACTCAACCGAAGGCCTCGGAGGCATGCGATGCCCTTGCGCAGATCCGGTCCGGCCCGCCGTAAAGTCGCCACGGCCGGAACGCTCGTTACTCTCCTCTCCGTGCTCGCTCTGCCCCTCGCACTGCCCGGATCGGCCACGGCGACCGATGCCGCGAAGCGACCCGCCCACCCCGACGAGGACTGGATGGGCTCCACCATCGCGCTCCACGAGGGCGGCGACCGGGCCGGCGGCATCGAGCCGCGGGCGTCGTACGGCAGGAGGGCGGTGGCCGGGGTCGACGTCTCCAGCCACAACCACAACGTCGGCTGGTCGCACCTGCGCAGGTCAGGGGTGCGCTTCGCGTATGTCAAGGCCACCGAGGGGACGAATTACACCAACCCGTACTTCGCCCAGCAGTACCGGGGCTCCTACCACGCGGGGATGATCCACGGCGCCTACCACTTCGCCCTGCCCGACCACTCCAGCGGCGCCACCCAGGCGCGCTACTTCGCCCACCACGGCGGCGACTGGTCCCGGGACGGCAGGACACTGCCCGGCGCGCTCGACATGGAGTACAACCCCTACGGCGCGACCTGCTACGGCAAGAGCGCCAGGGCAATGGTCAGCTGGATCCACGACTTCGCGCGCACCTACCGGGAGGAGACGGGGCGCGACGCGGTCATCTACACCTCCACGAACTGGTGGAAGCGGTGCACCGGCAATTCAGGGAAGTTCGGCCGGACCAATCCGCTGTGGATCCCGCGCTACGGCTCCTCCGTCGGCGCGCTGCCGGGCGGCTGGCGGTACCACAGCATCTGGCAGCACACCTCCTCCGGACACCCGGTCGGTGACCGCAACCGCTTCAACGGCCCCTTCAGCCGGCTGAAGGTCCTCGCGTACGGCGAGGACGACGACGACTGACCCTCCCCCACGCACCGCTGAAGCTTCCGGCCGGTCCCCGGCGCCCCGTGATCGGGCGCCGGGGACCGGCCGCTCGTCGTCCGGCGCCGCACCGGCGCACCGGCTCACCGGAGCCCGCGCAGCACACCGCATCGACAACTCGATTCGAACAACGGGCAATTCCCGCGGCGCTACAACCTTCGTGGGCCGCTCCGGGTCCAACACTGCGAAATGACCACGCGACGCACCCACTCGACGGGGGTAATCCCATGAAGCGTTCACGTGCCATCGCAGGATCTGCCGTACTCGCCGTGGCCGGACTCGCCACGATGGCCACGGCGACCACCGCAACCGCCGCACCGACCGCCACCGCCGCGTACAACGGGGCCTGTGGCAGCGGCTACCGTGTGGTGAATTCCGTACCGGTCACCGGAAAGGGGACCGTGTACCTGACGTACAGCGCGAAGACCGGAAAGAACTGTGTCGTGACCGTGCGGAACAGCCCCGGAAAGCCGGTGTACGTCTACACGTATCTCACGGCCACCGACGGCAGTTCCGACTGGGTTTACGACAGCGGGCAATACACCACCTACGCCGGTCCGGTGTATCTCCCGGCGAAGGGCCGGTGCGTGGACTGGGGCGGCGCGATCGAAACGGTGAGCGTCAGCGTTTCGGGCTCCAACTGCGGCCGGATGGCGCCCGGCGTGGTCACCCACCGCCGCTGACCGCGCGGCGGCCGACGGCGGTCCCCGGCAGCCCATCCGGGGACCGCCGTCAGTGCACGCCCAGCGCCCGCAGCGCCGAACGCGCCGCGTTGTGGCCGCACATCCCGTGGGCGCCGGCGCCCGGCGGGGTCGACGCCGAGCAGAGGTACACCCCCGGCACCCCGGTCGCGTACGGGTCGAGGGCGATCCGCGGCCGCATCGTCAGGGTCAGCGGGGTGTTGGCGCCGCCGATGATGTCGCCGCCCACGAAGTTGGCGTTGCCGCGCTCCAGCTCGGCGGTCGAGGTGGCGGTGAGTCCGACGATCCGCTCGCGGGTGCCGGGGGCGAACCGCTCGAACTGCGCCAGCATCGCGGCGGTGGCGTCCCCGTTGTAGCCGTGCGGCACATGGGCGTACGCGGAGACCGGGTGGACGTCGCCGGCGGAGCGGCCGGGGTCGGCGAGGTACTGCTGGGAGACCAGGAGGAACGGGCGCTCGGGCATCCGGCCGCGGTGGATCTGCCGCTCGGCGTCCGCGATCTGCGCGAAGCTGCCGCCGAGGTGGACGGTGCCGGCCCGCCGGCAGGCGTCGGCGCGCCAGGGCACCCCGCCCTCGACCGCCAGGTCGAGCTTGAAGGCGGCGGGGCCGTGCCGGTAGCGGGTGTAGGCGCGGCGTACCCGGGGCGGCAGCCGGTCGCCGATCACGGCGGCCGCGGCGGCCGGTGCCAGGTCGAGCAACACCGTTGCGGCGGGCGGCAGTTGACGCAGGGAGCGGATCGTCACGCCGGTCTCGATCCGGCCGCCGGCGGCGGTGAGGAGTCCGGCCAGCGCGCGGGCGATGGCCGCGGAGCCGCCCTTCGCGACCGGCCAGCCGAACCGGTGGCCGGCCGCGATGATCATGAGTCCGACGGATGCGGCGGCGGGCCCGTTCAGCGGCCCGAAGAGGTGCGCCGCCACCCCGCCGTAGAGGCCACGGGCCTCCTCCGTGCGGAAGCGGCCGGCGAGCGCGGTGGCGGGCTGTAGGGCGCGCAGCCCGAAGCGGGCGAGCCGGACCGGATGCCGGGGCACCCGCAGGAGGGGCTTCATGACGGCGTCGGTGAGCACCTCGGCGTCGGCGGCCGGCGGCCCGAAGAGCCGCCGCCACGCCGGACCGTCGGCGCCGAGCCCGTCCGCCGTCCGCGCCAGGGACCGGTACAGCGCCCCCGCGCCACCGGAGTCGACCGGATGGGCGAGGTCGATCTCCGGCCAGCACCACTCCAGCCCGTGTGCCGCGACGTCCAGCGTGCGCAGATACGGCGAGCCGGCGCCCATCACATGCGTCGAGGAGCAGTGGTCGAACAGCAGGCCGGGGGCGAACAGCTCACCGCTGCGGACGCCGCCGCCGATCTCGTCCGCCGCCTCGAAGACCGTCACCTTCAGTCCGGCCTGTGCCAGCGTCACCGCCGCGGCCAGCCCGTTCGGTCCGGCGCCCACCACGACCGCCGCGTCTCGTTCCCGTCCCGCCCGTTTCGTCATGCCGCCAGCATGCCAAGCAGGGAGCCGGCGGGGTGCGGGTGGGGTGCGCAACCGACGTGCGGGGGTGCGGAGTTCACGCCGGGCGGGCGGCGGCCGCGGCCTCGGCGGCGGCCGCGATGTTGCGGGCCATGCCGCCGAACACCACGGCGTGGAAGGGGGCGACGCACCACCAGTAGGCATGGCCGGTCAGCCCGTGCGGATGGAACAGCGCCCGCTGGGCATAGCGGGTGCGGCCCTCGGCGTCGCGGGCGACCGTCATCTCCAGCCAGGCGAGGCCGGGGAGCCGCATCTCGGCGCGCAGTCGCAGCAGCCGCCCGGGCTCGGCCGCCTCGACCCGCCAGAAGTCGAGCGAGTCGCCGACCCGGAGGCGGCCGGCGTCCCGTCTGCCGCGGCGCAGTCCCACACCGCCGGCGAGCCGGTCCAGCACGCCGCGCACCGCCCAGGCGAGCGGGAAGGAGTACCAGCCGTTTTCCCCGCCGATGCCCTCCACGACCTGCCAGAGCGTCTCCGGCGGGGCGTTCACGGTGACCTCCCGCCGGTCGGTGTAGAGGCTGCCGCCGGCCCAGTCGGGGTCGGTGGGCAGCGGGTCGCTGGGCGCGCCCGGTACGGCGGCGCCGGACCAGCGGGTGGTGACCTGGGCGTCCCGCACCCGGCGCAGCGCCAGGTCCACCGCGTCGTCGAAGGGCAGCGGGTGGCCCGGCGGGTCCGGGTCGGGGATGTAGCGGGCGAGGTCGTGTTCGTGGCAGACGACCTCGTGGCGCAGCGACTCGGCCAGGGGCCGGGCGATGCCCGGCGGGACGGGGGTGACCAGGCCGATCCAGAGGCTCGACAGGCGGGGGGTGAGGACCGGGACGGGCAGGATGAGCCGTTCCGGCAGGCCCGCCGCCCGCGCGTAGCGCTGCATCATGTCGCGGTAGGTGAGGATGTCCGGGCCGCCGATGTCGAAGGTCCGGCTGACGTCGGCGGGGAGCCGGGCGCAGCCGACGAGGTACCGCAGCACATCGCGGACGGCGATGGGCTGGATGCGGGTGCGTACCCAGCTCGGCGTGATCATGACCGGCAGCCGTTCGGTGAGGTAGCGCAGCATCTCGAAGGAGGCGGAACCGGAGCCGATGATGACCGCGGCGCGCAGCACGGCGGTGGGGACACCGGAGGCCAGCAGGATGTCGGCGACCTCGGACCGGGAGCGCAGGTGGGGTGAGAGGTCCCGTTCGGGGATGCCGCGCGGGGTGAGTCCGCCGAGGTAGACGATGCGGTGTACACCGGCGGCGCGGGCCTCCTCGGCGAAGATCCGCGCGGCCCGCCGGTCGGTCTCCTCGAACCGCGGGCCGGTGCCGAGGGCGTGCACGAGGTAGTAGGCGACGTCGACGCCGGCCAGCGCGCGGCGCATCGAGCCGGCGTCGGTGACGTCGCCGCGGACGATCTCCGCCTGGCCGGCCCAGGGGTGGTCCCGCAGCTTCTCGGGGGTCCTGGCCAGCGCCCGGACGGCGTATCCGGCGGCGAGCAGCTCGGGCACCAGGCGGCCGCCGAGGTAGCCGGTGGCGCCGGTGACCAGGGCGCGCGGTGCTGCGGGGGCGCCGGTGTCGGCCATGGATGGACCTCCTCACGTACCAGTCTGTCCCGCCGCGGGGCGCTGCGCTTCGCGGCGCCTCCCACGTACCTGTCCGTCCCGCCGCGGGGCGCTGCGCTTCGCGGCGCCTCCCACGTACCTGTCCGTCCCGCCGCGGGGCGCTGCGCTTCGCGACGCCTCCCACGTACCTGTCCGTCCCGCCTCGGGGCTCGCTCGCCGTTGTGCGCTTTGCGGCGCCCCGCACGTACCCGTCTGTGCCGCCGTCGGGCCTGGTCTCCGTGGCGCCTGCGGCGGGCCGGGTGGTTGTCGGGTGCGGTTCTGGCCCTCCAGACTTCGTCCTCCGGTCCAGCCCCTCCCGTAGGAGGAAAGGGAACGGCCGGTGGGGGTGCGCGGAGTCCTACGCACAGGCAGTGAACGGAACCACGCCCGCCGCATGGGGGTACCTCCCACGCCCTTCAGGCAGTGGGGGAGCAACGGCGAGCAAGCCCCGCGGCGGGACGGACAAGTACGTGCGGGGCGACCCTCACTCGCAGGGCCCGGTGCTCTCCCGGGCCTCCAGGTGGGGCAGTTCGCCCTGGACGGTGCGCGGCGGGCCGCCGTCGAGGACGGTGAGGAGCTCGTGGGCGGCGAGTCGGCCGAAGCCGGGGGTGTCGCGGACCAGCGCGGTCAGGCGGGGGTGGGTGACCCGGCAGAGCGCGGAGTCGTCCCAGGCCACGATCGACAGCGCGGCGGGGACGGGGATGCCGCGCTCGGCGGCCACCGAGGCGCCGGCCACCGCCATCACGTCGTTGTCGTAGATGATCGCCGTGGGCGGCCGGGGGTCGTCCAGGATGCGGCGGGTGGCCTCGGCCCCCTCCGCGTCGGAGTAGTCGGTGGTCACCGAGCGGACCTGCCGCTCGTCGAGGCCGCGGAGCGCCGCCTCGGTGCGCAGCGAGCGGATCCGGCGGGCGGTGTGGGCGAGGCCGGGCAGGCCCGCGACGTGCACGATCCGGCGGTGGCCGAGGCCGTGGAGGTGGTCCAGGACGCGGGCCATGGCCTTGGCGTCGTCGGCCCAGACGGTGGGGAGCAGCGGTGGCGGCGCGGTGTCCGGCTCCTGGTCCGACGGTGCGGGGCCGGCCGGGCCACCGATGGCGACGGCGGGCAGGCCGAGCGCGGCGAGGAGTTCCGGGCGGGGGTCGTCGGTGCGGGGGTCGACGACGAGGACGCCGTCCACCCGGCGCTCGGCCCACCAGCGGCGGTAGAGCGCGCACTCGGTGTCGAGGTCCTCGACGACCTGGAAGAGCAGCGCGATCTTCCGGGCCGCGAGCACTTCCTGTATGCCGGAGACGAGTTGCAGGAAGAAGGATTCGACGCCCAGGGTGCGGGCGGGGCGGGCGAGGACGAGTCCGAGGGCGCCGGCGCGTTCGCCGGAGAGGGCGCGGGCGGCGGAGTTGGCCTGCCAGCCGAGTTCCTCGGCGACCCGGCGGACCCGGGCGCGGGTGTCGTCGGAGACGCCCGGCCGGTCGTTGAGCGCGAAGGAGACGGCGCTCTCCGAGACCCCGGCCCGGCGGGCGATGTCCTTGATCGTGGGCCGGCGCGCCGGCCTGTGGCGGGCGGCCCCACCGGGCGCTGTCATGGGCGGGCTCTCCTCGCGCTGAACCGCATTAGTGCGCCTCAGTCTGATCAGGGCAGGGCGGTGTGTCAAACGTGTGCCAATCCCCTCGCCGCGCCTCGCGAAGTCCCGTCCGCAGCACGGGTATTGACACTCACTAAAGCGCATTAGTAGCGTCTGCCGCGTCGTCGCCCGAGGTCCTGCGGAATACCCGCCGAAACGGCCTGGAACTCTCTCTCCCGGGGCCGGTGCGCGGCATTTTCCTGCGGTCTGGTCCGAGCAGAGGAGCCGCCAGCCATGCGCAGAGTTACCATTCCCCGCCGAGCCGGTGCCGCGGCCGTCGTCCTGGCCCTCTCGGCGCTCACCCTGACCGCGTGCGGATCCGGCGGCGGAGCCGGGGGCAGCGCCTCGGGGAAGGTCGAGGGCCAGGTCACCTTCCAGACCTGGAACCTCAAGGCGAATTTCAAGAATTACTTCGAGGGGCTCATCAAGGACTTCGAGCGGACGTACCCGGACGCCCGGGTGAAGTGGATCGACCAGCCGGCCGAGGGATATCCGGAGAAACTCAGCGCGGACGCGGCCGGCGGCACCCTGCCGGACGTGGTGAACGTATCACCGGATCTCGCCTATCCGCTGGCGAAGGCCGGGCTCGCGCTCGACCTGGAAAAGGCAGCCGGGAAATACCGCGGAGAATATCTCGACGGGGCCTGGAAGAGCCATGAGATGCCGGGCCTGCCGGGTGTCTACGCCTTCCCCTGGTATCTGAACACCGGCCCGATGTTCTACAACAAGGAGCTCTTCAGGAAGGCCGGACTGGATCCGGACGCACCGCCGACCACCTATGACCAGCTCTTCACGGACGCGGTGGCGATGGCGAGGAAGAGCGGCCGGAGGATAGCGATGCTCGCCAGTACGCCGTCGATCGAGGACTTCGGCCGGTACGGCGTACGGCTGATGAACACCCGCGGCACCGAGTTCACCTTCAACGAGCCCAAGGGCGTCGAACTGCTCGGCCACTACCGGGAGTTGTACGCGGCCGGGGCGCTGGACTCCCAGGCGCTGACCGCACAGGCCGAATCGGCGGGGCGGAAGTTCGAGCAGCAGTCCGTCGCCATGAACCCGGGCAGCGCGCTCGATCTGCAGAACTTCAAGAAGGACGCGCCGAGTCTCTACCGGCACATCGGTATCACCGACGCGGCCAACAACACCGGTAAGGCCAATATGTACGTGCAGGGCCTGATGGTGAACGCGCAGAGCAAGGTGAAGCCGGCGGCGGTGGCCTTCGCGCACTTCGTCACCGACAAGAAGAACCAGATGGCGTTCGCCAAGGAGGTCACGATCTTCCCGAGCACCAAGGGCTCGCTGGACGATCCGTACTTCACCAAGGAGGACGGCACCGATGCGACGCGGGTGCGGGTGGCCTCGGCCAAGTCGCTCACGACCGCGGTGAATTACACCCCGGTGCTGCTGAGTGACCAGATGAAGACCGTGCTGCGCAATGCGGTCGCCCGGGCCGTGCAGGGAAAGCAGTCGCCCAAGGCGGCGCTGGACGGTGCGGCCGCGGAGTGCAATCGCCTGCTGAAGACCGGCTGAGCCCGAGGCCGCCGTGACAAGGCATCATCCCGCGAGTCCCTGGCTGTTCCTCGCCCCCGGACTGCTGATCGTCCTCGCCTTCGGCCTGTATCCGTTCCTCAGCACGGTGACGCATTCCTTCACCGACGCCCGCACGCTCACCGAGGGGCAGTTCGTCGGGGCCGCGAATTACCGCGAGCTGATCCACGACGCGATGTTCTGGACCGGGCTGCGCAACAGCGTGCTCTACGTCCTCGGGGTCGTCCCGCTGCTGGTGGTCCTGCCGCTGCTGCTGGCGCTGCTGGTGCAGCGGCAGATTCCCGGGATCGCCTTCTTCCGGGCGGCGTTCTACACCCCGGTGGTCGCCTCCGTCGTGGTGGTCTCGCTGATCTGGGTGTGGCTGCTGGACGACCGAGGGCTGATCAACGCGCTGCTGGAGGGGCTGGGCTTCGGGACGGCCGGCTTCCTCAGCGACCCTTGGCTGCTGCTGCTCAGCGCCATGGCGGTCACCGTCTGGAAGGGCCTCGGCTACTACATGATCATTTATCTGGCGGCGCTGGCCAACGTCCCCGGGGAACTGCACGAGGCCTGCGCGGTCGACGGGGCCGGCGCGGTGCGCCGCTTCCTGACCGTGACGGTGCCCGCGCTGCGGTCCACGATGGTGCTGGTGGCCGCGCTCTCGTCGGTCAGCGCGTTCAAGGTGTTCTCCGAGGTCTATCTGATGGCCGGCCCGACCGGCGGGCCCGGCGGCGAGGACACCACGCTGGTGATGCTCGTCCAGCAGGCCGGCACCGGGCTGTCCGGCCGGGTCGGCTATGCCTCGGCGCTGTCCGTGGTGGTCTTCGTGATCACCCTGGGGCTGATGCTGCTGGTGCTGCGCGCGAACCGCAGGGAGGAGGCATGAGCGCGCCCGCGCCGCGGTACGCGCGCGCCGGGCGGCAACTGCCGCGGTGGCGGCTGGCGCTGCGTTACGCGCTGCTGCTCGCCGTACTGGCGCTGATGGTCGGGCCGTTCCTCTGGCAGCTGTCCACCTCCCTCAAGGGCCCCGGCGAGGACATCTACCGCTATCCGCCGAGCCTGGTCCCGCACCGGCTGACGCTGGCGAACTACGCGGACGTCGCCCGGATCATCCCGGTCTGGGACTTCGCCCTGAACTCCCTCAAGGTCGCCACCGCCAATGTGCTCACCAACTGCGCGGGCGCGGCGCTCGCCGGCTATGCGCTCGCCCGGCTGCGGTTCCGGGGCCGCCGGGCCGCGCTGGTGGTCTTCCTCATGGCGATGCTGGTCCCGGTCGAGAGCATCATGATCGCCCAGTTCGTGACGATGCGGGCGCTGCAGCTCAACAACACCCTGCTCGGGGTGGTGCTGCCCGGCTGCATCGGGGCGATGAACGTGCTGCTGATGCGCAATGCCTTCGCGGCGCTGCCGTACGAGGTCGAGGAGGCGGCGTTCGTCGACGGCGCCAACGCCTGGCAGCGGTTCGTGCGGATCGCGCTGCCGTCGGTGAGGGGCACCCTCGCGGTGGTGGCGATCTTCGCCTTCATGGGGGCCTGGGACGACTTCCTGTGGCCGCTGATCGTGCTGAGCGACCAGTCGAAGTTCACCCTGACGATCGGGCTGAACTTCCTGCACGGCACCTTCGCCGACAACCAGCGGCTGGTGGCGGCCGGCACCGTCATCGCGGTCCTGCCGCTGATCGTGCTCTTCGCCTGTCTCCAGCGCTCCTTCTTCCGCGGCGTCGGCGAGGGCGCCGTCAAGGGCTGAACCCGCCGGCCGAGCCGTATCCCCGCCGCCTTCGACCCCAGGAGTCCCATGCGATTCGGCGTCAACTACACGCCCACCCAGGGCTGGTTCCACCACTGGCTGGACTTCGACCTCGACGCGGTACGCGCGGACCTCGACTCCGTCGCCGCGCTGGGCCTGGACCACATCCGGGTCTTCCCGCTCTGGCCGCTGTTCCAGCCGAACCGGGCGCTGATCCGGCCGCGCGCCGTGGAGCAGCTGGTGCAGCTCGCGGACGCGGCGGCCGAACGCGGGCTCGACATCGCCGTCGACGGGCTGCAGGGGCATCTGTCGAGCTTCGACTTCCTGCCCGCCTGGACGCGGACCTGGCACCGCCGCAACCTCTTCACCGACCCGGAGGTGCTGGCGGGCCAGGAGGAGTACCTGCGCACGCTGGCGGCCGCGCTCGCGGACCGCCCGGCCTTCCTCGGGATGACGCTCGGCAACGAGATCAACCAGTTCTCCGACGGCCCGCATCCGGACCCGGACCACATCACCGGCGCGGAGGCCACGGCCTGGCTGGAGCGGATGCTGGCGGCCTGCGAGCGCGGCGCGCCGGGCCGGATGCATCTGCACGCCGCGTACGACGCCGCCTGGTACCGCGACGGCCATCCGTTCACCCCGGCGCAGGCGGCCCGGCTGGGTGCCGTGACGGCCGTGCACTCCTGGGTGTTCAACGGCACCGCCCAGCGCCACGGGCCGGCGGGCACCGCCACCGAGCAGCACGCCGCCTATCTCGTCGAGCTGTCCAAGGCGTGGGCGACGGACCCGCACCGGCCGGTGTGGCTCCAGGAGGTCGGTGCGCCCGCGCCGCACATCCCCGCGGAGCGGGCGGCGCACTTCACCGGGGCGACCGTCGCGGCCGTCCTGGACTGCCCGGACCTGTGGGGCGTCACGTGGTGGTGTTCGCACGACGTGTCCCGGTCGCTCGCGGACTTCCCGGAGCTGGAGTACGGGCTCGGGCTGCTCCGCACCGACCGCACGGTCAAGCCGGCCGGGCGGGCGCTGGCGGCACTGGCCGCCGAGTGGCGCGGCCGCGAGCACCGGCCGCCGGTGCGGAACTGCGCGCTGGTCGTGGACGTGGGCGGGGCCGGCGCCGCGCCGCACCGGTCGGTGTGCGCACCCGGCGGGCCGGTCTTCGAGGCCTGGGCCGAGCTGGCCGCCCAGGGCGCCCGGCCGGCGCTCGTACTGGCCGAACTCGCCGGGAACCGGGAGCATTTGGCGTCCCGTGGCATCACCGAGGTCGTTTCACCCGACGAGGTGCGTGCGTCCGGCGGCTCCGCCCGCGCCGCGCGTCGCCGGCCGCCGTCCGTTCCCCACCGGAGGAGCACCTCATGACGCACCGCCCGCTGCCCGTCCCCCGCCGTCGTGTGCTGCTGGCCGGGGCGGGCGCCGCGGTCGCCCTGTTCGGCCCGCCCTTCGCGAGCGGTGCGCGGGCGGCCGGCCGCCCCCGCGCGGCGGACCCGCTCCAGCCGTACGCGTCGTACTGGTTCCCCGACTCGTTGCCGGAGGGCACGCCGGACGACGGTGTGGTGTGGCGCAGCCTCGCGGCGTGGACGCCCGGGTCCGACCGGGACCTGCCGTTCAACACGGCGACGGTGCCGCTCGCCTAGCGGTTCACGCCGGTGCCGGCGAACACCTCGGCCCGCGCCGGGCAGGCCCGGATCAGCGCCCTGGCGGCCTTCGACCACACCGCGGGCAATCCCTCGCAGGGCTCGGCGACCGCGGACCACTACGCGCCGACGCACTGGGCGTACCTCGACGAGCTGGTCTTCTGGGGCGGCTCGTCCGGCGAGGGCCTGATCCTCGCGCCGAACGCCCCGGTGGTGGACGCCGCGCACCGCAACGGCGTGCCCGTCCTGGGCACCGTCTTCCTGCCGCCGGCCGCCTACGGCGGGCAGCTGCGCTGGACCCGTGACCTGGTGCGGAAGGACGCCGCGGGGCGCTTCCCGCTCGCCGCGAAGCTGGCTCGGGTGGCCGCGGCGTACGGCTTCGACGGCTGGTTCGTCAACGCGGAGACCGGTGGCGGGGACGCCGCGCTCGCCGACGACATGCGAGGTTTCCTGCGGGCGCTGCGCACCGCGGGCGCCCGGCACGGACTGCGCATCACGTGGTACGACGCGATGAACCGGACCGGGCAGGTCGGCTGGCAGGGTGCGCTGAACGACCTCAACCGGACGTTCTTCCAGGACACCGCCGGGCCGGTCGCCGACTCGCTGTTCGTCGACTTCCGCTGGACCGCCCGGTCGCTCGTGGACTCGGGCCGTCTCGCCGGTCAACTGGGCCGCAGCCGCTACGAGTTGTGGGCCGGGGTCGACGTCGAGTCGGCCGGCTGGAACACCCGCACGGACTGGGACGCGATCGTCCCGGCCGGGCGCGACCACGTCGTCTCGTACGGCTTCTACCGTCCGGAGTGGACGCTGACGCATCTGCCCGAGGGGCGTACGCCCGGTGACTTCCATGCCGCGGACGACCGGTTCTGGTCGGGCGAGGGACTGGATCCGACCGTGCCGGGCGGTGCGGGGGACGGCTGGCGGGCGCCGGCCGCGGTGGTCGCGGACCGGTCGGTGCTGACCGCGCTGCCGTTCGCCACCACCTTCAACACCGGGCACGGGCTGCGCTGGTACGACGGCGGGCGCGCGGTCTCGGACGCGCCCTGGAACCACCTCGGGTTGCAGGACGTGCTGCCGCCGCGGCGCTGGGCGGTACGCACCGCGGGCGCCCGCCCGGAGGTCTCGCTGGACTTCGCCGCCGCCTGGCGCGGCGGCAGCAGTCTGCTGGTGCGCGGTGCGCTCGACGCCCCGGCGACGCTGGAGCTGTTCCCGGCGCGGCTGCCGGCCGGTGCGGAGACGGTGGTCGGCCTCACCCATCGCCTCGATCCGTCGTCGGGGCCGGTGACCGTCGAGGTGGCGGTGGCCCTGCGGGACGCGCCGGCGCCGGGCGAACCCGCTCCGTACGCCTTCCTGCCGGCCGGCACGCTGGAGCCGGGCGGCGGCTGGCGCACCGACACCGTGCGGCTCGGCCCGCTGGTCCCGGGCACGGTCCGTGCGCTGGGGGTGCGGCTGACCGGCCGCGGCGGCGGTGCGGTGGCCTGGCGGCTGGGGGCGCTGACGATCCGCGACCGCGCCGGGTCGCCGGCCGCGCCCGCCGGGCTGCGGGTCACCGACCGCGCCACCACGGACGGCGCGCTCGCCCTGCGGCTGCGCTGGGAGCGGGCCGCCGGCCCGGTGCGCCACTACGAGCTGTACCGCCAACTTCCGGACGGCGCCCGGCGGTTCCTCGGCGGTACGTGCGGTACGGCGTACTACGTCCGCGGGCTGGAGCGGGCCGCGGGCGAGGCGGCCGCCCGGCTGGAGGTGCGCGCGGTGCACGAACTGTTCACGGTCTCGGCGCCGGCCCGCACCGACGTCCCCTGGTGACCGCCCGCCCTTCCGCCTCTCCTTCTCGCCTCTCCCTCCCACCTCCCCTTTCTCGCCTCTCCTTCTCGACGCTACGGAGCCCCTCCCATGCATGACGATCGCGTACTGGTCGAAGCCCGGCTCAAGCGGGTCCTGGACGAGCGCATCCGGCCGGCGCTCTATCCGGAGTCGGTCCCCTTGGAGGTCGCGGCCTGGGTCGCGCCCGGTGAGCCGGTGGGCGTGGCGGAGGGGCTGGCCGCCGAGCACACCCCGGTGGCGGTGGGGGACGCCTGGGGCGCGCCGTGGGGCACGACCTGGTTCCGGGTCCGCGGGCAGGTGCCGGAACGGTGGGCCGGGCGGACCGTGGAGGCGGTGCTGGACCTGGGCTTCGACGAGCGGATGCCGGGGTTCCAGTGCGAGGCGCTGGTCTACCGGCCCGACGGCAGCCCGGTCAAGGCGCTCAACCCGCGCAACCAGTGGGTGCGGGTGGGGGCGCCGGTGCGCGGCGGGGAGCGCGTCGAATGGCATCTGGAGGCCGCGTCCAACCCGGTGATCCTGGACGTGCACCCGTTCCTGCCCACCCGGTTGGGCGACCGGGATACCGCGGGCAGTGCGCCGCGGTACCGGCTGGCGCGGATGGATCTGGCGGTGTTCGACACCGAGGTGTGGGAGCTCGTCCAGGACCTGGAGGTGCTGGACGAGCTGATGGCGGAGCTCCCGGTGGACGGTCCGCGGCGCTGGGAGGTGCTGCGGGCGGTCGGCCGGGCGCTGGACGCGGTGGACCTGCAGCGCGTCAACGCGACGGCCGGGGCGGCCCGTTCGGAGCTGCGGGAGGTGCTGGCGGCACCCGCGGGGGCCTCGGCGCACCGGATCAGCGCGGTGGGGCACGCCCACATCGACTCGGCGTGGCTGTGGCCGCTGCGCGAGACGGTCCGGAAGGTGGCGCGGACCACGTCGAACATGACGGCGCTGCTGGAGGACGAGCCGGAGTTCGTCTACGCCATGTCGCAGGCGCAGCAGTACGCGTGGATCAAGGACCACCGGCCGGAGGTCTACGCCCGGGTCAAGAAGGCGGTCGCGGAGGGCCGGTTCGTCCCGGCGGGCGGGATGTGGGTCGAGTCGGACACCAACATGCCGGGGTCGGAGGCGATGGCCCGGCAGTTCGTGCACGGCAAGCGGTTCTTCCTGGAGGAGTTCGGGGTCGAGAACGAGGAGGCGTGGCTGCCGGACACCTTCGGGTTCGCCGCGGGGCTGCCGCAGATCATCCGGGCGGCGGGCGCGAAATGGCTGCTCACCCAGAAGATCTCCTGGAGCCAGGTGAACCCCTTCCCGCACCACACCTTCCGCTGGGAGGGCATCGACGGCACCCGGATCTTCACCCACTTCCCGCCGGTGGACACCTACAACTGTCAGCTTTCGGGCGGTGAACTCGCCCATGCGGCACGGAACTTCAAGGACAAGGGGGTGGCCCGGCACTCGCTGGCGCCGACCGGCTGGGGCGACGGGGGCGGCGGCACCACCCGCGAGATGGTCGCCAGGGCCCGGCGGCTGCGCGATCTGGACGGGTCGCCGACGGTGGTGTGGGAGAAGCCCGCGGACTTCTTCGCGCGGGCGGAGGCGGAGTATCCGCAGGCGCCGGTGTGGGTGGGCGAGCTGTATCTGGAGCTGCACCGCGGGACCCTGACCAGCCAGGCGAAGACCAAGCGCGGCAACCGGCGCAGCGAGCAGCTGCTGCGGGAGGCGGAGCTCTGGTCGGCGACCGCCGCCGTGACCCGCGGACACCCGTATCCGTACGAGGAGTTGGACCGCCTCTGGAAGACGGTGCTGCTCCACCAGTTCCACGACATCCTGCCCGGTTCGTCGATCGCCTGGGTGCACCGGGAGGCGGCGGCGACGTACGCGGCGGTCGCCACCGAGCTGGAGGGGCTGATCGCGGGGGCGCTGGCGGCACTGGCCGGCGACGGGGACACCGCGTTGGTGGTGAACTCCGCGCCGCACGCCCGGAGCGGGGTGGCGGCCGGTGCGCTGGCGCCGCCGTCGGCCGAGGGCCCACAGGTGTCCGTCACGCCCCGCGACGACGGTGGTTTCACGCTCACCAACGGTCTGCTGCGGATCGGGATCGACGGCCGCGGGCTGGTGGTCTCCGCGTACGACCTGGCGGCCGGCCGCGAGACGGTGGCTCCCGGGGCGGCGGCGAACCTGCTGCAGGTCCACCCGGACTTCCCGAACATGTGGGACGCGTGGGACGTGGACGCGTTCTACCGCAATGTGGTCACCGATCTGACGGACGCGGACGAGGTGGTCCTCGGGGCGGCGGGCCCGGACGCCGCGACGGTACGGGTGTCCCGTACGTTCGGGGACTCGCGGGTGGAGCAGTCGCTGACGCTGGCGCGCGGGCAGCGGCGGCTGGACGTCGACACCGAGGTCGACTGGCACGAGACGGAGAAGTTCCTCAAGGCCGCGTTCCCGCTGGACGTGCACGCGGAGCGGTACGCCGCGGAGACCCAGTTCGGGCATCTGTACCGGCCCACGCACACCAACACCAGCTGGGAGGCGGCCAAGTTCGAGGCGTGTGCGCACCGGTTCGTGCACGTCGAGGAGCCGGGCTGGGGCGTCGCGCTGGTCAATGACGCGGTCTACGGCCATGACGTGACCCGTACCGTCCGGGACGACGGCGACCGCGGCACCACCACGACCGTGCGGCTGTCGCTGCTGCGCGCCCCGCGCTTCCCGGACCCGGAGACCGACCAGGGCCGACACCGTTTCCGCTACGCGCTGGTGCCCGGCGCCGGGATCGCCGACGCGGTGCGCGAGGGCCACCGGATCAATCTGCCGGAACGCCGGATCACCGGTGCGGGTGCGGTGCCGCCGCTGGTCGCGGTCGACAACGACGCGACGGTGGTGACCGCGGTGAAGCTCGCCGACGACGGGAGCGGCGAGGTGGTCGTCCGCCTCCACGAGGCCCACGGCGGGCGCGCCGCCACGGTGCTCACCACCGGGTTCGAGCTGGCCGGCGCGGTCGCCACCGATCTGCTGGAACGTCCGTGGGAGGACGGTCCGGCGCTCGACCGGCGGGGGAACTCCGTGCGGATGCGGCTGCACCCGTTCCAGATCGTGACGCTGCGACTGCGCCGGGCGGGCGGCGGCCGGTAGCCGGTCGTCGCGGCGGGGAACGGATCAGGGCGTGTCTCCGCGATCAGGCCGCAGCAGGGAGCGGGCCCGGCCGGCCCGGGCCCCGCGTCCGGGGTTGCGGCCGTGGTCCGCCGCCGGTGCGTGCGCGGCGCCGCGCCCCGGGTCCCGGCCGGGGTCCAGGTCCAGCATGTCCATCAGCAACGACAGGTCCGCCGCGTCCCGCGCCCGGCCGGCCAGCGCCTTGCGGGCGAGCCGGCGTTCCTCGTCACCCGGTGCGGCGCGGGCGGGATCCTCGGCACTGCGGTGTTCTTCGCTCACCGCTGCATTCTCGGCCGGACCGCGGTGCCGTGCCCGTCGAGCGCTCCCGGGGCGCCTGCTGCGGAACCGGCCGGGGCGCGTGGGGCCGTTCGGGTGAACGGGGTCGCGCCGGAGCCCCGCGCCGCATCGTCCGGCCGGCCCGGCGGCGAGGGAACCCACACCACCCCTTTTCCCTCTATATGAGCACGTGCAAGGGCACGTGCCGTTGATCCACCGCCCCGGAGTCCCCGTTGAAACACCCCTACGCCGTCGCGCTCGCGGCCGCCCTCGTCGCTTCCTGCGCACTGCTCACCGGCTGCTCGGAGACCGGGCAGCCGGTCGACTTCAACGCCGGCGGCAAACCCGACGGGGCCGCGCCCGTCAAGCCCGTGGACGCGGACACCCGTATGCCGACGGGCCCGAAGAGCGACTTCCGGGTCACCCGGACGCTGGACGACGGCACGCACATCGCCCGGACCACGCTGAAGGGCCGCAAGTCCGGGGTCACCGGCAGCGTCTGGGTCTGGGCGCCGAAGGAGTACCAGGACCCGAAGTACGCCAAGAGCGGATTCCCGGTGCTGATCGCCCTGCCGGGCGGTCTGGGCAGCCCGCAGGACGCCGACGGGGTCACCAATTACTGGGTCGGCGGCGACATCAAGCTCCAGGAGAACCTCACCCGGTGGACCGCGGAGGGCAAGAGCCTGCCGTTCATCGTGGTGATGCCGATGCTCAACCCGGACACCCGGTACCACGACGCCAGCGACATACCCGGCCAGCAGAAGATGGGCACCTGGCTGACGGAGGACGTGGTGGACCTGGCGAAGGCCAACTTCCGTACCTACCGGTCCCGCGACGGCTGGGCGTTCATGGGCTCGTCCTCGGGCGGCTTCGCCGGGCTGAAGTCCGTGCTGAAGCACCCGGACAAGTTCAAGGCGGCGATCGCCAGCGGGCCGGACATCGTGCCGGACTCCCCGCTGTGGGCCGGGCACCAGGCGGAGAAGGACGCCAACAACCCGGAAAAGCTCGCCCGGCGGCTGCTCCAGAAGGGCGGCCCGGACGTCTACCTCGCCTTCCAGGCGGGCACCCGGGAGTCCCCAGCCGTCACCCGGTCCATCGAGAAGTTCCGCAACGCCTACGGCAAGGGGCCGATCCACACCTCGCTGCAGCTCATACCCGGTGGGCGGCACAACGCCTGGGACTACCAGAAGGGCATGGACGACGGTTCCCTGAAGTTCATCAGCGACCACCTGAAGGCCCCGGTGCCGAGCCGTTCCTGACGCCGGGCGCGCGGATGCAGATCACCTGAGTGGGGGTGATGCTGGAGTGGCGGGGGGCCGTCCCGAGGAGGTCACACCATGTCCGTGATGGACAAGCTCAAGCAGATGCTGAAGGGTCACGAGGAACAGACCGGCAAGGGCGTGGACAAGGCCGGCGACTTCGTCGACGAGAAGACCCAGGGCAAGCACTCCGGGCAGGTCGACACGGCACAGGACAAGCTGCGGGACCAGCTCGGCCGCGATCAGAACCAGCCGCCGCAGAGCTGACCGAACGGGTTTTCCCAAGGGCGGTGCCGGACCGCCGCCCCGCCCGTACGCTGTGCGGATGATCTCCGCGTCGTCCGCCCAGCTGACCCCTGACGTCCTGATGCGCCCCGTCACGGCGGAGGACGCCGCCGGCCTCGCCCGGTCCTACCGGCGCAGCCGGGACCATCTCCGCCGCTGGGAGCCGGACCGGGACGACGCGTTCTTCACCACCGACGGCCAGGCGGCCCGGCTGCACGCACTGCTCGCGGAGCGAAGCGCCGGGCAGGCCATGCCGTGGGTGCTGGAGCGGCGGCCGGACGACGGTGCCGGGGAGCCCGAGGTCGTCGGTGCGATCACGCTGACCGGGATCGTGCTGGGCCCGTTCCGCAATGCCCACCTGGGCTACTGGATCGACGCGGGCCAGCTGCGCCGCGGCCTGGCCTCGGCCGCGGTGACCGCGGTCTGCGCCGCGGCCGATGCCGAGCTGGGCCTGCACCGCGTCCAGGCGGGCACTCTCGTCGACAACCTCGCGTCCCAGCGCACGCTGCTGAAGTGCGGTTTCACCGCGTTCGGCACGGCCGAGAACTATCTGCACATCAACGGCGCCTGGCGCGACCACCGGCTGTTCCAGAAGATCCTCAACGACCGCCGCCCGTAAGGCCGCGGGCGCGTGCGGACCGCGTCCGGACGCGGAGGGGCGCCCGCCCCCGGTCGGGAACGGGCGCCCTCGCCGCGTGGTGCGGACGGGTCAGGCCAGCCGGATCTTCTCCGCCTGCGGGCCCTTGTGGCCCTGGGTGACCTCGAACGTCACCTTCTGGCCCTCCTGGAGCTCGCGGTAGCCGGTGGCGTCGATGTTGGAGTAGTGCGCGAAGACGTCGGCGCCGCCGCCGTCCTGGGCGATGAAGCCGAAGCCTTTCTCCGAGTTGAACCACTTCACGGTGCCGGAAGCCATATCTGTCTCCTTCGTTCAAGGGGCTCGGATCGGGTTCCGCGACTGCGGCACCCGGAGGTGATCGCCTTGGGTCCGGAGACGCACCGCACACGCACACGCACAGCAAGAACGCCCGTGAATGCGACACGGGCGCCCGGTACTTCGGAACCACGACAGCTGTTCAGGACGCTACACCGAGCAACGCCCGGCGGGCGGCAGGTCCGTGACGGACGCGTCGCCCTTCACCGGGCCAGGGCCATCCGATGTCCTCCGTATACCTGACCTATCGGATGTGTGTGCGGGACCGGCGGGTGGGTCCGGTTGCCTGACCACCCATCAGGACCTCTCCTCGTCCGCGGTCCTCTCCGGGCCCGCCGCCGGGCCCGCCTCCGGGTCCTTCCCTGCCGCGCCTGCCGCCGTTTCCGCGGCCGTGCACGGCTTGCGGCGGCGCCACCAGAGCCCGGTGCCGAGGCCGGCGGCCGCGATCATCCCGACGGCCGCGGCCGACGACAGCAGCCACCGCCGGCGCCCCGCGCCGTCGCCGTCCGCCGGGGCGCCGGCCTCGTGCAGGGAGTGCAGCGTTGACGGGCGGTGGGCGACCTGCCCGGCCCCGGCGTCCCGCCAGCCCGGGGCGACGCGCGGCAGCATGGCCACCGCGGCGGCCCGGGGCGCCACCTCGAACCCCCAGTCCAGCAGGGCCCGGGTCTCCTCGTAGACCGCGTTCGGGGCACCGGACTGCGGGTTCATCGCGGTGACCAGCAGCGTCCGGCCGTCCCGCCGGGCGGCCGCGACCAGGGTGTTGCCGGCGTGCGTGGTGTAGCCGTTCTTCACCCCGATCAGTCCCTCGTACGGCCGCACGCCGTGCGAGCCGACCAGCAGCCGGTTGGTGTTCTGGATGCCGAACGAGTCCGGGCCGCCGCCCTGCGGGAGCTGGGCCCGTTTCGTCGCGGCGAACTCCGCGAAGTCGGGGTTGGTCAGCCCGGCCTGCCCGAAGAGCGCCAGATCGTAGGCGGAGGAGACCTGCCCCGGAGTGTCGAAGCCGTCCGCGGACTCCACCCGGGTGTCCCGGGCGCCGAGGCGGCGCGCGGTCTCCTGCATGTCGTCGATGGTCTTGTTCCAGCCACCGTTCATGGCGGCCAGGGTGTGCACCGCGTCGCTGCCGGAGCTGAGGAAGACGCCGTGCCACAGGTCGGCGACGTGGTACGGCACCTCCTCCCTGAGCCCGGCCATCGAACTGCCCGCCTCGATGCCGGCCAGGTCCTCCATGGAGACGGTGTGCACCGTCCCCTGGGAGAACTTCGGCAGCACGGTCAGCGCGAAGAGCGTCTTGAGCGTACTGGCGGGTGGCAGCGGCCGGTGGACGTCCTTCGCGGCCAGCACCTTGCCGCTCCCCAGGTCCGTCACCATCCACGACAGCGCGGTGACCTTCGGCGGCTCCGGTACGTCCTCCCGGGCCACGAACTGCACCCCGCGCCGGTCCAGCCGGTTCCCGGCGTCGGCCGCGGGGCGGGCCCCGGCCCGCAGGTCGTCGATGCCGTACGGGCCATCGGCCCGTACGGTCCGGCACACGCCACCGGCGCGTGCCGGACCGGGCACGGCCAGCAGCCCGGCGGCACAAACGGCCACGACGGTCACGGCTCTGACGGGGGCCCATCTCGCGCTCGACATGAGGCCCACGCTAGGAACGCGGTGGGCGGGGCGCCGGTTGGCTTACGCCATCCGGTGACCTCCCACGTACTTGGCTGTCCCGCCGCGGGTCGTCTCGCCGTTGCGCGCTTTGCGGCGCCTCCCACGTAACCGTCTGTCCCGCCGCGGGTGTTGTTCGCCGTTGCGCCTGCGGCGGGCTGGGTTGTTTGTGGGTGCGGTGACGGACCTCCGGGGCCGGTTGTGTGGACTGCTGACGCTTTACGTCCACACACCCGGCCCCTCCGGCCCGTCCCCTCCCGTGAGAGGGAAAGTGAAGGACGGTGGGGGTGCACGTAATGCCCACATGCGCGCAGGCAACAGACCAGGCCCGCCCCCAACCAGCTCAGCAACTCCCACTCACGGGAGGGGCTGGACCGGAGGACGAAGTCTGGAGGGCCGGCACCGCACCCGACACACAAACGCCCGCCACCAGGCGCAACGGCGAACAAGCCCCGCGGCGGGACAGACGGGTACGTGCGGGGCGCCGCAAAGCGCAGCGGAACGCCCCGTGGTTTGTCCCACACCAGCGAATAGCGCCACAGCAGATGACGTCGGTAGCGGCTGCCCAGCAAGCAGGCGCGGGCGGCGCGGCGGACCTCGCCCCAGGTCATGGCGGTGTCCAGGATCGGCATGCCGGGCGGTCCGGACTTGCCGCCGTGCCGGCGGGCCTGGACGTAGGCGGCGGGGAGGCCGGCGCCGCTGACGAGCCAGTCCCAGGGCGTTCCGTTGGCCGCCAGCCCGACGACCACGAGACGGCCGCCGGGCGCGAGCAGACCGGCCAGCCGACGTCCAGCGCCCGTGCGCAGCCGTCCGGCACCGCGTCCAGGACCAGCCGGTGGTAGTGCACGTTGTGGTTCCAGTACGGATCCGGCGGCGCCGCCGGTGCGTCGGTGAACGGCATCGGGTCACCCTAACGAGCCCGGCCGGTGCCGCGTGGTCCCATCGGGTGAATCCCTGCGTGCGGCGCAACCGGGCGGGCCCTCCGCGGCTTCCGGAGAGTTGACAGAGTGTTCCGTTCCCGCGAGCCGTGGAGGTCCCGATGCCACTCGACCACCCCACTCCCCCGCCGTACGGCGCGGCACCGGACTACACGCTCGCCCCGCCGCGCGCCGAGGACCGTCTGGACACCCTCGCGCTGCCGCTCGATCCGCTGCTGCCGCCGCCCCGCCCGGAGGACCGGGTGCCGGGTGGGCCCTGGCGGGCCGACGAGCGGCCGCTGCCGCCGCCGCGTCCCGAGGAGCGGCTGCAGGGCCCGGTGGCACTGCCCGATCGCCGGCGGCCGGACCTCCAGGCCGCGCTGACCGCGGCCGGCATCGCGCCGGAGGCCAGGGACGCGGTCGCGGTCGCGAACATCGCGGGTCTGGGCGACGCCACCGTCCGGGCCGTCATCGGCTGGATCGAGGCGGCCGGCCGGGCGTCCTGGGCCCGGCCGCACGCGGTGTGAGCGACCGGCTCCGGTTCACCGCAGGCCGGGCAGGGTGCGCAGTTCGGTGACCTTGAGGAGCCGGGCGAGCGCCAGGAAGAGCAGGGCCATGGTGAGGCCGCCGGCGGCCAGCGCCAGGACGGGGGACCAGAGGGCCGGCACGGCGACCCCGGAGCACGCCCGGGCCACGAGCCAGGCCACCGCGCCGGCCACGGCGGCGGCGCCGGTCAGCTTGCCGTAGGTCCGGCACAGCCGGCGTCCGTCGAGGCGGCCGGAGAGGCGCCGGCGCAGCAGCAGCGCGGTGAGCAGCAGCCCGGCCCCGTACGCGACGGTGTAGGCGGCGGCCATGCCGGTGACCGCCCAGCGGGCCGGCAGCAGCAGGTGGCAGGCGGTGGCCAGGGCGATGTTGAGGGCGGCGATGCCGGCGCCCGTCCAGAATGGCGTACGGGTGTCCTCGAAGGCGTAGAAGCCGCGCAGCAGCAGGTACTGGGCGGAGAACGGGATCAGACCGAGGCCGAACGCCTGCAGCATGTGGCCGATCGGCGCGGCCGAGGCGGCGTTCACCGAGCCGTGCGCGAACAGCAGTTGGGCGGTCTGCGGGCCGAGCGCGACGAAGAAGAAGGCGGCCGGGACGATGAGCACGCCGCTGACGCGCAGGGCCCGGGAGAGGTCGCTGCGCAGGTCGTCCAGGCGGTGCTCGGCGACCGCCCGGCTCATCCGGGGCAGCAGGGCCGTCACCAGCGAGACGGTCACGATCGACTGCGGCAGCGTCCAGATGCCCTGGGCGTAGTTGTAGGCGGTGTATCCGACACCCGCGGTGGGGAGTTGCCGGTCGGCGGCGCCGGCGTAGTGCGTGACGACGGTCATCGCGGCCAGGTTGGCGAGCACGAAGAGGAGTGTCCAGCGGGCCGCCGAGATGCTCTTGCCGAGGCCGCTGCCCCGCCAGTCGAAGCGCGGCCGGAAGCGGAAGCCGGCCGCGCGCACGAACGGGACCAGGGCCAGGGCCTGCAGGGCGATGCCGCCGGTGGTGGCGAGGCCGAGCAGATCGATCTGGCCGGGGGTGATGTCCTCGATCCGGTCGGGACCGGCCAGCAGCCCGAGGTAGAGGCCGAACATCGCGATCAGCACGACGTTGTTGAGGACCGGCGTCCACATCATCGCGCCGAACCTGCTGCGGGCGTTGAGGACCTGGCCGAGGATGAAGAAGAGCCCGTAGAAGAAGATCTGCGGCAGCAGGAAGCGGGCGAAGACGACGGTGAGTGCGAAGGCGGCGTGGGTCCGGGGCGTGTCGGGCGTGTAGAGCGCGACGATCTGCGGGGCGGCCCACACCGAGAGCAGGGTGCCCACCGTGAGCACGCTCAGGACGAGGGTGACCAGCCGCTGTTCGTGGGCCCGGCCGCCGTCCGGGTGCTCGGCCCGGGCCCGGACCAGCTGCGGTACGAGCACGGAGTTGAGCGCGCCGCCGATCAGCAGGGTGTAGAGGCTCATCGGGACGACGTTGGCGGTGTTGTAGGTGGTGGCGAGCAGTCCGGTGCCGAGCGCGGCCGCCTGGAGCACGTTCCGGAACAGCCCGGTGGCGCGGGACGCCACGGTCCCCACCGCCATCAGGAGCGAGGAGCGGGCCAGCCCGCCGCCGGCCTCCTTCTCCCCCGCGGCCGGGTCGCCGGCGGGTATCTCCCGGCCGGGCACCCGCAGTTGCATGGTGTCGTCCGATGTTCCCTCGATCATGGGGACAATCTATGCCGCTCCCGGCAGCGGGCGGGCGCGCGCGGGGTCCAGGAGCGGGGCGAGCAGATCGCCGTGGGCGGCGTAGCGGGGGGCGATGTCGCTGAAGAGGAAGGTGAGTTGCTCCGGTTCGGTGCAGTCGGCCACCTCGTCCCAGGTGACGGGGGTGGAGACGGTGGGGGTGGCGCGGGCGCGCAGCGTGTAGGCGACGGCGGTGGTCTTGGCGGCGGAGTTCTGCGAGAAGTCGATGAAGACCTTGCCGGGGCGGAGCGACTTGGTCATCTTGTGGACGACGAGGTCGGGCAGGGCCCGGGCGGCCTCGACGGCGAGGTGCCGGGCGTAGGCGGTGACCCGTTCGGACGGGGCCGGCTCGATGGGCACGATGAGGTGCAGCCCCTTGGAGCCGCTGGTCTTGGCGTGCACGTCCAGGCCGTCGGCGGTCAGCCGGGCGTGCAGCCACCGGGCCGCCAGGCAGCACTCCACGATGGTGGCGGGCTCCCCGGGGTCCAGGTCGAACACCAGCCGGTCGGCGATGCCGGGCGCCCGGCAGGTCCACTGCGGGGTGTGCAGTTCGACGACCAGGTTCGCGGCCCAGACCAGCGCGGCGAGGCCGTCGATCACGACCTGCCGGGTGGGCCCGGACGTCGAATGGGGGACCTCGCAGGTCTTCACCCAGGAGGGCGTGCCGGGCGGCACGTTCTTGGTGAAGAAGCGCTGGCCTTCGGGCCCGTCGGGATAGCGCAGGAAGGACAGCGGCCGGTCCGTCAGGTGCGCGAGCAGCGCGTCCGCGGTGGTGGTGCAGTAGTGGAGCACCTCACCCTTGGTGGTGCCGGTCTGCGGATAGAGGACCTTGTCCAGGTTGGTCAGCGAGAGGCGCCGCCCCTCCACCATGGTGATCGGCGACATACGATGAGAATCCCACACAAGGGATGAAATATGCGTTCTATCTGGAATGGGTCAATTTCCTTCGGACTGGTCACCATCCCCGTGAAGACGTACAGCGCCACGGACCGGACCTCGTCCGTCTCTTTCGTCCGCATTCACGAAAAGGACGGCGCGCAGATCCAGTACCGCAAGATCTGCGAGCTCGATGGCGAGGAAGTCACCAACGAAGAGGTGGGCAAGGGCTACCAGCCGCCGGGCGACGACGTCATCGTGCCGATCAGCGACGACGAACTGTCGCGACTGCCGATGCCGACGTCCAAGACGCTGACCATCCTGTCCTTCGTCGACCCCGGCGAGATCGACCCGCTCCAGTTGGACAAGGCCTACTACCTCGGCCCCAACGGGGCGGCCGCCGCCAAGCCGTACGCCCTGCTGCGGGAGGCGCTGGAGCACCACCGGAAGGTCGCGATCGGCAAGGTGGCGATGCGCGGCCGGGAGTCGCTGGCGATGCTGCGGGCGTACGAGGGGGCGATCGTGATGCATGCGCTGCTGTGGCCCGACCAGATCCGGCCGGCCGCCGGCGTGGCTCCCGAGGCCGTGCAGATCCGCGAGAACGAGCTGTCGCTGGCCGAGACGCTGATGGACTCGCTGGGCGAGCTGGACCCGGCCGAACTCCACGACGAGTACCGGGAGGCCGTGGAGGAGCTGGTCGCCGCCAAGCTGGAGGGCGAGGAACCGGTCGCCCCCGCCGCCCCGGGCCCGTCCGCCCGGGTCATCGATCTGACCGCGGCACTGGAGAAGAGCGTGCGAGCGGCACAGGGAGGGCGGACGGAGGCCGCGGAGGGCGAGGCGGAGCCGGCGTCCGTGACACCGATACGGGGGCGGAAGACGGCGGGCGAGGCCGCGGCCAAGAAGGCACCGGCGAAGCAGGCCGCCGCCAAGAAGTCCGCGGCGGCGAAGTCCACGGCAGCGAAGTCCGCCCCGGAGAAGAGCACGGCGAAGACCGCAGCGAAGAGCGCGGCGAAGAAAAGCACGGCGTCGAAGACCGCGGCGGCGAAAAGCGCGACGGCGAAGAGTGCGGCAACGAAGAGCACGGCGGGCAAAAGCGCGGCCAAGAAGAGTTCCGCGCAAAAAGGCGCACAGAAAGGCGCCGCCAAAAGGGGCGCGGCCAAGAAGTCCGGCTAGGCCCTTTCCCCGGGGCAAGCACCGGCCATGCGCTTCCTGCTCACCCGCCCGTTCTAGAGTTTCGGTATGGCTTCAGACGAGGGGACCACCCGTATCGACAGCTGGATCTGGTCCGTACGGCTCACCAAGACCCGTTCGCTGGCCGCGGCGGCCTGCCGGGCGGGGCACGTACGGGTCAACGGCGAGCGGGTGAAGCCGGCGCACGCCGTGCGCAGCGGTGACGAGGTGCGGCTGCGGCACGCCGGCCGGGAGCGGATCGTGGTGGTCTCGCGGCTGGTGCGCAAGCGGGTGGGCGCGGCCGTCGCCGCGGAGTGCTTCGTCGACAACAGCCCGCCGCCCCCGCCCCGCGAGGAGGTCCCGCTGATGGGCATCCGGGACCGCGGCACCGGGCGCCCCACCAAGCGGGACCGCCGGGAGATCGACCAGCTGCGGGGCCGCGGCATCGACTGACCCCGCGGGGCTCCTCAGGCGTCCGGGAGCGCGTCGAGGTAGACCCAGGCGCCGTCCTCGCGGACGAAGCGGCTGTGCTCGTACTGGCTGTCGGCATGGCCGTGCAGGGTGTAGTGCGCGCGGAATTCCACCGTGCCCTCGGTGTGGAAGGCGCTGCCGCCGGTGGTACCGAGGATTTCCAGCCGGGTCCAGCGCTGCGCCGGTTCGAGGTCGAGGGCGGCCGGCCGGGTGGACGGGTGCCAGGTGCGCAGGAGGTAGCCGGTGTCACCGACGGCGAAGGCGCTGTAGCGCGAGCGCATCAGCCGTTCCGCGGTCGGGGCGGCGGCACTGCCCTGGTGGAAGGGCGCACAGCAGTCGCCGTAGGTGGCGTCGCGGCCGCAGGGGCAGGGCGCGGCGGGGGTCACGGCGGCGGGGCGGCGCGGCGGGCCGGCCGGCTTCTTCTTGGACTTCGGCACCCGACGATTGTGCCGGGTCGGCAGGGGTGCTGGGCGACCCGCCTGAGGTGCGCGGGGGCCCGGCCGGACGGCGGTGACGGACACGCCGGGGCGACACGCCCTGAAGCTGCGCCCATATAGGGAATTTCAACGACAAATCACCCGTTTGCGGCTTCTTGTGGCTTGATGCGACCTGTGAGGCTGGAAGAACTCAAGGTGACCGTCCCCACCACCCAGGAGAGAACACCCCATGATTCTGTCCATTTCCGGCGTCGTCCTGCTCGGTGTCATCGTCTTCCTGTTCTTCCGCAAAGACGGCCTCAAGTTGTCCCACGCGTTGATCTCCGCGCTCTTCGGGTTCTATCTCGCGAGCTCCGCCATCGCGCCGAGCATCAAGGCCGGCGGGGCGAGCCTGGCGAGCCTCCTCGGAGGGATCAAGCTTTAGGCGGCCTCCTCCGAGGGCCGCTCCCCCGTGGGCTCCCTCCCGATCAGCGGCCGGGGTGCGGGCCGGGGCGACCGCCACGCGCCGCCCGCCCCGGCCCGCCGCCCGACCGAGCTCCCCCGACCACCGCACGAGCACCTGGAGACGATGTGGCCCGGCGTCCTCTGCCCCGCATCCTGACCGACCGCGTACCGCTCGCCCGTGTGGCGCAGAGCGTGTCGCTCCTGCGCGGGCGCGATGTCGCGCGCAGCGCCGCGGACGGCGCCTCGGACGTGTTCCACCCGCTGATCACGATCGGCCGGGGGCTGCGCCGGCTGGCGGTGGCCGGCCGGGGACGGTGGGCCGAGACGCCCAAGGAGCAGCGCGGACCGGCGCTGTTCTTCATCGGCGCGTGCGTGCTGATCGTGGCGCTGGTCCCGTACGGGCCGCTGCTGGCACTGATCGCGACGATGATCGCGGGCGCCTGGGCGGGACGGGAACGCGTCACGGTGGAGACCGGCCCCAGCGAGGCGGAGACCGAGCGGCTGCGGGCGCTGTACGAGGCACTGGTGCCGTATCTGGCCGTCGAGGGCGACCCGAGTCCGCTGTACGCGCCCGGCGGCGACTGGACGGGGGCGTTCCCCGAGTACGCCTTCGACGACGATGGGCGGCTGGCGCGGCTCCGGCTGAAGTACCCGCCGTACTTCACCGACGGTGAGGACCAGTCCCGGGTCCGCATCGAGCAGGTGCTGTACGCCAAGGCCGGCCGCGGCCGGGAGTACCACTTCGCCTGGGACGAGCTGGCCAACCAGCTGACCGTGACCGCGCTGTCCGCGCTGCCGGCCGACATCGCCGCACAGCGCTTCGTCACCTCGCCGGGCGAGACGGTGCTCGGGTTCACCGACGCCGACGCCGTGCGGCGGACACTGCCGGTCGACGGCGACGAGGGGACCCGCGACGCGCCCCCGGTGGTGTGGCGCACCGGCCAGCGCTCCACGGAGCCGCATCTGCTGGCCATGGGGCCGCCCGGCGCCGGCGTGACGACGCTGCTGCGCTCGATCGCGCTGCAGGCGCTGCAGCACGGCGAGTTGCTGGTCGTGGACGGCGGCGGCGCCGGCGACTTCGGGTGCCTGGCCGGCCGCCGGGGCGTGCTGGGCGTGGAGAGCGGACTGGCCGGGGCGCTGGCGGCGCTGGAGTGGGCCGCGCAGGAGACCGAGCGGCGGCTGGTCACCGCGAACCGCGCGCGGCAGGCCGGCCGGCCCGTACCGGAGGACGTCCGGCGGCCGCTGTGGATCCTGGTGGACCGGCCGTCGGCGCTGACCCACCTCGCGTCCACGGAAGGGCGGGACGATCCCCAGCGGTGGCTGCAGGTGCCGCTGCGGCACGGCCGGGCGGCCCAGGTGACGGTGGTCGTGGCGGAGCAGTTCGAGAACGCCGAGCTGCTCGGCGAGGCCGTGCGGGCGCATACCAAGGCGCGGGTGGTGCTCGGGTCCGCCACGGCGGAGGAGGTGCGGGCGGTGCTCGGGGCGCCGCCGCACACCACACCGACGGCGAGCGTGCCGCCGGGGCGCGGCTACGTACGGCTGGGGACCGGCGAGGTGCTGCGTCTGCAGGTGCCCGCCACCCCCGACCCGCTCGACGAGGCGACCGGCGAGGCACAGCGACAGGCCGTACTGGCCCTGCTGCCGGAGCGGGCCGTTCCGGCCGGCGAGGAGACGCCGGGGGACGTGTCGGAGGCCGCCGCCGAGCCGGTGGGGCCGGCGCCCCGGGTGTCGATCGTCAAGGGCGGCGAGTCCCGTACGGCCCGGGGCGGTTCGGTGGAGGCGCTCCGCGCGGAGGGCTGAGCCACTTGCCGCGAGCAGCGGTTGACGATCCGTCAGGCGACGAACGAGTGCCGTGGTTCGGTGTCCACCGGCGCGCCCGTGGCGACCAGTCGCGCGGCGCCGGCCAGCCGGACCGCGGCCTCGTCGGCGACCGCCCCGCTGACCGTGAACGGCAGCCGGACGAAGCCCTCGAAGGCGCCGTCCACACCGAACCGCGGGCCGGAGGGCACCCGTACGCCCAGCCGCTCCCCCGCCTCGGCGATCCGCGAGCCGGACAGACCGCCGGTGCGCACCCAGAGCGTGAGGCCGCCGTGCGGCACGCTGAACTCCCAGTCCGGGAGGTGGCGGCGGAGCGCGGCGACGATGGCGTCGCGGTTCTCGCGGGCCTGGTCACGCCGGATGCCGACGGCCTGCTCCCAGCCGTCGCCCGTCAGCAGCGAGGCGATGGCGAGCTGTTCGAGGACCGGTGAACCGAGGTCGGAGTAGGCGCGGGCGGCGACCAGGCTGCGGATGATGTCGGGTGCGGCGCGCACCCAGCCGATCCGCATCCCGGCCCAGAACGCCTTGCTCGCCGATCCGACGGTGATCACCGCGCTGCCGGCCGGGTCGAACGAGCAGACCTGCGGGGGGACTTCGGTGTCCGCATCGAGCCGGAGCTCGGTCATGGTCTCGTCGACGACGAGCAGGGTGCCGGCGGAGCGTGCGGCGTCGACGAGGCGGCGGCGCTGGTCCTCGGTGGCGAGGGTGCCGGTGGGGTTGTGGTAGTCGGCGACGACGTACGCCATGCGCGGCGCGGCATCGCGCATCACCTGGCGCCAGACCGGGATGTCCCAGCCGGCCAGCCGCTCCCCGAGGGCGACCGGGACCAGCCGGGCGCCGGCGTCCCGCATCAGCTGGAGGATGTTGGCGTAGGAGGGCGAGTCGACGGCCACCCGCTCGCCGGGGCTCGTACAGAGCCGGCAGATGGCGGCGACCGCGCCCATCGCGCCCGTGGTCACCATGATCTGTTCGGGCATGGTGGGGATGCCGCGGGCGGTGTAGCGGTCGGCCAGGGCCTGGCGCAGGACGGGCAGGCCGGCCGGGTAGTCGCCGTGGGTGTGGGCGTAGAGCGGGAGGTCGGTCATCGCGGCCTGGACGGCGCGGGTGAGCCAGGGCTCGGGGGCCGGGAGGGCGGCGCAGCCGAGGTCGATCATGGAGCCGGCGGCCTCGGGGGGCAGTGGCTCCAGGCCGCGGGTGGGCAGCGGATTGCCGGCGGGGACGGCGGTCCAGCTGCCGGAGCCGCGCCGGGACTCCAGGAACCCCTCGGCGCGCAGCGCTTCGTAGGCGGCGGCGACGGTGGTGCGGCTGACGCCGAAGGCGGCGGCCAGTTCGCGTTCGGCGGGGAGCCGGGCGGCGACCGGTATCCGGCCTTCGAGCACGAGGAGGCGGATGCCGTCGGCGAGGCCGCGGTAGGCGGGCAACCGGCGTCCGCCGCCCGCCAGTTGGACCTCGCGGGAGTCCTGCGACCGGAGCAGCCGGGCGAGTTGGGGCGCGCCGACGGCTGAAGTCCACTGGGCCATGAAGATCAGTCCACCTTCCCGCAATTGGCTCTACTTCGCGAGCCCGGACATGCCACATGGTGTCATGCCTCGGTCCAATCCTGCCATGAGGGGGAATTTTCGTGTCCATGACGAGTACATCCGGCCCGCCGCGCGGAGTGCTGGCACGCCGGCTGGTCCAGCTCTACACGGGGCTGGTGCTGTACGGCGTGAGCATGGGGCTGATGCTCCGCGCCGGTCTGGGACTGGAGCCCTGGAGCGTACTGAACCAGGGCATATCCCGGCATACGGGGCTGTCGATCGGCACCGTCACCGTCGCCTCCGGCGCGCTGATCCTGCTGCTGTGGATCCCGCTGCGCCAGCGCCCCGGCCTGGGCACGGTGTCGAACGTGGTGATCCTCGGGGTCGTGATGGACCTGACCCTCACCTGGGTCCCGGAACTGTCCTCCCTCGGCGTCCGCATCCCGCTGCTCGCCTTCGCCGTCGTCCTCAACGGCGCGGCGACCGGCCTCTACCTCTCCGCCCGCTTCGGCCCCGGCCCGCGCGACGGTCTGATGACCGGGCTGCACCTGCGGACGGGCCGCCCGGTGCGGCTGGTGCGGACCTGCATCGAGGTGACGGTGCTGGCGGCCGGCTTCCTGCTCGGCGGCTCGATCGGCGTCGGCACGGTGGTCTACGCCCTGGCCATCGGCCCGCTGGCGCAGTTCTTCCTGCGCCGCTTCGCGATCGCCGGCCTGCCCCCGGCGCCGTCCCGGGTGGTGGCCCGCGCCACCGGGACGTCACCTTCGCGCGCGATACTGCGGGAGTGACCCCCGCGATACGCCTCCGCCACGCCTACCTGGACCACCCCGCACCGCTCCCCTTCGCCCACCGGGGCGGGGCCGCGGACGGCCTGGAGAACACCGCCGCCGCCTTCCGGCGCGCGGTCGGCCTCGGCTACCGCTATCTGGAGACCGATGTGCACACCACGTCGGACGGCAAGCTGGTGGCCTTCCACGACCCGACCCTGGACCGGGTCACCGACAGCCGCGGCGCCATCGCGGAGCTCCCCTGGCGGGCCGTGCGCCGGGCCCGGGTCGGCGGCCGCGAGCCGCTCCCGCTCTTCGAGGAACTGCTGGAGGAGTTCCCCGAGGCGCGCTGGAACGTCGACCTCAAGGCGGAGTCCGCGCTGGAGCCGCTGCTGGACCTGCTGCGCCGTACGCACGCCTGGGACCGGGTGTGCGTGGGCTCGTTCTCGGAAGCCCGGGTGGCCCGGGCGCAGTGGCTGGCCGGCGGCCGGATGGCCAGCTCGCTCGGCACCCGCGGCGTGGCCGGCCTGCGGATGCGCTCGTACGGGCGCGGGGCGCTGCCGCTGGACCGGCTGCTGGGCGCGGCGGTGCGGCGCAGCGCGGTCTGCGTCCAGGTCCCCGAGCGGCACACCGGCATCCCGGTCGTCGACGCGCTCTTCCTGCGCGCCGCGCACGCCCTGGGCATGCAGGTCCACGTCTGGACGGTCAACGACGCGGATCGCATGAAGGCCCTGCTCGACCTGGGCGTGGATGGCATCATGACCGACCAGATAGAGACGCTGCGGACGGTGCTGACCGAGCGGGGGAGCTGGGTCTGACGCCCCCGGACCGTCCGCGGCGAACGGGGTCGGGACGACGGGGGTGGGCGTGCAGAGCACAGAGGCCGTGGCGGGGGCCGTCGACGAGACGGCCGCCCGCCGCCGCGAGCAACGCGGCTGGTACTGGTACGACTGGGCGAACAGCGTCTACTCGACGAGCGTGCTCACGGTCTTCCTGGGCCCGTACCTGACCTCGGTGGCCAAGGCCGCGGCCGACCCGCACGGCTTCGTGCACCCGCTGGGCATCCCGGTGCGCGCCGGCTCCTTCTACGCGTACACGGTGTCGGTGTCGCTCCTGCTGTCCGTAGTGGTCATGCCGCTGGCCGGGGCGCTGGCCGACCGGACCGGCCGCAAGAAGCCGCTGCTGGGCGCCTGCGCGTACACCGGCGCCGCGGCGACGACCGGGATGTTCTTCCTGGGCGGTGACCGCTATCTGCTGGGCGGGGCGCTGCTGGTCGTCGCGAACGTCGGCTTCGTGGTGTCGTCGATGCTGTACAACTCCTTCCTGCCGCAGATCGCGACGCCCGACGAACGGGACGCGGTGTCCTCGCGGGGCTGGGCGTTCGGCTACGCCTCCGGGGCACTGGTGCTCGTCGCCGACCTCGTTCTCTACGGGGCGCACGACTCCTTCGGCGTCTCCGAGGGCACCGCGGTGCGCATCTGCCTGGCGTCGGCCGGGCTGTGGTGGGGCGCGTTCTCGCTGATCCCGCTGCGGCGACTGCGCGACCGGCGGGCGGCGGCCCCCGACTCCGGCTCCGGCACCGGGCCCGGCCGCGCGGAGACGGGCGGCGGCCCGCTCGGGCAGGGCTGGCGCCAGCTGCGGGAAACGCTGCGCGACATGCGCCGCCACCCGCTCACGCTGTCGTTCCTGCTGGCCTATCTCGTCTACAACGACGGCGTGCAGACGGTGATCACCCAGGCGTCGGTCTACGGCTCCGAGGAGCTCGGGCTGGACCAGACGACACTGATCATGGCGGTCCTCCTGGTGCAGGTGCTGGCCGCGGCGGGCGCCCTGCTGATGGGCCGGCTGGCCAGGCGTCACGGCGCCCGGCGGACGATCCTGGCCTCGCTGGCGGCCTGGACGCTGACGGTCACGGCCGGCTGTTTCCTGCCCGCGCGGGCGCCGGTGTGGTTCTTCGCGCTGGCCGCCGGCATCGGGCTGGTCCTGGGCGGCAGCCAGGCGCTGTCCCGGTCGCTGTTCTCGCATCTGGTCCCGCGCGGCAAGGAGGCGGAGTACTTTTCCGCGTACGAGATGAGTGACCGCGGGGTGAGCTGGCTGGGGCCGCTGGTGTTCGGGGTGGCCTACCAGCTGTCGGGCAGCTACCGGGCCGCGATCGTGTCCCTGGCGGCCTTCTTCGTGATCGGGTTCGTCCTGCTGGCGAGGGTGCCGGTGGGACGGGCGATCGCGGCGGCCGGGAACCCGGTACCTGACCGGATTTAGCCCCGGGGCGCGCGGGCCGGTAGTATACGCCTTTGGCTCACCAGGCGGACCGTTACTGCGCGCTCAAGCATGGAAGGCGCTGGGTGACATCTGCTGCCAGATGTGACAAACCGGGCGCCGGTGGGTACAACAAGGGGCGGCACGACGGGCGACGCACATGTCCCGATTACGGGAATCTTCACCGCCGACCGGACGTTGACCGGATGACGACGACAGCGACACCTGTCCTGTGGGCGACAAGCCCGGGAGGCACGATTCATGAGTGAGCGAGCTCTCCGCGGCACGCGCCTCGTGGTGACCAGCTACGAGACCGACCGCGGCATCGACCTGGCCCCGCGCCAGGCGGTGGAGTACGCATGCCAGAACGGACATCGATTCGAGATGCCGTTCTCGGTCGAGGCCGAGATTCCGCCGGAGTGGGAGTGCAAGGTGTGCGGTGCGCCCTCGCTCCTGGTGGATGGCGACGGCCCTGAGGAGAAGAAGGGTAAGCCCGCGCGTACGCACTGGGACATGCTCATGGAGCGGCGCACCCGCGAGGAGTTGGAGGAGGTGCTGGCCGAACGGCTGGCGGTCCTTCGCTCCGGCACCATGAACATCGCCGTGCATCCGCGCGACAGCAACCGCAAGTCCGCCTGACGGCACGACCTGCGGCGCAACACCAGCGCGTAAGGGCCGGGGCCACTGCACCTGTGCAGTGGCCCCGGCCCTTGCCGTGTCCGGCGTGCGGCTGCCGCGTGTCCGGCGTGCGCCGCTCGGCCCCTCAGCCGGTCAGCGGCGGGTCCTGGCGGCGCGGGGGCGACGGCTCGTCGTCGCGGATCACCTCGCCCTGGACGACCTTGCCGTCCGGGCGGTGCATCCGGGCCTGCTGGAAGGCGTCGCCGAACGACCCCGGAGCGTAGGCGACCGGCCGGTTCAGCAGCTTCTCGGCCCGCCGCCGGATCAGCCGTCCGGTCGGCGGGAAGAGGCAGAGCAGCCCGAGGACGTCGGAGACCAGCCCGGGGATCATCAGCAGCAGACCGCCGGCCATCGGCAGCGTATTGCCGCCTCCCTGGCGGTCGTTGCCCGGCGACGGCGGCGGCGCGGCGGCCGGATCGGTGCCCGACCGGAGGCCCTCGGTGAGGTTCTGCCAGGCGCGTCGGCCGGCCCGCTTGATCACGTACCCGCCGGCGATCACCCCGGCGACCAGCAGCAGGAAGACGGTCAGGCCGTTGGTGGCCCCGGCGACCAGGGTCAGCAGCCAGATCTCCAGCACCATCCAGGCGGCGATGCCCAAGGGGGCGAACCTGCGGGCGCGCGAGCGCTGGGGCGGGCGGGGATTGGGCGGGGGCATGGCTCCGAACGTCATGCCTCAAGTGTGCCTGGCGCGCCCCGCCGGACCGCCCGTGGATGACGGGAACGGATCACGTACGGGCCGCGGGCACGGGGTCAGCGGCCGCGGAGCTTGTCCAGCCGGGAGCCGACGCCCCAGGCCGTCACCCGCCACAGCGCCTCGACGACGATGTCCCGGCTCATCTTGCTGTCGCCGTGCTCCCGTTCGACGAAGGTGATCGGCACCTCGACGACGTGGTAGCCGGCCTGCACCGCGCGCCGGGCGAGGTCGACCTGGAAGCAGTAGCCCTGGGAGGCCACCTCGTCGAGCCCGAGCCCCTGGAGGGTCTCCGCGCGGAAGGCGCGGTAGCCGCCGGTGATGTCGCGCAGCGGCAGGTCCAGCGCCAGCCGGGAGTACGTGCTGCCGCCGCGGGAGATGAACTGGCGGTACTTGGGCCAGTTGACGGTCCGGCCGCCGGGCACCCAGCGGGAGCCGAGGACCAGATCGGCGCCCTTGAGGGCGGTCAGCAGCCGGGGCAGTTCCTCGGGCTGGTGCGAGCCGTCGGCGTCCATCTCGACGAGCACGCCGTAGCCCTTGTCGATGCCCCACCGGAAGCCGGCCAGATAGGCGGCGCCGAGGCCTTCCTTGCCCTTGCGGTGCAGGACGTGCACCTGCTCGTCCTCGGCGGCCAGTTCGTCGGCCAGCTTGCCGGTCCCGTCCGGGCTGTTGTCGTCCGCGACGAGGACGTGCGCCTCGGGGACGGCGGCCCGCACCCGCGAGACGACCGGCTTGATGTTCTCCGCCTCGTTGTACGTCGGGATGATCACCAAGGTGGTGCCGAGCGGACCGTACCGCCGCTGACCGTCTGTCACTGCTGCCCCTTCTCGTCCTTCGTACGCCCGCGCCGGCCGCCGATCACCGCGGCGGCACAGGACAGAAGGCCCACGATAGCGAGCGCCCATTCAGGTGCGGCGCCGACGCGGTCGGCGAGCGTCGTTTCGTTCCGCAGAGGTATGCGGGCGGAGACCACGCCCTGGGTGAATTCCGGAATCCGATGGGTGACCGTGCCGTCCGGAGCGACCACCGCGCTGATGCCGCTGGTGGCCGCGGTGACCACCGCGCGGCCGTGCTCGACGGCGCGCAGCTTGGACATCGCCAGCTGCTGCTCGGGCTGGCCGGTGCGCCCGTAGGTGGCGTTGTTGGTCTGGATGACCAGGGCCCGGGCGCCGGCGCCGACGGTGTCGTGCACGATCTCGTCGTAGGCGACCTCGAAGCAGATGACGTCGCCGAGCTTGGCGGGGCCGACCTGCAGCAGACCGGTGTGGTCACCGGGGTAGAAGTCGCGGGGCACCCGCTGGAAGCGCGTGATGATCTTGCTGAGCTGCTCCCGGAACGGCACGTACTCGCCGAACGGCACCGGGTGCTGCTTGGTGTACGACGCGCCCGGCCCCTTCTTCGGGTCCCAGACGATGCCCTCGTTGAAGACGTAGCCCTTCTTGGAGGGATGGTCCACGAGGGCGCCGACGAGCACCGGCACCCCGATCGCCTTGACCGCCTCGTCGATCCGGTCGTACGCCTGCGGGTACTGGAACGGGTCGAGGTCGGAGGAGTTCTCCGGCCAGATGACCAGGTCCGGCTTCTTGGCGCGGCCGGCCTTGATGTCGGCGGCGAGCTTCTCGGTGGCCGTGGCGTGGTTGTCGAGGATCTTCATGGGGCGGCCCAGGAAGTCCATCCCGGCCTGCTGGACGTTGCCCTGGACCACGGCGATGTCGACGGTGTCGTCGGCCTTGGTGGGGACCGGTACCAGCACCCCGGCCGCGGTGACCGCGGCGGCCAGCCCGAACGCCTCCAGCGCCGGCACCGCCCGGCGCACCGAGCCGTTGCCGCGCAGGCCCCACAGGACGGCGGCGCAGGCGGCCAGCAGCGTGCCGGCCAGCGCGACCGCGAAGGTCACCAGCGGGGCGCCGCCGAGCGCGGCGAGCGGGGTGAACGGCGAGCCGGTGTTCGCGAAGGCCAGCCGCCCCCAGGGGAAGCCGCCGAACGGCAGCCGGTCGCGGGCCCATTCCTCGGCGACCCACAGACAGGCACCCCACAGTGGCCAGGCCGGCAGCCGGGAGGTGAGCGCGAGCCCGGCGCCGAGCAGCGCCACGAAGAGCGCCTCGGCGATCGAGAGGCCGACCACCGCGTCCCAGCCGACGACGTGCAGCCACTTGAGCAGGATCAGGAAGAACGGCAGGCCGAAGGCGAGGCCGGTCCAGGCGCCCTGCCGGGCGGTCCGGCCGCGGGTCAGCAGGGCCAGCGCGGCCACCGCCAGCGGCGACAGCGGCCACAGGTCGTACGGCGGGAAGGCCAGGCCCAGTGCGACGCCGGAGACCACCGCGAGGCCGGTGCGCAGCGCCTCCCGGCGTACCAGGGAGAGCAGGCGGCGGGCCCGTCCCGGGCGGACGGAGGCGGCCGGGGCATCGGTCGCGACGGGCGGCGCCGCGCCGTCGGGCGAGGGGCCGCGCACGGCTTCTTGGGTGGTGTCGGAACCCGACGGCACGGTCACGGGCCTTCCTGCAGCAGGTCATGCGTATGTGAGCTGACCGTACATCGGATGACCGGAATCGTGGGTGCGGGGTGCGCAGAAGGTGAAGAACGCGGGAGACGGGTGCGGATAGGGGCCCGGGCGCCCTTCGGGCCGACCTGGGACCCGCTGGCTGCGGGTCGACCGAGAGCCGTTGTCTACTGAGCGTCCGGGCCCCACCCGGGTCGCACCTGCCGACCAGCCGAAACCCTCCGTCGCCCCGTACCGCTGGTGCTGGACCTGGCTCCCAGTGGCGGTGTGCCGCGGCGCACCGCCCCATGGCCCAGCTGCGTTCGACGACTGCGCGGAGGTCTCCCGGTCGGACGTCCTGTGGTGGACTCGGCCGAACCTACCGGCCGCCGACCGGCTGCTGTCAACAGGTGCTCCGCCTGCGTCGTTTTCGCGTCGTCCCAGGTCAGCAACGAGCGGCCCCTGGTGGGGCGAGTAGCGGCAAGCGCGGGCCGCGAAGGGACCTGCCCGCCCGATGTCACTCGTTCGGCGGCCCGAAGACCGTGCGGCCGCCGACGACCGTGCGCAGGCACACCGGGAGGTCCCGGCCCGGCGTGAGATCGGGCAGGCCGGGGGTGCCCGAGCGGGGGTCGGTGGACCAGCGCTCCACCCGCTCGTCGGGCGCCTGGACGACCAGGTCGCCGGTGCGCCAGACCGCGTAGTCGGCGGGCGCGCCGGGCACCAGGACGCCCGCGTCGTCCCGGCCGACGGCCCGCCAGCCGCCCCGGGTGTGGGCGGTGAAGGCGGCGCGGGCGGAGATGCCGTGGGCGGGGGTGCGGTGGAAGACCGCGGCGCGCACGGTGCCCCAGGGGTCGAGCGCGGTGACCGGGCTGTCGGAGCCCAGGGCGAGCGGCACACCGGCCTTGAGCAGCGCGGCGTACGGGTTGAGGGTGGCGGCCCGCTCGGCGCCGAGGCGGGCGGCGTACATGCCGTCGGAGCCGCCCCAGGCCGCGTCGAAGGCGGGCTGGACGGAGGCGGTGAGGGCCAGTTCGGCGAAGCCGGCGAGGGTGGCCCCGGTGAGCATCTCGGCGTGTTCGACGCGGTGCCGGGCGGCCCGGATCCGGTCCGTTCCCACCCGCTCGGCGGCGGCCCGTACGCCGTCGACGACGCCGGTCAGGGCGGCGTCGCCGATGGCGTGGAAGCCGGCCTGCAGTCCGGCCTCGGTGCAGGCGGCGACGTGGGCGGCGACCGCGTCGGCGTCGAGCTGCGCGGTGCCGGTGTGGTCGGCGTCCGCGTACGGGGCGTGCAGATGGGCGGTGTGCGAGCCCAGCGAGCCGTCGGCGAACAGATCGCCCGCGGCGCCGATCGCGCCGAGCTCACGGATCCGTTCGGCGTCCTTTGCGGATGCGACCAGCTCGGCCCAGTAACCGACGACGCGGGGGCCGGTCCCCTGCCGGGCGAGGGCGAGCAGTGCGGTGAAGTCGTCCTCGCCGGAGATCTGCGGGCCGGCGCATTCGTGGATGCTGCCGATGCCGAGGGCGGCGGCCCGGGCCAGTGTGGCGGCCTGCGCCTCGGCGCGCTGGGCGGGGGTGACGGTGGCGAACGCGGCGCGGCGGACCGCGTGGTGGGCGTCGCCGGTCAGCGGGGCGTCGGCGCGGAACCCCACGCGGTCGCGGATGCCGGGGACCAGGTCCAGCAGGGCGGTGGTGACGACCGCGGAGTGCACGTCGACCCGGGTGAGGTAGAGCGGCCGGCCGCCGGTGGCGGCGTCCAGTTCGGCGCGGGACGGCGGGCGGCCCTCGGGCCAGGCGCTGGCGTCCCAGCCGTGCCCGAGCAGGATCCGGTCGGCGGGGCGGGCGTCGGCGTAGGCACGGACCCGGGCCAGCGCGTCGGACAGCGAGGTGACGCCGAGCAGGTCGAGGCCGGTGAGGGCGAGCCCGGTGGCCGTGGTGTGCACATGTGCGTCCGTGAACGCCGGGGCGACCAGCGCCCCGTCCAGCCGGACGACCTCGTCGACGCCGTCGGCGAACGAGTCCGCCGCACCCTCCTCGCCGACCCAGGCGATGCGGTCACCCTCCACGACCATGGCGGTGGCGAAGGGGTCGGCGGGACTGTGCACCTCACCGCCGCGCAGCAGAACGGTGCGGGGAGAAGCCGGATCGGGGATGTGCTCGCTCATACCGGACAGTCTGGCCCCTGCGTGGGCACGCTCCGCACGCAGGGGGTGCCCCAGGGTGTGCTTCCGGTCAGATGCGCGGCGGGCGGGACTCGTACGGGGTGGACAGCACGACGGTGGTGCGGGTCGAGACCCCGGCGAGGCTGCGGATGCGGGTGAGCAGGTGCTCCAGTTCGAGCGGGGTGGCGACCCGGACCTTGAGGATGTAGTTCTCGTCGCCGGCGACGCTGTGGCAGGCCTCCAGCTCCGGGACCTCGGCGAGCCGGTCGGCGATGTCGTCGGGGGCGCTGGGATCGAAGGGTTTGACCGAGATGAAGGCGGTGAGCGGCAGGCCCACGGCTTCCGGGTCCACGATCGCGGCGTAGCCGCGGATCACACCGCGCTGCTCCAGGCGGCGCACCCGCTGGTGCACCGCCGAGGTGGACAGGCCGGTGGCCTTGCCCAGGTCGGTGTAGCTCATCCGCCCGTCCTTGACGAGCAGATCCACGATTTGTCGGTCCAACTCCTCCACCCGTTCAACCTACTGTGCGCGGGCGCGTATGCGCATCGCGCGCCGGATCGTGGACACCTCCGCGCCCTCTCGTGTGACCAATGCCACATGGGTGAACCCGTGTCCGCGGGGCAGCCGCGATTATGCGCGCGGCATGAAGGGAATTGCTGGTGGTGGCCAGGACCGCCCGTCAAGGAAGTCAGCGGTCCCCGCGGCCCACCCGAGGGGGATGGACATCATGCGACGCCTTCAGCAGGACTCCGCCGCCGCGAACATCGGCGCCCAGGAGGGCGACAGTTCCGGCGACGACGACGCGTACGACGCCTTCGACACCTTCGAGATCTACCGGGTGACCTGCCCCGACTGCCTGCAGCCGATCGCGCTGCTGGCGGACGAGGACACCCTTCCCGAGCACGCGCTGTGCCCGACTCCGTGGAACCCGTTCGGACTGACGGTGTGCCAGGGTTCCGGCCGCCCGGTGGCCGAGGCCCCGGAGACCGAGGACGCGCTGGACGCCCAGGAGCAGGACGCGGCCGTGCTGCTGACCCTGCCGGAGGGCCTGGACTGGCGCCGCCAGCCGTTCTCGCACATCGGCGGGCCCGGCACCCGTCCGCTGCGGGTGCCGCGGATGCGCCGCAGCGCCTGACCTCCCGCCCGCGGCCGTCCGGCGGCCGCGGCGGTCCTCGTACGCGTACGGGGCCCAGGGCCCGGCCTCAGCGGCTCACCAGTACCGGCCCTCGATCATCGCCTCCAGACTGGCCCGGTGAAGGATCAGCGCATCGGCGTCCTCCGGTACCGGCACCTCCCCGAAGTGCACCTGTCGGTAGGCCACTCTCAGCATCACGACGGCGTGCCGCAGCGCCGCGTAGAGGGTGTGGAACTCCATGTCGCGCGGGGTGTGCCCGGTGAGCCGGGCGTAGCGGCTCTCGACGGCGTCCCGGCGCAGCAAGCCGGGCAGTCCCCGCTGGCCGCTGCCCTCCGTGAGGTCCTGGAAGAAGCGGTGGAGGTAGATCATCCAGCCCAGGTCCAGTTCCCGGGGCCCGAGCGCGGCCATTTCCCAGTCGAGTACGGCGGCGGGTTCGAAACCGTCGTAGACGATGTTGCCGATCCGGGCGTCGCCCCAGGTCAGGACGGTCTCGCCGGGGTCGGCGGGCCAGTGGTCGGCGAGCCAGGCGAAGCCGCGCTCGATCAGCGGCGAGCGGGGCTTTCCCGCGACGACCCAGGCGTAGTAGGCGCGTTGGGCCGCGACGTGCCGCCGCAGGGCGCTCCCGGTTCCGGCGGCGGCCAGGAAGTCGGCCTCGGCGAGCGGGACTTGGTCGTGGAGCCGGGCGAGCACCCCGACGCTGGCGGCCTCCAGCCGGTCGCGTTCGGCGTCGGTGGCTCCGGAGAGCCAATTCCCCTCGTACGTATAGGGCATGACGTCCGGCGGCACCCGGCCGTCGGCCCGGGCCATGACGAAGAACGGGGCGCCGAGGTACGCCGGGTCCTCCTCCAGCCAGAGCGTGCGGGGCACCGGGAGGTCGGTGTGCGCGGCGACCAGCCGCATGGTGCGGTACTGGCGGGGCATGTCGTAGCGCGGGAAGACGGTGTACGCGGCCGGGTCGGCGGCCAGCCGCAGCGCGCAGGAGAGGGGGGTCCCTCCCGGTTCGAGCGCCGTCGAGAGCGTGGGGGACGGGGCCCCGGGGTGCTCGATGTCGAAGAGCAGCGTCTCGCTGGACATGCCGTTGGAGCCGGGGACGGTGGTGTGGGTGGCGCGGGCGCCGGGGAGTCGGGTACCGAGCCAGGCGGTGAGCCGGGAGGTGAGCTCGCCGGGGTCGCGGGTGGTGGTGCGGGGCCGGGGCGCGGTGCTCATCGGTCCGCCTCCGGGGCCACCGCCGCGTAGCCGGTGAAACCGCTGGGGTCGTGGCGCCCGAAGCTGCCGTGCTCGAAGATCCCGTAGCCGGTGCGGCCGTCGAGGGTGAAGCGGGCGGCGTGGTCGGTGACGCCGTAGGCGGCATGGGGGTGTGCCGCCGGGTCCTTGAGGTCGTAGCTGCGCCGGTCGGTCCAGCCGCGGCCGCGCCAGGTGCCGTGCTGCCAGTCACCGTCGGGGTCGGCGGGGGGATAGCCGGCGCCGACGGCCAGGGGCGAGGAGGTGAGGATCTCGGCGGTGAGGTCCAGGGGTTCGCGGGCCGGGCCGGTGAGGTGCACGACCGCGCGCTCGGGGTGCCGGGTGCCGGGCCGGTAGGTGATGTCCGTGTGGGGCCAGCCGAGTTGGGCGTCGGGGCGGTCCGGGCGGACCAGCCGCGCCTCGTTCAGGGTGCGGTACCCGTCGGCGTCCTCCTGGACGATGACCATGACGAACCGGTCGTCGAAGCGGACCGGGCACCAGATCCAGTGGAAGCCCTCGGGCCGCAGCTCCTCCCCGGCCCGGCCGGGGTCCTCGCCGGGGATCGGCCGCACACCCCAGCTGCGGTCGCGGGTCCCGGTCCACTCCCCCGCCGTGACGGCGATCTCCTCCCCCGCGACGCGGATGCGGCCGGTGCAGGTGCCCGCCTGGACGAACCGGCGGGCCTGGAGCGTCAGCCGGTCGCCGCGGTACTGGGTGTGGTGCGGTTCCCAGGTCGCCGGGAAGGCCGCGGTCCAGGTCAGGTCGTACGCCAGGCCGTCCGGGTCGCCGGGGTCCGCGGCGCAGGTCAGCCGCAGCCGGGCGAGCGGCTCCTCGACAATGATCGTGAGCGGGCCGACGGTGAGCGCCATCCGGTCGTCGGTGAGCGCGTCGGAGGCCCGTACGGCGTGCAGCCGGTCGCCGAGGCGGAGGGTGGCGTAGGCGTCGATCACCCCGGTGTTGGGGTAGACGCCGAGGCCGGCGATCAGCAGGGCCCGGCCCGAGTGGTCCAGGACGTGGAAGATGCACCGGTCGTAGGCGTTGCGGTCGCCGGTGGCGACGTGCCGCAGGGACAGCGGAACCTGGTGGATCGGGTATTCGTCGAGCGCGATGGGACGGTCGGACACTTCTCCTCCTGGGCGCTCGGGCAGGCCGGGCACCGCCCGGACTCGCGGGCCGCGGCGGGGAGTTGACGGTACGTCAGCTCGGCGCGGACGGCCAGACCCCGGTCGGGGTGAGGGGTGTCGACAGCGGCGGGCGGGCCGGGTACGCCGGCCCGCCCGGTGGGGATCAGCGGCCTTCCGGGCCCGCGAGGTGGCGGGCGATGACCATCCGCTGGATCTGGTTGGTGCCCTCGACGATCTGGAGGACCTTGGCCTCGCGCATGTAGCGCTCGACCGGGAAGTCGAGGGTGTAGCCGTAGCCGCCGAGGAGCTGGACGGCGTCGGTGGTGACCCGCATCGCGGTGTCGGTGCAGAATAGCTTGGCCATCGCCGCCTCCTTGGAGAACGGCAGACCGGCGTCGCGCAGCCGGGCGGCGGTGAGGTAGAGCGCCCGGCCGGCCTCGATCTGGGTGGCCATGTCGGCCAGCATGAAGCGCAGGCCCTGGAAGTCCACCAGGGGGCGGCCGAACTGCCGGCGCTCGGCGGTGTACGACAGCGCCTCGTCCAGCGCCGCCTGTGCGAGGCCGACGGCGCAGGCGGCGATGCCCAGGCGGCCGGAGTCCAGGGCGGACAGCGCGATGGCGAAGCCCTGGCCCTCGTCGCCGATGCGGCGGGCGTCGGGGACGCGGACGCCGTCGAAGTGCAGCTGGGCGGTCGGGGAACCCTTCATGCCCATCTTGCGCTCGGGGGCGGCGGCGCTCAGGCCGTCGGCGTCGCCGGGGACGAGGAAGGCGGTGATGCCGTGGGCGCCGCTGCCGCCGGTACGGGCCAGGACGGTGTAGAAGTCGGCCACGCCGCCGTGGGTGGTCCAGGCCTTGGTGCCGCTCAGGGTCCAAGTGTCGCCCTCGCGCTCGGCGCGGGTGGTCAGCGAGGCGGCGTCGGAGCCGGAGGACGGCTCGGAGAGGCAGTAGGCGCCCAGCAGGCCGCCACCGAGCATGGCGGGGAGGTGTTCGGCGCGCTGTTCCTTCGTGCCGTAGCCGGCGAGGGCGTGGCAGGCGAGGGTGTGCACGCTGACGCCGAGGCCGACGGTGAGGCGGGCGGCCGCGAGCTCCTCGACGACCTGGAGGTAGACCTCGTAGGGCTGGCCGCCCCCGCCGAATTCCTCGTCGTAGGGCAGTGAGAGCAGTCCGGATTCCGACAGCAGCCGGAAGGTCTCGCGGGGGAAGCGGCCGGCGTCCTCCTCCTCGGCGGCGGTCGGCCTGATCTCGCGCTCGGCGAGCTCTCGCACGAGCGTCATCAGGTCGCGGGCTTCCTCCGTGGGCAGCCTGCGGTCCACCGGCCGGGGGCCGTACTCGGTCATGGCGGCGCTCTCCTCCCTGTCGGGCGCTGCGGCGACACGCGCGCGGGGTGGGCGGCGGCGCCGTTTCCGTGGTGCCAGGCCGATGATCGCTTTCCGGGTCTCGGAAGGCGATGACCTGCGGCTGTGGCGCTAGGAGTATGCCCGATCGGCGGCCCCGCGTCACGGGTTGATCAACAGCGGGTACGGGTTCCGGCCCGCTACCCGGAAGGCACGCGGTGCCGCTACCGCCCCTCGGTGAAATTGGTCCGAACCATTGACGCACTGGTCTAGTCCTTCTACCTTCTCCTCAACGTTCAACGCGTTCATGCCAATTCGGAACGCAGGTCATCAAGGCTTCCCCCTCGCCCCCCTCCGAGGAGACGACATGCTCAGACCGCACCGGATGCGATCGCCGCGCCGGCTGATCGCCGCCGCCACCGCGCTGTGTACCGCGGCGCTGGCCGGCACCCTGCTCGCCGGACCGGCCTCGGCCCACCCGTCGGGCACCCACCACTCCTCCGCGGCCGCCGTCCCCACGGCGAAGCCGGCCGCGGCGGGCGGCAAGGTGGTCGGATACTTCACCAACTGGGGTGTCTACGACCGCAATTACCACGTCAAGAACATCGAGACGTCCGGGTCGGCGGCCAAGCTGACGCACATCAACTACGCCTTCGGCAACGTCCAGGGCGGCAGGTGCGCCATCGGTGACTCCTACGCCGACTACGACAAGGCCTACACCGCCGACCAGAGCGTCGACGGCAAGGCGGACACCTGGGACGCCGGTGCGCTGCGCGGCAACTTCAACCAGCTCAGGAAGCTCAAGAAGCTGCACCCGGGCCTCAAGGTGATCTGGTCCTTCGGCGGCTGGACCTGGTCCGGCGGCTTCGGCGAGGCCGCCAAGAACCCGGCCGCCTTCGCCCAGTCCTGCTACGACCTGGTCGAGGACCCGCGCTGGGCGGACGTCTTCGACGGCATCGACATCGACTGGGAGTACCCCAACGCCTGCGGGCTGACCTGCGACACCAGCGGGAAGGACGCCTTCACGGGCGTCATGAAGGCGCTGCGGGCGAAGTTCGGCCAGAACAACCTGGTGACCGCGGCGATCACCGCGGACGCCTCGGCCGGCGGCAAGATGGAGGCCGCCGACTACGCGGGCGCGGCCCAGTACGTCGACTGGTACAACCCGATGACGTACGACTACTTCGGCGCCTGGGACGCCAAGGGCCCGACCGCACCGCACTCCCCGCTCTCGTCGTACAGCGGCATCCCCAAGGCCGGCTTCAACACCACCGACACCATCACCAAGCTGAAGAGCCTCGGGGTGCCGGCGAGCAAGCTGCTGCTGGGCATCGGCTTCTACGGCCGTGGCTGGTCGGGCGTCACCCAGGACGCGCCGGGCGGCACGGCGACCGGCGCGGCGCCGGGCAAGTACGAGGCCGGCATCGACGACTACAAGGTGCTCAAGACCCGCTGCCCGGCCACCGGCAAGGTGGGCGGCACCGCCTACGCCAAGTGCGGTGACCAGTGGTGGAGTTACGACACCCCGGAGACCATCGGGACCAAGATGGCCTTCAAGAACGCCCAGGGCCTGGGCGGCACGTTCTTCTGGGAACTGAGCGGTGACACCACCAACGGCGAGCTGATCAAGGCCATCAACTAGCCGTCGGGACAAGGAACGCGGACGGGCGGGAGGTGGCGGCCTCCCGCCCGTCCGGCATGCCGCCCCGCCGGCCTCAGGCGGGCGGCCGCGGCGGGGCCGGGCAGGCCGGTTCGAACTCCTCGATCAGCCGGAGGGTGTCGCCCAGCCCGCGCACCAGCAGCGCCACCACCGTCTCGCGGGGCAGCTCCTGTTCCCCGATCCAGTCCAGGGTGACGCCCTCGACGCTGGAGAGCCAGCCGGTCAGCGCGGTGCGGGCGAGCGGCGGGATGTCGGTACGGCCCCAGGCGCCGAGCGCGATGGTGCCGAGCAACCGGGCACGCACCGTGTCGCGGATCGCCATGACCTCCGCGTCGAAGCCGACCCCGCCGGTGACGATGGTGCGGTAGGCGGCCTGGTGGTGCTGGGCGTAGCGCAGATAGCCGTCGACGGTGCGCTGGACGCGTTCGACCGGCGGCAGGTCATGGGTGGCGCCGGCCCGCTCGACGAGCTCGGCCACCGCGTCCTCGATGATCGCGAGGTAATAGCCGCGCTTGTTCGTGAAGTAGTAGTAGATCAGGCCCTTGGCGACGCCGGCCTGGCGGGCGATGTCGTCCATCGACAGCGCGTCGTAGGAGGTGTCGGCGAACAACTTCCGTCCGGTGGCTATCAGTTCGGCGCGGCGCGCCTGGGAGCGCACGGTGCCGCGAGCGGCCGGGGAGCCGCTCGCACCGCGCTGTTGACTCTTATTCAAAATCCGCCCTAGTCTCCAACTGCCAAGCGTTTCAGGCAGTATGACAGAGCGTCACCACCTGCGGCGGCCGCACTCCGCAGGGCTCCACCGGCACTTCCCTCGCGCATTCGACCGCTGCCCCGGGGAGGACGCAGTGAGCTCAACGACGAACATCTCGCCCGAGGGGCGAACCTCATGGAAGAAGACCGCCGTGGTGGCGCTGCCCGCGGTGTTCGCCGTGGGCGCGTTGGCGACGGTGATGGCGCAGGGCGCGCTGGCCGCCTCCTTCGCCGTCTCCGGCACCCACTTCCAGGTCTCGTCGGGCCGGCTGACCAGCAGCGGCCTGGCCTCGTACGTCCACACCGACCGGGACACCGACGGCCGGGGACACCCGGTGGCGCTGCTGGGCATCGGCAAGGCATCGCTCGCCGACATCTGCCAGTCGGCGCAGGTGCGGACGCCGGTGGGCACGGTCGTCTTCAAGCTGACCGCGGGCGGTCCGGCCGGTCCGGTCAGCGCCGACAGCCTGGTCATCGACGGTGCGGACCTGGTCGGCGACGCCCGGTTCGGCACCGCCCAGATCGGCCGGGACGCCTCCTCGCTGGACGCCGTACCGGGGGTGCACGGCCCGAAGGGCGCGTTCGGGCTCCAGGCCGGTGACATCGAGGTCGCCGGCGTCCGGTCCCACGCCTGGTCGGCCACCGGCGGGAACTTCCGCCTCAAGGGGCTGCGGGTGAGCGTGAGCCTGGACGGCCGGAAGTGTTTCTGAGCGCACCGCGCGCCCGGTGCGGGACCTGGCTGGAACGGCAGCTGCCCTGGCCGGACCGGCGGGCCCGGCTGCGCCGCTGGCGCCGGACCCGCCCGTTCTGGGCCGGGCTGCTGCTCCTGCTCGGCGGCGCGGAGCTGCTGCTGGTCCCGCTGTCGCCACTGGGTGTCCTGGTGAGCCTGGGCCTCGGCGGGCTGGCGGCGCTGGGCATCGGGCTGGCGCTGATGGTGGCGGGCCTGTTCCTGTGGTGCGCCCCCGCCGCGCACCACTACGTCAGCATCAACGCCCTGATCCTCTCCGTCCTCTCCTTCGCCGCGACCAACCTCGGCGGCTTCCTGGTGGGCATGGGCCTGGGGATCGCCGGCGGCGCCATGGGCTTCGGCTGGACCCCGGCCCGGCCGGAGGGCGCCGGCGGTGCCGAGGGCGGCGCCCGGGCACGGGACGCCGGCCGTACGGTCACCAAGGTGCTCGCCGTGGGTCTGCCGGCCGCGCTGCTCGCCGCGGTCGGCGGCCCGGCTCCGCAGGCCCGTGCGGCCGGCGGGATCCCCGCGCCGCCGCGCCCGCCGACCGTGACCACCACGATGTTCGCGCCGCAGGGCTTCACCCTGGCCGGGGTGGCGGAGGTGCCGACCGCCGACGGCCCGGTCACGGCGATGGTGCTGCGGATGAAGGCGGCGTCCCTGACCGACTACCGCCTGATCACCCGCGACCGCACCGGCCCCCAACTCGCCCTGAAGGCGGACACGTTGAGCCTCAAGGGCGAGGTGACCCTCTATCTCACCAGGTTCAGCTGCTGCCTGGAGGGCGTGCTCTGCCTGACCTTCACCCCCGACACCCTCCCGGTCCCGCCGGTCGTGCCGCCGTTCGTCTACATGACGGACGTGGACGCCGAACAGGCCCTGATCACCTCGGATCTGATCACGGCGGACGGCCTGCGGCTGCGGGCGGGAACCCGGCACGCCTGAGCGACGGCGGACAGGCGGGGTTTACGGTTCCGTTCCGGCCGAGCACCATCGGCACGTACGGTGCAGGAGCCGCTGCGGAGAGGTGACACGTGGTCAACCCCTGGCTGGCGATGGAGGCCGGCGCCGATCCGGTGGAACGCACCCGCACGGTGCGCCGGGCCCATGCCGCGTTCCTGGCCGACGGGACCGTCGCCCCGCCGGTCCGCCGGGTCGTCGCCGAGTCCTGGCGCCGGTCCGCACACGCGCGGGCCGCGTGGGACGGCGCCGCGCCGATCGAGCTGGACGACGCGGCGCTCCGGGCCCACCGCGAGAGCCATCCACTGGCCCGCGCGATGCCCGTCTTCCGGGACCTGCTGGGCAGCTTCGCGCAGGACGGGGCGCATCTGCTGGCCGTCTGCGACCAGCAGGGGCGGCTGCTGTGGGTGGAGGGGCACCGCGGGGTGCGGCGCAGCGCCGAGCGGATGAACTTCGTGGTCGGCGCGCGCTGGGACGAGCCGCACGCCGGCACCAACGCCCCCGGCACCGCGCTCGCCGCCGACCACGCCGTGCAGATCTTCGCCGCCGAGCACTACAACCGGCAGGTGCAGCGCTGGACCTGTGCCGCCGCGCCGCTGCACGATCCGCGGACCGGGCGGCTGCTGGGCGCGGTGGACATCACCGGCGGCGACCATCTGGCGAGCCCGCACAGCCTGGCCCTGGTGCAGGCCACCGCCCGGGCCGCGGAGGCCCATCTCGCGGCCGGGGCGCCGGAACCGGGCGCGTGCCTGTCCGTACTCGGCCGGGACGAGGCGCTGCTGGTCGTCGACGGCCGGCGGCTGCGGCTCGGACGCCGGCACAGCGAGATCGTGCTGCTGCTGGCCCGCCATCCCGCGGGCCTGACGGGTGATCAGCTCGCGGTGCAGCTGTACGGCGAGCGCGAGGTGCGCCCGGTGACGCTGCGCGCCGAGCTGTCCCGGCTGCGGCAGCTCGTCGGCGGGCTGCTGCACTCGCGTCCGTACCGCCTGAGCCGGCCGGTGGAGACCGATCTCGGCACGGTCGAGGAACGGCTGGCGGCCGGCGATCCGTGGTCCGCGCTGGACGGTTACGGCGGCCCGCCGCTGCCGTCGTCGGAGGCGCCCGGCGTGCGGCGACTGCGGGACGCAGCTGCGGACCGGCTGCGCGCCGCACTGCTCGCCGGGCGCGATCCGGGGCTGCTGGGCGCGTGGTCCCGTACGCCGTGGGGCGAGGACGACCTGGAGGTCTGGGAGGCCCTGGTGGACGCGCTGCCGGAGCGGTCACCGGCCCGCGGCGCCCCGCGCGCCACCGCGGACCGGCTGCGCGCCGAGTACGGCCTGCCCGACGGCGCGGTGCCCGCCCCGGCCGCCGCGCGGGTCGCAACGTTCCGGCAACCTCCGCGGCCCTAGGGTGCGCCCATCGCCCGCCGCACGGGAGCGGCGGGCAACAGCGCCGAGAGTGATGGGGAGGCCGCCTCATGGCCCGTTACGCCAGCCCGGGTTCCGCCGATGCCGTGATGAGCTATCTGCCGCGTTACGACCACTGGATCGGCGGCGAGTTCGTGGCGCCCGCATCGGGCCGGTACTTCGAGAATCCGACGCCGGTCAACGGAGCGCCGTTCACGGAAATCGCCCGCGGCACCGCCGAGGACGTCGAGCGGGCACTGGACGCCGCGCACGCGGCCGCGCCCGGCTGGGCCCGTACCGCGGCCGCCGACCGCGCCGCCGTCCTCCTCCGGATCGCCGACCGGATGGAGGCGAACCTCGAAGCCCTCGCGGTCGCCGAGAGCTGGGAGAACGGCAAGCCGGTACGCGAGTCCCTGGCGGCCGACATCCCCCTCGCGGTCGACCACTTCCGCTACTTCGCGGGGGCGCTCCGGGCCCAGGAGGGCTCGCTGTCGGAGATCGACGAGGACACCGTCGCCTACCACTTCCACGAGCCGCTCGGCGTGGTCGCCCAGATCATCCCGTGGAACTTCCCGATCCTGATGGCCGCCTGGAAGCTCGCCCCGGCGCTGGCGGCCGGCAACGCGGTCGTCCTGAAACCGGCCGAACAGACCCCCGCCTCCCTGCACTTCTGGATGAGCCTGGTCGCGGACCTGCTGCCGCCCGGCGTGGTCAACATCGTCAACGGCTTCGGCGTCGAGGCCGGCAAGCCGCTGGCGTCCAGCCCCCGGGTCGCCAAGATCGCCTTCACCGGTGAGACCACGACCGGCCGGCTGATCATGCAGTACGCCTCCGAGAACCTGCGCCCGGTGACGCTCGAACTGGGCGGCAAGAGCCCCAACCTCTTCTTCGACGACGTCTCCGCCGCCGACGACGACTTCCTCGACAAGGCGCTGGAGGGCTTCACCATGTTCGCCCTCAACCAGGGCGAGGTGTGCACCTGCCCGTCCCGCGCCCTGATCCAGCGCGGCCACTACGACGACTTCCTGGCGGCCGGCGTGGCCCGTACGGAGAAGATCGTCCAGGGCCACCCGCTGGACACCGACACCATGATCGGCGCCCAGGCGTCCAACGACCAGCTCGAAAAGATCCTCTCCTACCTGGACATCGGTCAGAAGGAGGGCGCCCGCATCCTGACCGGTGGCACCCGCGCCGAACTCGGCGGCGAACTGGAGGGCGGCTACTACGTCCGCCCCACCGTCTTCGAGGGCAACAACGACATGCGGGTCTTCCAGGAGGAGATCTTCGGCCCGGTGGTCGCGGTGGCCCCCTTCGCCGACTTCGACGACGCCATCGGCATCGCCAACGACACCCTCTACGGCCTCGGCGCCGGCGTCTGGACCCGCGACGGCTCCACCGCCTACCGCGCCGGCCGCGCCATCCAGGCCGGCCGCGTCTGGACCAACTGCTACCACGCCTACCCGGCCCACGCCGCCTTCGGTGGCTACAAACAGTCCGGCATCGGCCGCGAAACCCACAAGATGATGCTGGACCACTACCAGCAGACGAAGAACTTGCTGGTGTCGTACTCGCCGAAGAAGCTGGGGTTCTTCTAAACGCATGACGACGGGCGCCTGGCGTGGGCTTTCGCCCGTCAGGCGCCCCTCGCCCGGCCCCTTCGGAGCCGGGCCCGGTCTACGGCGTAACCCCGGTTTCTCCCGCCGCCCTACCGCTCCTGACACTCAAGAACGACCGGCGTAACGGCCCACGGCGCCGGCGCAAGGAGTCGCATCAGACGACGAGCCGGGCAGTACGCCGGTCATGCGTCACGCCGATCGACCGTTCGCCGCCTGACGGTCCACGTTCGCCGACTTCGCGGCGCCGGCAGCAAGATACGGCATGCACACTCCAGCTTTTGCTTCCTGACGCCTGCCGTCATCTCCCGATGAGGCGACCGCTACAGCAGACAGGGCACTGGCGACCACCACGGTCGCGGCTGTGACACCGAGAGCCCATGCGGTACGGGACACGTGCTTTCCCTTCTTTTCCCGAAACAGCAGGGCAGCACCAACTGCCTACGGAATCGACTTTCGACGCCGATTCCCTGCCTCCGGGAGGGACTATTACTCATGCCGGCGATCAACGCAAATCGCTTGACGGCAACGCGGACGCGGCAACTGGAGCCCCCAAAGAGCATGCACAACGCAGCAATTGGCATATGCTTTTGGCAAATGCGGAGTGCGAAACCCGCCAATGCATCCCGTTCGGCCTGAGATGGCAATTTGCATTGAGGCGGATAAGGGACTTATTGATCCTTTTGGGCGCCTTGGCCCCCGGGCCCCGGACCTGCATCCGTGGGCAGTCCCCTCATCTGCCGAAGGCGTACCAGCGCCCGGCGCGTACGGGACTCTTCCGCACGTGCCCCGATGCGCCGACTGATGCCGAGGCTGGCCTCTAGATGCACCGCTGCCTGCTGAAACCGTCCGGTGTCCTGTTCAGCGCAGCCCAGGTCATGGAGGACCACGGCCTCCTCGCCGGCGGCTTGGATGCGCCGTACGGACGAGAGCGCAGCGACATGATGGGGCAGTGCCTCCTCGCTGCGGCCGATCGCCCGGAGGGCTCTGCCCATACCGTTGCGCGCGATAACCTCTCCCCGGACGTCCGCAATGCTGCGCAGCGCCGGCAAAGCCTTCTCATACAGCAGGAGCGCTTCCTCAGCCTTCCCGGAGGCGGTGAGTACGCTGGCTAAATTCATTTCGAGAGTCGCATGGTCGCCCCTGCTCCCGATGCGCTTCGAAATCTCCATGGCTTCGCGATAAGCCTGCTCAGCCTCAACCAGGTTCCCCCTCTTCTGCTGGAGCTCTGCCACATTGTTCAGCGTCCGATACCGGCCCACTTGATCGCCGACACGTGAAAAGCCGGAGAGCGCCCGCAGAAAGCATTCCAGCGAGTCGTCGTTCTGATCCAGATGGAGATACGTGATGCCGAGGAGGTTGTAACTTCGCGCAACCTGCAGAGCATCCCCGGTACGCAATCTGAGGCTCAGGGAGTGTTTCTGCAGTTCCAGAGCCGTCGCATACCGGCCGGTGTGCCACAGCGGGATCGTCAGCTGGTGTATGGACTCGCTCTCCAACTCCGAGTCCGCCAACGTACGCGCTATCCGCAAGGCCTCACTCGCCGTTGTACGGGCCTCTTCATAGTGACCGCCATGGGCACACACCGTACTGAGATCGAGAAGAGCGCGCGCCCGCGCGGAGTCGTCGCCCACGGTCTGCCAGTGTGTGACGGCACTGCGCAGCAGGGGCCCGCCCGTTGCGAGGTATCCCTCCACGTCAAGGAAGCCGGCGAGCACGTGGACCATCAGGGCCAGGGACCCGACCGAGGCGCGAGCTCGGGTGTACTCCAGGGCGGCCAGCAGGTTCCCGCCTTCGGTGACGAACCACTGGTGGGCCTCGTCGGAATCCCTGAGTACCGGGAGGCCTCGGACATCGTGATCAGCCACCCCGGTGTCCGCCAGGTTCAGCGCCAGGCGCGAACGGAACGGGTAGGCCAGGCGGTCGGCCTTGTCCGCCACGCGGAGGTAGTGCACCACCAATCGCCGGAGTGCGTGCCGCGCTTCGGAGGCCGAGTCGCTGCCGATGTCGTTCGGCAGTCCCTCGTCGGCCAGCGTGCGGGCGAATTCCCGAAGGAGGTCATGCATGCGGAAGCGATGCGGGGACGGCTCGATGACGAGGTGGCGGGCGTTGAGCTCCTCCAGCGTACGTTCGGCCACTTCCACGGAGACGCCGGCCAGCGCCGCTGCGGCCGGTGGCCCGAACTCGGTCCCGAAGTGCCATCCGACACGGCGGAACACCAGTCTTTGCAGCGGTGCCAGGGCTCGGTACGACAGCGCGAAGATGTGCATCAGCCATCGTTCGCCGTCATGGATCTCCGCGAGGTGCCCACCCCCACTTCCCTTCAGCTGCCTCAGCAGGTCGGCATTGGTCCAGGACGGGCGGGACAGCAGCCGACTGGCCACCAGCTCGATGGCCAGCGGTACGTAGCTGCACAGCCGGGCTATCTCGGCGGAGTCGGCGCGGCTCGCCAACTGGTGCGGGCCGAGGCGGTGCTCGAACAGGGCTGTCGCCTCGTCGTGCGGCAAACCCTCCAAGGGCATCGGCCGCACGCCAGGCAAGCCGGTGATCCGTTGACGGCTGGTGACGATGACCACCGCAGACGGAGAGGCGGGGAGGAGGGGCTTGATCTGCTCAGCCCCTACCGCATCGTCCAGAATCACCAGCATCCGGCGGTCTTGCGTGGTGGTCCGCCACAGTGACGCCAGCTCATCGACGTTGTGCGGCAGGTTGTGCGGGGCCGTGGCCAGAAGGCGCAACAAGATGGTGAGCGCCCCGGCCGTGTCCAGCGGTGCCTGGTCGGAGGCATGCGCGCGGAGATCGACATACAGTCGGCCGTCGGGAAAGCGGTCGCTCAACTGGTGAGCCACATGCACTGCCAGGGAGGTCTTGCCCATACCACCCATACCGCTGATCGCCTCGACCGTGACGACCGGCCGCGCACAGTCAGCCGCCTCGCAGAGAGCCGCGGTGAGCCGACGGACTTCTTCATGTCGGCCGACCCACGGGACATCCCTGGGGAGGTTCCCCGTGACCGACCGACGTGTCCGGGACGGCCGCGACGCCGGTGCCTCTTTCGGCAGCAGAGCCCGCGCCGGGGTCCCTGACAGGATCTCCTGATGGATACGCTGCAGTCGGGGGCTCGCGTCGGTACCCAGTTGGCGGACCATCCGATGCTGTGTGCTCTGCAGCAACTGGGCCGCATCCGCGGTGCGTCCGCTGCCGTGCAGCGCGAGTGCCAGTTGCTCGACAAGTGCTTCGTCGCCGGCCCGTTCGCCGGCCAGCCTCAACAGCCCGGGAACCGCGTCCGCGAAGCGCCCTTCCCCCAGGAGGATCTCTGCCCGTAGCCGGGCGGCCGCCAGGCACTTCTCGCCAACTTCGGTGCGCACTTGCTCAGCCCAATAGGCGCTGATTCCGGCGAGCGGCTCGCCACGCCAGAGGCTGTCAGCCTGATCCAGCAGGACCACCGCCTCGTCCACACTGCCGCTCTCCCGCACGGAACTCGCCCGCGCGACCAGGCTGAGGTAGCGCCGCAGGTCCACGCAGTCCGGATCGGCCTCCAGAACATACGCATTGGCGCGACTCGTGATCTCGGGTGCATCATCTCCGGCCGGCTGCAACGCCCTGCGGATGCGGGATACATGTGCGTAGAGCGCCTTCTTGGCCTTCGCTGGTGGATTGTCGTCCCATACCCGTGCGATCAGGGTGTCCACGCTCACAGTGCGGCTGGCATCCCAAGCGAGCGCAGCAAGCGTCAGCCGAGTCTTCGTCGATCCGAGATCATTCCGTTGACCGGCGGCCCGTACCTCGACCGTGCCGGAAAGTCGAAACTGGCACTCCACCAGCGCCCCTCCCGCCGGCTCGGTCGTCCATTCTCCGAGAATGGCATGCACCTGGCCAAGATGCCTATATAGACTTCATTGAAGGCTGAATTTGACTTAATAGCGAACGTGTTTGCTCGTAGGGTGCAGATACGAGAGAGGTGCTTTGAGACTCTGCGGACACCGACGTACCGTTTGACATATGCCCAAGGCATGCGGTCCAGGTGTGAGGGGGAGGTTGCGGACGTGCCAACTCCGGAATTGGGCGACCCCGAAGAGCTGTTGTCGGCCATGGTCACTTCCGGCGCTCAAGATTCTTTGGCCTGGAGGGAATTGGCCTCCATTGTGCGCGCCGCCGCCCAGGAGGATCGGAGCCTTGACCGGGACTGGCTCACGGCCGTGGACGGAACCCCCACCGCGGTGCGTCAACTTGCCGCGACTTTGGATGAGTTGTCCCGGCGTGACACGCAGTTGAATCGCCGGCTCGGAACATGGCTTCGGCGCCACGCCCCGCCCTCGGGCTCATCCGTGTCGGACAACAGCATCGGCGGAACTGCCCGCATCAATGGTCCAAGCATCCAGGCGCACGAGGTAAGGGGCGGTATCCACATCCATCAACCCGCTCAGTTCCGGCCTCCGGTTCCGCACCAACTTCCCCCGGTGCGGGCCGAGCTGGTGGGACGCACCGCCGACCTCGAGGCGCTGGAGCGCCTTCGTTCGGGTCATCACGGACAGGCGCAGCTCCTGGTCGTGAGCGGACTCGCCGGCGTGGGCAAGACCACCCTCGTCTCCCGGTGGCTCCAGCAGTGCGCGGAGGACTATCCCGACGGCCGGCTCTATGCCGATCTGGGTGGCCACACAGGCGACGTTGGGCTATCCGTCCAGCCGGCGGAGGCATACCCGGGCGGACACCGGTCCGGGCCCAGTTGGGCCGACCCGTCGGACATTCTGGAAGGCTTCCTCCGGGCGCTCGGCCTCTCTTCGGTGCCTACCGGGACGGCTCAGCGCGTCGCCTTGTGGCGCTCCCTGACATCCGGACTGCGCCTCGCAGTCATGCTGGACGACGCCGCCACGGCAGCTCAAGTGCGCCCGTTGCTGCTCGGCGCACCGGGCAGTCTCACCGTGGTGACCAGCCGAAGCAACCTCACCGGCCTGGTGGTCGACGGAGCGGCCCTCCACCGGTTGGGCGCCCTTACTCCGGATTCGGCCGTGGAACTGTTGTCGGCAGGGGGTGGTGGAACGCGTGTGGCACAAGCACCGATCGCCGCCCGTGAAGTGGTCTCCCTGTGCGCGTGTCTGCCGCTGGCCGTCTGCCTGGCCGCTGCCCAGCTGGCGTTCCGTCCCCACTGGTCCATCTCCTCGCTGGCCGACAGCCTTGCTCAGGGGCACGGACCACTCGACAGCCTCCGCGTCGACGGAGAGGCCGTGGTCCGCACGGCGCTGGACAGCGCCTACCACCTGCTCCCCCGGGACGCCGCAGCCCTCTACCGACGACTGGGGCTCCTGCCCGCCGACCGCTACGACCTGCACATTCTCACCGCGATCAGCGGTCTGCGCCCCGACAGGACCGAAATGGCACTGAACGCATTGATGGAGGCGAACCTGCTGGAGGAGACCGGACCCGGCAGATACCGCCTGCACAGCCTGGTACGTTCCCACGCCTGCCGCTCCGGGGAAGCCGAAGAGCCTCCGGCCGAGCGTGCGGACACCCTTCGCCGCTTCACCGACTGGTGCCTACGCACCGCCACCAGTGCGGAGAGCATCCTCACTCCCAGCCATCGCACGGCCGCCCGTCATTACGCCTGTCCGTCCGTCCGCCCCACCCCGCTCGACGGGCCGGCAGAAGCACTGACATGGTTCGACGAACACCGCACCGGCCTCATGGGCGCCGTACGGCACAGTGCTCAAGCCGGGTGGCACACCACATGCTGGCAGTTGGTGGACGCGATGTGGCCGTGGTTCCTCCGGTTACGGCCCGCCGGCGCTTGGATCGAAGCGCACCGCCTCGCCCTCACCGCCGCACGAAGAGCCGGAGACCGAGCCGGGGAAGGCCGCATGCTGACGTCGGGCGCGATCGGTCTCAGGGACGCGGGGCAGTACGGAGAAGCACTGTCGTGGTTCACCGAGGCACTCGAACTTGCCGCGGCGGACAAAGACATGCGGCAGCAAGCCCAAGCGCTCAACGGGATCGGCCACGTCAAACTCCGGGCCGGCCGGCCCGACGAGGCACAGCAGCACTTCGAGCGCGCCCTCGAACTCCGTGAATCCCTCGGCTATCGCAGAGGAGCGGCGCTTTCACGGATCCGCCTCGGCGAGACAGCACTGGCCAACGGCGATCCGGCCCGGGCCGCCGAACATCTCGCCCTGGCTCACAGCACCCTCGAGCAGGAAGGCGAACGGTATGAGGCGGCTCGGGCGCTCGCGCTCCTGGGCCACGTACAGACCTGCCACGGATCCGGGGAGGAGGGCGTCCAGCGGTTGCGTGAAGCACTGCAGATGTTCCGGCAGCCGAGCGCTCACTCCCGCCATTGGCAGGGACGCTGCCTGGAATGGCTCGGTCAGTCGGCACAGGGGCAAGGTGACGTCGTCGAAGCAAGGCAGTGCTACGAGGCGGCCCGCGATCTCTACAAGCTCCTGAGCCCCCCTGACACGCAGCGGCTCGAAGACCGGCTGCGGCAGCTTTGAGCCGCAGCCGGTCATCCGGTCATCCGGTCACCGCGGCATCAGGCCTGTCCGGTACCTCAACCGCACAGGTGCTTGTCGCCTTCCGGCTACCCACGAACGGACAACGCGCAATGCTCCCGGAGCACCTCCCATCACCAGCCACGCGTGCAGGATCGACGCGATCACGTACGTCTGAGCCGGGAAGCCGGATGGCGGCGATTCCGGGCTCGCCCAGAGCACACCGACCGCACCTCGCACGGCGAGCACACATCCCCTCCCCGCGTGGGGCACGGCCACGATGAGGCAGCCGAGATGGCCTGCGAGGAGATCAACTGCTCGCCGATGAGCCTGGCCCAGGTCCAGCGGCGTACGGACGACAAGGAGGTCCGCATGCTTGGCCCAGCGGGACCGCTCCGGCGCATCCGGGTCCGCCCACAGATGGACATCAAGTGCCTGCCGAACCGGCCGTTGAGGTTTCTCTCCGTCACCGGTGCAGGGCACGACGTCCAGCTGGGCATCGACCACGCCGTCACCCACCGCCGACCGCCACCTGAGCGAAGCGGCAGGATCGTTGGCGAAGGCGCCCGTAGCCGCGTCGGGCGGACCGCTGACGGCCAGCCGGACCGCGGACCAGGCCGCTGCCGGCAGCGGTAACGCGCAACACTCCGCCCCTACGCCCGGCGTCACCTCGCTTCCCCCAAGCTTGTGTCCTCCCACTCCTCCAGGCACGGCGGCAGCGGAACCGGCGCCACCTCCGGCGCAATGGCCGGTTCACCCAGCCGCAGCAGCCGGTAGAGGAGCGCACGCATCCGGCGGTGGAACTGCCCGGGAGCGGAGGAGAGCAAGGAGGCCACCTGCTCGTACTGTCCCGTCCTGTAGTGCTCGGCGGCGTAGTCCAGTTGCTCCCTCAAGGGGTACAAGGGGGAGACAACAGGTGCCACGGCTGCCAGGTGGGCCGCGGGTGACTGCACGGAGATTTCCCGTCGCGGTCCCGGTGTGAGGAGCAGGGGGGCCTCGGTCAGAGTGGCGTATGCCGTCAAGGAACCGTGATCCCCGATGACCCAATCCGCCGCGATGAGCGGTGCCTGCCAGTCCGCTTCCGGGGGAACGACTGCGATTCCCCGGCCACGGCATGCCGCCAGCCAACTACGGACCTGCCAACCACCATGGCCGGCCCAGACATTCGGGTGGACCAGCATCGCCACCCGGTACTCCGAGCTGGGAAGCTCACTCAGCAACTGTGGCAACAGTGCTTCGAGCCGCCCGAAATTCGACGTGGGCCCCCACGTCGAGGTCACGACCACCAGCCGCTGTCCCTTGGCCATCCCCAGCGCCCGGCGATACTGCTCCCGACGCGGTGTGCTGCCGACGATCCGGTCGTAGCAAGGGTCACCGGCCACATGAGCCACGGCGAGAGCCTCGGGGCAGGAGCGCGCGAGCGTCTCCAGGTCGCGCTCGTGTGAGTAGACCACCGCCGCCGGGACGATCCGCCCGTCCCGCATCAGATGCTGACGGCTCATCATCCCCGGAGGGCGCTCCTCTCCGGGCGCCAAGGGGCCGGGGTTACGGAGCAGTTTGATGTGCCCCGCGCCATGTGAAAGGCGCACCAGCGGCGCGCGTACCTCGTGGACACCACGGGAACCCGCGGCCAGCGCCAGGTCGAACTCCGTGCGACGGGCTTGTTCCCACGGCACGGTGCCTATGCCAAGCCCCCGGAGGTATTGGGATACCCCCTCCCCGAAGGCATGTGGTGCAGCGGTGAAAACCACCTGTACCCGGAGATCCGCCTCCAGCAGGCTGAAGACCTCGCGAAGCCGCTGTGCGTACGTCACGGTGTGAGCGATGACGAGCACCTGTTTGCAGTCTCGTACGGTCGACCACTGCCCCTGCTGGACCAGCGCCGACTCTGTGACACTTCCGGACAACCTCTTCCCCCATGATTGTCGGTTGCGAACAGTCCTTGAGGGGGATTCCCCGGGCACACCTCGATTTGCTTGCAGACGCCTTGCAGAAAGCTTGCTGCCCCGCTCACCACGGGAACGGCCTGGGCGCCAGGGTCCGCTCCGTACAGCTTCACGCGGACCAGGTTCGCGTTGATCACCACATTCGTCGCGCCCCTGATCGTCACCGACACGTACTATGCGCCGGCAGGGAACACTTCTGGTTCCGACACACGACTCCTCCCACGTCGTACGGGTCCCGGTCCGAAAACGCAATCCACCAAGCACGTCAGTCTCCGCATGCCCGGCAGCGGATCATCTGGTATCGAGGAGGTCGCCCCGTTGGCAATTCATGCGAATGATGGCTCCAGTTCTGCGATTCTGTTCCGTTCTCAGCGCACCTTCACGGTCTGGCGCTACGGGGTCGGACACTCGCAACTGCTCCTTCGCGCGGTGCCGGACAGTGGGAACACCCTCTGCCTGGACCTGCTCTTCGAAGGCGTGCGTGCCATGCAACTGGTCACTCATTACAAAACGCTGGAGCTTCACACCGCAAGCGACAGCGAATCCCAGCAGATGCTGGAGTTCTCCGAACTGTCCCCTCCTTGGCGCGAACGGTATCGCGTGGTTTCCCTGCACTCGAGAAGCGGGTCAGGGCTCGTGCTGTGCAGTCGGATCAGTGCTCTGCGCGGCGGAGAAGACCCGGTGGGACTGCCGGAAGGCCCTGAGGGCCGTGAGGTCATCTGGAGCATGCGCCTGCAGTCGTGAGCAAGTCACCCGCGGTGGGGGAATTACTGGAGACCGGATTACCTCAGGTGTGCCGGTGCTTGGTGGTGCCGAACATCTCGTCCGTCGTCCCGGAGGTCACGAGGTGCTCCCTCGGTGGCGGCAGACACGGCCCGGACCGGCTCGGCGACAGGCGGATGTACATCGTCACGTGGTCGGGGCGGCACCGGCCGCGCCCGCCCGGGCCGGCTCGTACATCGGGCCGGACAACGACCGGCCGCTCCGCCGCGTCGGGTCCTCGGTCCAGCCGGTCAGGCGGCTGCCTGTCGGTGGCGGAAGGTGCGGCGGTAGGCCTGGGGGCTGACGCCGAGGGCGGTGTGGAGGTGTTGGCGCAGGGAGGTGCCGGTGCCGAATCCGGCGCGGTGGGCGACGAGGTCGACGGGCCAGTCGGTGGTCTCCAGGAAGTGGCGGGCGAGGTCCACGCGTTGCCGGGCGAGCCACTGGCCGGGCGTGCTGCCGGCTTCGTCGCGGAAGCGGCGGCTGAAGGTGCGCACGCTCATGTTGGCGTGCGCGGCGAGGTCGGCGAGGGTGAGCGGTTCGGCCAGGTGCCGCACTCAGCGTGGTCGTGCTGACCGGTGTGACGGCCTGGCGCCGGTGGAACGAGCCCCGCACGGCGGGGAGTTCGCGGCCGCCCGCCCGGCCCGGGGTGGCGAGGGCGTCGCTGATGACGGCAGCGGTGCTGTTCGTGCCGTGGGCGCTGTGGTGGGGAACGTTGCGCCCGTGAGGAACACCGCGGCCCCGGACCGGGGCCGCGGTGGCCGACGGCCCCCCCGGTGAGCCCTCCGCGCCCGCACCCGCGCCCGTTGGCCGGGCTCACGCCGCGTGGAGCGCGACCAGCAGGGCGGATGTGCACAGGGCGAGCATGCCGGTGGCATTGAGGAAGAGGTTGCGCCCGTAATCCTTGGCGCCCAGGTGCAGGGAGATGGCGACAAGGAAGTAGACCACCAGTGCGGCGGTGGTGAGAACGGCCAACGGCAGGAACCAGATGCCGACGATCAGGCCGGCCGCCGAGGCGGTCTTCACCACGGGCAGCCACCCCCAGTACCGGCGGGGAAAGCCCACGTCGTCCAGGCAGGCCCGGACGAATCCGACGGGCCCGACACACAGTGCGGCATCGCCGAGCTGGACGGCGGCCAGGCCGGCAAAGAGCCACCACGGATTGATCACCACAGATACCTCGTCTCGTAGCGCTGGAACGGCTGTCGCACGAGGGACGGATGCGGGCCGGCGATTCGTGACATCGCCACGTCGATGAGGGCGGCGGGCCGGCAGCGCGGCGGTCGGCCGCCCTGCCAGGGCCGGTCCCACGGGCGTGATGTCGCCCTGTTCACCAACCTGTGCTTCCACGGCCGCTTCTCGTTCGGCGGTGCCACGCCGGGCTCCGCCGCGCACTGGCCGCGGGCCCACCGCGCGCGGTACGCACTGTCGTTGACCGACTGATCCGTGCGGTACACGGCCCGCAGATCGAGGGTCGTCGGCGCCTTCCGCAGCAACTGGCCCGCCCTGAGCAGCCGTTCGGCCGCCTCGGCCGCCGCGCGCTCCGCGTCCGCCCTCGCCCTGCCTCGCACCACAGCCCACCACCCTCTTGTGAACGCGATGGAGCACCACCTCATGGGGCATTTAGCGAGAGCCGGCGAAGGCCTTCATTGCACTTTGCAATGTTTGGCAGCGTCATTATCTTTGTGACGCGTCATTATCTTTGTGACCGAACGGTTTCGGACACCCCGCGCCCCACCCCCCTGAACCCCCACCCGGCATGGCCGTGGCAGGATTCCCGATCATGACGCTTGAACCATCGGACCGGCCCGTCGCCCTGGTCACGGGGTCCACCTCGGGCATCGGCGAGGCCGTCGCGCGGAGGCTGGCGGCGGACGGCATGCGGGTCGTCGTGCACTCCCGGCGCAGCGCGGAGGCAGGGGAGGCGCTGGCGGCGGAGCTCGGCGGCGCGTACGTACGGGCCGACCTGGCGGTGGAGGAAGAGGCCCGCGGGTTGGTCGAGGCCGCGCTCGCCCGGTACGGGCGGCTGGACGTGCTGGTGAACAACGCGGGCATCAGCTGGCCGATCCCGCACCACGACCTGGCGGCGGCGACCCCGGCGGACTGGCGGCAGTTGCTGGAGGTCAACCTGATCGCGCCCTGGGTGCTGTGCACGGCGGCGCTGCCGGCACTGCGCGCATCCCCGGCGGGCGGCAGCATCGTGAACATCACCAGCCACGCCGGGGTCCGCCCCAAGGGCTCCTCGGTGCCGTACGCGGCGAGCAAGGCCGCGCTGAACCACGTGACCCGGCTGCTCGCGGCCGCGCTCGCGCCCGACGTACGGGTCAACGCGGTGGCCCCGGGACTGGTCGACACGCCCATGACGAAGGACTGGGCGCACGCGCACGAAATCTGGCGGGACCGCGCGCCGATGCGCCGCCCGGCCCAACCCGCCGACGTGGCCGACCTGGTGGCGTCGGTGATCGCCAGTACCTATCTCACCGGCGAGGTCATCCTGCTCGACGGCGGGCTGAATCTCACCTGACGCGCCAGGGCCGTAGCCCCGGGCCGGGCGGGCGGCCGGCGTTCACGCGCCCGCTGGAGCGTGCCGCTCAGGCCGCCGTGAACCAGGTGCCCAGCGCCTCGTGCAGACCGTCGCCCGTGGTGCCCTGCCAGGCGACGTAGCAGTCGGGCCGGAGCAGCAGTGCGGTGTCCAGTTCCGGGACGGTCACGGTGTCGACCTGCGACGCCCAGGGGCCCGCGTCGAGGGTGCCCGTGGGGTCCAGGAGGAGCGGCCGGCCGGTGCGGGTCAGCTCGCGCAGGCCCGGCAGGTCCGGCGCCCACCGGCCGACGAGCGCTCCGGTGGCCGGCCCCATGTCGTAGCTGATGTCCGCGCCCGAGAGCAGATCCGCGAGGTGCTGCCGCGTCGCCGGCTGGGCGAGCAACTCGCCGAAGAGTTCCCGCAACGCCGTCACCTCGCTGCCCGGCCGGGTCAGCAGCGACTGGGCCTGGGTGTGCATGGCGACCCGCCGCGCGGCCGGGGACCGCTCCGCCTCGTAGGTGTCCAGCAGCCCCTTCGGCGCGTGGCCACGCACGGCCGCGGCCAGCTTCCAGCCGAGGTTCACCGCGTCCTGGAGGCCCAGGTTGAGCCCCGGGCCGCCGATCGCCGAGTGCACGTGCGCGGCGTCCCCGAGCAGGAATATCCGGCCCGCGCGGTAGCGCGAGGCGATCCGGGTGTTGCCGCCGGACAGCCGCCGCATCGCATGCGGTCCCGGCCCGTTCGGCGGGTCGAGCGGCACGTCCGCGTCGAGCACCCGGGAGACACTGGCCCGCAGCGCGTCGAGCGAGGCCTCGCCCTCGGCCGGCTGTCCCCATTCCACCGTGCTGATCAGCGGATCGCCGCCGGGGAACGGCGCCCAGGCGATCAGGCCGTGGTCGGTCCGCAGGTGCCGGAACGGCGGCACGGTGCCGAAGCCGGGCACGACCAGCCCGCCGTCGGCATCGACCCACTCCCGGGGCACGCTGACATGTCCGGTGCGCGACACCGAATCGCCCGCGGTCACGCCGGGGAAGTCGATCCCGGTGAGCTTGCGGACCACGCTGTGCCCGCCGTCGGCGCCGACCAGGAACGCCGCTTCGACCGGCTCCCGCCCGCGCAGCTCGACCACCACCGACCGCTCGCCCTGCGTCAGGCCGATGACCTCGTGGCCACGGCGGATCTCGACGCCCAGTTCGGCCGCGCGCTCCGCGAGCATCCGCTCGATCCGGCGCTGCGGCACCTGCAACGTGTGGAGCGGGCTGTCCGGCAGGCCGGTCAGGTCGAGCGGGAACGCGCCGAAGACGTAGCCGGGTACCGGCTGGGGGGTGGCAGGGGCACCGGGCGCGGTCAGCCGCGCGTACAGTCCGCGCCGGTCGAGCATCCGGACGATCTGACCGACCAGGCCGTTCGCGCGCTGCTCGGAGGTCGGTTCGGTGCGGCGTTCCAGCACGAGCGGGCGCACACCGGCCAGGGCGAGCTCGCAGGCGAGCATCAAGCCGTTGGGTCCGGCGCCCGCGATGACGACGTCGATCATGAGTGGGTCTCCGTTTCCGGGCAGGGGCCATCGGCCCGGCGACTGCCGGGCTTGTGGTCCGGGGTGGTTGCCTACGGGGTCGACAGCCCCGCCGCGACCCGGGGGAGGGCGTCCGCGAGGAGACGGCTCACCGGTACCGGCGGGTCGGTGCGGAGGTGGTGCGCGATGGCCGTGTTGATCGCGGCGACGACCGCGGACGCGACGAGGTGCGGGTACAGGTCCTGCTGCAGATCGGTACCTGTACGGTCGGCGACGGCCGCGGCGATCTCGGCCTCGGCGATGGCACCGGCCCGCAACATCTCGCCCTGCAGGGCCGGTTCGGAGACCATCATGCGCACGCCGGCCGTCCACCGGTCCGCGTCGGCGACGGGATGAGCGGCCGCCTCGGCGTCCGGCCCGAACTGGGCCAGCACCGACCGGGTGATCGCCTCCCAGAGCGGCCCCTCCGGGCCCTCACGCAGCGCCTCCGCGATGCGGAGGCCGCGGTCGAGGTGGCGGGCGACGATCGCTTCGCCCTTGCTGGAGAAGTAGTTGTTGAACGTGCGCGACGAGACGCCGGCCGCCTCGGCGATGTCCTCCACCTTGACGTTGCCGAACCCGCGCTCGACGGTCAGCCGAACCGCCGCCCAGCTGAGCGCCGCGCGCGTCTCGGCCTTCTTCTGCTCTCGCAACCCCATGACGAAGACGGTAGCAAAACTTGCGCGGCGCGCAAACATGCGCGCCACGCAAGTTTCCGTCCGTCATCCCGACCGGGGACACCGGACAGCCGACGACCGCACCCTTCCGGTCGCTCTAGTTCGTGGTCGTTCAAGTTTCGTGGTCGCTCAAGTTCCGGTCGTTCAGGCCACGCAGAACTCATTCCCTTCCGGATCGGTGAGTACGGACCACTCACCCCCGGGCTCCTTCACGTGCCGGACCAGGGTCGCGCCGCGCTCCTGCAGCCGGGCCACGGTCGCCTCCCGCCGGCCGGGCTCGGTGTGGATGTCGAGGTGAAGCCGGTTCTTCCCGCCGGCCTTCGGCTCGGGAACGCGGTTGAACAGCAGGCGTCTGCCCCGGCCGGTGCCGCTGAGCGGGTCGAAGGGGTCATCGGGGTGCCGGACGGCCGCGGCGTCCCGCCAGAACAGCCGCCCCAGGAACTCGACGCACAGACTCTCGTCGACCGACCCGGAGGCCAGCAGCCGTTCGATCAAGGCGCTGTTGTCCTCGATCTGATAGCCCAACGCGTCCGCCCAGAACACGGCTTGACGGTGCGGATCACCGGCGTCGAAGACCAGCTTCCAACCAAGTGCCACGAGACTCACCCCTCAGTAGGCAGTTGCACTGCTCAAAGCCCGATGGATCACTATCCCTCGTCCCTGCGCGTCGGCCGAGCGTGCGGGTGTCTCCGCCGATTCGGGAGGGCCGGTCCGTGTCATTGTCGTACGGTCGGTCGCAACGCCTCCGAACTCGCCGCCCGCGTAAGGTGGCCGCCGTCGCCGATGGTGTCCTGGAACGCCGGGCGACGTGCATGGCATGAATGCCCGGACCGGCCAGGGCACGGACCATCTCCCCAGACAGGACGGTTGGGCTCGCTGCGGGCGTAAGGGGGCACAGTGGCTGAGCTTCTCAGTCGGCAGGAGCGGGAAGTGGAAATCCAATTCGCTTCTTGGGCGCTGCAAGAGGCGGACGACAACCTCGTCCCCGTCCCCTACCCGGAAGACCTCACATCGGGCGGCTTCCTGTCCTTTCGCGAACGAAGAATCGACGTCGAAAGCGGCGGACACACGCACACAGCTCTGCTGACTGCCGAAGTCTGGGATGCCCGTCCCACCGAAGAGGCGGAAGATGGCTGGGAGGCCGAAGGTGAGGGCGAGATCGAGTCTCCGACCGGAGAGCTGAGCGTCCGGGAAATGATGGGGTACTCGGCGACATACATCGAGCTGGGGAGGCCTCGGACGCTCTGGAAAGCACGAATCCGCTGCTCGGGGCGCGAGGCCGTGTACCGGCTGGCACAGATCGACGTTCCCAGCGGAGTCGAGCGCTACCTGGCGCAGTTCTGGCCCAGCGGCAGGTGAGGAGTGGGCGCCTGCCGGCGGAGTCGTCTCCGGGCTCCGTTCCGGCAGGCGCGAGAGAGGCGTGCACCTCCCAGATGAGGACGTTCCTCAGTCGGTGACCTTGAGGACGATCTTTCCGCGGGTGCGCTGGGTTTCGCCGAGGCGGTGGGCGTCGGCGGCTCGTTCCAGGGGGAGGACGTCGGCGACCTCCACGGAGAGGGCCCCGTCCGAGATCAGCCGGGCGACCTGGGCGAGGGCCGCGCCGTCGGGTTCGACGAGGAACGGGGTCGTGCGCAGGCCGCGGCCCTCGGCCCGGGCGGCGAGTTCCGGCGCCACGTCCGACGGGACGACGACCAGCAGACCGCCCGGGGCCAGGACGTCGAGGGAACGGGTGCTCGTCGCGTCCACCGCGTCACCGACGAGGTCGACCACCACATCGACGTCCCGCACCGCGTCCTCGAAGCGGACGGCGGTGTAGTCGATCAGCTCGTCGGCACCCAGCTCCCGCAGCCACTGGTGCTTGCCGGCGCGGGCCGTCCCGATCACCTGGGCGCCCAGGTGCCGGGCGATCTGCACCGCGAAGTGGCCCACCCCGCCGGCCGCGGCGTGGATCAGCACCCGCTGGCCCGGCCGGACCTCCGCGGCGTCGACCAGGATCTGCCAGGCGGTGAGCGCGGCCAGCGGCACCGCCGCCGCCTCCTCGTGGCTCAGGGCGGCGGGCTTGCGGACGAACTGCCGGGCCGGCGCGGTCACGTACTCCGCGTAGGCCGAGGCGGCCCGGGGGAACCAGGGCATACCGAAGACCTCGTCGCCCACCTTGAGCGTGTGGACGCCGAAGCCGACCTCCTCCACCACGCCGGAGACGTCCCAGCCCAGGGTGAACGGCGGGTCGCCGAGGACGCCGAGCCCGCCCACGGCGCGGGTCTTCCAGTCGACCGGGTTGACCCCGGCCGCGTGCACCCGCACCAGTACCTCGGTCGGCAGCGGCACCGGTCGCGCGACCTGCGCGACGCGCAGCACCTCGGGTCCGCCGAAGGTGTCCTGGACGACGGCACGCATGGTGGCGGAGGGGGTGGTCGGGGTGGTCATGGGGTGGCTCCTGGGGGTGATGAACGGGAAAGAGGGCTGGTGGCGGGGGTGAAGGGACGGTGACACGGTGGCGGTGACGTCTGGTGGACCGTGCCCCTCGCCGCTGCGTCCCGGAAGCTACCTCGGAGGCAGTAGTAACCAGCAAGGGCGTTTACTATCCAAAGGGAAGTACTGAGGGTGTGGAGAGGCGGCATGGGATGACGACGACGTGCAGGACGGGGAGTCATGACGAACACGACGTCTACGCGGCGCTGTGTCCGGGACGTGAGGTGTTCGACCTGCTGTCCAACAAGTGGACGGCGCTGGCGATCGGCGCCATGGAGGAGGGGCCGCAGCGGTTCGGGGCCCTGCAGCGCCGGCTCCAGGGGGTCAGCCCGAAGGTGCTGACGCAGACCCTGCGGCGGCTGGAGACCGGCGGCTTCGTCGACCGGACCGTCATCCCGGCCGTACCGCTGCACGTCGAGTACGCGCTGACCGACCTGGGGCGCAGCGTCGCCCAACCGCTCGCGGCCGTACGGCACTGGGTCGAGGCGCACCTCGACGAGATCGGCAGCCCGGCCGCGGCGGCGGGCTGACGTGCGCCCCGGGCCGTAGGACGACCCGTAGGACGACCCGTAGGCCGTCACGTACCGGCCTGCCCCGGTAGGGGCCGCTCAGGCCGCGAGTGTCGCGATGCCCAGGGTGAGCAGGGCGAGCGCCTTGAGCGACTCGGCGGCGGCGTAGAGCAAGTGGGCGCAGGAGCGCGGGAGTTCCTCGCCGGCCAGTACCCGGTCGGAGCGGCGGTTCAGGGCCGGGCGGACCGCCGTGAGCTGCGCCGTCAGGAGGAGGACGGGGACGGCCGTCAGGCTCACCACGGATGCCGGTGGACGGCCGAGGGCGACCGCGGTGATCACGACGAGGGCCAGCACCGCCTCGACCCGGTTCAGCGCCCGGAAGACGAGGCGGCCGATGCCGAGGCCGATGCGCAGGGTCACATCGGGCGCGCGGAACTTCAGCGGCGCCTCCAGGAAGGAGATGGCGAGGACCATCCCGAGCCAGACGAAGGTCGCCGCGACGGCCACGGCGGCGGGACCGGGGTTCATGGTGTGCATGCCGGTCACCGCCCCAGCCACAGGTCCGGGCCGAAGACCTCGTAGTGGATCGCTTCCGCGGGGACGCCGCGGCGCAGCAGGGCGCCGCGGACCGCGCGCAGGAAGGGCAGCGGGCCGCAGAGGTAGGCGGTCACGCCCGGGGGGAGGTCGACGGTGTCGAGATCGACCCGGCCGGTCGACGCCTCCGGGACCCGGTCGTCCGGCTCCTCGTACCAGAGATGCAGCCGGGCGTCCGGCAACGCGCCCACCAGGCCGCGCTGTTCGTCGCGGTGTGGGTGGTCGGCGGGGGTGCGGTCGGCGTGGAGGACGGTCACCGGGCGGGTGGATCCGCTGTCGGCGAGGTGGTCGAGCATGGACAGCATGGGCGTGATGCCGATACCGGCGGACGCCAGGAGCAGCGGGGTGTCGCCGTCCGGCAGGACCAGGTCGCCGAACGGGACGGAGACCGTGAGCTCGTCGCCGGTACGGGCGTGGGCGCAGAGCCAGTTGGACACCTCGCCGTCCGGCCGCCCGCCGTCCGCGTCGTTCCCGGCCCGGACCCGCTTGACGGTGATGCGCCAGTCGGCGCGGCCGGGCGCGGCGGACAGGCTGTACTGGCGGATCTGCCGGGCGCCGTCGGGGAGTTCGGCCCGGACGCTGACGTACTGGCCCGGGCGGAAGGGGGCGGTGGGGCGGCCGTCGGTCCGTCGCAGGACGAACGAGACCGCGTCGGGAGTTTCCGGCCGCCGTTCGGCGATCTCCATGCGGTGCCACACGTCGCCCTCGGCCGCGCCGGCCTCCTGGTAGAGCCGCGCCTCGACGGCGATCAGCGCATTGGCCATCAGCCAGTAGACCTCGTCCCAGGCCGCGGCGACCTCGGGGGTGACCGCGTCGCCGAGCACCTCGGTGATCGCCGCGAAGAGATGGCGGTGGACGACCTTGTACTGGTCGGAGGTGATGCCGAGGGAGGCGTGCTTGTGCGCGATCCGGGCGAGCATCGCGTCGGGGCGGGCGTCCGGGCCGTCCAGCAGCATGCCCGCGAACGCCGCGATGGAGCCGGCGAGGGCGCGCCGCTGCTCCCCGTTGGCCTGGTTGCCCCGGTTGAACAGGTCCCGCAGCAGCTCGGGGTGGGCGTCGAAGAGCTTCCGGTAGAACAGCTCGGCGATGTCGCCTATGGCGGCGCCGACCGCCGGGAGGGAGGCCCGGATGACCGGGGTGGACCGTTCGGAGAGCACCGCGACTCCTTAATTGGTTAACGATCTTCTTATTTAGGCGCGCAGGACGCGGATGCGGGCACGCGAGGTATCCGCACCGGTCGTCCGCAGGTGGTGGTGCCGGTGAGCCGAGAGGTCACCCCGGCGGGCGGCCGACCAGACCGATCAGCACCGGGCCGGTGGGCGAGGCCACCAGGTCCGCCACGGTGAGCGGGTCGAGCGTGGCGTAGAACGCCTCCTGGGCGTCGCGCAGCGCCCGGCGCAGGCGGCAGGCCGCACGCAGCGGGCACGGCGGGTCGCCCTCGCAGGAGACCACCTCGCCCTCGCCCTCCAGCTCCCGGACCAGCCAGCCGACCGACGCGCCGCGGCCGAGCCCGGTCAGCGCCAGGCCGCCGCCGCGGCCCCGTCGCGCCTCCACCACACCCAGGCGCTGGAGGCGGGTGACCGCCTTCGCCATGTGGGTGTAGGGCACGTCCATGGCCTCGGCCACCTCGCGCGTGGTCAGCGGGTCGCCCTCTCCGGAGACCGCCAGGCGCATCACGGAACGCAGCGCCAGGTCGGTGAACTTCGTCAGCCGCACACCCCGGACGTTAACAAAGACGCATGTTAGATTCCCATTCAGATGCGCCCGCGACGGTGTGGATTGCGCCACGGGCGAGGCCGCCGACGGGAACGGGGCCACGGAGGGTCCGTCCCGGCGGTGGTGGGCACCGCACATCGAACAGGGCACGTGTATGACTGTGGAAAACGACGGCTCCCCCGGACCGGCCGGTGAGGCACCGGTCCCCCGCGTGCTGTGTGACGCCGGGGCCCTGACCGCGGGCGCGGCGCTCGACGGTGCGCCGGCCGGTGCGCTGTGGCGGCTGGCGGAACCCGGACGGCAACTCGACGCCAATGTCGTCCGCATCCCGCCGGCCGGGCGGGTGGATCCGCACACCGAGCCGGACCTCGACGTCCTCCTGCTGGTCGTCGCCGGTGACGGCACCCTGCTCGCCACGGACGGCGCCCACCCGTTGGGCGAAGGAAGCCTGGTCTGGCTGCCGCACGGTTCGTCCCGTGGTCTCGTCGCGGGCGCGGGGGGCCTGGGTTACCTGACCGTCCACCCCCGCCGGCCGGGCATGCGGATCCAGCCCCCCTCGTCCGCCGACCACCTCCGGCCGTGAACCGCCGTCGGTCGTGAACCGCCGCCGGTCGTGTACCGCTTCGGCCCGGGACGGCCCGTGCAACCCTCGCGCAACCTCGTAGCGGATTAACTGGAGGCGGTCTGCCTGAAGTTGATGTGGAGGGTGGTGCAGCTGTGGACGCGGGTGCCGGTGTGGAGCGGATCGCGGTGACCAGGGCGGCGGGCGAATTACTGCGGGCCTTGCGGGAGCAGCACGGGCCGTTGATGTTCCATCAGTCCGGTGGGTGCTGTGACGGCAGTGCGCCGATGTGCTACCCGGCGGGCGAATTCCGTACGGGCGGGTCGGACGTGCTGCTGGGACGGCTGGCGGTGGCGGGGGTGCCCGAGCCGGTGGACTTCTGGATGTCGGCGGACCAGTTCGCGCGCTGGCGGCACACCCATCTGACCGTGGACGTCGTACCGGGGCGGGGCAGCGGGTTCTCGCTGGAGGCGCCCGAGGGGGTGCGGTTCCTGATCCGCTCGCGGCTGCTGACCGAGGAGCCGGCGGAGCGGCCGGCCCACGAATGAGGAGCCGGGCGGGAGAACGTGGTGAGACCCCACGCACGGGGGAGAGCGTGGGGTCTCATCTATAGGAACGGGTGACAACGGGAAGTGGTTCCCCTTCTGTGAAGATTCGGGGAAAGATTCTTTCGGGTTCGGTTCGGGTTCGGGGAAAGGGCCTCTCCGGCCTGGACTCCCCCGGCCTGGACTCCCCCGGCCAGGTGCCGCCCTCCCGCTCAGGTCTCGCCCTGCACCAGGCGTTCGAGCAGTTCCTGGAATTCGCCGTCGACGACCACCCGCAGACCGTCCCCGTCCGGCTCGCTGAGCGGGGTCATCACGCCCCGGCGCCACCAGAAGACCCGCGGGCTGATGGCGCCCGCCGCGTCCTCGTGACCGGCCGCCGCGAACTGGGCCATGGCCTGGAGCGCCGGGATCACCTGGGCGTCCTGGATGCGGTGGAACGCCAGCTGGTGGCGGAACGGCATGGCGACCAGCGCACCGTCCGGGGTGAGCCCGGTGCCCAGCAGCCGCTGGACCAGGTCGTCGAGCACCAGCACCCGGCTGGCGGTGAAGAAGGAGTCGCCGAGCAGGACTTCGAAGGCCGAGCCGTCGCCGCGGCGCACCGTCTCGTGCCCCTCGACGGGCAGCGCGCGGAGGTTGTTCATGGCCCGGATCCGCAGTTCGGCGACGTCCCCGAGGTCGCTCAGCGAGTCCTCGCTCAGCATCTGCACCGCTTCGGGCAGATCGAGCGCGAGCACCTCGCGCAGCCCGGGGGCCGGTTCCCGGCCGTAGCGGAAGGAGTCCGAGGCGGGCAGGGTCTCCTGGGCGACGACCCGGGGGTAGAGGCAGGCGCGGATCTCGTCCGCGGAGAGCACCTCCAGCGGCTGCGGGCCGTCCATGGTGCGCAGCACCTTGCCGACGTGGTCCCGGATCAGCCCGGGCCAGGCGCGTTCGCCGCGCCGGTCGCGGTGGCACACCGCGGCGAGGTTGCCGAGGCCGAACTGGCGCCCCGACGAGTCGGTGACCACGCCCGCGTACGCGGTGACCTCCAGGCCCTGTTCGGCGAAGGCCTGCCGGACCTGGGACCGGAAAACGCCGCCTTCCCGCTCGGAGAAGAAGCTGAACTCCTCGTCGCGTGCCAGGTCGCGGGAATCCCGCTTCGGTCCTCGGCGGAACAGGCCCATCTCTTCCTCCCGGCAGCGGCCACGCACAACGGCCATGAATGGGCCGATCGTAACGGGTGCGCCGGCCGGCCCCGTCACCCTGCTGACCACTGGTCACTGCCGTGACGCGGCAGGGCGACGGGGCGGGTGGGGACGGGGACGGGCGAGGGGGGACGAGGGGGGCGAGGGGGACGTGTGCGGCGGAAGCGGGTCGGCCGCCGCCGGCGGGTCAGCTGCCGATGGTGACGTCGATGCAGGCGTAGAAGGCGTTCGCGGTGTCGGCGATGTTCCAGACCGCGAGGATCTTCTGCCGGCCCGTGACGCTGCCGAAGTTGACGGTGTGGGTCACGGTCTCCGGGGGCTGTGCGCCGCCGCCGCCGAACTCGGCGACCTTCTTGCCGCCCGCGAAGTACTGCCAGGTACTGGTGGCGTGACGGGCCGTCAGTCGCCAGGTGAAGGTCTGGGTGTGGCCGATCGGGGTGACCTTCCAGCCCTTGGCGTCGTCGTCGAGTTCGGCGAACCGGCTGTTGCCGCCGCTGCAGCTGGTCAGCCCCTTGGGGCCCTCGACGCTCTGCGGCTCCCATTTGATGGGGCCGCAGTCGATGGTGCCGGCGGCGCACTGCGCCTGGCGGCTGGGTGGCGAGGAGACGTAACCGTGGGCGCCGGCCGGGGTGACCGGCATGGTGACGACGAGCAGCGGGGCGATGCCGGCGCCGATGGCGAGGGCCAGCCTTCTTTTCTTGTTCATGTCAACCCTTTCGCGAGGGGGGCGAGAGGCGCGAGGGGTGCACTGATTGGTCTAGACTTTACTCCGTGACCGTGTACGGTCAAGGGGTCCGGAGCGCCCCGTCCACCGCGGCAGGGGCCGCCGCTCCGCTGGAGGCCCGGACCACCAACTCCGGGGCGAGGCGGACCGTGTGGCACGGACCCGACGAACCGTCAGCCCGGCGGCGGGACAGCAGGCGGGCGGCCTCGGCGGCGAGGTCCGCGACCGGTTGCCGGACGGTGGTGAGCGCGGGGTCGGCCAGGCCGGCGAGCGGGATGTCGTCGAAGCCGGTGACCGCGACCTCGCCCGGGACGTCCGCGCCCAGCTGCCGCAGCCGTTGCAGCGCGCCGGCCGCGATCAGGTCGTTGGCGCAGACCACCGCGTCCGGGCGGGCCGGCCAGAGGAGGTCGACGGCGGCCCGGCCCCACTCCACCGAGAAGTCGCCGAGGGCGAGCCGGCCGGGGGCCGCCGGGTCGAGGGCGGCGGCGCCGTTCTCGTACGCCGTGCGGCGCTCGACGGCCGCGGACGCGGTGCCGGCGGCCCCGATGAAGCAGGGGCGGCGCCGTCCGGTGGCGGCCAGGTGGGCCAGCACGAGGGCCATTCCGGCGGCGTTGTCGACGGCGACGGAGTCGGCGACGCCGGGGCCGCAGCCCCGGTCCAGGAGGACCAGCGGCACCTGCGCGGCGGCGGCCGCCACCGCCTCCCGGCTGTGCCGTTCGTCGACCGGTATCAGCAACAGCGCGTCGACCTGCCGGGCCAGCAGGGCGCTGATCCGGGCCGCCTCGGTGGCCGGGTCGTCGTCGCAGTCGGCGAGCAGGACCGCGCGGCCCTCGGCGTGCAGGGCGTGCTCCAGCTCCCGGACGAGAGTGGGGAAGAACGGGTTGGTGATCTGCGGCAGGACCAGCCCGACGGTGCCGGTGGAGCGGCTGCGCAGGGCGCGGGCGACGTGGTTGGGGCGGTAGCCGAGGCGCTCGGCCGCCGCGCGGACGGTGCGGGCGGTCTCGGCGCCGACCGGACGGGTGCCGGCGAGCACACGGGAGACCGTGGCGATGGAGCAGCCGGACGCCAGCGCGACGTCCTTCAAGGTCACTTCGGCCACGGTGGCGCGCCCCTTTTGTCGACCCGTACCGGATGAGGGCGGCAAACGTTATCACCGCTCACCCACCGTGTCCGTGAGCCGGATCAAGCGGTCGTATGGCTCACATTTCGTTGACATCGGGAGGAGCGATGGGCGAAATTCTCGGAGAACGTTTTCCGGCGGTAGCCGCCTCCTGCGGGCGCACCCAGAGACTTCACCGCACCACCTCGCACCACCGTTCCGCAGAGCAAAGGGGCTCGTCCGTTGGCCAGAAAGATCATCCTCGACTGCGACCCGGGACATGACGACGCGATCGCCATGCTCCTGGCCCACGGCAACCCCGATGTCGAGCTGGTCGCCGTGACGACCGTGGTCGGCAACGCGTCCGTCGAGAAGGTGACCCGCAACGCCCTGTCCGTGGCGCGGATCGCCGGGATCACCGGTGTGCCCTTCGCGGCCGGCTGCCCGCGTCCGCTGGTGCGGGACATCGAGACGGCGCCGGAGATCCACGGCGACACCGGTCTGGACGGCCCGGAGCTGCCCGAGCCCACCCTCGCACTGGACCGCCGGCACGCGGTGGACCTGATCATCGACACCGTGATGGCGCACGAGCCGGGCGAGATCACCATCGTTCCCACGGCCGGCCTGACCAACATCGCGCTGGCCGCGCGCAAGGAGCCGCGGATCGTCGAGCGGGTCCGCGAGGTAGTGCTGATGGGCGGCGGCTACCACGAGGGCAACTGGAGCGCGGTCGCCGAGTTCAACATCATCATCGACCCCGAAGCGGCGCACATCGTCTTCAACGAGAAGTGGCCGGTCACCATGGTCGGGCTGGACCTCACGCACCAGGCGCTGGCCACCCCCGCGGTCGAGGAGAAGATCGCCGCGGTGGGCACCAAGCCGGCCACCTTCGTGCTGGAACTGCTGGACTTCTTCCGCGAGGCCTACCGCGAGAACCAGGGCTTCGAGCACCCGCCGGTGCACGACCCGTGCGCGGTGGCGTACGTCATCGACCCGGACGTGATGACCGTGCGCCGGGCCCCGGTGGACGTCGAGCTGCGCGGTGCGCTGACCGTCGGGATGACCGTGACGGACTTCCGGGCGCCCGCACCCGACGACTGCACCACCCAGGTCGCGGTCAAGCTCGACCACGAGCGCTTCTGGAACCTCGTGGTGGACGCGCTGGAGCGGATCGGCGACGTAGCGGAATGAACGGCACGAACGGCATGAACACCTCCACCACCCAGGCCACCCGGTCCACCGTCGAGGCGAAGGGACCCGGCTCCGGCGTCCGCATCGGGGTGCTGGTCACCGCGCTGCTGGCGGCCTGCTTCGCGTTCCAGCTGAACGCCAGCATGCTCAGCCCGGCGCTGAAGAACATCGAGGACACCCTCGGTGCCAGCTCGGCCGAGATCGGCCTCACCCAGACCGCGTTCTTCACCTCGGCGGCCCTGTTCTCCCTGTTCCTCCCCCGGCTGGGCGACGTCATCGGCCGCCGCCGGGTGCTCACCGGGATGCTCGGCCTGATGGTCGTCGGCTGTGTCATCGCTGCGCTGGCGACCAGCGTGCCGATGCTGTTCGCCGGCCGCATCATCCAGGGCGTCAGCGGTCCGGTCGTCCCGCTGTGCCTGATCATGCTGCGGGTCGAGGTGCGGGAGCCGAAGCGGTACGGCACCCTGCTCGGCGTGATCACCGCGGTCAACGGCGGGATCGCCGGTGTGGACTCCCTCGCGGGCGGCTACCTCGCCGACCGGCACGGCTTCGGCTCGGTCTTCTGGGCGATGGCCGTCGTCGCGGCGCTGGCGACCGTCCTCGTCGCCACCCTGACCCCGGAGTCCAGGGCTCCGGCCGCGGACGCCCCGGGCGCCCGCCGGATGGACTGGCCCGGCGTCGCCCTGCTCGTCGTCTCGGTCGGCTCGCTGCTGATCGCGCTCAACGAGGCGGGCAAGCTGGCCGCCGCCGACTGGCCGCTGATCGCCGTCCTCGTCGTGCTGGCCGCGGCCGCCTTCGGCCTGTTCTGGCGCACCGAGAACCGCAGCGGGCACCCGCTGGTCGCAACGAGGCACCTCAAGCAGCGCGCGACCTGGGCGACCCTGCTCACCACCGTGCTGACCATGACCGGCGTGTTCGCCGTGATGAACGGGCTGATCCCGGCGTTCGCGCAGGACGCGCAGGCCGGCCTCGGAATGAGCGCGGAGGCATCCGCCTGGTGGACGCTGTCGCCGTACGCGCTGGCCGGTCTGGCCATGGGCCCGCTGGCCGGCCGGCTGGCCGCCACCTTCGGCTACGGGCGCGTGCTGCGGTGCGGTCTGGTCGGCTCGGTGGCCACGGTGGTGCTGATGCTGGCGACGATGCACAGCCACTCGCACGTCCTGCTGCTGGTGACCTCGATCCTGGTGGGCGTCGCCTACGCGGGCGTCGCCAACATCGTCCTCAACGGGCTCGGCATCGTGCTCTCCCCCGGCGAGAACCCGGGCTTCCTGCCCGGCCTGAACGCGGGTGCGTTCAACCTCGGCGCGGGTCTGAGCTTCGCGGTGCTCTACGCGGTCAAGACCGCCGCCACGCCGGCCGATCCGGCCTCCGCCGGCGGCTACACCGCGGGCATGATCGCCGGTGTGGTCATCCTGGCGGCGGCGATCGCCAGCTCGTTCCTGATCCCGAAGCCGGTGGCGGCCGAAGCCCAGGACTGAGGGCTCACGGCGCGCCACCGGGGGATCCTCGGGCGGCTCACTCCGGCGTCGGCTCCTCCGTCCACCGCAGAATGGCGCCGAGCCCGCCGGAGGGCGCCCGTTCGGGATCGCGGACGATCACGACCTCGGCGCCGCTGGCCGCGGCCGACCGGATGAGCGCGTCGTCGGCCCGGGCGGCGGCCGGCCGCACATCGTCGCCGAGGTACTGCAACTCGGTGCCGCGCACGGCCAGTTGGTCGGCGCCGTCACCGACCCAGACCTGACGTCCGGTGTCCGCGCCGTGCGGGTCGACCAGCAGGGTGTCGATCCGGTGTTCCCGGGCCGCCTCGACGAGCGCGGGGATGCCGGCCGCGGCGTGCGGGGCGCTCTTGCCGCCGGGGCCCTCGCCGGTGCGGAAGCGGTCGGTCACCTCCACGACGTGCTGGCGTTCCTGCTCGGCCCGGACCTGGGCGATGTCCCGTTCCACCAGGTCGCTCTCGGAGCCGGCGGCGCGGCCGCCGTGTTCGCTCTCGTAGGTGATGCCGCGCAGCTGCTCCGGCAGCTTCTCGTGCACGAGGTGCCGCTCGCGGGCGTCGCCGATGAGGATGACGGCCTCCGCCCCGTGCTCCTGCGCGGTCCGGCGGATCGCGTCGGCGATCTCCCCGGCGTTCTGCTCCCAGGTGTTCTCCACCTTGGCCTGGAAGTGGGTCTCGGACCAGTCCGAGGACGTGGTGCGGTGGACGGGCCACTCGGCGCCGGTGACCTTGCCGGCGTCCTCGCTGCCCTGCTGTCCCAGGACGGCCAGGTCCGCCCCGGTGCGGTCCAGCCGGACCACGAGGCAGACGGGGTCGTCGCCGATCGCGGCCAGGAAGGGCGCGATCCGGGGCACCGGCCCCCAGGCGGCGAAGGGTGTGGGCGGCGGCCCGGGCAACGGCGCGTTGAGCACGACCTTGCCGTTGGTGGCGAACAGCACCCGCCCGGCGTGCGACTGCGGTTCCCCTTCGCGCCGCGTGACCAGGGCCTCGTGCACGGCGCCGCAGGTGGCCTCGTCCGCGCCGAGCGCGAAGAGCTGCGCGGTGGTCGCGCTCGCCGTCAACTCTTGCTGTTTCTCGGCGTCCTCGGTGCCGTGCGAGATATCGGCATAGACGGTTGCCCATGGGCCCGGCCGATCGATGACCGGTCGAAGGAGCGAGAGTCGCATGGCGCTGCCTCCTTGGGTTCTCCCGGTATGCGTGGGGCTTGTCTGCGGTTGGCTGCGTATGCGGTGGGACGCGTATGCGTCGGCTTGTCTGCGGTTGGCTGTCATACGAATTCCCGATCCCCCAGGGCGTATGCATTGCGGTCCGGCCCGGGATATGCCTTCGGGGCGATCACGCAGTGTGGTGATACGGGTGAATTCCGTGCAGGGGCTTGAAACGACCGCGTCGGGTTGTTAGGGCGGAGGGACCAGGGAAACTGGGAGAAAGCGTCGGGTCGGCACGACTCGGAGACCGGAGGCAGCGATGGTCATGGAACACGGAATGGACAAGACCGGCCCCGCCCGGGACGACATGATGAAGAAGCAGCTGCGCGGGCAACTGGCCGCGGAGCGCTCGCTGCGGACCGACGAGGAACACGAACTCCAGCCCGCGGGCGAGGACCAGCCGGTGCCGGCCCGGTCGCCCGCGAGCGACTACCGCGGCGGTACGCCGAGCGGAATGACCGAGCAGGACGTCGGACTGCGCTCCGAACTCGCCCAGCACCTCGGCCGGAGCCTGTACCCCGCCGACAAGAACACGATCATCGAGACGCTGCGGCGCAACAACGCGCCGGACCGGCTGGTGGACCTGGCGCAACGGCTGCCGGCGCACGACCGGTACGTCAATGTCCAGGCCATCGCCGAGGCCATCGGACTGCACACCGAGCACGTGCGGCGCTGACCCGGCCGTCCGCCCCCTGACGCTGCCGAGCGGCGCCGGGAGGCGGACAATTGGTGACAGAGAGCCCCGCCGCAGCCCGCGGCGGGCGAGCGGACGGGAGAGGGAGGGCGGTCATGTCCGACGACGCGATGGGCGACGAGGTCTACCAGCCGCCCAGCTCCGACCCCCAGGACAACCCCAACGATCTCGACATGGAGGACGCCCTCGACGAGCCCGACCTCGATGCCATGCTGGACACCGGCTATTCGCCGCCCGAACGGCCCTTCGTGGTCAATCACGAGGGCACCACGGCACGGGAACTGCACGACCGCGAGTCGCTGGAGCACCGGCTGGCCGTGGAGGTGCCGGACGTGCTCCCGGTCGACGGCGACGGCATCGGCGATCTGCCGGGCGGCGTGGGCGAACCGGTGGATCTGGAGTGCGGCGAGGAGCGGGCCGGCCGGCTCGTGGGCACCGACGAGGGCTTCTGGCGCGGCGGCAGCGACGACATCGCCGCCCGGGACGTCGGCATCGACGGCGGTGCGGCGTCCGCGGAGGAGGCCGCGGTGCACATCGCCCGCGACAATGCGGGGGACGGGGAACTGGAGGCATAGCCCCGGGATTCCGCCCCGGGCCGGGTCCCGGAATGTCTTTCGTCCCGCCGCTCGCCCTGCCTTTCGTCCCGCCGCTCGCCCTGCCCGCCCGTGAGATGCCGGACCCGTGAGATGCCGTATCCGTGAGATGCCGTATCCGTGAGATGCCTTATCCGGGAGATTCAGAAGATTTCCTCGGCGGTGGACCGGACGATACGGGCCCCCATAGTGCGTTCCCTCATGCGCGGCGTGCGCGGCGCGGCTTTCGCGGGATCGCGGTGGATGTGCACGCAGGCGTCCTCGACGCCGATGACGCCGGGGCCGGACCCGCTCATCGCCGGTTTCCCGGCTCCCCGGCCTCCTCCTCGGCGACCCGTTTGAGGGTGCGCCCGCTGCGGACGGAGCGGGCCCGGCGGGCGTCGGGGGTGCCACGCCGTTCGGCCCGTTCGTCGTTCTCCTTGACCAGCAGCCAGGACTCCCGCTTCCCGGAGCCGTCACCGCCGCGGAACCGGGTGAGCGCATAGCCGCCGTGCAGTTTGCTGCCGTCGAGCCAGAAGGAGGCGTGGCCCTGCTCCAGTGCCTCGCCGAACGTGCGGGTGCGGCCCTTCTTCTTCCCCGGCAGCGGGCGGTAGCTGCCCTCGTCCCAGACGATGACGGTGCCCGCGCCGTACTCCCCTGCCGGGATGACGCCCTCGAACTCCCGGTACTCCAGCGGATGGTCCTCGGTGGGCATGGCCAGCCGCTTGTCCTGCGGATCGGTGGACGGGCCCTTCGGCACCGACCAGGACTTGAGGACGCCGTCGACCTCCAGCCGGAAGTCGAAGTGCAGGGTGCTGGCGTCATGGATCTGCACCACGAAGCACGGGGTGCCGCCGGAGGAGGTCTGCTCGCCCTGCGGCTCGCGGGTCCGGTCGAAGTGCCGTTTGCCGCGGTACGTCGTCAGTCCGTTCCTGTCACCCACGGGTCCGCCCGCCTTTCCTCGGCTGCCGCATCTCTCACTGTGGCGCGCGGCGGGCGGCGCCGCACGTACGGCCCGGGGCCCGCCCCACGGCTCTCCGAGTACCCGGTCGGGTGAGTATCCCGCCCGCCAAGGGGCACGCGAGGGCCGCGGGAGCGAGTTTGGATCCTGACCCCTGACCGCAGAGGCGAGTGCCGGGAGGAGCCATGGGCGTGGGGAGGCTGCTGCGTGACTGGCCCGTTTACCGGCAGCTGACCGGCGGCGATCCGCTGGGCCGCGGACGCGCCGCGATGTCCGCGCGCACCGAAGCGCTCCGGCCGCGGACGGAGACCGCCGACCGGGTGGTGAAGTCGGTCTGCCCGTACTGCGCGGTCGGCTGCGGACAGCAGGTGTACGTCAAGGACGACCGGGTGGTGCAGATCGAGGGCGACCCCGATTCGCCGGTCAGCCGGGGCCGGCTGTGCCCCAAGGGCTCGGCGACGCTCCAGCTGACGACCGGGCCGTCCCGGCGCCACCAGGTCCTCTACCGCCGGCCGTACGGGACCGACTGGCAGCCGCTCGACCTGGACACGGCCATGGACATGATCGCCGACCGGGTGATCGAGACCCGCCGGGAGACCTGGCAGTGGGAGGCGGACGGCAAGCGGGTGGCCCGCACGCTCGGCATCGCCAGCCTGGGTGGCGCGACCCTCGACAACGAGGAGAACTACCTGATCAAGAAGCTGCTGACCGGTCTGGGCGTGGTCCAGGTGGAGAACCAGGCCCGGGTCTGCCACAGCTCGACGGTCGCGGGCCTGGGCACCTCGTTCGGGCGCGGCGGGGCGACCACCTTCATGCAGGACCTGCAGCACGCGGACTGCATCGTCATCGAAGGCTCGAACTTCGCCGAGGCGCACCCGGTGGGCTTCCAGTGGGTGATGGAGGCCAAGGCCCGGGGCGCCCGGATCATCCACGTCGATCCGCGCTTCACCCGGACCAGCGCGCTGTGCGACCTGCACGTGCCGATCCGGGCCGGCACCGACCTCGCCTTCCTGGGCGGGCTGATCCACCACGTGCTGTCCGAGGGGAAGGACTTCCGCGAGTACGTCCTCGCCTACACCAACGCCGCCACCCTGATCAGCGAGGACTTCCGGGACACCGAGGACCTCGACGGGGTGTTCTCCGGCCTGGACGAGGAGGGGCGCCGCTACGACCCGGCGAGCTGGCAGTACGAGGGCACCGACGTCCAGGCCCCGGCCGGCGACGTCGAGCAGCTGCACGACCGCCGGCTCGAAGACCTCCGCGGCGCCGCCCACCACGCCCCCGGCCACGCCGAGACGCACGGCTCGGGCGGACCGCAGGCCGCCGCCGAGGCGCCGCGGGACCCGACCCTGACCCACCCCCGGTGCGTCTACCAGATCCTCAAGCGGCACTACGCCCGCTACACCCCCGAGCTGGTCGAGCGGACCTGCGGGATCCCGCGCGCGACGTTCCGGCAGGTGTGCGACGCACTGACCGCGAACTCCGGGCGCGAGCGGACCAGCGCCTTCGTCTACGCGGTCGGCTGGACCCAGCACACGACCGGCTCCCAGTACATCCGGGCCGCGAGCGTCCTGCAGCTGCTGCTGGGCAACATCGGCCGCCCCGGCGGCGGCATCCAGGCGCTCCGCGGCCACGCCTCCATCCAGGGCTCCAGCGACATCCCCACGCTCTTCAACCTGCTGCCCGGCTACCTGCCGATGCCCCATGCGCACGCCCACGAGGACCTGGACACCTTCGTCGCGGCGAGCCGCACCGACAAGGGCTTCTGGGCCGACATGCGGGCGTACTTCGTCAGCCTGCTCAAGGCGTACTACGGCGATGCCGCGACGCCGGAGAACGACTTCTGCTTCGACCACCTGCCGCGGCTCACCGGCTCGCACAGCACCTACGACACCGTCCTGGCGCAGCTGGACGGCGTCTGCAAGGGCTACTTCCTGATGGGCGAGAACCCCGCCGTGGGCTCCGCCAACACCCGGCTGCAGCGGCTGGGCATGGCCCACCTCGACTGGCTGGTGGTCCGCGACTTCTCGCTCATCGAGTCGGCGACCTGGTGGAAGGACGGGCCCGAGATCGAGAGCGGCGAGCTCGCCACGGAGGACATCGGGACCGAGGTGTTCTTCCTGCCGGCCGCCTCGCACACCGAGAAGTCCGGGTCGTTCACCAACACCAACCGCTGGCTGCAATGGCACCACGCCGCCGTCGAGCCGACGGGCGAAGCCCGCAGCGACCTGTGGTTCATGTACCACCTGGGCCGGCGCATCAAGGCGAAGCTGGCGGCGTCCACCGACCCGAGGGACCGCATGGTGCGGGACCTGACCTGGGACTACCCGGTCGAGGGCGAGCACCGCGAGCCGGTCGCCGCCGCCGTCCTCGCCGAGATCAACGGGCACGGCCCGGACGGCGCCCCGCTGCGTGCCTACACCGAGCTGACGGACGACGGCTCGACCCGCTGCGGCTGCTGGATCTACTGCGGGGTCTACGCGGACGGCGTCAACCAGGCGGCCCGCCGCACCCCGCACACCGAGCAGGACTGGGTCGCCGCCGAGTGGGCGTGGGCCTGGCCGGCCAACCGCCGGATCCTCTACAACCGGGCGTCGGCCGCCCCGGACGGCACGCCGTGGAGCGCCCGCAAGGCGTACGTGTGGTGGGACGCCGAAGCGGGCCGCTGGACCGGCCGGGACGTGCCGGACTTCGTCCCCGACCGGGCGCCGGATCACGTACCGCCGCCCGGGGCGCGGGGGCCCGACGCGCTGCGCGGCGACGACCCGTTCATCATGCAGGCGGACGGCAAGGGCTGGCTGTTCGCCCCGTCCGGGCTGCTCGACGGGCCGCTGCCGACCCACTACGAGCCGCAGGACTCGCCGTTCGGCAACGCCCTGTACCCCGACCGGCCGCGCTCCCCCACGCAGGCGCGGTACGTCCGCGAGGGCAACCGCTACCACCCCAGCGGCGACGAGCCGGGCGCCGAGGTCTTCCCGTACGTGCTGACCACCCACCGGCTGACCGAGCACTTCACGGCGGGCGGGATGAGCCGCTGGTCGTCCCATCTCGCCGAGCTGCAGCCGGAGTTGTTCTGCGAGGTGTCCCCGCGGCTGGCCGCCGAGCGCGGTCTGACGCACAACGGCTGGGCGACGATCGTCACGGCCCGGAACGCCATCGAGGCGCGGGTGGCGGTCACCGACCGGATCAGGACGCTGACCGTGCACGGCCGCGAGGTGCACCAGATCGGGCTGCCGTTCCACTGGGGCCCCAACGGGGTGGTCACCGGTGACGCGGCCAACGAGCTGATGGCGATCGTGCTGGACCCCAACTCGCACATCCAGGAGGACAAGGCGCTCACCGCCGACATCCGCCCGGGCCGCCGGCCGCGCGGCCCCGCCCTCCCCCGCCTGGTGGCGGAGTACCGGCGGCGTGCGGGGATCACCGAGCACACCGGAGAGGACCGACGGCCATGACCGACAGCCTGCTCAGCGGCCCCGAGCCGGACCCGGCCGGCGACGCCGGGCACGCCGGTGCCCCGCCCCGGGTGGGGTTCTTCACCGACACCTCCGTCTGCATCGGCTGCAAGGCGTGCGAGGTGGCGTGCAAGGAGTGGAACGCCCTCCCCGAGGACGGGCTGACGCTCACCGGCATGTCCTACGACAACACCGTCGGGCTCGGGGCCTCCACCTGGCGGCACGTGGCCTTCATCGAGCAGTCGGCGCCGCAACCGCCGGTGCCCGCGCCCGAGGGCCGTACGGTGCTGCCGCTCGCCGAGGACGCGGACCAGTCGGCCGGCGGCGACCTGCGCTGGCTGATGTCCTCCGACGTCTGCAAGCACTGCACCCACGCCGCCTGCCTCGACGTCTGCCCGACCGGCTCGCTGTTCCGCACCGAGTTCGGGACCGTGGTGGTGCAGGAGGACATCTGCAACGGCTGCGGCTACTGCGTCCCGGCCTGCCCCTACGGGGTGATCGAGCAACGCCCCTCCGACGGCCGGGCGTTCAAGTGCACGCTCTGCTACGACCGGCTCGGCGCCGGGCAGGAACCCGCCTGCGCGAAGGCCTGCCCGACCGAGTCGATCCGGTTCGGCCCGCTCGACGAGCTGCGCGAGCGCGCGGCACTGCGGGTGGACCAGCTGCACGCGGCCGGGGTGTCCCAGGCCCGCCTCTACGGCCACGACCCGGCGGACGGGGTCGGCGGCGACGGGGCGTTCTTCCTGCTGCTGGACGAGCCGGAGGTCTACGGACTGCCGCCGGACCCGCAGGTCACCACCCGGGACCTGCCCGCGATGTGGCGGCACGCCGGCGCGGCGGCACTGTCGCTGGCGGGCGGTTTCGCGCTGTCCTTCGCGCTGCCCGCCGTGCTGCGAGGGAGGGGGCGGCGATGACCGGCCCCGACCGGCCGGGCGACCGGCGCACACGGCGGTCCCGCAAGGGCGAGGAACTCATGGTCCCGCGCGCCGAGTTCGCCTCCTACTACGGCCGTCCGGTCATCAAGGCGCCCTCCTGGTCGGCCCGGGACATCGCCGGGTACTTCTTCCTCGGCGGCCTGGCCGGCGCCGGTTCGGTGCTCGCCGCGGGCGCCCAGCTGACCGGCCGGACCACGCTGGCGACCGGGATGAAGGTCTCGTCGCTGGCGGCCGTCTCGCTGTCCGCCGCGGCGCTCGTCCACGACCTCGGCCGGCCCGCCCGGTTCGGCAACATGCTGCGCGTCATCAAGCCGACCTCGCCGATGAGCGTCGGTTCCTGGCTGCTCAGCGGCTACGGTCCGGCGGCCGGGGCGGCGGCGGTGTGCGCGGTCAGCGGGCGGCTGCCGCGGGCCGGCGCCGCCGCCACCGCGGCCGCCGCGGCGCTGGGGCCGGCCGTGGCCACGTACACCGCCGTGCTCGCGGCGGACACCGCGGTGCCGGCCTGGCACGGCGCGCACCGCGAACTGCCCTATCTCTTCGCGGCCTCCGCGACCGCCGCGGCGTCCGGCACGGCACTGGTGCTGGCACCGCCCCGCGAGACCGCGCCGGTGCGCTGCGCCGCCGTCCTCGCGGCCGCTGCCGACGCGGCGGCGATGCGGGCGGCGAAACGGCGGCTGGGGATGGTGGCGGAGACCTACCGGGCGGGCCGGGCCGGCCGGCTGCTGCGCGGGGCGGAGCTGCTGCTCGGTGCCGGCGCGGTGACCGCGGCGCTCGGCGCCCGCCGTTCCCGGGCGGCGGCCGTCACCGCCGGGCTGGCGCTGCTCGCCGGGTCGGCGTGCACCCGGTTCGGCGTCTTCGCCGCCGGGATCGCCTCCGCGCAGGACCCGGCGTACACCGTCGTCCCCCAGCGCGCCGCGATGAACCCGTCCGGCGGACCGGGACCGGGCCCGGCCACCGACCGCCCGGACGGCCGCACCGAACAGCAAGCATCAGACTGACCGTCCTCGACCGCAGGAGTCCACGTGACACGACGTCGCCCTCGGATCGTGATCGTCGGAGCCGGTTTCGCCGGCTACGAATGTGCCCGCACGCTCTCCCGAACGGCCAAGGGAGCCGCCGAGATCGTGCTGCTCAACCCCCATGACTACTTCCTCTACGTACCGCTGCTGCCGGAGGTGGCGGCGGGCATCCTGGAGCCGCGCCGGATCTCGGTGTCGCTGACCGGGACCCTGCCGGGCGTCCGGCTCGTCCTCGGGCAGGCCCACGACGTGGACCTGGACGCCCGCCGGGTGGCGTACACCGACCCGGAGGACCGCGAGGGCACGCTGGACTACGACCGGCTGGTGCTGACCGTCGGCAGCGTCAACAAGCTGCTGCCCGTCCCCGGTGTCGCCGAACACGCCCACGGCTTCCGCGGGATGCCGGAGGCGCTCTACCTGCGCGACCACATCACCCGCCAGTGCGAACTGGCCGGGGCGGCCGAGGACCCGCGCGAACGGGCCGCCAGGACCACGTTCGTGGTCGTCGGGGCGGGCTACACCGGCACCGAAGTCGCCGCCCACGGCGTGCTGTTCACCGATGCGCTGGCCCGGCAGAACACCGGACTGCGGGACGGGCCGCGGCCCCGCTGGCTGCTGCTGGACATCGCCGACCGGCTGTTGCCGGAGCTGGACGAGCGGCTCTCCCGCACCGCCGAGCGGGTGCTGCGCGGCCGCGGGGTGGACGTCCGTACCGGCACGTCGGTCAAGGAGGCCACCTCGGACGGGGTGCTGCTGGACGACGGCGAGTTCGTCGACAGCCGCAGCCTGATCTGGTGCGTCGGCGTCCGCCCGGACCCGCTGGTGGACTCGATGGGGCTGCCCACCGACCGGGGGCGGCTGTGCGTCGACGCGTACCTGGGCGTGCCCGGCCATCCGGAGGTGTTCGCCTGCGGTGACGCCGCGGCCGTCCCGGACCTGACCCGGCCGGGCAAGGTGACGCCGATGACCGCCCAGCACGCCCAGCGGCAGGGCAAGGTCGCGGCGCGCAATGTCGCGGCGTCCTGCGGCCACGGCGCCCCGCGCGCGTACGAACACCACGACCTGGGGTTCATGGTCGACCTGGGCGGGGTCCAGGCCGCCGCGAACCCGCTGCACATCCCGCTGTCCGGCCCGTTCGCCAGTGCCGTCACCCGCGGCTACCACCTGATGGCGATGCCCGGGAACCGGGTGCGGGTGGCCGCCGACTGGCTCCTGGACGCGGTGCTGCCCCGGCAGGGCGTCCAGCTCGGCCTGGTGCGGTCCTGGTCGGTGCCGCTGGACACCGAGACACCGGAGGTGGCCCGGGTACCGCGCTAGGCTCTCTTCAAGGCCCTCTCCGCGTAGTCCCGGCGCTTGTTCGGGCAGGTGCCGGGTATCCGCCCGGAATGGAGAAGCTGACCGTGGGAACCACGTATCCGTCCGCGCCCCTCGCCGCTCCGCACGGGACGAGCGGCGCCCTGCTCACGATCGTCGGGGTCCTCGTTGTCGCCGTGCTGCTCGCGGCGTTCGTCCGGGGCCGGCGCATCAGGAAGCGCGAGCCGGGCCCGCCCGACCCCGAGTCACATCCGCGGCTGCCGCACGGCGGGCCGGTGGGCGATGTCATGGAGCGCCGTGAGCCCGAGGAACTCCCCCGGAGCGACCACCGGCGCGGGCCGCACGAGCTGAGGGGCAACGGCATCGGGTCCCGGCGCCGCGAGTAGGCACGCCCCGGCGCCCGGCAGGTGTCGTCGGGGACACGCTGACCGGCCCCGTCGCCGCGCGGGGAAAGGGCCGGGCGGGTGAAATCGCCGGGCCGGCCGGCGGCATGGCGGTCCTCGCCCGTGGTGGCCCGTCGAGTATCCAGGAACATGTCCCTTCGTCATCCCGTGGACCGCGGCGGCAAGGAACGGGGGCGGTTCGCCGAACTGGCCGAAAGGGCCTCGCATTTCACCAGTTCCCCGCTGTTCTTCGCGCTGTGCCTGGTCCTGATCGCCCTGTTCCTCGCCGTTCACCTCGCCCATCTGTCATTGGCGTGGCAGCTGCTGGCGGGGGATTTCATGACCGCGGTGACCCTGCTTCTGCTCGCCCTGCTCAAGAACTCCGAGCTGCGGGCGGAACACGCGATCCAGCGGAAACTCGACGCCCTGGCGGCCGCGCTGCTGGAGTCCCGGGAGGGCCAGGGTGGAAAAGCCGCGGAGGACCTCAGGAAGGCGATCCGCATGGAGGAGGAAACGTGAGCATGGACGTCGAGAAGAGCCCGGTCGCCCCGGCACGGCGCGGCCGGTGAGCGCGGTCCAGGGGCGGCGGGCCGCGACCGGGGGGCCGCTGCCGCTCCCGGCGGCGCGGATCGTCGCTCCCGAGATCGACGGGCCCGAGGACGTGGTGGCCGACGCCGACGGCAACGTCCTGACGGGTGCCGCGGACGGCACGGTCTGGCGGGTGCGGCTGCCGGAGACGGGAGCGGCCGACCAGGCAGCACGGTCGGCCCGGGCGGAGGCCGTGGGGCACACCGGCGGCCGGCCGCTGGGGCTGCATCCGCTTCCCGGTGGTGAGCTGCTCGTCTGCGACGCCTACCGCGGTCTGCTGCACCTCACGCCCCGGGACGGCACGGTCCGGGTGCTGGCCGACGAGGCGGCCGGCGAGCCGCTGCGGTTCTGCAGCAATGTCACCGCGGCGCCGGACGGCACGGTCTACTTCACCGTCTCCAGCCTCCGCTACGGACTGGACGAGTGGCCGGGCGACATCCTGGAGCACCTCGGGACGGGCCGGCTGCTGCGGCTGCGGCCCGGCGGGACGCCCGAAGTGCTGCTGTCGGGGCTGCAGTTCGCCAACGGCGTGGCGCTGGCGCCGGACGGGTCGTTCCTCCTCGTGGCCGAGACCGGGGCCCGCCGGCTGCGCCGCTACTGGCTCACCGGACCACGCGCCGGCCGCCCCGAGACCCTCGCCGCGGACCTGCCCGGTTACCCCGACAACATCTCCCTCGCCGACGACGGCCTCTTCTGGGTGGCCCTCGCCGGCCCGCGCCAGCCGGCCCTGGAGCTGGTGCACACCCTCCCCCACCCGCTGCGGCGGGCGGCCTGGCGGGCGATGCGGCGGGTGCGTCCCATCCCGCCGCCGCATCCGACCGTGCGGGTGCTGGGGATCCGCCCCGACGGCCAGCCGGCGTGGGACCTGCGGGCCGCCAGGTCGCCGTACCGGATGGTCACCGCGGTCTGCCGTACGGGCAGCCGGCTGGTCCTGGCCAGCGTCGCCCAGCGCGGCGTGGCGGTGTGCGCGCTGCCCGGCGCGGAGTCCCTGACCGGGCACTGAGGCGGCCGCTTCGGCCCCGTCGGGGGGCGCGCGAACCCGTCTACCGGACCCGCTCGGTCGTTTCCTCCTCCTCGTCGGGGAGTTTCACATCGCTCACCGCGATGTTGACCTCCACGACTTCGAGGCCGGTCATCCGCTCGACCGCGGCGATGACCTGTTCGCGGACCGCTCGGGCGACGTCCGGGATCACCTCGCCGTATGCGGCGATGATGTCCAGGTCGATGGCGGTCTGCTTCTCGCCGACCTCGACCCTGACCCCGTGCGTGCCGCCCGACCCTCCGCCGGGCACCCGCCTGCGCAGCTCGCCCACGGACCGCGCGAAACCGCTGCCCAGGGCGTACACGCCGTCCACATCACCGGCCGACAGATAGGCGATCTTCGTCACCACGTTGTCGGCGATGGTCGTCCGCCCGAGGGTCCCGGCGTTCCGCGACCCGTGCTCGGTGACCTCGGTCATCCCGCTCACCCCTCGCTCCGTCGCCTGTGCTTCGTGCCGTGTGCTCCGTACGGAGAGGAGCGTCGGCCCTCTCTTCACGCTAGAGCCCGGCAGATGAGGTCGCCTCTCCTCCTTTGCCGACCCGGCAACCGGAATTGTCGGCCGCTCCCCTGCGACGGACGCACCGGCGGCCGCGTCCCACGGGACGCGGCCGCCGGGATGCGCTCCGGGGTCAGGCGGCCCCGTTGGTCCGGCGGCGGCGCAGCACCAGGACGGTGCCGGTCGCGCCGGCCGCCACCACCGCGGCGCCGATCGCGGCCGGCAGCACGGGGAAGGCGGAGTCGGTGGCCGCGGCGGTGTCCTCCACGGCCGGGCCCGGGTCGATGGCGGTCGCGATCGGGGCGACGTGCCGGATCGGGCCGACGGACCTGACCGAGCCGTCCTTGTTGAGCAGCACCTGCTTCTTGTTGGGGTGCCGGAAGTCGAACATGCCCTGCAGGGAGCCGGCCCGGGTGTCGAAGGCGGCGTCGCCGATCCGGCCGGTGTGCCAGTTGTCCTCGATGAACTTGATGATCGAGGTCTGCTCGGTGCGGGTGTGGTCGATCTTGTTGACCTTGCTGTACGGCGAGACCACCAGGAGCGGCTGCCGGGTGCCGGGGCCGCAGCGGTCCGCGTAGCCGCCGGCGGCCGCGGGGCCCGCCTGGCAGGCCGGGCTGTCGGTGGGCTTGCCGTTGGAGCCGGTCGAGGTGTCCTTCGAGCCGTTGCGCGGCTTCGCGTAGGCGTGGTCGTACCAGCCGTCGGAGTCGTCGTAGGCGATGACGACCGCGGTGTCCTTCCACTGCGGGGACTGCTGGATGCGGTTGATCCGGTCGACGAGGAAGTGCTGTTCGTCGATCGGGTCGGAGTAGGCGGCGTGCGCGTCCTGGTATTCGGGGGCCTTGACGAAGCTGACCGCCGGCAGCTTGCCCGCCTTCAGCGCGGCGTCGAAGTCGGTCAGGTCGTAGTTGTGGTTGGCCGGTCCGGCGTGGCCGATCTCGTCGACGCTCTTGGGCGGCAGGTGGTGCGGGTTCGCGGTGGACCGGTAGTACTGGAACGGCGCGTGGTGCGGGCTGTAGTCGACGACCGGCGCGCCCCCGACGTTGGCGTGGGTGGTGCCGCCGCACTTCGCGTAGTGGCCGTCCGCGCCGTCCCACGCGGTGCTGGGCCGGAAGCCGCCCTGGAACCAGCCCCAGCTGACGTGCCGCGCGTTGAGCAGGTCGCCGATGTTGCGGCCCTGCATCGCGGCGACCGCGTTCTTGCCGGTGTGGTCCTTGTTGGAGCAGTCGTCGTAGGCCGGGTCGGGGTCGCTGATGATCGTGCCGACGCCGCGGGCGTCCGGCGAGTGCACGGCGTGCGGGTCGGGCTTGTCGGTCTGCCGCGGGTGCTCCGTGCCGGAGGCCGGGTCCATGGAGACGACGCCGTGCGTCTGCCCGGAGACCAGGTTGAGGGCGCCGGGGGTCGAGGGGCCGTAAGTGGAGCTGAAGGAGCGGTCGTTGAGGGCGTAGTGCTGGGCGTAGTTCCACAGCCCGGTGACGGTGTTGCCGTCGTAGTAGTCCATCACCAGTCCGGGCTCGCCGAAGAGACCGCCGGAGCACTTGCCCGAGTCGGTGTTCTGGACGAACTGGTCGGCCTTGCCGCCGTTGTAGGCGTACTGCTCGGGCCCGTAGTCGTGGTTCTGGTCGCAGGTCATGGCCTGCTGCGGGGTGAGCCGCTTGGGCGCGTACTGGTTGGGGTTGTGCTCGAGCAGACCGGCGGTGCGCAGGTTGTCGATGTCCCGGGGGGTGTGCGGGGACGGGGTGAAGCGGGTGCCGTCGGTGTTCGCGGCCTTGGGGTACGTCGCGAAGTAGTGGTCGAACGAGATGTTCTCGTCGAAGAGCACGACCACGTGCTTGATGGGGGTGGAGGTACGGGAGGGGGTGGGCTGGTGCCCGGCGGCCCAGGTCGGCGCCGTGGTACCCAGGACGGTGAGGGCCGCGGCGCCCGCGAGGGCCCCCAGGCTCCTTATCGCCGGTCGTCTTCCCCTGCTTGCCATGCTCGTTCACCCTCCGGACGGGGACGTGGTCGTGCTGTACGCCCGGATGCTCGGCCGGGCGGGCAGCGGCTCGGCAGAGTCATGATGACGGGCGGGTGAACACTGCGTCAGGTAAGCCGGGCCAAAGCTTGACCGGGTGTTGACCCTTTCGGCGGCCGGTCAGGTGAGCAGGGCCCGGCCGTACCAGTCCGAGGTGTCGCGTACGCCCGGCAGTGCGTAGAAGTAGCCGCCGCCGAACGGGGTCAGGTAGTCCGTCAGCGGTTCGCCGGCGAGCCGGTGCTGCACGGCCTCGAACTGGGCGGCCAGGTCGCGCTGGTAGCAGCAGAACAGCAGGCCCATGTCCAGGTTTCCGTTGCGGTCCACGCCCTGGTCGTAGTTGTACGAGCGGCGCAGGATCCGCTGGCCGTCGGTGGCCGGGGTGCGCGGGTTGGCCAGCCGGATGTGGCTGTCCAGGGGGATGACGTCGCCCTTGGGGTCGCCGGCGTAGTGCGGGGTGTCGTGTTCGTGGTCGCCGTCCAGGGGCGCCCCGGTCTCGCGGTTGCGGCCGAACATCCGCTCCTGTTCGGTCAGCGACACCCGGTCCCAGAACTCCACCAGCATGCGGATCAGCCGCACCACCTGGTAGCTGCCGCCGACCGCCCAGGCCGGTTCGCCGGAGTCCCGGCCGGCCCAGACCAGCCGGTCCATCTCCCGGGCGGACCCGGCGTCCGGATTGGCCGTGCCGTCCTTGAAGCCCATGAGGTTGCGGGGCGTGCCGGAGGGGCGGGGCGGGCTGCTGAAGCCGTCCATCCGCCAGCGCACCTGCATGCCGCCCCGGGTCTGCCGGGCGAGGTCCCGCAGGGCGTGCAACACGGTGTCGGTGTCGTCGGCGCACAGTTGGAGGCTCAGATCGCCGTGGCACCACTCGGGGCGGAGGTCGTCGTCGGGGAAGGAGGGCATGGCCGTGAGGCGGCGCGGCGCCTGGCCGTGCAGTCCGAAGCGGTCGTCGAAAAGGGAGGCGCCCACGCCGACGGTCACCGTCAGCGCGCCGGCGGCCAACCGCGGTCCGAGGATGCCGGAGTCGATGGGCGGGCCGGTGATGCCGGGATCCGCCGGTGTGCCGCCGCCGGTCAGGGCACGGGCCCGGGCGGTGAGGGTGCGCAGCAGCTCGGCGAGCTCGCGGCGGTCACCGGCCGTGACGTCGAACGCGGTGAAGGCCGTGACCCGGCGGGGCGCGGTGAGCACCGAGGTCTGGTGCGGCCCGTGGAAGGGCACCGGCGGTGCGGCCGCGGTCCCGAGCGCGGGGCCGGGCACCGGTACCGTGCCGCCGGTCCCCGGCGAGCCCTGCGCGGGCGCCGCACCGCCGGCCGCCAGTCCGGCCCCGGCGAGGGCCGCGCCCCGCAGGAATCCCCGTCTGCCGACTCCGTTCACGCCACTCATCCGCTCACACCGTTCTGCGCGCGTCGCACAGCGTCGCCACCGACGCCAGCCGTTCCACCAGGTCTCCCAGCACCGCGTCGGCACGCTCCCGCTGCCGGCGGTCGAGGCGGTCCAGCGGCGTCCAGCGCCCGTCCCGCCGGAAACCGTCGAGCAGGTCCTGCGCCCGGTCCAACTTCCGTTCCAGTGCGGGCAGTTCGGGGTACCGGGTGACGAGCAGGGGGCGCAGCCGGGCGAGCACGGCACGGGTGCCGTCGAGGTTGGCGCGGGCGGTGGCGAGGTTGCTGCCGCTGCCGTAGTCGGTCCGCCCGGTGAGCTCGAACTGGAGGGTGTTCTCCAGGATCTCGTGGGCCCGCAGGCCGAGGTCCGCCGGTTCCATCCGGGCCTCGGCCCAGTCGTCCCGCAGCGCCTTGACGGCGGCGGCGAGTGCGGTGGCCGGTCCGCGCAGGGAGGCGGTGGTCCGCCCGTGCCACAGCCCGTACTCGATCCGGTGGAAGCCGGTGAAGGCCGGGTCCCGGACGCCGTCCGGCAGGCCGGCGGTGGTGCCGTTGATCTTTCCGTCCGCGTCGCCGAACGCCCCGTAGGCCGCGCCCAGCCGTTCGTAGGCGAGGTGCGCGGACAGCCAGGCGTCCTCCGCCGCGGCGCGGTCGCCGTCCGCCAGGGCGTCCCGCAGGCGTCCGGTCTCACCGACGAGGCCGTCCAGGCCCCGGCCGACCCACTTCTGGTAGGCGAGCGCCGGGGGGATCAGGTCGTGCTCGGTGACCGGGGCCGCCGCCGGGCCGGCCGGGCCGCCACCGGTGACCCGTGCCGTCGGTCCGGTGACCGCGTGCGTGTCGTCCGGAAGGCACATGAAGGCGTACGCGCCCCGGCCCAGCCGGATCCGCAACTGGCGTGTGGTGCCGGGCCCGATGCCCTCCACCTCGCCGTAGACGGAGCCGTCGGCGGGGTTCTTGAGGTAGACCTCGGCCGCGGTGTCGGAGGTGTTGTGCAGATCGAAGACCTGGAGTCCGGGGTGCGGGTGCTGCCATCCGCGGCCGCACCTGCTGGGCGACACCTCGATGCCGGTGTGCGGCAGCCCGTCCGGCGCGGCCCGCCCCGCCTCCGCGTCGTCCGCCCCACCGGTCAGCAACAGCCCGGCCAGCAGCCCCCCGGCCACGAGCACACCACCGACCGCGCCGGTCCGAGTGGTGGAACGCATGCTGCTCCTGGCCTTGTCCTGGTCGTGGTCCCGGTCCCGTCCGGGCGAACCCGACGCCACCCGGCCGGCGCTCTTCGCCGCCGGACGCCGCCGGCCTCCATGCTAGGCAGCGCCCCGCCTCCGAACACCCCTTCCCCCGCACCGAGTCCGAGAGTTTCCCGGCAGTTCACCGCGCCGCTACGACCTGCGGCCGGCCGGCGCTCCGGTCGCCGCGGCCGGCTGACCGCGACGGTGGCCGCGCCCGGACCGCATCCGGCCGGCCGACCGGGCCGGTCAGCCGGGAACCCCCATGCGCTGCGTGCCGACGACCGACAGCAGCCGAAGCGCCTCCTCCGACGGTGAGCCGGGGGCGGCGGTGTAGATGACGACGCGCTGGTCCCGGTCGGCGATGTCCAGGACGTCGCAGCGGACGGTCACCGGGCCGACGAGGGGGTGCGCGAAGGTCTTGCAGAGGGTGGGCCGGTCGGTGACGTCGTGCGCGGCCCAGAGCCGGGCGAACTCCTCGCTGCCGGCGAGGAGTTCCTCGACCAGGCCGGTCACCTCCGGGTCGTGGGGATAGCGGGCCGCGGCGGCGCGCAGGTGCTGGGCCGAGGTCCGGGCGAACTCGTCCGCGTCCGAGACGCCGTACAGCCGCCGGTGGTCCCGGTGGGGGCCGAGGAAGGCGCGCCGGATCAGGTTGCGGTCCCGGCGCGCGAGGGCGGAGAAGTCCTCCATCAGGGCCGCGGCCAGGTCGTTCCAGGCGATGACCTCGTACGTCGCCGATATCACCAGCGCCGCGGCCTCCGGCAGCCGGTGCAGCAGCTCGACGATGCTCTGCCGCACCTCCCGCGAGGGCCCGGGCGGGGGTCCGGGCGGGGCACCGGCGAGGTGGTGGAGGTGGTCGCGCTCGGCGTCCGACAGGCGCAGCGCGCGGGCGAGTTGGGCCAGCACCTCGCGGGAGGGGTGCGGGGCACGGGCCTGCTCCAGGCGCGCGTAGTACTCGGTCGAGATGAACGCCAGCTGTGCCACCTCCTCGCGGCGCAGCCCCGGGGTACGGCGGCGCGGCCCCGCGGGGAGCCCCACGTCGGCGGGGGTGATGCGCTCGCGTCTGCTGCGCAGGAAGCTGGCCAGTTCACGTCGGTCCATCTCCCCAGTCTGCGGGGGCGCCGCGCGGCCCAGCCAGGTACTGCCGGTGCCTGGATGAGCGGGGCGGCCGGCCCCAGGCTCGTCGGCATGAACCACACACCGATCACCACCACGACCTCGGAGCACACGACGGCCCCGGGCCCCTCCGGAACCTCGGGCGCCTCCGGCCTGCTCGCCGGCAAGGTCGCCTTCCTCACCGGCGCCGGCCGCGGCATCGGCGCGGCAGCGGCCCGGCTGTTCGCCCGGGAAGGCGCCCGGGTGCTCCTCGCGGCCCGTACGGAGAGCCAGCTCAAGGCGGTCACCGAGGAGATCCGGGCGGCCGGCGGCACCGCGGAGTACGTGGTGTGCGACCTGGCCGACCCGGCGAGCGTCCGGGCCGCCGTCGACCGGTCCGTCGAGCTGTACGGCCGGCTCGACGTGGCCTTCAACAACGGCGCGACGGGCCAGCCGCCCGGCCCGATGGACCAGCTGTCGGAGGCCGACTTCGACCATGTCTGCGCCGTCAACCTCAAGGGCCCGTGGCTGGCCATGAACGCCGAGGTCGCCGCCATCCGCGCCACCGCGCGGCGCGGGGCCGTCGTCAACACCTCCAGCGTCGGCGCCCTGATGGCCAACCCCTGGCTGCCCGCCTACGGAGCGGCGAAGCGGGCGGTCAACAGCCTCACCGCCTCGGCGGCCGCCACCTACGGCCCGGAGGGCATCCGCGTCAACGCCATCGCGCCCGGCACCACCCTCACCGAGATGCTGCACGAATGGGACGAGAAGACCCCCGGCATCATCGATCAGCTCAACGCGCAGACCCCGCTGGGCCGCGCCGCCGACCCGGAGGAGATCGCCCAGGCCGCCGCCTGGCTCCTCAGCGACCGCTCCTCCTACGTCACGGGCACGGTCCTCCGGGTCGACGGCGGCATGCGGGCCTGAGCCGGCACGGCGGCCTTGCGCCCGGTGCGGGGAGCACCCACCCGTCAGGCCACGCGCCGGCGGGTGCCGGTCCCCGCGGAGAGCCTGATCGCGTCGAGAAGGCGGTGCACCCGCAGTCCGGTGTCGAAGTCCGGAACGGTGCGTGAGCCGGTGCTGGTGCGCAGGTCGCGGGCCAGCCCGGCGTACATCCGGGCCACGTGGAAGCCCTCCGCGGAAGGGTCGATCCCCGAGGCCGGCACGTACCGGCCGGGAAGGGGCAGTTCCTCGCGCACCTCGCCCGCAGGAGGTGATCGGGGCTCGTCGCCTCGACCGTCTCTCCGGTTCCCACCTCGGCAGCCGCGGCATCATCCTGCAGAGCTACAGGCAAGGTCAAAAGGTATGGGGAGACGCCGCCATGGACTCCATGTGGTCCGCTTCCACGATCAAGGTCATCGGCCCCGGCATCGACGACCCAGACTTCGCCGACAAGCTCAGCAGGATGATCGGCGACCACGACGTGGTGAGCACCTCCACCTCACACTCCGAATCCGGCAAGTCCACCTCCGTCAGCATGCGGCAGGAACGCATCCTTCCTGCCGACGCCATCCGCGCCCTGCCCAAGGGCACCGCACTGTGCTTCGCCACCGGAATGCGCGTCGCCGTGCTCGATCTGAAGCCCTGGTACCTACAACCAGGAGCCGACGAGATCTCCGCAGCCTCCGAGCGTGCTTCACAGGGCATCACTCAGCGTGCCATCGCCAAGACAGCGCCTCGGCACCTCGACTTCGGCAAGGCAGCGTGAGCGCGCCTGGACCAAGTGGGGGGACACGGCCCCCTACGACGTCAACCGCCGCAGATAACGGGTGCGCCGCGGCCCGATCATCAGCACACCCACTACCGGCCCGGCTGCGGCGACCACGAGGCATGCCGTGCGCAGCACTCCACCGTCGTATCCGACCCCTGTCACCAGCAGGACCACGGCGAGGAAGGCGGCACCGAAGCAGATCGCGCCCGGTGTGTGGACATGGGGCTGCCACAGGGCGTAGGGGCCCACCGGGCCGGTCGGCTCGGGGTCGGGGTGGGTGTCGCTGACCGGTTCGCCCATCGGGGTTTCCGGGGGCGTGCCGATGGGTGTTGTTCCCCGTACGTAACGGCCGTCATCCAGTACGAGCAGGGCCGGGGTGGACCATTCGGGCCGGTCTTCCGTCCGGGGCGTCCAGTACAACCGGCCTTGAGCGCCTTGGAGGGTGTCTGCGAACGACACCGGGTCGAGGCAGCGGTCGAGGAACAGATCACGGGGGCCGTGCGACGAGGCGAGGCGCAACGAGGGTGACAGGAGCGGGCCCGGTTGCTTCGCAGCGCCTGGAGCGGTGGGGCGCCTGAGGAGGTTGCCGGCGCCGGGGCCGACGATCCGGACCCGAAGCATCCGGGGCTCGCCGTCACCGAAGATGCCGTCCGAAGCGTGGGGGGCGGCGCGCGGGCGGAGGGCTGCTGCGGCGGCGGACAAGGGGAACAGGCTGTACAGGGCCAGCATCACCAGGTCCCCCGGGCCGGCCGGCCCGCCGAGCAGCGCGCGCAGCTCGGCACGGCGGTCCAGAATGACCCCGGCGCCGGGGGCGTCCGCCGCGTAAAGTCCCGCGAACCGGTCACCCAGCTGCGGGAGTTGGGAGGTCTGTACCGTGCCCTTGAGCCGGGCTGTCCCTCTACTGGGCCGGTCGGCGGGCGACACCGTCACCGTGACCGCGGACTCGTAGTACCTGTAGTTCCTGCTGTTCTTCAGGTACGAGTGGTGAACCTCGGCGATGGCCACCTCCGAGATGCGTGGGTGATGGGCGAGGATCGCGGCCAGCTGGGGTGTGGCGGCCGTCGTCGAAAGGAAGAGCATGACGAGCGGCAGCGGGACGGCGGTGAGAGCGAGGACGACGTAGGCGAGGCGTCTTGCGGGCCACCATCGGAGCCGTCGTCGTCCCGTCGGGCCGGGTCGGGGCGGTGCCGGTGTCGCCCCGCCTGCCGGCAGCCACCGTCCGCTCGCCCGCAACCACCACGCCAGGACCGCTCCGGCTGACACCGCCAGGCAGGCGAGCAGATCCCAGCGGGGGTACGGGGCCACCTTCCGTACCAGCAGGCAGATCAGGAACGCTGCGGCACCGCCCCAGGCCACGGCGGTCGCCAGGGCGGTGCCGGCGTCACGCTTCCTCACCCGAATACGTCCTTCACTGATCCCTTCTCCGGCCCCTGCGGCGTCGCGGCGGCCTCGTTCTTCGCCTCGTCCGGCTGCTGTGACCAGATGGCGTCGTGCAGCGGTTTGCCGATGGCTCCGGCACCGCCGTAGATGATGCCCTGAGCGGGGCCCTCGACAGAGAAGTGCGGACCCTCCCGGCCGGGAGGCAGGTGAGTGTTCGCACCGTGTACGGCGGCGCCGCCTGCAGCGCCGCCGACTCCGTTGACGCCTGCGTCCCAGAGCATGTCGCGCCCGCTGACGTCGTTCGACGGGTCGTTGTCGAGGTTCTTCGTTCCGTCGACGGCGAACCCGCCGGCCATGCTTCCGGCGGCGCCGCCTGCGATGTCGCCGAGCAACGGTCGGCCCGCTTTGCCCAGTCCGCGGGCGACGGCGAGCCCGGGCCCGGTACCGACGAGGGAAGAGAGGCCTCCTTGCCAGGTCGCCTCGAACAGGTTGGTGTCCTGTCCGGTGAGCGCGTTGGTGATGACGGTGCCGCCGGTGTTGCTGGCCCAGTTGACCAGAACGTTCTTCAGAAAGCGGTGTTCCTTCGCCAGCCGGGAGATGGTCTTGAACGCCTGACTCACCTTGCGCAGGATCGTGCCGAGCGTTTTGGCAAGTTTTGCGGCGCGGGCAGCGAGTTGGGCGGCTCGGGCTGCCCCCGCGGCCGCCGAGAATCCCATGGTCAGGAACGAAAGGCCCACCGAGACGCCGATGGAGATGCCGATTTCCAGATAGATCTCATGTATTTCGCGGTTGATGTCTTCGATGGCATCCGCGGCTTCTTCGAGGCTCTCGGCTGCCTCCGGCAACTGCGGCAGGCTCTTCGTCATCGCCGCATCGAGGTTCTTCCAATGCGCGGCGAAGGAGTCGGCTGCCTGACCGCGCCAGCCGGAATCCATTGTCCGCTGCACTTCTCGGTCCAGGTCCCGGAACATGGTTTGGAGGTTTTCGTGGAGGTCCCGCCACCCCTTGGCAGCGGAACGCAAGACCTCCGGCTCGCCGCCGGGGTTGATGATTTCCAGGCCGGCCTCGTAAACCTGTTCCGCTACGGACTCGTCACCGCTCATGCGTGACGTCCCTGGTCAAAGCCGGTCGACAGGGACTCGTCCGTCGCCGTGGCATTCTGCTGGACCGTGCGCAGGCCCTGGCTGATCTGGTCGAAGTGCTGCCGCAGGCCGTTCAGCGTCTCCACCATGTCGTTGGACATCTCGATGTACGTGGAGGTGACCTCTTCGGATTCCGTGAGGACTCCAAAGCCGTCATGAATCACCTCGGCATCGGTCTTCGACCGGAAGTCCTTGATATAGCTCTCCAGGTCCGAACCGTAACTCTCGAAGCCCTTGGCCAACTTGGAAAGCGCCGCCGCATCCACTAACGACTCGTGGGCAGACACGAGTCACCCCCTGTTGTTTCTCGAAGCACACTGATGGCATGGCGCAGGCACGGTGTGGCGAACGCCCGCAGGGCAGCTTAGGAACGAAGTGATCAACGCGAGGGTGGCCGGAAGTTTTCTTGTCACGTCCTTTATGCGGCGACGTGAGTGGCGGCACCTGCTTCGACATTCCGCTGACGCGCCCCGTACTCTTCCGGACATGAAGCGCCCGGCATCGAGACCCAGGACCTGACGGACCCCCGTGACCTGCTCGCGGATCCGCCCCTTCTGGAGCGCGTCATCGCCAACCTGGTCGTCAACGCCATACGCCGCTCGCCCGGGGACCAAGGAGCGCTGATCAGGACTTGGCCCGGGCGGATGGTGGACCCAGACCGGGATCCACAGGGGCGCCATTGGCCCATGAGAAGCGGCACCCCGCCCAGGCCATCATCGGATTCTGCATCGCGAGCACCGTCCTGTTGTCCATCGCCTGGTGGGGCCGCGGCTTTGGGGCTCTCACGATGCCGGCAATCGCGGGCGGTTCCCTGCTTCTCCTGGCAGCCGTCATCGCACCCCGCTACCTAAGGAACTGGCCGCGGAAGACCCTGAATCTGCTCGAACGGTTCCGTCAGCAGCAAGCTGCACAGTTTCCCGTTCCTCCGCCCCCTCCCCCTCCGCCTCCGCCCGCAGGATCAACGCGTCATCGGGCAGGCCCCCGAAGCAGATTCGTAGGTGGCCGGGCCGCCGGTACCCGACATATGGGTTCCGACAAGATCACCTCTGACTGCCTCCTCGAAGATCACCCCACTTCTAGACTCCCATACCGCGGCCTTTCAGCGGCCGCCTTCCATGGCTAGGGCAGTAGGGGGAAGGGGAAATTCCCATGCCGAAAGATGACTCTTTTGTGGATGCAGAAGCACTGGTGAGGCTGACGAAGACCTTTGAGGCGTACGGATCCAGCCCGCAGGGCCACACCGAGGAACCCCCGGGGGACGCCGACTCCGCGGCAGCTCGCCACGGATCCCGAAAACCCATAAACAGCGACGAGTTGAGGCATGCGTACGTCGAGATGGCGAACCTCATGGCGGACAGTCTGGGTGCCCTGGTACGACAAGCGGGACGCCTCGACGACGCATTGCGTCCGGGAGAGCGCGCGATAGACAATTCCGCGGTACCCGATGCCGACCAGGGGCATCGTCCTGCCTACTGAAAGTGGCCGGCCCTCCCCCGCAGCAGAGAGCCGGCCACTTTCGGTGTTGGTGCCCGTGTGCGGGCGGCGTGGTCAGGTGCTGGCGGTGAGTTCTTCGATGCGGGTGGCGAAGTCGGCTTCGGGTAGCGGCAGGTCGACGTCATCAACGAAGCCGAGCGCGTCGGGGACGTAGGCGATGACGGCGTTGGCTGCCGCGGAGACGCCCGCTTTCTCCCTACGCAGGACGTCAAGGATCCGCAGGGCGGCGACCAGATCGCTGCAGTCGGCGAATTCGGGGGTCGATGGTTCGTGGCTTTCGAGTCTGGCCTGGTCGCGCCAGAGCTTGGCTTCGTGCCGCTCGCCGAGGGCCATGTGGTGCAGGTAGAGACAGCAGGCGGCCCCGATGTCTCCGGCGCCGGCGGCGAATTGCCACCAGAACTGGGCACTGTCGGAGCGGCGGGCCAGATGCAGCACACACCCCAGCACGCGGGCTGCTTCCGGCTCGAGAATGCGACGGGAGAAGAAGGTGCTGAGCTTGTGCAAGTCGCGGGCGACGACGGTCTCGCACAGCGTGTTCAGGTGCCGGGTCTGGATTCGGTGTGGCAGGCCCGCACGCTCGGCAGCCCGGGCCGCGGCCGCCCGGGCGGGCTCCATCTGGTCGTCGAAGGACAGGGCGCCCTGCCACATACGTTCGTTGATACGTGCGGTCAGCCGTGCCTCAGCCGCCGGGGTTCCGGAGTAGGCGCGTCTGGGCAGCCGGGCCTTGGCCAGTGCGCGATCAAGATCAGCAGAACTGCTCATCGTTCCTCCTTTTCAAGGCCCAGGGCGCGCTGCAGCCGGTGCCGGGCATAGCGGGTGGTGGACCGGACTCCCGCGGGGGTGACGCCGAGAATGTCGGCGGTCTCCTGGGTGCTGTAACCCAGGCAGTACTGCAGGACGATCACATCGTGCTGCCGCTCGGGCAGGGCCTGGATCGCCGTGTAGACGTGCATGCTCTCCGACAACTCGCCGATCGGGTCGACCGCGTCACGCAGGGCCGCGGTCTCGAACGCCGCCTGGTCGACCACGGTGGGGCGGCGTCCGCGTGCACGGGCATAGTCAATGGTCCGGTGTTTGACCACCACCCATGCATACGCATGGGGGTTCTCGTGCTCCAGTACCTCCGACCAGCTGAGGTAAAGCTGCTCGAAAGCGTCGTCCACGGCCTCCTCGGCATCGGCGAGGTTGGCGAGGTAGAGCTCGGACCAGTGGATGTAGACCTCTCGGAACAACTCGTGGAAGGCGCGGAAGTCAGCAGGCAGCTCAGTCATCGGGAGCGCTCTGAGGCGGCGGTATCGGGTCACCGCTCACCTCCCGGGCTCGGGCAGCGGCCTCGCAGCTCTGACAGGCCCATCAGTACCCCGGCCGCAGCAGCGCGCCGCAGTGCGGCCAGAGCGTCCCTACCGAAGACACGCGCGGCCATCGCGACTGTCAGTAGGTCGCCAACGAGATGAAGCTTCACGGTGCTTGGGAATCCCCTCCGCTGGTGAGAGAGGCGCCCTCCCCAACGCCTCAGAGAAACCTTGGTGTTCCTCTGGCTCTATAGCGTTTGCCGACCCCAGATCGTGCAACGGCTAACCGGAAAATCTTACGGATGGGGAAGCGCTCCACGCGAGAATCGCCCGTCTGCCCTCCAGACTGAGACGGCCGCCCAACTAACCACCGTGGCCGCAGCGTTGTGCTTCAACAGGCGCGGGCCGTGCGGGGCCGCCGGGCCCTGTCGCATGTCGCCACCGAGCACCGCTCTGAGCTGCGTCTACTACACCGAATTTCCTGATCCTGCCCTTCCTCATCGAGACCGCTCTGACGGAGGCGGTCGCAGTGCGCGATCGCAAACACCCCGCAGCAGAGCACGCGGGCGCGGCAGCAGGCTGCGCGGCTTGCCTCCGACTCTGCCGACCATCGCGGTGAGGGCGGAGGGCCGAGCCGTTCCGGGGTTTTTCACCTCCCTGGCCATCGCGTCAACAGGTTCGCACCCACACACGCATCACTCGACGCACAGCTCATCAGGGCAACGTCAAAAGCCATGCGGTTCCCTTGAAGGCAGGAACGACATGGAATGTGATGGGGGATGTGAACAGCGCCTGGCTCCTTCTCGACCGCCCGCCTCATCCGGCGGCCCTGGGTCGTGCGCCGCGCTGCACGGAGACCTCCGCCTCCCGCTGAGACGTCTCCCGCATTCCCACGGGGCGCCCTGACCTGATCAGGCGCCCCTTTCTCGTGCGTCCGTACGTCACGCCCCTGAGGGGCAGGTACGGCGCAATCAGCCCCTTTCCTCCCCTCCTGTGAATGGATCATGTCCGTCTTCGACCTTTCCTCCCGTACCGTCCTGGTCACCGGCGCCACCTCCGGCATCGGCTACGAGACATCCCGGCTGCTCGCCGAACGCGGCGCCACCGTCCTCGTCCACGGCCGCACCGCCGAGGAGGCGCAGGCCGCCACCGACAAGCTCGTCGCCACCGCGGGCGTCAACGCCGCCCAACTGTGCGGATTCGCCGCAGACTTCACGCGCCTGGAGGAGGTCGAGGCGATGGCGCGCCGCGTCGTCGCCGAGCACCCCCACCTGGACGTCGTGGTCAGCAACGCCGGCATGGCCGCCCCCGAGAGGCACACCCTCACCGCCGACGGCAACGAGATCGCCTTCCAGGTCAACTTCCTCGCCCACTACCTGCTGACCTGCCTCCTGGAGCCTGCGCTCACCAGCGAGCCCGGTGGCCGCGTCGTCAATGTGTCCTCGTCGCTGCACCGCACCGCCTCCATCCAGTGGAGCGACCCGCAGCGTGCCCGCCGCTACTCCCGGCTCGCCGCCTACGCCCAGTCGCAGCTGGCGCTCACCGTTTTCGCCGCCGACCCCCGCGTGACCGCCGTCTCCGTACACCCCGGAATTTGCGACACCGACCTGCTGCCGCTCTACGCGAACAGCGGTGAGCCGGCTGCCGAGGGCGCCGCCCATGTCGTGCGGCTGTGCGACCCGGCGGTCGAGATCGTCAACGGCGCCTACTACGACCGCGACCAGCGCACGGAGCCCGCGCCCGCCGCCACCGAAGACCGCACGGTCAAGCGCCTCACCAAACTCGCTGACCAGCTGGTCGGCCAACACGCCTGAGGAACACCGCCACCTGAAGGGCTCCACCGCCTGCAAAGCCCACAGGCGGTCCATCGACGTCGAAAGGCCGTACACCCACACCATGTCCAAGCGTTCCCGCCAGAAGAAGACCCGCCGCAAGAAGAAGGCCAACCACGGCAGCAAGGCCGGCCAGAGCTGAACCACCGGGCGGGGCGGCCCCCGTACCGCCCCGCCCGGCCCACCCCGCGAGCGTCACAAGGAGCCACCGTGATCAAGCTCTCCCCCGGTCAAGTCGCCGCAGTCTCCCACTGGTTCGACGGCGGACTCCCTGGGGCGACAGCGCTGGCCGAACACGCGCTGAGCCCGGGAGCCGGTCACTGGTGGGCGGACCGTCCCGTCGATCCCCGAGCCGTCGCCGTGGCCTGCGCCGACCACGTGCTGCTCCACGGCGAACCAACCGCCTTGGCCCCGCTCGCACTCGCCCCTTTCGCCGCGCACTACATCCAGGCCCCGGCCCGCTTCCTGCCCCTGCTGAGTTACGCGTTCGACCTCCTCGTGCCGTGGGAGCGGATGGGCTACGTGCACCGCGTCCACGTTGCGCCTCCGCACCCGTCGCGTGGGGTGACGGTGCGTCGGCTGATGCCTGAGGACGCTCCAGCAGTGGCTGCGCTGGGGCCTGAAGCTGCCTGGAGCCATGCCAGTTGGGGCGGCCCGGCACAGCTCGCCGCCTCCGGGCACGGCTGGGCGGCCTTCGCCAAAGACCGTGTGCTCGCCATGGCCTGTACGTACTTCCGCGGCAGCACCTACGAGGACGTCGCCTGCCTGACCGTCCCCGAACACCGCCGCCAGCGCCTCGCGCTGGCCTGCGTCAGCGCCCTGTGCCGGGACATCGCCGCCCGCGGCCACACCCCGAGCTGGACCTGCTCCCGAGACAACCGTCCCAGCCGGCTCCTCGCCTGGACCGCCGGTTTCCGCCTGGAACACGAGTACGTCCACTACCGCACCGGGCAGCCCGCGCGCCGCACCGCGGGGCTCGCCGCCTGAACACCACCGACGACCAGGAGCCCCCATGAAGACGCGTCGCACCCCGCGCACCACCCTCGCCACGGCGAGCATCCTCAACGGCCGCCACGAACTGTCCGTCCACAGCCTGAAGCGGCGAGACGACTCCTTCACCCTGCACTACACCATCGCACCGCCCCTGCCGGACGCCGGTGACACCACCCCCGTACTCCTGGCCCTCGAGGCGATGGACGACATCGGCAACGAATACTTCGACTGGGGCGGAGCCTACGGAGCCGCAGAGGGCGGCACGTACACCAACGGCAGCATCTCGGCACGGCCCGCCCTGGCGCCGAAGGCATGCGAGATCCGTGTGCGACTTACCTTCCTGCGCGACGGCGAGGAGCACCCCTGCCATCTGATGCTGCGCACGCAGGCCGTCAGGCCCTGAGTCCGAGCCCTCCAGGGGACGGGCCCACTCCGGCTATGCGCCTCCTCGCCCAGCCGTGCCCATGGCGTACCGGCCACCGTTCAGGGGACACCGGACCGCCATATTGACGATCGCCCTGGCGAGGAAGGCGCTGTACCTGCGTACCTGACGTGATCATCGCTTCGATGGCTGATCCGTTCGCGGTACGACAGGAGCACTCGATGGCCGCCTCCGCCCCTGCCGGTTCCGCGTCCGGAGCCGGTGTTCGGCATCGCGTCCGGGCGTGGATGCTGGAGGGGCTGACCGACATGGCCAAGCGCCATCCAGGTCCGCACGCCGGCCCGCAGAGTGCCCATCAGGGTCAGCGGTGGTGGCGGGTGATGTGCCTGACGGGCGTCGACTACTTCTCCACTCTCGGCTACCAGCCGGGCATCGCCGCCCTGGCGGCCGGACTGCTGTCGCCGGTTGCCACCGTCGTTCTGGTCATCGTGACCCTTGCCGGCGCGCTGCCGGTCTACCGCCGGGTGGCGAAGGAAAGCCCCCATGGCCAGGGGTCTATCGCCATGCTGGAGCGGCTGCTGTCCTTCTGGAAGGGCAAGCTGTTCGTCCTCACCCTGCTCGGCTTCGCCGCCACCGACTTCCTGATCACCATCACCCTCTCCGCCGCCGACGCCGCCACCCACCTGGTGGAGAACCCACACGTCAGCAGCGCCCTGCACGGCCGGCAGATGCTCATCACCCTGGTCCTGGTGGCGCTCCTCGGCGCGGTCTTCCTCAAGGGCTTCCTGGAGGCGATCGGCGTGGCGGTCGCGCTGGTGGGCCTCTACCTCGCGCTCAACGTCGTCGTGGCCGTCGTCGGCCTGTGGCACGTGTTCGCCGCGCCGCACGTCGTGCCCGACTGGACCCAGGCGCTGACCACCGAGCACGGCAACGCCCTGGCCATGATCGGCGTGGCCCTGCTGGTCTTCCCGAAGCTGGCCCTGGGCCTGTCCGGCTTCGAGACCGGCGTGGCGGTCATGCCCCACATCGAAGGCGACGCCGGCGACACCGAGGAGCGCCCCACCGGGCGGATCCGCGGCGCGAAGAAGCTGCTCACCACCGCCGCCGTGATCATGAGCGTCTTCCTCATCGTCACCAGCTTCGTCACGACCGTCCTCATTCCCGCGGCCGCCTTCAAGCCGGGTGGGGCGGCCAACGGGCGCGCCCTGGCCTACCTCGCCCACGAGTACCTGGGCTCCGCGTTCGGCACGGTCTACGACGTCTCGACCATCGCCATCCTCTGGTTCGCCGGCGCCTCGGCCATGGCCGGCCTGCTGAACCTCATGCCCCAGTACCTGCCGCGCTACGGCATGGCACCCCACTGGGCACGGGCCGTGCGGCCGATGGTGCTGGTCTTCACCGCCGTCGCCTTCCTGGTGACCTGGATCTTCGACGCCGACGTGGACGCCCAGGGCGGCGCCTACGCCACCGGGGTCCTGGTCCTGATCAGCTCCGCCGCCATTGCCGTGACCATCGCGGCGCATCGCGCCCGACAGCGCGGCTGGACGATCGGCTTCGCCGTGATCGCCGTGGTCTTCCTCTACACGACCGTCGCGAACGTCATCGAGCGGCCCGACGGCGTGAAGATCGGCGCTTGCTTCATCGCCGGAATCATCCTGATCTCGTTCCTCTCCCGCCTCGCCCGTGCCTTTGAGCTGCGGGTGACCAGCGTCGCGCTCGACGACATGTCCGAACGGTTCATCCGCGACGTCGCCCATCGCAAGATCCGGTTCATCGCGAACGAACCCGATACGCGCGACGTGGCCGAATACCGCGACAAGCTCCAGCAGATCCGCACCGACAACGACCTCCCGGTCTCCGAGGACATCATCTTCGTCGAGGTCACCGTCCTCGACCCGTCCGAGTTCGAGAGCGAGCTGCGGGTGCACGGCGAGGTACTGCATGGGCGCTACCGCGTGCTGTGTCTGGAAAGCACCACCATTTCCAACGCACTGGCCGCGCTGCTGCTGCACGTACGCGACATGACGGACCAGCGGCCGCACATCTACTTCGAGTGGACCGAAGGCAATCCCTTCGCCCAGTTCCTCCGTTTCTTCCTCTTCGGCCAGGGTGAGGTCGCCCCGGTCACCCGTGAGGTCCTCCGGGAGGCCGAACCGGATCGCGAGCGCCGGCCCCGCGTCCACGTCGGCTGACCGCCCGCACAGCGGCTCCGCGTCAAGAACGCGATAAAGATGAGCGACACGGCATCAGGGGGTTGTCAGGACTGGTAGTGCCCGCGCTCATCCTGCCTAATGTCAGCGAAATGGGACGGCGAACCGCTCCCGTCGCCGCGGCGCAGACCCGGCGGCCGGACACAGCCGTCGACCGCCACTGGCGTGCGGATGCCCGACGCGCCCTTCGTTATCCCCTGGCGTTCGTCGGTCTGATCATGATGCTCGACTGGGGCGCGGGCAGTCTCACGCTGCCCCGCGCCGGGCTCTGGACCGGGCTCGGGGTGGCCATCCTCGCCGTCTTCCTGCCGTCGCGCGTGACCGCGGGCGACGGGTGGCTGGCGGTGCGAGGCCTTATGGGCGAGCGCCGCGTACGCACCGACGCGTTGATCACCGTCCGCCGGTGTGGCGTCATCGCCTCCGACCTCGTACTGCGAGACGCGCACGGAGGGTGGCTGGAATTGGACCCTCACGTCCTGGAGACCAATCCGCTCCTGTGGCACCTGCTCGACGCCGGCGCCCGCCGCTCCCTCGAACGCGGCACGCTGCGCCACGGCGGCCAGGTGCTGCAGGCGTTGGCGGAGCGGATCGACGGGCAGGAAGCGCGCGCCGTGTTCAGAGCTTCCGGGCTGCGGTAAGCGCAGCGCTGCAGCTTCGGGCTGCGGTGCTCACGGCGATGAGCGCTCATCCTGAGTCAGACGTGCGCCGGACGACACACCGGGGGGAAGCATGGGGCGACACGCGAGAGCGGGCCGGCCAGGCGACACAGGACGAGGACAAGGTAAGGGGCCGGCATCGGGCGCGCGCGTGATCTCTACGCCGCGGCCCGATGCCGATTCCCTGCCTGAGCAGCCAGTTACGGTTGCCGCAAAGGCCCACGACTCGCCGCAGAGCCGCACATTCGCTGCGATAGGTACCCTGCTGGTCCTCGGCATCGTCGCCCTGGCCGGTCTGCTGCTGCGCATGCCGCTGGACGACTTCCGTTACGCCTCCGGCGCCTCCGGCACACCGGGTACCTTTTCTGCCACGCGCTGCCACACCGTCCCCGTAGGGCGCGGCGGCTCATCGCGGGCATGCACGGGGACGTTCGCCGCGGCGGACGGCGGGTTCACCGATCACGCGGCGCACCTCACCGACGCCCGAATCAAGCTCGGCCGGGCCATCCCCCTGCAACGCGCATCGGACGGACGCTACGTCCGGCCCCTGGCATCCGCTGCGGCACGGGACCTGGCAGGCGTCTTCGCGATCGTGTGGGGAGCCGGATTCCTGTTGGTGTTGGTTGCCGTGGGCTGGACGGGGGTTCGCTTACGAGGGGGCCTCCCGCTGCGGTCGAGCCGGCAGCCCGGCGGCAAGCTGCTGCCCCTGCTCGGCTGGCTCTACGTCGGGAGTGGCGCGGCGGCTGTGCTGTCCCTCGTCGCAGCAGTGGTGCTGGCGCTGACCGGCCGCTGAGCCTCCACGCCGCGCCGGTCGTGCCGGCGCACAGCAGCGGAAGCGGCCAGGCACCCTCCGCGCGGGAGGCAGGCCACCGCCAGGCGTTAAGGGTGTGGCAGTAACCCGAAAACAACCGGTAGGTTTCCGTGCGGAGTGCCGGGAAGTCTGGTCGGCGGCAGTTCAGCCTTTGCCGAAGCCATCGAGAGATGAGTACGTGACCGACCTTACTGCCCTCCTTCTTCTCGTCGTGTTCGCCACGTTGGTGGCCACCGGCGCCCGCCATTTGCGCATCCCCGCTCCCTCGCTGCTCGTCGTCGGCGGCCTGCTCATCGGGCTGCTTCCCTGGATACCGGACGTCCAGGTCACGCCCGAAGTGATCAGCGTGGCGGTGCTGCCGCCTCTGCTGTACGCGTCCGCCGAGGAGATTCCGTGGCGCGAACTGCGCGGGGTGTGGCGTCCGGTGACCGTCCTCGCCTTCGGCCTGGTGCTGGCCAGTGCGGCAGCCGTGGGTGCGGTGGCCTCCGCGGTCACCCCGCTCAGCACCACCATGGCGTTCGTCCTGGGCGCGGTGCTGGCCAGCACCGATCCGGTCGCGGTCACGGCCCTCGGACGCAAGATCGCGCTACCGCCCCGCATCCAGGTGCTCGTCCAGTCCGAGAGCCTCTTCAACGACGCCACCAGCCTCGTCCTCTTCAAGGTAGCGGTGGGCACGGCCGTGGCCGCCACCGCCGTCACCCTGCCGGCGGCCGGTGGACAGTTCGTCGTGCTGGGCGGTGGCGGGGCGCTGGTCGGCGGCGCGGTCGCGGGCGCCGTGACACTGATCCGGCGCCGGACCGAGGACCCGGTCCTGGAGACGGTGATCGCCCTGGTCACGCCGTACGCCGCCTACATACTCGCCGAGGACCTGCACACCTCCGGGGTGACCGCGGTCGTGGTCGCGGGCGTGGTGCTCGGCAGCACGGGCCATCGGCTCACCAACGCCACCATCCGGCTCCAGGTGCACGCGGTCTACGGCACCGTGATCTTCCTTCTGGAAAGCGTCGTCTTCGCCCTCATCGGCCTGGAACTCCCCACCGTTGTAAGGCAGTTGGGGCCGGACGAACGCGGCTGGCCGTTCGGTGTGCTCGCGGTGGCGGGCACGGTCATCGCGGTGCGTCTCCTCGGGGTGCTTCCGCTCTCCGTCATCATGCAGCGCCGCCGCGGCAACGGTGCGGTCACCTGGCGCATCCCCGCGGTGGTCTCCTGGGCCGGCACCCGTGGCGTGATGCCGCTGGCCGCCGCCCTGTCCATCCCGCTGGCCGCCGACGACGGCAGCCCGCTGCCGCACCGGCCCCTGATCCTGGTCCTCACCACCGGCGTCGTCGTCTTCACCCTCGTCCTGCAGGGCTTCACCCTGGCGCCCGTCGTCCGCTGGTCGAAGATCGCGCTGGAGCCGGAGCACACAGCCCGCGAAGAAGCAAACGCCCGGTCCGGTCTGGCCAGGGCCGGACTGGACTGCCTGGACGAGCTCGAAGCCGCCGAGGCGGCGCCCGCCCCGCTCATCGACCAACTGCGGCGCGGCCTGCTGGCCCGTCTGGACCAGGCCGACGCCGACCAGGCCGACGACGTGACATCGTCCTCATCCGTCTCCGCGGCCGGCTACCGGGAACTCCGGCGCACGGTGATAGCCGCCCAGACCACGAAGCTGCAGGCCCTGTACGCGGCCAACCACGTCAGCGACACCACCCGGCGCCGACTGCAGCGCAGGCTGGACCTGGAGGAGGCCGGACTCGGCGACGAGTGAGCACGGGACCAGCGCTCAAGGCTGCGACGCACGGAGAGCCGCACGCAGCGTCAGAACCGGTCCCGGAACTTGATGCCGGCCAGCAGAAGACCGACCAGCGACGCCGCCACCAGCAGCCCCACGATGCGCTCCACGCTCACGACACCACCGCCGGCACCATGTCTGCGCACACCACACGGACCTCCTCAGTTCTCTGCCCACCCCCGCACGGGTCCACCGTGACGGCCCGCGCGAGGACACGCGCACGCCACGCCGGTTCCCTAACGACATTCCAACGGTGTCGGCTCGCTGCCCGCCTCCGTGAGCGCTACACCGCCACCGTCTGGAACCCATCAAGAACACGGAACGCCACCACTGAAAATCAGCCATCCCGGGGAAGCCGCATGCAGTATCCGTGCGGGCCGCTGGGAGGGACGACATGGCAGTCCATGGTGGGAACCTGGAGGGCGGGGTCCGTATATCCGACGGCTCCGCTGCTCTGTCCGACGCCCCATATCCGCCCCTGGACGCCCTGCATCGCGCGATACAGGCCGCGCGCCGGGCCCTGCACGACTCGGCAGTGGGCCCGGGGGACCTCGACGCCATCATCTACGTCGTCCGGCGGCGGCAGGTTCCGCCCCGCTGGCAGTCGGCCCGGGTGGCATACGCGCTCGGCGCACGGGAGGACATCGCCGCCCTCGACATCCCCGGCTCGCGCGCCGCCCAGTGCATGGCAGCGGCGCTGAGCGTCCCCGGCGGGCCGGTGCGCCGAGTGCTGATCGTCGAAGCCGAGGGAACGGCGCGGCCGTCGGCCTCCCTCGTCACGGGATGAAGCGGCACGACGGCGCGGGGCGGTGCGCCGCGGTCAGTGCGCCTGTCCGGCGGCAACCGCCACCGGAACCGGTGCGGCCGGCAGGGACACAACCATCGTCAGGCCCCCTCCGGGCGTTTCCTCGGGCGTAAGTGTGCCGCCCATGGCCTCCGTGAGCCCTCGGGACAGTGCCAGGCCCAGCCCGAGGCCGGTGGTGTTGTCGGTGTCGCCGAGACGTTGGAAGGGCTCGAAAGCCTGCTCCCGGTCGGCGAGTTGGATGCCCGGCCCGCGGTCGGTGACTCTGAGCTCCACCCGTCCCGCCAGTGCACTCGCACCGATCGTGACCGAACGCCCGCCGGGTGAATGCCGCACCGCGTTGGAAATGAGGTTGGCGAGGACGCGCTCCAGCAGAGGAGGGTCCGCGACGACATCGGGAGCGGTGTCCAGCCCACGGGTCACGACGTGGACGTGGTCCTTCGGGGGCGAACCGGGCAGGGTGTCCAGCGCCGAGGGCAGGACCTCGGTGAGCGCGACGGGCTCCAGGTGGAGGGTCAGCGCTCCCGCCTGCAGCCGGCTCAGGTCGAGGAGGTTGTCGATCAGGCGGCTGAGCTTGGCCAGGGACTCCTCGGCGGTGGCGAGGAGCTCCTCACGGTCCTCTGCCGAGAAGTCCACGTCACTGCTGCGCAATGAGCTGACCGCGGCCCAGCATCCGGCCAGGGGCGTCCGGAGATCATGGCCAACCGCGGCAAGCAGTGCGGTCCGCATCCGGTTCGCCGCCTTGACGGGCTCCACCTCGGCCGCGGCCTCGGCGAGCCGGGCGCGTTCGACGGCCGCGGTCAGGTGCGCGGCGAATGCGGTGAGCACGCGGTGCTCGGAGGCGGGCAGCCGCCGCCCGCTCAGCACCAGGACGCTGTCGTCCCCTATCGCCACCTTGGTCTGGTACTCGGCCGCCGCGTCGCCGGCGACACCCGGCTCCGGCTCCTCCCGCCGCGGCCGCAGCTCGATGCCGTCCATGCCGAAGGTCTCGCGGGTCCGTTCCAGGAGTGCGGGCACCGCACGGTCACCGCGCAGGATGCCGCCCGCCAGCGACGTCAGCGTCTCGGCCTCCGCGGTGGCTCGCGCGGCCCGTCTGCTCAGGCGCAGCGAGCGGTCGACGATGGCCGCGACCGTGACGGCGACGATCGTGAAGGCGGCCTGGGCGACGACGATGTTGGCCTCGGCGAAGGTGAAGTGGCCGACGGGCGGGATGAAGTAGTAGTTCAGCAACAGCGAGGTCGTCACCGAGGCGAGCAGCGCCGAGACCACCCCACCGATGCAGGCGACGCCCAGCACGGTGAGCAGGAACAGCAGGGCCTCGCTGGTGAGGTTGAGCGCGAGCGGGGCCGAGACCGTACGCAGCGCCAGTGTCAGCAGCAGGGGCGCGATGAGGCCGGCCACCGGCCCGGCCACCCGGCGGGAGCGCGACAGGCCGCTGCCGGGCGCGGCCCATTTCCGGCCCTGCCCGGCATGTTCGTGGGTGACGGTGTGGACGTCGATGTCGCCGGAGAGCTCGACGACCGTCTCCCCCCACGCCGCGGGGCGCCAGTACGCGCCGCAGCCTGCCCCGGCGGCTGGCGCCGATGACCAGCTGGGTGGCGTTCTGGGCCCGGGCGAAGTCCAGCAGCGCGGCCGGCACGTCGTCACCGACCACCGCGTGGTAGCTGCCACCGAGGCTCTCCGTGAGCCGCCGCTGATCGGCCAACGCGGCAGGCGAGGAACCGGACAGGCCGTCGCTGCGGGTCACGTGGACGGCCAGCAGGTCGCCGTCGGAGGAACGAGCGACGATCCGGGCGGCGCGACGGATGAGGGTCGCGCCCTCCGCACCACCGGTGAGCGCCACCACGACGCGTTCGCGGGTCTCCCACACCGGGCCGATGCTGTGCTCATGGCGGTATTTGCGCAGCGCCTCGTCCACCCGGCCCGCCACCCACAGCAGCGCGAGTTCCCGGAGCGCGGTGAGGTTGCCGAGCCGGAAGTAGTGCGACAGCGCCGCGTCGACCTTCTCCGGCGGGTAGATGTTGCCGTGCGCCATGCGCCGTCGTAGCCCCTCGGCGGGCAGGTCGACCAGTTCGATCTGGTCGGCATGGCGGACGACTTCGTCCGGCACGGTCTCGTACTGCGGCACGCCGGTGATCTTCTCGACCACGTCGCTGAGCGAGTCCAGGTGCTGGATGTTGAGCGTGGCCACCACGTCGATCCCGGCGGTGAGGAGCTCGTCGATGTCCTGCCAGCGTTTCGGGTGGCGGCCGCCCGGCGCATTGGTGTGCGCGAGTTCGTCGATGAGCGCCACCTCGGGCCGCAGTTCCAGAACGCGGTCGAGATCGAGCTCGGCGAACTCCGCACCACGATGCCTGCGCATCACGCGCGGCAGCACGTCGAGCCCTTCGAGCATCGCCTCGGTGGACGGGCGACCATGGCACTCGGCCAGGGCCACCACGACGTTCTTGCCACGGGCGGCGCGCCGCCGGCCCTCGTCCAGCATCCGGTAGGTCTTGCCCACGCCGGGGGCGGCCCCGAGGAAGACCTTGAGCTTGCCGGGACGTGCGCCCGGCTCGTCGGTCGCATCGCTGCCCCGCGCCATCTCGTACTCCTTCGCGTCTCAGCAGCATCGTCACTTCACGTCGGCAAATACCGGGAGGGAGTTCGAAGACGTTGACGCAACTCTGACCCGCGGCCTGCTTCAGGGGGTGTGCTGCTGTCATGGAGCCGTCAGGGTCTTTGTCGCCCGCGTCAGGGAAGCGCCAATCCGGCGTGACCGCCCCGCTCTTCGGGATTTCCATGGGCCACGACATGAACGTGACACAGGACGAGGAACAGGACCCCATGGACGGATCCGGGGCACGGCGGCGCGTCGTCGCCGGGGTGAGTGGTTCGCTGGGGAGCCTGACGGCGCTGCACCGCGCCGCCGACGAGGCCCGCGCGGTCCGGGGGAACCTGCGGGTCGTACTGGCCTGGGAGCCGCCGGGTGGCGACATCGCCCACCGGGGCGGCCCCTGCCCGGCGCCGATGGCCGCCTGGCGCCGGATGGCGAAGGACCGTCTGCTGACCGCCCTCGACACCGCTTTCGGCAGCGCCGGCCCCGGCGTACCGCTGGAGCCGCTGGTCGTCCTGGCCAAACCGGGCAAGGCCCTGCTGATGGCCGCCGACCGGCCCGACGACCTCCTGGTGGTCGGCGCCGGCAGCCGAGGCCGGCTGCGCCGGGCGGTCTGGCCCTCCGTCGCCCGCTACTGCGTCGCCCGCGCCTGCTGCCCGGTACTGACCGTGCCCCCTTCTCCCCTGCGGCAGGCCCTCGATACCGTTCACCGCCGCAACGTCTGGCGACTCCCCCTGGACGTACGGGAACTGGCGGACTGACGTCCCCGTCCCTCGTGCCAGCGGGTGCGCTGCGGCATGCCTCCTTCGCCGCGCGCCAAGGCGACGTCAATATTCACCGGCTGCGCGGTAAGGATCCGTGAAGGCCGTCGACTTTCCTGCCGTTCGACGCTCTACGGGACGACCCTTGCCTCATCGGTACCGGCGGCACTCGCCTCGGGCCGAAGCACCATGAGGTGGACCATGCAATATCCCTTGCGTGACCGCATCGCGTTGGGTGCTGCGCTAGCCGGACCGCTGGCTCTCGGGCTGGTGCTTGTTCCCTTCCGTACGGGCGTATCACACACGAATCTGGCACTGATCTTCGTCGTCGCGGTCGTGGCGATCTCCGCTCTCGGCAACCGCTTCGCCGGAGCGATCGCCGCGCTGTCCTCCGCCTGCTGGTTCGACTTCTTGCTCACCAGGCCCTATCAGCAGTTCACCATCGCCGGCACCGGTGACCTGGAGACGGCCGTTCTCCTCCTGGCAGTCGGCCTGGTCGTCTCGCAGCTCGCGGCCCGCGCCCGGACCATGCGCATGATCGCCATCACCGACGCAGCTCACCTCGCACGACTGCACGACACGGCACGCCTCGTCCACAGCGGCTCACCGGACGCGGTGGTCGGACAGGTCCGGCAGCAACTCGTCGACGTCCTCGGGCTGGCCGGGTGCCGTTTCGAGTACGGCACGCTGCTCGGCCATCCGCCGCGGCTCGATCAGGACGGTGGCCTGGTCGTGGCACGCAGGCGGTGGGACATCGAGCGGCTCGGCTGGCCGGAGGGTGAGGTCGAACTGCGGGTCGCTGCGGAGGGACTGTTCCTCGGGCGATTCATGCTCTCCCCCGTTGCGGGGTCCGTTCCCTCCTTGCAGGCACGCCTGGTCGCGGTGTCACTGGCAGACCAGGCAGGGGCAGCGCTGAGCGGTGCGCGGCCGGTCCCGGAAACCTGAGCGTCGTCGTCGCCCTCGGCGCCGTGCTCCTACGCGTGTCTGCTCAGGCAGGAGGGCGGGTTGAGTCCTCGCCGTTAGAGATGCGTCAACGTCGCGCCAACGGCCGTAAGGGCCCCGTCAAGGAGGGGCGAAAACGAGCCACGGCGCGATTCCCTCTCCTCGTCCGTTCCTCCGAACCTCTCCTCAGGAGTGCACGATGGCCGATCTGGCCTTCGTGGTCACCACGCTCGCGGTCTTCGCGCTGGTGGCCCTCGTCGCCAAGGGGGTGACGAAGCTGTGACTGCCGAAAACCTCATCGGCCTGATCGTGGCCGTCGCCCTGCTGGGCTACCTCGTCCTCGCCCTTGTGTTCCCGGAGAGGTTCTGAGCCGCCGATATGAGCCCCGTTCTTGCTGATGTGCTCCAGGTCACCGCGCTCATCGGCGCGCTCGCCCTGGTGCACCGCCCGCTCGGCGACTACATGGCCGCCGTCTACTCCTCCAAGAGGCACCTGCGAATAGAGAAGTGGATCTACCGCAGCGTCGGCGCCAATCCCGACGCGGAGATGCGCTGGCCCGCCTACCTGCGCGGCATCCTCATCTTCTCGGCGGTGGGCACGCTGTTCCTGTACGTGCTGCAGCGCGTGCAGGACAAGCTGCCGCTGTCACTCGGCTTCAAACCGATCACCCCGGACCAGGCCTTCAACACGGCTGCGTCCTTCATAGCCAACACCAACTGGCAGTCGTACTCAGGTGAAGTGGCCATGAGCCATGTCACCCAGACCGCCGGTCTGGCCGTGCAGAACTTCGTCTCCGCCGCCGTGGGCATGGCGGTCGCCGTGGCACTCGTACGTGGCTTCGCCCGCTCCCGCACCGGCGACCTGGGCAACTTCTGGTCCGACCTGGTGCGCGGCACGGTCCGCATCCTGATCCCGCTCTCGTTGATCGCCGCGATCATCCTTGTGGCGTGCGGTGCGATCCAGAACTTCGGCGACATCCACCACATCACCACCCTCACGGGCAGCAAGCAGGCCATCAGCCCCGGCGCGGTCGCCTCGCAGGAGGCCATCAAGGACCTGGGGACCAACGGCGGCGGCTTCTTCAACGCCAACTCCGCCCACCCCTTCGAGAGCCCCAACGGCCTCTCGAACCTGCTGGAGATCTTCCTGCTGCTGGTGATCCCGTTCTCGATGCCGCGGACCTTCGGCAAGATGGTGGGTTCGATCAAGCAGGGTTACGCGATCGTCGCGGCCATGGGAATCGTCTGGTTCGGCGCCGTCATCGCCGTGACCTGGCTGGAGTACGCCCACCCCGGCACCGCCTCGCACCTCGCCGGCGGCGCGATGGAGGGCAAGGAGCAGCGGTTCGGTGAAGGCGCCTCGTCGCTCTTCTCCGTCTCCACGACCATGACGTCGACCGGATCGGTCAACTCCTTCCACGACTCGTTCAGCGGCCTGTCGGGCGGTGTGCTGCTGCTGGGCATGATGCTCGGCGAGATCACGCCCGGCGGCGTGGGCTCGGGCCTGTACGGCATGCTGATCATGGCGATCATCGCGGTGTTCCTCGCCGGCCTGATGGTGGGCCGTACGCCCGAGTACCTCGGCAAGAAGATCAGCACCCGCGAGATCAAGCTCGCGGCCTGCTACATCCTGATCACCCCGGCGCTCGTGCTGATCGGCACGGCGATGGCCATTGCCCTGCCGGACGGCAAGGAAGCCATGACCAACATCGGGGCGCACGGATTCTCCGAGGTGCTCTACGCCTACACCTCCGCCTCGAACAACAACGGTTCCGCCTTCGCCGGCTTCGGCGCCAACACGCCGTTCTTCAACACCACGCTCGGCCTGTGCATGCTCCTCGGCCGGTTCCTGCCGATGGTGTTCGTCCTCGCGCTGGCCGGCTCGCTCGCCGAGCAGAAGCCGGTCCCGGAGACCGCCGGCACGTTGCGTACCGAGAAGCCGCTCTTCACGGGTCTGCTGGTCGGCACGCTGCTGATCGTCACCGGTCTGACCTTCTTCCCGGCGCTCGCGCTGGGCCCGCTCGCCGAAGGGCTGTCGTCATGACCCTCGAATCCACGAAGCAAGAGGACGACATGTCCACCGATACTCCGACCCGGGCGCCGCACAGCGACGTGCCGACCGGACACAAGGACGGCGGGCGCGTCGGCGCCGGCCTCTTCGACCCGAAGCAGCTGGTCACATCCCTGCCGGACGCGATACGCAAGCTCGACCCCCGGGTGATGGTCAAGTCCCCCGTGATGTTCGTGGTCCTGGTCGGCTCGGTGGTCACCACTGTGCTGGCCCTCAAGGACCCGGGCAGCTGGTTCGGCTGGGTCATCGCCGTCTGGCTGTGGCTGACCGTGATCTTCGCCAATCTGGCCGAGGCGGTCGCCGAGGGCCGCGGCAAGGCGCAGGCCGACACCCTGCGCAAGGCCAAGACCGACACCGTGGCACGCCGGCTGAACGACGGCGCGGAGGAGCAAGTGCCCGGCACCGAGCTGCGCATCGGCGACCTCGTCGTCTGCGAGGCCGGCGACATCATCCCCGGTGACGGCGATGTCGTCGAAGGCGTGGCGTCCGTCGACGAGTCCGCCATCACCGGCGAGTCCGCCCCGGTCATCCGCGAGTCCGGCGGTGACCGCTCGGCCGTCACCGGCGGGACGAAGGTGCTCTCCGACCGCATCGTCATCAAGATCACCACGAAGCCCGGTGAGACCTTCATCGACCGGATGATCAACCTCGTCGAGGGCGCCGCACGGCAGAAGACCCCCAACGAGATCGCGCTGAACATCCTGCTCGCCTCGCTCACCATCGTCTTCCTGCTGGCCGTCGTCACGCTGAAGCCGTTCGCCCTCTACGCAGGCGCGGACAAGCAGACCTCGCTGATCGTGCTGACGGCTCTGCTGGTCTGCCTGATCCCGACGACCATCGGTGCTCTTCTCTCCGCGATCGGCATCGCGGGCATGGACCGGCTGGTGCAGCGCAACGTCCTGGCGATGTCCGGCCGGGCCGTCGAGGCCGCCGGCGACGTCTCGACCCTGCTGCTCGACAAGACCGGCACCATCACCCTGGGCAACCGCCAGGCCGCCGAGTTCGTCCCCGTACGCGGCACCACGGAGGCCGAGGTCGCGGATGCCGCCCAGCTCTCCTCGCTGGCCGACGAGACCCCCGAGGGCCGCTCGATCGTCGTCCTCGCCAAGGAGAAGTACGGCCTGCGCGAACGCCACCAGGGAGAACTGGTGGACGCGGAGTGGGTGCCGTTCACCGCCCAGACCCGGATGTCGGGTGTGGACGTCGACGGCCGCAAGGTCCGCAAGGGCGCCACCGGTTCGGTCATCGCCTGGGTCCAGGAGCGTGGTGGCGAGGTCGCCGAGGACGCCCAGCAGCTCACCGACGCGATCTCCCAGGCCGGCGGCACCCCGCTGCTGGTCGCCCTGGAGGACGAGCGCGGACCGCGCGTCCTGGGCGTCATCCACCTCAAGGACGTCGTCAAGGAGGGCATGCGCGAACGCTTCGACGAGCTGCGCCGCATGGGCATCAAGACCGTCATGATCACGGGCGACAACCCGCTGACGGCCAAGGCCATCGCCGACGAGGCCGGCGTGGACGACTTCCTCGCCGAGGCCACGCCCGAGGACAAGATGGCGCTCATCAAGCGCGAACAGGCCGGCGGCAAGCTCGTCGCCATGACCGGTGACGGCACCAACGACGCCCCGGCACTGGCCCAGGCGGACGTCGGCGTGGCGATGAACACCGGCACGTCGGCCGCCAAGGAGGCCGGCAACATGGTCGACCTCGACTCCAACCCGACCAAGCTCATCGAGATCGTCGAGATCGGCAAACAGCTCCTGATCACCCGGGGCGCGCTGACCACCTTCTCGATCGCCAACGACGTCGCGAAGTACTTCGCGATCATCCCGGCGATGTTCTCGGTGGCGTACCCCGGCCTGGACAAGCTCAACATCATGGGCCTGGCCTCGCCGGAATCCGCGATCCTCTCGGCGGTCATCTTCAACGCGCTGATCATCATCGCGCTGGTGCCGCTCGCCCTCAAGGGCGTGCAGTACCGGCCGATGAGCGCCGACAAGATGCTGCGACGCAATCTCGGCATCTACGGCCTGGGCGGACTGATCGCACCGTTCATCGGCATCAAGATCATCGACCTGCTCATCTCCCTGATCCCCGGAATCGGTTGATCGCCATGAACAACTCCGTAGCAAGCACCCTCCGGCTGGCCTGGGCGTCGCTGCGCGTCCTGCTCGTCCTGACCGTCCTGTGCGGCGTCCTCTATCCGCTGGCCGTCACCGGCATCGCGCAGGGGCTCTTCCACGACAAGGCCAACGGCTCCGAGGTGAAGGTCGACGGCAAGGTCGTCGGCTCCGAGCTCATCGGCCAGAGCTGGAACATCAAGGGCACGGACAAACCCGACCCCAAGTGGTTCCAGGGCCGCCCGTCCCACAGCAACTACGACCCGATGGCCACCGGTTCCAGCCAGCTCGGCGCCAGCGACCCCACCCTCGTCAAGAACGTGAAGGCGGCGAAGAAGCAGGTCGCCGAATTCAACGGCGTACCGCAGTCCGAGGTCCCCAAGGACGCCGTCACCGGTTCGGCCTCCGCCATCGACCCCGGCATCTCCCCCGACTACGCGGAGATCCAGGTGAAGCGCGTGGCCCGGCACAACGGGCTGAGCGTCTCGCAGGTCGAGAAGCTGGTGAAGGACAACACCGACGGCCGTACCGCAGGGTTCCTGGGCGAGCCCGCGGTGAACGTCCTCAAGCTCAACATCGCGGTCAAGGAACTCGCCCAGAAGTGAGGGAACGTGTCGCGGGTGGCCGGCACGGGGGGCCGGCCACCCTCGGCACCGCACGTACAACAGGAGAAGGGGTACATCGATGACCCGGGTGCTGGTGGTCGAGGACGAGCCACCGCTCGTGCGTGCTCTAGAGATCAATCTCAAGGCGCGCAGCTACGACGTGGACACCGCATCCGACGGGGCTCAGGCGCTGCGACTGGCTGCCACTCGCCCGCCGGACGTCGTCCTGCTCGACCTCGGACTGCCGGACATGGACGGCATCGACGTGATCAAGGAACTGCGGGGGTGGAGCCGGGCCTCGATCCTCGTGGTCTCCGCCCGCCGTACCTCCGACGAGAAGGTCGCCGCGCTCGACGCGGGCGCCGACGACTACATCACCAAGCCGTTCAGCATGGACGAGCTGCTGGCCCGCTTGCGCGCCGCAGCACGCAGAATCGATACGGCGAAGCCGTCCGGCGAGCCTGCGGTGGTCGTGACGGAGACCTTCACGCTCGACCTCGCCGCCAAGAAGGTCCAGCGCGACGGACGGGATGTCCGGCTGACCCCGACGGAGTGGCATCTGCTGGAGGTGCTCGTCCGCAACCGCGGCCGGCTCGTCAGCCAGCAGCAGCTGCTGGAGGAGGTATGGGGGCCTTCCCACAGCACACAGACCAATTACCTCCGTGTCTACATGGCGCAGGTCAGGCGCAAACTGGAGGCGGACCCGGCGCACCCCCGGCACTTCTTCACCGCGCCGGGTATGGGCTACCGCTTCGACCTCTGACGCCCCGGGCCCCGGCCCTTGATCACCACAACACTGAGAGCGGGAGCACGTGGCACGCGGCAAGCTTCGGATTTATCTCGGCGCGGCACCGGGCGTCGGCAAGACGTACGCGATGCTGTCCGAGGCACATCGGCGCGTGGAGCGCGGTACGGACTGTGTGGTCGGCTTCGTCGAGCACCACGACCGGCCGCGCACCGAAGTGATGCTGCACGGCCTGGAGCAGATTCCACGCCGGGAGCTGGCATACCGCGACACGGTGTTCACCGAGATGGACGTCGACGCCATCCTGGAGCGCCGGCCGGCCGTGGCGCTGGTCGACGAGATGGCGCACACCAACATCCCCGGCTCACGCAATGCCAAGCGCTGGCAGGACATCGAGGAATTGCTGGAAGCCGGCATCCATGTGATCTCGACGGTGAACATCCAGCACCTGGAATCCCTGGGAGACGTCGTCGAGTCGATCACCGGGATCCGGCAGAAGGAGACCGTCCCCGACGAGGTCGTGCGCCGCGCCGACCAGATCGAGCTGGTCGACATGTCTCCGCACGCACTGCGCCGTCGCATGGCGCACGGCAACATCTACAAGCCCAACAAGGTCGATGCGGCGCTGTCGAACTACTTCCGGCCCGGAAATCTCACCGCGCTGCGCGAACTCGCACTGCTGTGGGTGGCCGACCGGGTCGACGAGTACCTCCAGGAGTACCGGAGCGAGCACCAGGTCTCGAAGATCTGGGGATCGCGTGAGCGCATCGTCGTCGGCCTGACGGGCGGCAGCGAGGGCCGTACGCTCATCCGCCGCGCCGCCCGCCTCGCCGAGAAGGGCGCCGGCGGCGAAGTACTCGCCGTCTACATCGCCCGCAGCGACGGCCTGGCCTCCGGCTCACCCAAGGAACTCGCCGTACAGCGCACCCTCATCGAGGACCTCGGCGGTACCTTCCACCATGTCCTGGGCGAGGACATCCCCTCCGCCCTCCTGGAATTCGCCCGGGGGGTGAACGCCACCCAGATCGTGCTGGGAACCTCCCGCCGCAAGGCGTGGCAGTACATCTTCGGCCCCGGCGTCGGCGCGACGGTCGCCCGCGACTCCGGGCCCGACCTCGACGTCCACATCGTCACCCACGAGGAAGCCGCCAAGGGCCGCGGTCTCCCCGTCGCCCGCGGCACCCGGCTGGGTCGGGACCGCCTCATCTGGGGCTGGCTGGCCGGAGTGGCCGGGCCGGCGCTCCTGACGCTGCTGCTCCTGCAGGTCGGGGCGGGCCTCGGTCTCGCCAACGACATGCTGCTGTTCCTGACGCTGACCGTGGCGGCGGCGTTGCTCGGCGGGCTGCTTCCGGCACTGGCCTCGGCCGTGGTGGGCTCTCTGCTGCTGAACTGGTTCTTCACACCGCCCCTGGGCCGGCTCACCATCGCGGATCCCAAGAACATCCTGGCGCTCGTCATCTTCGTGCTGGTGGCGATATCGGTGGCCTCCGTGGTCGACCTCGCCGCCCGGCGCACCCATCAAGCCGCCCGACTGCGCGCCGAGTCGGAGATCCTGTCCTTCCTGGCAGGCAGCGTGTTGCGCGGGGAAACCTCCCTCGACGCACTGCTGGAGCGGGTACGCGAGACCTTCGCCATGGACACCGTGGCACTGCTGGAACGGGAATCCGAGACGGCGCCCTGGACCTGCTCGGGCAGCGTGGGTGACACGAGCCCGCTCTCGCGCCCGGAGGACGCGGACGTCGACATGCCCGTCGGCGATCACCTGGCGCTCGCGCTGTCGGGCCGCGTCCTGCCCGCCGAGGACCGCCGCGTGTTGGCGGCCTTCGCGGCCCAGGCCGCCGTCGTCCTCGACCGCCAGCGCCTGCAGTCCCAGGCCGACCACGCCCGCAAGCTCGCCGAGGGCAACCGCATCCGCACCGCCCTGCTCGCGGCCGTCAGCCACGACCTGCGCACCCCGCTGGCCGGTATCAAGGCCTCCGTCAGTTCCCTGCGCTCCGACGACATCGAATGGTCGGCGGAGGACCAGGCCGAGCTCCTCGCCGGCATCGAGGAAGGCGCCGACCGCCTCGACCACCTCGTCGGCAACCTCCTCGACATGTCCCGGGTCCAGACCGGCACCGTCACGCCGCTGATCCGCGAGGTCGACCTCGACGAGGTCGTGCCGATGGCCCTGGGCGGCGTGCCGGAGGACAGCGTCATCCTCGACATCCCCGAGGAACTCCCGATGATCGCCGTCGACCCGGGTCTGCTGGAGCGCTCGGTCGCCAACATCGTCGAGAACGCGGTGAAGTACAGCCCCGATGGTGAGCCGGTGCTGGTGTCCGCCAGCGCGCTCGGTGACCGCGTCGAAGTGCGCGTCGCCGACCGCGGACCCGGCGTGCCCGACGAGGCCAAGGACCGCATCTTCGAACCCTTCCAACGCTACGGCGACGCCCCGCGCGGTGCGGGCGTGGGCCTCGGCCTGGCCGTCGCCCGCGGCTTCGCCGAGGCCCTCGGAGCCACTCTCACCGCCGAGGACACCCCCGGTGGCGGCATGACCATGGTCCTCACCGTTCCCGCTGCTGCGGGCCACCCGTCCACCGGCCCCGACCTCCCGGCCGCGGTCACCTCGTGAGCGGCCCAGGGCCTGGTGAGCAGCCCGCCCGTCCTTCCGAAGGACGGGCGGGCTGCTTCATGTCCGCGGGTCCGCCGGATGCGGCTGCACGCCCGTCATGAGGAAGTCCAGGCCCCGCCGGGTGGACGCCACCACGACCCGGTCCCCCGCGCGCAGCACCCGCCCGTGCGAGGGGCGCCAGTCGAAGCCCGGCCGGTCGAGGCGTAGGCCGCCGCCGAACGTGTCCGATGAGGACGACGAGGAGGGCGGCGTCGCGGGGCCGACGGCCAGAACGCGCCATTCGTTCTCGCGGAAGGCGTGGTGGACGGAGCGGCCCTCCAGTTCGGGGTGGCCGGCGACGTCCACGGCGGTGAAGAGCAGCGAGCCGCGTTCGACCGGCATGATGCCCAGGACGTGCCGCCCCATCATGGCGGCCGCGAAGGAGGGCGCGGCGAGCGCGGAGACGGAACGGCTGCGGGTGGTGGCGTCGGGGTAGGAGGCGCGCATCGTGCGGGAGACGGTGGCGGCGAAGTCGTCGTCGTACAGCCGCATCACCACCCGTATTTGGGGGTTGGCCTCGCGCGCGGCCATGACGATGTCGAGGTTCTCGCCGTCGTCGCGGGTGAGCACGAGCAGGGACTTGCTCTGGCAGATGCGCGCTCTGTCGAGGACGCCGGGCGCACCGGCGTCCTCCAGCAGCAGGGGTACGCCGAGCTCCCGGGCGAGGGCGACGCCACGTGCGTGCGGATCGCGTTCGATGACCACCACTTGGTGCTCGGTGGTGCGCAGTTGGGCCAGTACCCGCGTACCGATCTTGCCGAGGCCGACCAGCACGATGTGATCACTCAGGTCCTCGGCCGGCGGGTGCCCGACGGATGCCTTCCGGAACGCGTCGGTGGCGTTCATGGTGGCGGCGACCACGAGCGGCAGCACGGCCAGGCCGACGAACCCGGCGATCAGCTGGAGCACGCGGCGGGCCGGGGACTCGTCGGTCGCCGGATCGCCCATGGTGAAGATGTCCAGCAGCGGCAGGTACACCGACTTCCACAACGGCCCGGGCTCGGCGAGTGCGGTGGCACCTGCCAGCACCAGCACGATCGCGGCGAGGGCACCGAAGACGGCGATCACCTCGCGGGAAAGGAACACCGTCCACGGCAGATGTGCCAGCCGGTCGCGCAGCCATACGCCGTAGTTACGCCGGTCGCGCTGCGGCGCCTCGGGCGGGTGGTGGTGAGTGACCTCCTCCAGCATCAACCGGCCGTGGGTGAACTGCCGGTGGTAGGACGTGACGGTGTCGGGCAGCAGCTGCGTGCCCTCCTCCCCCGGCGTTTCGGGGCTGTCCTCACTGGCCGGGTCGTCCTGATGGGCGCCGGAGAGCACGGCGAGCGTCGCCAGGTCGGCAGAGCGCGGAGGAGTGCGGGCAGGCCGGACCACCCCGCGGAACACTTGGCCCTCCACCTGGAGCGTGTGCCCCTGCCCGACCGCGGCGGCGGCCACCAGCTCGGGCACCGCGGTGTCGGTGTCGGACAGCACGGTGGTGGACGTGTCCAGCCCCGCCATGTCATCGGTCCGTCCGAGCGCCAACACCGCGCGGTCCAGCAGCCGTTCGAGGTGCTCACCGCGCTCCCGGTTGTACATCCGGATGACCAGGCGGATCGTCGGGTTGAGGGTGCGGGCCAGCAGCGCCGCCGTGACGTTGACCTGGTCCTCGCGGTAGGTGAGGGCGAGCGCCGCGGCCCGCTCCACACCCGCGGCGCGCAGCGTCTGCTCGTCCGGACGGGCGGCCACCAACAGCTCGACGGGAGAGCGCGGATCGCGGTGCAGCGAGGCGATCTCCGGCGCGTGCCCCTCCCTCCGCGACGGCAGCACGACGGTGACCGCCTCGCCGCACACCGCGTCCAGCGTCACCGCCAGCCGGTGGGCGAGCCCGTCGTCCCCGCAGATCACCATGTGCTGAGAACGCTGGCCAAACGGCATGCGTAGGTGAAGAGTTGACGTCACGTCATCAAGATTGCCGGGACATGACAGGCGGTTCCGGTGCGCACACCAGTTCGGCGTCAAGGTTGCGTAAGGACGGCCGGAGGCCGGAACGGCCTGGCAGTGGCCTTCGCGCACCTGACGGCCGGTAGGTACGTGGACGGGGGTGCCGGCGCGGAGGTGGGAGGGGATCCATACGCAGCCCGCAGACGAGTGTGCCGACGGAGGCCAACTGACGCAGGCTGTACGGGCCGATTCGTTTGCATCCGGGGGGCGAGGCGCGCGGAAGGTGGAGCAGGAGATCGGGGCGATCGCCTTCGAGGCCACTGGTCGTCCGTGAAGAGACCTTGCCTGATCGTCGGCCCGTAAGAGAGCCGCAAATACCGTACGTAACAGTGCCCGCACCGCTCCGTGACGCCGTAAATTCCCTGGCGGCCGACAGATGCGCGAACGACAGCTTCCGCGCCCGCCACCTGCACGCCGCTATGCCGCCACCTCGACCGGCACCCGCCCCGTCCCCCACGCCGCCACTCGTTCCGCAGGCGGCCGCGCTCCCGGAAAGTTCCCGCATGGCTCCAGCCCCCCACACACCAACGGCGCCGACGCAGCACGCGACCGGGACGGCCTCCCCCGCTCCCCAGGGCGCCCCGCACCCCGGGGGCCACCGACGGCGTCGCAAACCGGCCGGCCTCCTGGACCCAAGGGTGCTGCTGACCTCCCTCCCCGAGGCACTGCGCAAGCTGCGCCCGCGGGCGCTGGCCACCAAGCCCGTGCTCTTCGTCGTGGCCTGCGGTTCCCTCCTCACGACCCTGGATGCGCTGCTCGACCCGTCCGTCTTCACCTGGCTGATCAGCATCTGGCTCTGGCTGACCGTCATCTTCGCCAATCTCGCCGAAGCGGTCGCCGAGGGCCGTGGCAAGGCCCAGGCCGCGTCCCTGCGCAAGGCGCGCACCGACATCACCGCCCGGCGACTGCGCAACAACTGGCGCGTCGGCCTGGACGTCCGTACGGCCGAGACCGAGACCGTCCCCGCTGCCGAGCTGCAGCCGTTCGACTTCGTGGTGGTGGAGGCGGGCGAGGCGATCCCGGCCGACGGCGACGTCGTCGACGGGGTCGCGGCGGTCGACGAATCGGCGGTCACGGGCGAATCGGCACCCGTCATCCGCGAATCCGGCGGTGACCGCTCCGGGGTCACCGGCGGCACCACCGTGCTGTCCGACCGCCTCGTCGTGCGCGTCACCTCCCGTCCCGGGCAGTCCTTCCTGGACCGGATGATCGCGCTGGTCGAGGGCGCGACCCGGCAGCGCACCCCCAACGAGATCGCGCTGCACATCCTGCTCGCCGCGCTCACCATCGTCTTCGTCCTCGTCGTGGTCACCCTGCAGCCGATGGCCTCCTACGCCGACGCGGCCCAGTCGACGACGGTCCTCGTCGCCCTCCTCGTCACGCTGATCCCGACGACGATCGGCGCGCTGCTCTCCGCGATCGGCATCGCCGGCATGGACCGCCTCGTCCAGCGCAACGTGCTGGCCATGTCCGGCCGCGCGGTCGAGGCGGCCGGCGACATCAACACCCTGCTGCTCGACAAGACCGGCACCATCACCCTCGGCAATCGCGAAGCCGTCGCCTTCGTCCCGCTCCCGGGCGCCGACGAACTCCAGCTCGCGGACGCCGCCCAGCTCTCCTCCCTCGCCGATGAGACCCCCGAAGGCCGCTCCGTCGTCGTCCTCGCCAAGAACACCTACGGACTGCGGGCGCCTGCCGAAGGGGAGCTCCAGCACGCCGAGTACGTCGACTTCAGCGCGCACACCCGGATGAGCGGCGTCGATCTGCACTGGGCCGACGGAACCGGTTGCGCCATCCGCAAGGGCGCGGCCGCCCAGATCATCGAGTGGGTAACGCACCGCGGCGGCCAAGTCCCCTCAGAGGTCCGGACGTTCACCGATGCGATCGCTGCTTCCGGCGGTACGCCCCTGCTGGTCGCGACGCACGACGCGTACGGAGCCCGGGTTCTCGGCGTCATCCACCTCAAGGACGTCGTCAAGGACGGCATCCGCGAACGCTTCGCCGAACTGCGCCGGATGGGAATCCGCACGGTGATGATCACCGGCGACAACGCGCTCACCGCGAAGGCCATCGCCCAGGAAGCAGGCGTAGACGACTACCTGGCCGAAGCCACCCCCGAGGACAAACTCGCCCTGATCACCCAGGAGCAGGAGGGCGGCAAGCTGGTCGCGATGACCGGCGACGGCACCAACGACGCCCCCGCACTGGCCCAGGCCGACGTCGGCGTGGCCATGAACACCGGTACCTCGGCCGCCAAGGAAGCCGGCAACATGGTCGACCTCGACTCCAACCCCACCAAACTCATCGAGATCGTCGAGATCGGCAAACAACTCCTCATCACCCGCGGCGCACTGACGACCTTCTCCATCACCAACGACGTCGCCAAGTACTTCGCGATCATCCCCGCCATGTTCGCCGGCGCCTATCCCGGTCTGGCCGACCTGAACGTCATGGGCCTGCACAGCCCGACGTCCGCCATCACCTCCGCGATCATCTTCAACGCCCTCATCATCATCGCCCTCATCCCGCTCGCCCTGCGCGGCGTGCGCTACACCCCCGCCTCCGCCCACGACCTGCTGCGCCGCAACCTCACCCGCTACGGCCTCGGCGGCCTTGTCGCCCCGTTCCTCGGCATCAAACTCATCGACCTGTTGGTCTCCCAGATCCCCGGGCTCGGCTGAGCACTTCCAGAAAATCCCGGGGCTTCGCCTGCGGCAGCATCGCTGGTCCGCGGCCATGCTCTCGACGGCAGCCGGCGGGCGAGGTGCTAGGTGACAACGCCGCCCGGACACGGCCCGCTCGGGGTCCCGCCGGTAATGCTGCTGAACTCCGCGACCTGCGAAGCGCGGCGAGAGACCACCGGTCGCAGCGCGCCCAGCAGCGCAGCATGGAAGGCGATGGGTCCTTGAGTGCCGCTCCCGCGACGGGGCTCAAGCAAGCCGACCGAGCCGACCGAGCCGACGGACTCCCGCCGTCAGCACCGCTGGACGGTCACGGCCATCCCCGAATCGACCTGCAGGACGCTTCGACGGGACCTGACGGGACATCAGGAAAGTCAGCAACTAGTCAGCATAGGCATCATCAGAGCTGACCAGAGATGGTGGAACCCGCAACGTGACGTGAACCGAGGTTAACCGTGTGACCTGGCAAGACGCTGGTCACGAGGCCAACCCCGGCCCCGCCTGCACCCGATTCGGGCGATCCCCCGCGTCGCCCGAATCAGGCTGCTCTCCGGATTCCGCCCGAGGGGACGGACTTCCGGTGGCCGTCTGAGTATATTGGCTCTCAGCCAGTCAACGCAGGAGTTACAGGATGTCCCCCCGCAGCGCATCGGTCAATGAAGAATTGCGGCGGCGCTCCCGCGAGCGGCTGTTGCAAGCGACGGTCGATCTGGTAGGGGAGCGCGGGTACGAGGCGACGACGCTCGGGGACATCGCCCAGCGGGCCGGGGCGGCGCGCGGGCTGATCTCGTATTACTTCCCGGGCAAGCGGCAACTGCTTCAGTCCGCCGTGCACCGGCTGATGCACCTCACCCTGCAGGCGGCGCTGGAGCGCGAACCGCGGCCCACCGGGCCGGACGCGGGACGGGAACTGCTGGCCCGGGCCATCGACGCGATCCTCGGACTGGCGCACGACCGGGCGCTGCTGATGCGGACACACATGGCGGGGATCCTGACGGCCGAGGGGTTCATCCGGTGTCCCGAGCAGCAGCGGCTGGCGCAGTTGCTGCGGGAGACGGTCGTGGCGTACGGCTCGGCGGACCCGGACACCGACTATCCGCTGCTGCGGGCCCTGTTGATGGGCGCGGTGGTGCCGATGCTGCTGCCGGGGGCACCGATGCCGCGGGCCCGGCTGCGGGCCGAGCTGTTCCAGCGGTACGCGCTGGACTGGGAACTGGGCGTCCCACCGGGCGAGGAGCCGGCCGCGGTGACGCGACCGCGTGACAACTCCCCTCAGCTGGCGGGTGGTTGAGGCTCCCCTTCGGGCGGGTGGGGCCTGGGGTGGAGGTACCTCCGGGGCCTCGGCGGCCGGGTCAGCGCTTGTTGTGACGTGGCGTCAAGAGACCCTCGTCGCGGGCACCGGCGATCAGCCGCAGTGATCGCCGGCGGTTGCGTCCGGTGGCGAGCATGACGGCCAGCACCGGGTCGCGCCCCTCGCGCTGGGCCTGCCGGTAGGCGTCCGCGGCGAGCTTGCGGCGCTCGGCGACCCGTTTCCGGGCGAGCGGCGCCGGGCGGGTGCGCGCCTCCGCCCCGTCCCCCTGCGTCGCCACCTTGCCGGTCGCTTCCGCGGCCGGCTCCTCCGTCTCGGCGCGGCCCTCCGCCTCGGTCCGGGCGCGCTCGTCGCCTTCGGGACCCGCCGTTTCCGTCCCACCGACCGCCTCCGCCGCCGCGTCGGCCGACTGCTCGGCGAACGGCTCCGACTGCCCGGCCGGCGGCTCCGGCGGTTCGGTGATCCGGGCCGTTCCACCGGCGCCCCGGGCCGGTCCGGTCGTCGGCTCCGTGGGCGCCGCCGGCCCCTCGGACGGCCGTTCCGAAGCCCGGTCGGTCAGCGCGGTGTCCGGCACGCCGGCGGTCCGGCCGGTCGGCGCAGGGTCTGCCACGCCGGCCGTCGGGCCGGTCGCCGATGCGTCCTCCACGGCAGCCGCCGGTCCGGGTGCCGGACCGGCCGACGGTTCCCGGGGCGGGCCGGCCGGTGCGCTTGGCGCCGGGCCGCTCGCGGGTGCGCCCGCCGGGCGCACCATCCGCTCCGGTGATCCGGCGGCCGGGCCGGGCTGGCGGGGTGTCGGGCGGTGCTTCCGCGGGCGCCCGGTGGCCGCCCGGAAGGCGTCGTCCAGGGGGCCCTCGATCCAGCGGCCCAGGTCGGCGAGGCCGTCCAGGGTGAGCGGCGGGTCGGCCCGTACGTCCTCGACGGTGATGTGGTCGTCGGAGACCGTCACGAGGACGTCGATGCGGGCGCCGTCGGCGAACGTCAGCCGGGCGCTGCACCAGGGGCCCAGCGGGTCGAGCCGGGGTGCGGTCGGGCCGGCCGGCTCGTCCGGTGCGGCGGGCGTGCGCGCGGGCGCGGCGGAGCCGTGCGCCTGCAGCTCCCACGTGGGCCACTCCCGTGGCGCGCCCTGGGCTTCATATCGGTGATTAACGGTATAAAAGTCACTTTCCGACACATTGAAAACCTAGCCTCCAGCCCACCCGGCCCAGTAGCGCGGCACGCTCATCCCACCGGGAGCAACCCCGATAGCGCATCTCCCGTCGCGCGCCCGCCGGTGCGATCCTGGGGTTATCCCGCGGAAGGGGCCTCTCGTGCTTCGTGTCGCAGTGATCGGTTCGGGACCCAGCGGCGTCTACACCGCCCAGTCCCTCGTCGAGCAGGAGACCGTGCCGGACATCGAGGTCTACGTCCTGGACCGGCTGCCGTGCCCGTACGGCCTGGTGCGCTACGGCGTCGCCCCCGATCACGAGAAGATCAAATCCCTGCAGAACAACCTGCGTACGGTGCTGGAGCACCCCCGGGTGCGCTTCGTGGGAAATGTGGAGGCAGGGGCTCCGGGGCTGGGGGTCGCGGAGCTGCGGGAGATCTTCGACGCGGTGGTGTTCTGCGTGGGCGCGGCCACCGACCGGCATCTGGGCATCCCCGGCGAGGACCTGCCCGGCAGCCACCCGGCGACCGATTTCGTCGCCTGGTACAGCGCGCACCCGGACGCGGCCGCGACCCGCTTCGCCCTCACCGCGCGGTCGGCCGTCGTGATCGGGGTCGGGAACGTGGCGGTGGACGTGGCGCGGATGCTCTCGCGGGCGGCCGCCGAGCTGGCCGCCACCGACATGCCGCAGGGTCCGCTGGGGGCGCTCGCGGACAGCCGGGTCGAGGACGTGTGGATGGTGGGCCGACGCGGGCCCTCCCAGGCCAAGTTCACGACCAAGGAGCTGCGCGAGCTGGGGTCGCTGCCGGGCACCGAGGTGCTGGTGCGGCCGGAGGAGCTGGCGCTGGATCCGGCGTACCGGGACCCGGCCGGCCTGCCGGCGGTGGCCCGGCGCAACGTCGAGGTGCTGCGGGGCTGGACGGAGCGGCCGAACGGCGGCGGCGCCCCGGTGGGCCGGCGGCGCCGGATCCATCTGCGGTTCTTCCTGCGGCCGGTGGAGATCCTCGGCGACGCCGGCGGGGTGCGGGCCGTCCGGTTCGAGCGGACCGCGCCCGACGGGCGGGGCGGGGTCACCGGAACCGGCCGATTCGAGGAGATCGAGGGCCAGTTGGTGCTGCGCTCGGTGGGCTACCGGGGGACGCCGCAGCCGGGGCTGCCGTTCGACGAGGCGACCGGAACGGTGCCGCACATCGCGGGGCGGGTGCTGGAGGACGGGGCGCCGCTGCCCGGCGTCTATGTGGCGGGCTGGATCAAGCGGGGCCCCACGGGGGTGATCGGCACGAACCGGCCGTGCGCCAAGGAGACCGCGCAGTCGCTGCTGACGGACGCGGCCGCACTGGCGGGGCGGGCGACGGCCGGGGACCCGGTGGCCGCGCTGGCCCGGGCGGGGCAGCGGCCGGTCCTGTGGCCGGGCTGGCTCGCCATCGAGGCCGCCGAGGCGGAATGGGGCCGGGGCCTGGGGCGCGGCACGGTCAAGCTGACGGACTGGGCGGGCCTGCTGGAGGCGGCCCGGGCGGCGGACACGGGCCGCTGAGGCCGGGCGGGCGGTGCCGGCGTCACTCCTCCCCGAGCCGGCAGGCCTGGAGGTCGGCCGCCCTCAGGACGCCGTCGATCAGGCCGGGGAAGAGCGTTTCCAGGTCTGCCGTGCGCAGCCGGTTCATCTTGGCCGTGCCCCGGTAGAACTGCTCGATCACGCCGTGCTCCCGCAGCACCCGGAAGTGGTGCGTACAGGTCGACTTGCTGACCGGCAGCTCGATGTCCGCGCAGTTCAGCTCACCCTCGGCGGCGGCGAGCCGGCACACCACCCGCAGGCGCATGGGGTCGGCGAGGGCGTGCAAAACGCCGGCGAGCCGGATCTCCTCGCGGGCCGGGTGTGCGAGCGCGCGCGATCCCGGCACGGCGCCGGGGGAAGTCGTATCGGTCGGCATGACGGCTCCTGTGGGGTCTGCGGGCCCGCTCTCCGGGTTCCGGGGGCCTGACGCCCGGTCCGCAGGGTCATTGTACGAGAAGCGTCGTAGTTTGACACCTGCCGTAGTACGGTGGTTATCGTACGAGCGCGGGGCCGGTCCGGCTCCCGTCCTTCCCGGCACACCCAGGCACAGGAGCCCGCCGTGAGCGCACTGTTCGAGCCCATCACCCTTCGCTCGCTGACCATCCCGAACCGCCTCTGGATGGCGCCCATGTGCCAGTACTCCGCGGCTCCCGAGGGCCCCGAGGAAGGGGCGCCCAACGACTGGCACTTCCAGCACCTGGCCGCGCGGGCCACCGGCGGCACCGGGCTGATCCTCACGGAGGCGACCGCGGTGCGCCCCGACGGCCGGATCAGCCCGTACGACCTCGGGCTGTGGAACGACACCCAGACCGAGGCCTTCCGGCGCATCACCGCCTTCCTCAAGGCCCAGGGCACCACCCCCGGCGTCCAGATCGCCCACGCCGGACGCAAGGCATCCACCGAGCGCACCTGGGTCAACCGCGGCGGCCCGATCCTGCCCGGTCAGCGGCACGGCTGGGAGCCGGTGGGGCCGAGCCCGCTGCCGTTCGACGAGGGGTTCACCACGCCGGCGGAGCTGTCCGTCGCGCAGATCCAGGAACTGGTCGGGCAGTTCGGGGCGACCGCGCGCCGGGCGCTGGCGGCCGGCTTCGAGGTGGCCGAGATCCACGGCGCGCACGGCTACCTGATCAACCAGTTCCTCTCCCCCTTCACCAACCGGCGCACCGACGCCTACGGCGGCTCGTACGAGAACCGGACGCGGTTCGCGCTGGAGGTCGTGGACGCCGTGCGGGCGGAGTGGCCGGACGAGCTGCCGGTCTTCTTCCGGATCTCGGCGACCGACTGGCTCACCGAGGACGCGAGCGACGACCGCACGGGCTGGACGGCCGACGACACCGTGCGCTTCGCCCGGGACCTGCGGGAGCACGGCGTCGACCTGCTGGACACCTCCACCGGTGGCAACGCGCCGGACGCGAAGATCACCGCCGGGCCGGGCTACCAGGTGCCGTTCGCCGAGCGCGTCAAGAAGGAGACCGGCCTGGCGGTGGGCGCCGTCGGACTGATCACCGAGGCGCGGCAGGCCGAGAAGATCGTCGCGGACGGCCAGGCGGACGCCGTGCTGCTCGGCCGGGAGCTGCTGCGCTCCCCCAGCTTCGCGCAGCACGCGGCGCGGGAGCTGGGCGCCGAGGTCCGGGGGCCGCAGCCGTACCACCGCGCCGTCTGAAGCCGGTCCGAAGCCCTCGGACGGCGGTCTGCGGCACGCCGTCGCACGCCGTCCGACCTGCGCGGACGCGCTCCGGGACGCCGTTGTCAGTGGTCGGGTGCAGACTTGCCACTGTCTGAGACAACGGCGTCCCGGAGGTTCGGACCATGACTGACGTACTACTCGCGGTGGGCACCCGCAAAGGGCTCTTCATCGGCCGGCGACGGCGCGGCGCATGGGAGTTGAGCGGTCCGCATTTTCCCTCGCAGGCGGTGTACTCCCTCGGGATCGACACCCGCCGGGCGACACCCCGGCTGCTGGCCGGTGCCGACAGCGCCCACTGGGGCCCGTCGGTGTTCCACTCCGACGACCTGGGCGAGAGCTGGCAGGAGCCCGCCCGCCCCGCGGTCAAGTACCCGAAAGACACCGGGACTTCGCTGGAGCGGGTGTGGCAGCTGCATCCGGCGGGCCAGGCCGCCCCGGACGTGGTGTACGCCGGCACCGAGCCCGGCGGGCTGTTCCGCTCCGAGGACTGCGGCGAGACGTTCGAGCTGGTCCGGGCGCTGTGGGAGCACCCGAGCCGTGAGCAGTGGGTGCCGGGCGGCGGCGGGCTGGCGGTCCATACGGTGATCACCGACCCGCGGGACCCCGACGCGGTCACCGTCGCGGTGTCCACGGCCGGGGTGTTCCGCACCCTGGACGGCGGCGCCAGCTGGGCCCCGTCCAACAAGGGCGTCAAGGCGGTCTTCCTGCCGGACCAGCATCCGGAGTTCGGCCAGTGCGTCCACAAGATCGCCCAGGACCCGGTCGACCGCGACCGGCTCTATCTGCAGAACCACTGGGGCGTCTACCGCAGCGACGACGCGGGCGCGCAGTGGACGGACATCGGCGCCGGGCTGCCCTCCGACTTCGGCTTCGCGGTGGCCGCGCATCCGCACCGCGGCGAGGTCGCCTACCTCTTCCCCATCACGGCCGACATCGACCGGGTGCCCGCCGAGCACCGCTGCCGGGTCTACCGCACCTCCGACGCCGGCGGCAGCTGGGAGGCGCTGAGCCACGGCCTCCCCGAGGAGGACCATTACGGCACGGTGCTCCGCGACGCCCTCTCCGTCGACGACGCCGATCCCGCGGGGGTGTATTTCGGCAATCGCAACGGCGAGTTGTACGCCAGCGCGGACGACGGCGACAGCTGGCGGCAGCTCGCCTCCCATCTGCCGGACGTGCTGTGCGTCCGGGCGGCTGCGGTGGCGTGAGGAGAGAGGTGGCCCGGGCAAGGGGGTGAGCGGTGACGCGATCGCACTTACCGGAGGAAGAACGGCACGGCGCCCTGCGGCAGTTGGGGTGCTCCGGGTGGGGACCGTGCGCGGCCGGCCGGACCGGGTCCGTCGAAGGACAGGGAATTGAAGCGGAAGGCGCCGCGGCCAGTAGGGTGATCCCGTGGCTGCACGACCTCTTCAAGACATCGTCGAACCAGGCTGGGCCAAAGCGCTGGAGCCCGTCGCCGACCGGATCGCCGCGATGGGCGACTTCCTGCGGGCGGAGATCGCCCAGGGGCGTACCTATCTACCGGCCGGCAACAACGTGCTGCGCGCCTTCCAGCAGCCGTTCGACGAGGTACGGGTGCTCATCGTCGGACAGGACCCCTACCCCACCCCGGGGCATGCGGTCGGGCTCAGCTTCTCGGTGGCGCCGGACGTCCGTCCGCTGCCCGGGAGCCTGGAGAACATCTTCCGCGAGCTGCACTCCGACCTCGGCCTGCCCCGGCCGTCGAACGGCGATCTGACGCCCTGGACGCGCCAGGGCGTCCTGCTGCTGAACAGAGCGCTGACGACGGCGCCGCGCAAGCCCGCAGCCCACCGCGGCAAGGGCTGGGAAGAGGTCACCGAGCAGGCCATCCGCGCGCTGGTGGCCCGCGGCCGTCCGCTGGTGTCGATCCTGTGGGGGCGCGACGCACGGAACCTTCGCCCGCTGCTGGGCGACCTGCCGGCCGTCGAGTCCGCGCACCCCTCCCCCATGTCCGCCGACCGGGGCTTCTTCGGCTCCCGGCCGTTCAGCCGGGCGAACGACCTGTTGGTCCGGCAGGGCGCGGCGCCCGTCGACTGGAGGCTGCCCTGACTCCGGGCGATAGTGTGCCCGGCATGACGAATGCGAACATCCCTGCGGGTTGGTACGCCGACCCACAGGGCACCCCCCACCAACTCCGCTGGTGGGACGGGTCCCAGTGGACGGCGCACACCCACCCGGGACAGCAGCCGGCGGCCCCGGACCGGGCCGCACAGCCCGGCCCCCAGCAGCCGCAGCAGCAGTACGCCCCGGCCCAGCAGCAGCCGGCCGGGCAGCAGCCCCAGCCGGCCGCCCAGCACCACGCGCAGCAGCAGATGGCCCCGCAGCAGGCGCCGCAGCAGTCCGTGCCGGGTCAGACGCCGTACCCCGGCCAGCCGCAGAGCGGCGCCCCGTACGGCCAGCCCGGCCCCGGTCCGCAGGGCCAGGGTCAGCCGATGCCCGGCCAGCCGATGCAGCAGCCGTACGGCCAGCAGCCGATGCCCGGCCAGCAGCCCGGCCCGTACGCCGGGGCCGGCGTGGCGCACCAGGTGCAGCAGCAGGCGGGCGTGGCACCGACGGGCCAGGGCGGCGGGACGCTGTTCACCGAGCCGGTCCTGGTGGTCAACCAGAAGGCCAAGCTCATCGAGGTCACCAACGAGTACAGCGTCTTCGACCAGCACGGCAACACCCTGGGCGCGGTCGTCCAGGTCGGCCAGAGCACGGCCAAGAAGGTGCTGCGGGTGGTCTCCAGCCTGGACCAGTACATGACCCACAAGCTGGAGATCCGGGACGCCTACGGCCAGCCGCAGCTGGTGCTGACCCGGCCCGCGAAGCTGATCAAGTCCCGGGTCATCGTGGAGCGTCCGGACGGCTCGCCGGTCGGCGAGATCGTCCAGCAGAACGCCATCGGGAAGATCAACTTCGGGCTGATGGTGAACGGCCAGCAGATCGGCGCCATCAAGGCCGAGAACTGGCGGGCCTGGAACTTCGCCATCGTGGACCACACCGACGCCGAGATCGCCCGGATCACCAAGACCTGGGAGGGCCTCGCCAAGACGATGTTCACGACCGCCGACAACTACGTCCTGCAGATCCACCAGCAGCTGCCCGATCCGCTGCTCAGCCTCGTCGTCGCCACGGCCCTGACCGTCGACACCGCCCTCAAGCAGGACGCCCGGGGCCTTGGCTGACGCCTCCGGCGACGTCGTCCTCGGCGTCGACTCGGGCGGGTCGGGGCTGCGGATCGCGGTGGCCCGCGCCGGCGGCGCCACGGCGCGGCCGCTGGCCGTCCGCACCTCCCGTGAGCCGGTGCGCACCGGCCCCGCCGGGATCGACGCGGACCACCTGCTGTCCCAACTCCTGCCGCTGGCCGGGGAGTTGGCGCGGGAGGTGGGGGCGCGGGACTTCCCGGCCGTGTGTGTCGGCGCCGCCGGTATGGCCTCCATGGGCGACGACCTGCGCGCCCGGCTGCCCGGCGCGCTGGCCACCGCGTACGGGGTGCGCGGGCTCGCCCTCGCGGCCGACGCCGTGACCGCGTACGCCGGGGCCCTCGGGCAGCGGCCCGGCGCCGTGGTCGCCGCGGGCACCGGCATGATCGCGCTCGGCACCGACCTGACCGGGGAGGCGGGCTGGCGCCGCGCGGACGGCTGGGGCCATCTGCTGGGCGACTGCGGCAGCGGCGCCTGGATCGGCCGGGCCGGACTGGAGGCCGCACTGCGCGCGTACGACGGCCGGCCCGGGGGTTCGGCCGCCCTCCTGGCGTGCGCGGAGGCGGTGTTCGGCCCGGTCACCGGGCTCCCCGGAGCGCTCTACCCGCGCCCCGACCGGCCCTCCGTCCTGGCCTCGTTCGCACCCGAGGTCGGCCGGTGCGCCGCGGCGGACGACGCGGTGGCGCGGGGCATCCTGGGCGCCGCCGCGAGCCATATCGCCGATGCCGCGGCCACGGTCTGCCCGCCGGGCGCCGGCCGCGCGGTGGCCTGCACCGGCGGGCTGTTCGGCCTCGGCGAACCGCTGCTGGCCCCGCTGCGCACCGCGCTCGCCGAACGGCTGCCGGACGCCCCGCTGACGCCCGCCGCCGGGACCCCGCTCGACGGGGCGCTGGCCCTCGCCGCGGCGCTCGCCGGCGACCGGCTGAAACTCCCCGCCGATGGGAAGTTGTTGCAGATCACACGGCCTGCGCCGGGGTAACGCGACCATGACGCGCGGGATAAATCGGGACGGATACCTCGGCACCGAACCCTCCCTCCGCGGACGGGGGGTCCGAGGCGTTAGCATGCGGCGCCATGAGTTCCCCCACTGGGCCCGCACCTGGCTCGCCCCATTTTGACGCCGCACCCCCGAGCCCGGGAGGCGCACCCGGCCTGCCCGTACGCATGCCGCGCGCCCGGCAGTCCGGCCGCCACCGCAGGCCGGAGCCGCTCGCCGCACCCGAGGGCGCACCCGCCCTGGTGCTGGCCGTGCCCGGCACCCCTTCCCCCGCCGCGCGCAGCCTGGCGGAGGAGGTCTCCAGCATCGCCCGCTCCGAACTCCCCGGTCTGGACGCCCGGATCGGCTACGTCGACGGCGGTGACGACGAGTTCCCGTCGCTCGAAGCGGTGCTGGCGCAGGCCGCCGCCGAGCGCAGGGCCCGCGAGAGCGCCGACGGCCAGGAGGACCCCGGTCCGGTCGCCGTGGTCGTCCCGCTGCTGGCCGGCCCGGACAGCGCGCTGCTGCGCCGGATACGCCAGGCGATGATGAACAGCGGCTCGGGCGCCGAGCTGACCGACGTCCTCGGCCCGCACCCGCTGCTCGCCGAAGCTCTGCACGTCCGGCTCTCCGAGGCCGGGCTGGCGCGCGCCGACCGGGCCCGGCTGTTCACGGTCGCGACGGCCGCGGACGGCATCATCCTCGCCACCGTCGGCGGCGAGGAGGCCGTGCAGGCCGCCGGGATCACCGGCATGCTGCTGTCCGCCCGGCTCGCGGTGCCGGTGCTGGCCGCCGCGCTGGACGAGGAGGGCGCCATCTCCCGTACGGCCGAGCAGCTGCGCGAGTCCGGTTCGCAGCAGCTGGCGCTGGCTCCGTACCTGATCGGCCCGGAGATCGCCGACGGCCTTGTGGGGGCGGCCGCGGCGGAGGCGGGCTGCGCGGCGGCCGAGTCCCTGGGCGCGTACGGCGCCGTGGGCCGGCTGGTGCTCTCCAACTACGCGGCCTCGGTGGGCATCACCCTCCCGACGCAGACGCCGGGTGTCCCGGTCCGCTAGGAGACCGGACGACGCAACGCAACCACCGGTATCCGATACCGGCCGGGGCCGTCCTCGCACGCTTCGTGCGGGGACGGCCCTTCGCCGTTCCGGGCCGACGGCACACTCCCCCGGCGGCCGGCACGCCTCCCGGGCGGAAGGCAGCGGTCCGGTTCCTGCCGTGAGCGGCGCAGACGGCCGTCAGACGGCCTGGAGGCGCGGCGGGTGCGGCACGGGACCCCGGGGAGCCGTACGCTCGCGAGAGGACCGCACACGGCCCCTCCCTGGGCGCTCACCCCTACGCGAAGGAAGCCCATGTCGAACATCGACATCGTCCGAGCCGGATTCGCCGCCTACCTCGCCCAGGACCGCGACGCCATCGACCGGCTGCTCGCCGACGACTTCGTCTTCACCAGCCCCCAGGACGACCACATCGACCGGGCCACCTTCCTGGAGGTGTGCTTCCCGACCGCGGACCGGCTGCGCCACCAGGAGATCCTGGACACGGCCGAGATCGACGACGAACAGGTCTACGTCCGCTACGAGTACGAGCTGACGACCGGTGAGCGGCACCGCAACGTCGAGGTGCAGACGGTGCGGAACTGCCGGATCGCGGAGGCGCAGGTGTACTTCGGCGGCCGCTTCCCGCGGGAATGAGCGCCCTGGTCGCCCGTCAGACGAACACGACGCAGGAGGCCGCCGGCGCCTCGATCGCGCCGCCCCGCACCGGGACCCCGCTCTCCGGGTCGACGGTGAACCAGGTGACGTCGCCGGAGCGCTCGTTGGCCACGTAGAGGTGCCGGCCGTCGGGGTGCAGGGCGAGGGCGCGCGGCCAGTGGCCGCCGCAGGGCACGGTGGTGACCAGGGTCGCCGCGCCGCCCGACGGGTCAAGGGCGAGCACGGAGAGGCTGTCGTGGCCCCGGTTGGCGGCCCAGGCGAACCGTCCGTCCGGAGAGACGACCAGTCCGGAGGGGTACGTTCCGGCCGCCTCCGCCCCCTCCGGCAGCAGCCGGCACTCCCCCAGCGGCGTCAGAGCGCCGCGCGCCCCGTCCCACCGGCAGACCGTCACCGCGGGGTCGAGTTCGTGGATGACGTAGACGTGGTGGCCGTGCGGGTGGAAGGCGAGGTGGCGCGGGCCGCTGCCGGGCCGGAGCGGCACCTCGTCGTGCACGGCCGGCGCCCCGTCGGCCGGGTCGGCGAACGCGCAGATCCGCACGGAGTCGGTGCCCAGGTCGACGCTGAGCAGCCACCGCCCGTCCGGAGCGGGTGCGACGGCATGGGCGTGCGGCCCCTCCTGGCGGTCGGCCTGCGGCCCGCTGCCCTGATGGGCGAGCACCCCGGCCATGCCGCCGAGCGCACCGTCCGCGCCCACCGGGAGCGTACTGACGCTGCCGGAGCTGTAGTTGGCGGTGACCAGGCGCCCCTCCACCAGGGCGAGATGCGTCGGATCGGCGCCGCCGACGGGGACGGCGGGGCCGAGCAGTTCGGGCCCACCGGGTGTGAGGAGGAAGGCGGCCGCGGCCCCCTCGGCGGTCTCGCTGACCGCGTACAGCCGCCGGCCGTCCGGATCCGGCACCAGATAGGAGGGGTTCGGGACGGCGTCGGTGGAGAGCAGGACGGTGAGCGCCCCCGTCTCCGGGTCGACCGCCGCGGTGGTGATCCCCCGTCCCCCGTTCGTGGTGAACGACCCGATGTACGCCCGCCGCCCCGGCGCCGCACCCTCCGCCTCCGCGCCCACTTCGCCCGCCACCGCCCCGTCCGTCACCGCTCCACCCTTCGTCCGTCGGGCCGTCGCGCGCCGGCCCGTTGCGCGCCGGGATGCGCCACGCACCCGGCGTACGTATCCCTTACCGCGGGGCACGGCGGACACGCCAGTACGGACGCCGCCGGTACGGACACCGCTGGGCCGGGACCGCCGGTCAGGCCCCGGCGAGCGGGGAGGGCCGGGTGCTGCGCAACGGAGCGGCCAGGTCGGACAGGGCCCGCTCCAGGCCGTGCAGGTGGGCGAGTGCGGGCTCTGGCACCGCGTACTCGGGCACCGCCCCGGTCTCGGCGGCGGCGCGGGACCGGCCCGGTGTGGTGAGGGCCTCCACGGCGGCCTCCACCCGCCAGCACGCGGCGGCCAGCCGGTCGTCGTGCGAGGCCTCCGGGTCCGCGGCGATCGAGGCGAGCCCGCGGACCTCCCGGGCGCAGTCGTCGAGCAGCGCCAGTACCCGGCGCGCCTTCTCCTTGCGGCCGCGCAGCGGGCTCAGCGGGTGCACGAGCGGGGCGAGGGAGAGCCGGACCCGGCCGAGCAGCAGTTCCAGTTCGGCGATCCGCGGGGTGGGATCGGCGGTCCTCGAACCGGCGAGCCGGGCGGCGGCCTCGGTGGCGCAGGCGTGCACACAGCGCAGGGCGCGCTCGATCCAGGCGTCCGTGGTGGCGTGCGTGGTCACCGGCAGGACGAGCAGGACGGCCAGTGCCGCGCCGAGCGCGCCGACGCCGGTCTCGGTGAGCCGGAGGGCCAGCAGGTCCGGGGTCAGGACGCCGAGGAGCCCGTAGAGCAGACCGGCCATCACCGTCACCGCGAACATCATCCAGGTGTACGAGACCGGGGCGGTGTAGAAGATCCCGAAGACGCAGAGCGCGATCAGGGCCACGGAGGGGACCGCGGCGCCGTGCAGGGGGATGGCCACGACCGTCCCGGCGGCGATGCCGAGGACGGTGCCGAGCACCCGGCGGAAGCCGCGGACCAGGGTCTCCCCCCGGGAGGCGGTGTTGACGAAGATCCACCAGGTGGCGCCGACGGCCCAGTACCAGCGCTGGTCGGAGAGCACCTGGCCCGCCAGGAGGGCGAACCCGCCGCCGAGCGTCGCCTGGATCGCCTGGCGGGTGGTCGTACGGGCCAGTCCGGTCCCGGACGGCGGCGCGGGCGCGGCGGCCGGCGGCAGCTTCCGCTCGTAGCACCAGAGCCCGAACCGCACGGCCGAGGACATGGCGATCGACAGCGCGACGGCGCCGTAGAGCTCGACGAGCTGGCCGGGCACCGTGTGCAGGAACTGCGTGGCGAAGAACATCATGAACGCGAACACCCCGAGGGCATGGCCGCGCGGGCCCCAGCGGCGGGCGTAGACCCCCAGGCCCATGACCGCGAGGAAGGCCGCGTCCCGGGCCGGCGGGAGGTCGTGCAGGCCCGCGGCGAGTGCGAGCACCGGGAAGCCGACGGCGGGCAGCAGCAGGGTGGTGACGGCCTGGCCGCGGACCGTGGCGTCGGTGACGGTGAAGAGGGCCAGCAGTGCGGCGAGCCCGCCGGTGACGGCGGCGACCAGGGAATGCCCGGCCAGGCCGCAGGCGGCGACCGCCAGGGCGATGCCGAGGACGGCCCGCACGGCGCTGCGCAGCCGCAGCCACCCCGGGTCCGGAGCCACGAACACCCTCTTCAGCACTGCTTCCCCACCCTTCGACGGTCCGGCATGACAAAGGCGCCGCGGGGATCCGCAGCGCCATCGACCCCACCATCAGAGCATCCCTCCGGCGAATGGCTCAACAGAGGTCGAAATCGCTGTGCCATTGGCCCACCCGGTGGCATCCATTCCGGTTCCGAGGAGGTCCAATGGCCGGGCCGCGCGGGACGGCACGCGGGATGTCCGCGCTGGCCGGTGCCCTGCCGGAGTACGCCGACGGGCCGGCAGCCGTCTCACCCGGCGGCCCGGATGCTGGGCCATTGGTACATTCACCGGCAGAGTCCGCCGACCGTGAGGAGGCCGTGGACCGTGCCCGTGGACGCCCTGGACGCCAAGATCCTCCGGCTGCTGCTGGAGCAGCCGCGCACCAGCGTGCGGGAGTACGCCCGGCTGCTCGGCGTGGCGCGGGGCACCGTGCAGGCGCGGCTGGACCGGCTGGAGCGGGACGGCGTGATCACGGCGTACGGACCGCGGCTGTCGCCCGCCGCGCTCGGCCATCCGCTGCTCGCCTTCGTGCACATCGAGGTCACCCAGGGCCATCTGGAGGAGGTGGCCGACGCGCTCGCGGAGGTGCCGCAGATCATCGAGGCATTCTCGACGACCGGCGGCGGCGATCTGCTGACCCGGGTGGTGGCCCGGGACGCGGCGCACCTGGAGGACGTGATCCAGCGGCTGATCAGCCTGCCGGGGGTGGTCCGCACGCGGACGGAGATGGCACTGCGCGAGCGGGTGCCGCACCGGATGCTGCCGTTGGTCGAGGACGTGGGCGGGACCGCCCGGCAGCGGTGAGCCGGGCCGGCGTTCGGCGTTCGGCGTTCGGCGTTCGGCGTTCGGCGTTCGGCGTTCGGCGTTCGGCGTTCGGGGCGGAACGCCTTGGCATGCTGGAGGGCATGAGTGCCTCCCCCACCTCCCCGGTCACGCCCACCCCGGTGATCTTCGATCTCGACGGCACGCTGGTGGACAGCGAGCCGAACTACTACGAGGCGGGGCGCCGGCTGCTGGCCGGCTACGGCGTGCCGGACTTCGGCTGGGAGCAGCACGCCCGTTTCATCGGCATCGGGACGCGGGAGACGCTGGAGATCCTCAGCGCGGAGCTCGGGATCGACGCGCCCGTGGACGAGCTGCTCGCGGGCAAGAACCGGCTCTATCTGGAGCTGGCGCGGGCGCACACCGAGGTCTTCCCGGAAATGCGCCGCCTGGTCCGGCTGCTGTCGGCGGCCGGGCATCCGATGGCGGTGGCGTCCGGTTCCTCGCGGGCCGCGATCGAGGCGGTGCTGGCCGGGACGGGGCTCGACGGGCTGCTGACGACGGTCGTGTCGGCGGAGGAGGTGGCGCGCGGCAAGCCGGAACCCGATGTGTTCCTGGAGGCGGCGCGCCGGCTGGGGGCCGCGCCCACGGACTGTGTGGTGCTGGAGGACGCGGCGCCCGGTGCGCTCGCGGCCGCCCGGGCCGGGATGCGGTGCATCGCGGTCCCGTACGTGCGCGGCACGGCCGACGACCCGGGTTTCGCGGGCGCCGGGCTGCTGTTCCGGGGCGGCCAGCGGGAGTTCACCGCCCGGGCCGCGTACGCGTGGCTGGGGCGGGCGGCGCAGCGCCCGGCGGAGGAACCGGCGGGGGAGACCGCGAGGCCGTCCTGACGGAAGCGCCGGACGGCCACGCTCCGGCCGGTCTGCGGCGCGGAGCGTGGCCGTCCCGGTCACCCGGCCCGCGGCGGGGTCACTCCAGGCCGAGCGACTTGCAGGCGGAGGCGAGGTCGTCGGCGCAGAGCAGGTCGACCCGGACCAGGCCGTCGCGGACGACGGTGTCCTTCAGGTTCTTCCGGTTGACCAGCTGCGCCTTGAACAGCCGGGCCGGAATGGCGGCCTTGCTGCTGCTGGTCGCGGTGGTGGACGTCAGCGAGCTGATCTTCTTGCCACGGAGCAGCCGGAAGGCAATTTCTGCCGCCGTTTCGGCCTCCGGCCGGACTTCCTTGTAAATGGTGAAGGACTGGGTGCCGGCGATCACCCGCTGGAGGGCGGGGAGTTCGGCGTCCTGGCCGCCGACCGGAATGTTCTTGAGGCCCGCCGACTTGAGCGCCTCGGCGATACCGCCGGCCATACCGTCGTTGGCGGAGTACACCGCGTCGAATCCCTGCGGGCCGCGCGCCTTGATGACGTCGGACATCTTCTTCTTGGCGGTCGCCGCGGACCAGTCGGGGATGTCCTTCTCATACACGATCTTGTGGACCTTGCCGTCGAGGACGTCATGTGCGCCCTTCTTGTAGGACGGCGCATTCGGGTCGGTCGGCGAGCCGTTCATCATGACGATGTCGGAGTTGGCCGCCTGCGATCCGAGAGCGGCGAGAATGCCCTCTCCCTGGAGCCGGCCGATCTTCTCGTTGTCGTAGGAGACATACGCCGCGACGTCGCCCTCGGCGAGCCGGTCGTAGGCGATGACCTTGACGCCCTTCTTGGCAGCGGCGTCCACCCAGCTCTTGGCCGCCCGGGAGTCGACCGGGTCCAGGATGATGACCTTGACGCCCTTCTTCACCATGGCGTCGAACTGCTGTTTCTGGGTGCCGACTTGCTGCTCGGCGTTGCGGTAATCGACTTTGCATTCGAGGCAGAGGGAGGCCACCCGCGACGTAATGATGCGGCGGTCGAACTTCTCGTATCGGTCCGCTTTGTTCTCCGGGAGGAGCAGACCGATGGAGTCCTTGCCGGCACCCGCGTCCTGGTGATCTTGGCCGCAGGCCGCCAATGGCGCCGCAAGAGAAAGCGCCATTGCGCCGGTGAGCGCACGCCGCATTATTGCATTCATTTTTTCGGTACCTCCCATGGGGCCGCCTGACCCGGCCCAGAACGGCTGAAGTGAACGCCACCACCTGCCCGGTAGTCAAGAATCGAAGCAATAACGATGCGAAGGTGGGGCACGAGTTGAGACTCCGAAGTGAGAAGGAGTCCGGATACTCGGAGTGAGCCTTTCGCCCCCTATCAGCCCGCCAGGACTTCAACCCGCCCCTTCTGGGCCGGAGTTGTCCGATCACGCTGAGTGAACATCAACTTCGCTGTTATGTACATCGAGGCGACGACTCATCCCCTTTTTCCGAGAGGTGCACATGGCGAGCTGTCGACGCAAAAAGTCCGTTTGGCGAGAGAGGCGGTTTCCCAACCGCTTTCACTCCGCACTGCCCCTATTTCGGGGAAATGGCCTTTCACGCCGAAAGCGGGGACCCACCCGATGGACGGTCCCCCGATGGACGGTCAGTGGCCGATGGTGCGTGCGATGTCCAGGGTGAGCCGCTGCCACGGGTCGCGGGGGTCGCGTCCGGTGAGGTCGCCGATCCGGCGCAGGCGGTAGCGCAACGACTGCGGGTGGAGGCCCAGCCTGCGGGCGGCGGCGTTCGCGGAGCCGGTGTCGAGGTAGGCGGTGAGCGCGTCCAGGAGGTGCCGCCGGCCGGGGCTCAGGAGCGGATCGAGCAGCAACCGGGCGATCTGGTCGGGGGTGGTGGCGGGGCGGCCGGCGAGGAGCGCGAGGACCTGGGCGTCCCCGTCGGTGAGGAGGCGTGCGGGGTGGTGGGCGTGTGCGGGGGCGGTGTCCAGGGCGTCGGCCGCGAGGCGGTGGGCCACGGCGATCCGCTCCAGGCTCTCCCCGGAGATCGCGCAGCCGCGCAGCGCCCGCTCGTGCAGCGCCGCGGGCGCACCCCCTTCGCCGCCCGCCGGGAGCAGCAGGACGAGGCGGGATCCCCGTACCGTCGCCAGCGCGGCGACGTCGGACGCCCCCGCTCCCCCGTCACCGGTCAGCGCCGCGAGCAGCTCGTCCGCCAGCTCCCCGGAGACGGCCGGCCCGATCTCCGCGCCGGCCGGTGCCAAAGGCGCAGCGGCCTGACCCGGATGACTCGGCTCGGCAGGTTCGACCGGTTCGGCCACCAACAGGCAGTACGGGTCCGGGAGTTGGACGCCCAGACGGGCGGCCCGGCCGGTCAGGGCGCCGATGGAGGCGTGCCGCCCGGCGATCAGGTCGTCGAGGAGCAGCCGCAGCGCCCGGCCGCGGTCCCCCGCGAGGTCCTCGTTCGCGGCCTCGTAGGTCCCCGCCATCTCTTCGGCCAGGGTGTCCAGCGCGGTCAGCAGCATCCGGGTGAGGGCGAAGGCGTCCTCGGCGGTGGGCCGGGGCGTGCAGACCGCGATCTCGTCCGCGATGACGGTCGCCGCGACCCGGTAGGCCCGCAGTACGGCCTGTACGGGGCGGCCGTCGGCGGCCCGGGCCGCCGCGATACCGCGGAACCGGCGCAGATCGGCCGGCCCCAGCACGCCGTCCGTGGCCCACAGGTGCAGCAGCCGGTCCAGCGCCCAGGCGGCGATCGCCCGCACCTCCGGAAGCCGGCGGTCGTCGAGCGCCGCGTACGCCGGGACCTGCGCGTGCACCGCGTCGACGACGGCGTCGACGACACGGGGAGTGGCGGTCAGCTCCTGCCGGATCCGCTCGCGGTCGTTCATCACAGGGTGATAGTCGCAGCGGAAGAATGTGCGCACCACCGTGGACGGATCTTGTCACTGTCGCAAGGATCACGGGGACGGCCCGACGGCCCCGCGGTCGCGACGGACGCATCGGACCGGTGGGCCCCAGAAAGACGCGCACGAGAGAGGCGGGACGGCCGGATGGCGAAGCACTGGGCGGACTTCCAGTACGAGATCTACCTGAACGGCATGACGGGCGCGGTACCCCGGCTGCCGACCGATCTGACCCGGCTGGAGGAGCTCACCGAGCAGCGGCTGGGCCCCGGCCCGGTCGGCTATGTGGCGGGCAGTGCGGGCAGCGGCAGCACCGCGGCCGCCAACCGGGCCGCCCTCGACCGCCGGCGGATCGTCCCGCGGATGCTCCGCGACGTGCACGAACGCGACCTGTCCGTCGAGGTGTTGGGCCGCCGACTGCCGGCGCCGATGGCGCTCGCCCCGGTCGGGGTGCTGTCGATCCTGCATCCGGACGCCGAGCCCGCCGCCGCCCGGGCCGCCGCGGCACACGGCGTCCCGTACATCCTCTCCTCCGCCTCCAGCACCCCGATGGAGCAGGTCGCCGAGGCGATGGGCGACGGGGAGCGCTGGTTCCAGCTGTACTGGGCGAAGGACCGCGAGGTCACCAGGAGCTTCCTGCACCGGGCGAAGGCCGCGGGTTTCACCGCACTGTTCGTCACCCTCGACACCCCGCTCCTCGCCTGGCGGCCGCGCGACCTCGACCAGGCGTACCTGCCGTTCCTGCACGGGGTGGGCACCGCCAACTACTTCTCCGACCCCGCGTTCCGGGCCGGGCTCGCCAAGCCGGTCCACGAGGACCCGAACGCGGCCGTGCTGCACTTCGTCCAGATGTTCGCCGACCCCGCCAAGACCTGGCCCGACCTGGCGTTCCTGCGGGAGAACTGGGACGGCCCGATCGTGCTCAAGGGCATCCTGCACCCGGATGACGCACTGCGGGCGGCCGAGGCCGGCGTGGACGGCGTGGTCGTCTCGAACCACGGCGGCCGTCAGGTGGCCGGCTCGGTCGCCGCCGCCGACGCGCTGCCCCGCGTCGCCGAGGCGGCCGGCGACCGGCTCACCGTGCTCTTCGACAGCGGCATCCGCACCGGCGACGACATCGTCAAGGCGCTGGCGCTCGGCGCGCAATCGGTGCTGGTCGGACGCCCGTACGCATACGGTCTCGGCCTCGACGGCCAGGCCGGCGTCGAGCACGTGATCCGCTGTCTGCTCGCCGAGTTCGACCTCACCCTCGCACTGTCCGGGCACGCCCGCCCCGGCACGCTGACCGCCGACGACCTCACCACGGCGTCCGCGTAACGCTCGCCCCCCTTCCGCATGACCACCGCGGCGCGCACCGCGCCCGACACCGAGAGGCCCGCCATGAAGAACGTGCTCGCCGTCATCTCCCCGCACGTGGGCGGCCGCGCCGCCGGCGCCGCGCTGGCCGGCGTCTTTCCCGGCCACGCCCACGTCACCGTCGTCGAGAGCACCGACGAGGACCCCGCGGCGCTGGCCGCGGCGCACGTCATCATCACCGGCCTCGCCCCCGTGACCGCCGAACACCTCGCTGCGGCAGCGGAGTTGGAGCTGGTCCAGTGCGCCAGCCACGGCTTCGACTACGTCGATCTGGACGCCGCGCGCGACCGGGGCGTCCCGGTCTGCAACATCGGCTCCAGCGGCGCCGAGAAGCAGAACGTGGCCGAGCAGACCTTCGCCCTGATGCTCGCGCTCGCCAAGCAGCTGGTCCCCGCCCATACGGCGCTGACCGAGGCGGACTGGGCGCTGCCGCGTCTGCAGCAGTCGATCACCGAGCTGTCCGGGAAGACCCTCGGCATCGTCGGCCTGGGCCACATCGGGGTGGAGGTGGCACGGCGCGCCGTCGCGTTCGACATGAGCATCGTCTACGCCGGACCGCGGCCGGTCGACCCGGAGACCGCGGCCCGGCTCGGCGGGGCCCGCCATCTGGACCTGGACGAGCTGCTCCGCACGTCGGACTACGTTTCCCTGCACGCCCCGCTCACCGAGGCGACCCGGCACCTCCTCGACGCCGAGCGACTGGCCCTCCTGAAGCCGAGCGCCTTTGTCATCAACACGGCGCGGGGTGCCCTGATCGACCAGGACGCGCTGGCGGACGCGCTGGCCGCCGGGACCCTCGCCGGCGCCGGCATCGACGTCTTCGACCCCGAACCGCCCACCGCGGCCCTGCGGCTCCTCAAGGCCCCGAACGTCGTCCTCTCCCCCCACGTCGCGGGCGTCACGCGAGAAACACTGGTCCGCATCGCCCTGGCGGCCGTCGAGAACGTCGTCACCCATCTGGACGGCAAGCGGGTGCGCGACGTCGTGGGCTAGTCCCCACGTAGCCGTCTGTCCCGCCGCGGGGCTTGCTCGCCGTTGCGCTTTGCGGCGCCCCGTGCGTACCTGTCCGTCCCGCCGCGGGGCTCGCTCGCCGTTGCGCCTGGCGGCGGGCGTGGTGTTGTCGGGTGCGGTGCCGGCCCTCCAGACTTCGTCCTCCGGTCCAGCCCCTCCCGTGAGTGGGAGGTAAGAGGTGGTTGGGGGCGGGCCTCATCCGTTGCCTGCGGGCACATGGACGTCACGTGCACCCCCACCATCGTTTCCTTCTCCCCTCACGGGAGGGGACGGGCCGGAGGGGCCGGTTGTGTGGACGTAAAGCGTCAGCAGTCCACACAACCGGCCCCGGAGGCCCGTCACCGCACCCACAAACCACCCAGCCCGCCGCAGGCGCAACGGCG
>NZ_JAZBJP010000016.1:0-162514 GCF_036352915.1 Streptomyces bugieae
CCCCGCGCGCCCTACCTCCTGGAGCGCAACGAGATCTCCGTCGTCAACGCCGCCCTGCACCTGCACCGCCCGCTGCTGGTCACCGGCCGCCCCGGCGCCTTCGGGGGCGCGGTGGACGGCGACGACCAGGCCGACCACGGCCTGCCGTTCGCGGTCCCAGAGCGGGCCACCGCTGAAGCCCTCGGTGACCTGGGTGCCGCCGAGCACGTCCAGCGCGATCCAGGGCGGCGCCGAGACCCGGGGCACGGCCCGGACCGTGGGCAGCGGATTGCCGCTGGCCCATAACGCGATGGTCTCCCCGGCGTAGTTGTGCTGGAGGAACGGTGCGGGCTCGGCGCCCGGGGGCGGGGCGTCGGTGAGCTCCAGCACCGCGAGGTCGCCGTGGTACGGCACCCGGCCGGGGTCGGCCGGGCCGGGTCCGGTGGCCGTGGCGCGCGGCGGGGTCCACATCTCGCGGACGACCCGGGCGGTGAGGTCCACCCCGGCCGCGACGTGCGGCAGCCGGACCGTGACGGTCTCGCCGGGTCCCGGGGTGTCCTGGGAGAAACGCGCCCTGCCCAGGGCGCTGTTGACGACGTGGGCGCAGGTCAGGATCAGCCGCTCGGCGACCAGGACGCCCGCGCCGACGGCCCGTTCGCCGTCCCGTACGGAGGCGAAGGACAGCTGGAGCGGGGTGTCCGGACCTGCGCCGGCGATCACGGCGCCGCACCGCCCGGGGTGCCGGGGCCGGTCGGGGTGTCCGGGGTGCCCGTGCCGTCGTCGTCGCCGCGGTCGCGGTCGCGGTGGGCGGCGCGGTCGCCGTTGCGGCCGGTGCCGCGGTCACCGGCGAGGTTCCAGGTGGCGGAGACCTTGAAGCTGGCCTCGCCGTTGCCGGTGAAGACCCCGAGGCGCAGATCCGAGCCGAGGGTGACCCCGAACTCCACGGTGACCTCGTCCGGGCGGTGGCTGCCGGCCGAGATCGAGCGGTGGATCTGGCCGAGCACCCCGCCGAGCGGCCGCAGCGCCTCCTCCAGGACCTCGCCGCCGCGGGTCAGCGCCCGGCCCATCCGGCCGTCGACACTGACCGGCTGCGCGGAGCCGAACGCGTCCGGCAGCTCCAACTCGCCGTCAGCGGCGGTGGGTTGGCCGGACACCGGGCCCGGCGGGCCGTCGGCGGCCGCCGGCGCCTCCGCGCGCAGCCAGACGACGGTCCCGTCCTCCATCGTGAGCGGTACGTCCCCCATGTCGATCAGTTTGACACGGCCCGCACCGCCCCCGCGCGCACTTTTGCGTCACTCTCCGCCCTCTCGCACCGGTGGCCACCTGCGGAAAGTCCGTTCCAGAGGGGGCCGCACGGTACCTCGCGGGCCCGGCCGCGCCGACGCGCCGGATCACTCCACCCCGAGCGCCCGCGCCAGTTGGCGTGATTGCGCCACCAGCCGGTCCTCCGAATCCCACACCTCCGCGTCCTCCTCAAGGAACCCGCCGGCCAGATTGCGGGTGGTGATGGCGACCCGCAGCGGCCCCGGTGCCGGGCGGTGCCGGACGTGGACGGTCAGCTCGACGGTGGGGACCCAGCCGGAGAGCCCCATCTCGAACGCGGTGGGCGGCAGCGCGTCGACGGTCAGCAGGAGGGACAGCGGGTCGGGGTCCCGGCCGTCGGCGAGCCCGAACCAGGCGCGCATCTCGCCCCGGCCGGACGGTGCGCCGATGGCCCAGCCCGCGGTCGCCGGGTCCAGCCGGAGGTCGAGCCGCCCGGCGATGGCGGTGCTGCCGGGGATGGCCGACGCCCCGTCGGGGGCGCTGTCGGTGCCCAGGCAGTGCTCGTACGGCGGGATGGCGGGCGGTTTGGCCGTCGTGCGGACGTCGTCGGGCAGCGCGCCGAGATCGCCGTACGCGGCGAGCACCCGCAGCCGCTCGACCTCGCTGCCGTCCTCCGCGAACTGGACGAGGGTCGCGGTCCCGGTCGACATGGTGCGGCCGGTGCGCACCACTTCGGTGCGGATGACGGCCGGGCCGGGAACGGAGGCGGTGAGGTAGTGCGCGGTGACCGACAGCGGGTCGGGGTGCGGCAGGGCGTCGCCGAGGGCGCGGCCCATGAGGGCGAGGAGATAGCCGCCGTTGACCGCCTGGATGATCGTCCAGCCCGCCGAGAGCTGGGCTTCGTAGATGCCGGTTGCGCGGCGGGTGACCGCGGTGTCGCGGTCGAACTCACTGTTGCCTGAGGTGACCAGAGCCATGGCGGCACCGTACACGGATAAATTACCGACCGGTAGGGTCAGCTTCCCGGACGCAAGCGGAGAGCGTCGTTCCGTCCCTGCGATGATGACGCCATGCTTCACGTCCTCTACCTGGCCGGCGTCGCGGCCTTCGCGGCGAGCGGGGTGCTGGCCGCCTACCGCGCCAACATGGACCCCTTCGGCGGCCTGGTGCTCGCCTTCGCCGCGTCCATCTCCGGCGGCACGCTGCGCGATCTCATCCTCGACCGGCGGCCGCTGTACTGGACGCACGACTGGGTGCTGCTCACCGTGATCATCTGCGTCGGTGTCGGCACCATCATCTACCTGCGGTTCTGGTCGCTGCCCCGGAAGTCGCTGCTGGTGGTCGACGCGGTCGGACTGTCCGTGGTCACCGTGATCGGCGCCCGGGCCGCCATCGCGGCGGGCGCCACCCCGCTCGCCGTGATCATCCTGGCGGTACTCACCGGCGTCACCGGCGAGGTCATCCGGGACGTGCTGTGCGGCGAGTTCCCCCCGCTGCTGCTGCGCGAGGACGTCTACGCCATCGCCGCCCTGGCCGGCGCCGGCTGCCTCCTCCTGCTGCACCACCTCGGCGCCCGGCCCACCCCCGCCGCGGCGATCTCGGCGGGGGTGGTGTTCGCCCTGCGCATGGGCGCGGTCTACCTGGGGCTGCACCTGCCGCGCCCCCAGCAGCTCCGCCCCCGGCCGGGCAGCCGGCCGGACGCCGACTGACCCGCCCGGTACCGGCGGCCTACTTGGCGGACAGCTCCGGCTTGCTCTCCGTGTACAGCCAGGTGTCGAAGAAGTCCCCCAGCTTCTGCCCGGAGATCTTCTCGGCCAGCGCGACGAACTGGGCGGTGTGCGCGTTGCCGTAGCGGTGGGCCGCGGTCCAGGCCGGCAGCAGCTTGAAGAACGCCTGGTCACCGATGCGTTCGCGGAGCGCCTGGAGCGTCATCGCACCGCGTTCGTAGACCGCGTCGGAGAACATCGTGTCGCGCTGCGGATCGGCGATCTTCTGCTTCCAGAAGCCGTTGTCGGCCGGGATGGCGTCGTACGCCTTGCGGAAGGCGTCGTGGGCGCTCGTCGTGCCGCGGTGCTCGCCCCACAGCCACTGCGAGTAGGTGGCGAAGCCCTCGTTGAGCCAGATGTCCTTCCACTGCCGCACGGACACCGAGTCGCCGAACCACTGGTGGGCCAGCTCGTGGACGATGGTGCTCTCGCTGCGCACCCCCGAGTAGACCGGCTTGGACTGCACCTCCAGCGAGAACCCGGCCTGCGGCATGTCGTCGACGATCGCGCCGGTCTCCTCGAAGGGGTACGGCCCGAAGACCTTCGACCAGTAGTCGGTGGCCTCCGAGGTGATGCCGTACACGTCCACCTTGCCGGTGGGCAGGGTCGGATCGGTGGCCACGTAGACCGGGATGCCGCCCGGGGTGGTTCCGGTACGGACGTCGAACTTCCCGATGGTGGCGGTGGCGAGGTAGGTCGCCATCGGGCGGGACTCCCGCCAGTGGGCGTACGAGCGGCCGTGCGCCTCCCCGGAAGCGATCAGCCGGCCGTTGGAGACCCCGGTCAGGCCCTTGGGGGCGTCGATCCGGATGTCGTAGGTGGCCTTGTCGCTCGGGTGGTCGCTGGAGGGGAACCACGTCGAGGCGGCGTTCGGCTCGCAGCCGACGAACACCCCGTCCTTGGTCTTCATCCAGCCGTAGTCCGAGCCGAAGACGATCGGGCCGTTCAGCGGCTTGGGGACGCCGTGATAGGCGACCGTGACGGTGAACTTCCCGCCGCGGCGCAGCGCGAACTCCGGGCGGATGGTTATCTCGTCGCCGGATCTCGCGAAGTGCGCCCGCCGGCCGTTCACCCGCACCGAGTCGACGGTCAGCTGCTGCAGGTCGAGGTCGAAGGCGGAGAGGTTCTGGGTGGCCCGGGCGGTGAGCGTGGTGCGGCCGTCGAGCCGCCCGCTGTCGGGGTGGTAGCTGACGCCGAGGTCGTAGTGCAGGGCGTCGAAGCCGCCGTTGCCCATCTCGGGGAAGTACGGGTCGCCGACGCCGGGCGCGCCGGGGGTCGCCGCGGGGGCGGCGGCGATGGTGGCGGCCGAGGCCACCGCGGTGGCCAGAGCCAGCCAGCGGGAGGTGCGACGCGCGGTGCGGGAGAGTGCCATGAGCCATCCCTTCGGATGTCCGGATGAAGATCGATCGGAGATCGAACAACCGTGCTGACTCTGCACCCTCCCGCCGCGTTCCACCCGCGACTTTGCCAACTCGTCAGGAGTTACTTGTCACTTGATGCCTGACCTGTCAGCTCGTTGCCAGCTGCGGGCGCGGCACCCTCCGCGTTCTCCGGGTGGTGGCAGGCCACTTGGTGCCCGGTCCGCAGCGCGACCAGCGGCGGCTCGGTGGTGGCGCACACCTCGGTCGCCTTCCAGCAGCGGGTCCGGAACCGGCAGCCGGAGGGCGGGTTGATCGGCGAGGGCACGTCGCCCTTGAGCAGGATCCGGTCCCGCTGGGTGCGCCGCTTGGGGTCGGGCACCGGCACCGCGGACAGCAGCGCCTTGGTGTACGGGTGCATCGGCGTCTCGTAGAGCGCGGTGCGGTCGGCCAGCTCCACGATCTTGCCGAGGTACATCACCGCGATCCGGTCCGAGACGTGCCGGATGACCGAGAGGTCGTGGGCGATGATGACGTAGGTCAGGCCCAGCTCCTCCTGGAGGTCGTCCATCAGGTTGACGACCTGCGCCTGGATCGACACGTCCAGCGCGGACACCGGCTCGTCGGCGACCACCAGCTTGGGCTTGAGCGCCAGCGCCCGGGCGATGCCGATGCGCTGCCGCTGCCCGCCGGAGAACTCGTGCGGATAGCGGTTGTAGTGCTCGGGGCTCAGGCCCACCAGCTCCAGCAGCCGCTGCACCTCCTTCTTCACCCCGCCCTCCGGCTCGACGCCCTGGAGGCGGAAGGGGGTGGAGACGATGCCGCCGATGGTGTGCCGCGGGTTCAGCGAACCGTACGGGTCCTGGAAGATCATCTGGACGTCGCGGCGCATCGGCCGCAGCCTGCCCGGCGACAGATGGGTGATGTCGGTGCCCTGGAACTCGATCGAACCGCCGGTCGGCTCGTCGAGCCGGGTGATCAGCCGGCCCATCGTCGACTTGCCGCAGCCGGACTCGCCGACCACGCCGAGCGTCTCCCCGGGCCGTACGTCGAAGTCGATGCCGTCGACCGCCTGCACCGCACCGACCTGCCGCTTGAGCAGGCCCTTGGTGATCGGGAAGTGCCGGACCAGCCCGCGCACCCGGAGCAGCGGCTCGGCGTCGTCCCCGGACCCGGCCGGTGCCGCGTCCGGCGACTTCTGGAGCGGGATCGTGGTGTTCTCGTCGTCAGTCGTCTCGGTCACAGCTTCGGCGCAATCTCTTCGGTCCAGATACGCTTCCGCTCCTCCGGCGCCATGTGGCAGGCGGAGAAGTGCCCGCCGCCCGCCTCGCTCAGCTCGGGGCGGACCGTACGGGTGAGGTTGTCCTTGGGGACGTCCGCGTACGGGCAGCGGGGGTTGAAGGCACAGCCGGACGGGACGTTGATCAGGCTGGGCGGGGAGCCCTTGACCGGGATCAGCCGCTCGGTCTGCGCGCGGTCGATGCGCGGCATGGAGCCGAGCAGCCCCCAGGTGTAGGGGTGCTGGGGCTCGTAGAAGACCTTCTCGGCCGGGCCGCGCTCGACGCACCGGCCGCCGTACATCACCAGCAGGTCGTCGGCGAGCTCGGCGACCACGCCCAGGTCGTGGGTGATGATGATGACCGCCGAGCCGAACTCCTTCTGCAGATCGCGGATCAGGTCCAGGATCTGCGCCTGGACGGTGACGTCCAGGGCGGTGGTCGGCTCGTCCGCGATGAGCAGCTCGGGGTTGTTGACCAGCGCCATCGCGATCATCGCGCGCTGGCGCATACCGCCGGAGAACTGGTGCGGATGGTCGTCGACCCGCTTGTCGGGCTGCGGGATGCCGACCCGGTCGAGCATCTCGATCGCCCGCTTGCGCGCGGTCTTCTTGTCCACGTCGTTGTGGACCCGGTAGGCCTCCGTGATCTGCTTGCCGACCGAGTAGAACGGGTGCAGCGCGGACAGCGGATCCTGGAAGATCATGGCCATCTCGCGGCCGCGCAGCCGGCGCACCTCGTCCGGGTCGGCGGAGACCAGCTCCTTGCCGTCCAGCCAGATCTCGCCGGACATCCGGACCTTGTTGCGCTGCTGGCGCGAGGCGCGGTGCAGGCCCATCACGGCGAGCGAGGTCACCGACTTGCCGGAGCCGGACTCGCCGACGATGCCGAGCGTCTTGCCCTTCTCCAGGCTGAAGGTCAGCCCGTCGACGGACTTCACCAGGCCGTCGTCGGTGGGGAAGTGCACCTTCAGGTCGCGCACGTCGAGGAAGGCGGACGTCTGCGGTGCCGTGGTCGGGGTGGCCGCCGCGGTGGCGGTCCTGTCCTCGGAGGAGTCGGTCACGAGAGCCTCACCCGCGGGTCGACGGCGGCGTACAGAACGTCCACCACCAGGTTGCAAATGACGATGAAGAACGCGGCGAGCAGGGTGACGCCGAGGATGTTCGGCAGGTCGTTGGCGTTGATCGCCTCGACGGCGAAGGCGCCGACTCCCTTGAGCGAGAAGACCTGTTCGGTGATGAGCGCGCCGCCGAGCAGCAGGCCGAGGTCCATGCCGAAGACGGTGATGATCGGGGTGAGTGCGGCGCGCAGACCGTGCCGGACGACCACCTTGCGCTCCTGCAGGCCCTTGGCGCGGGCGGTGCGGATGAAGTCCTCGGCCAGCGTCTCCAGCATGCCGGCCCGGGTGAGCCGGGCGTAGAGCGCGGAGTAGAGGAAGGCCAGGGTCACCCAGGGCAGCACCAGGGTGCGGGCCCAGAGGAACGGGTTGTCCAGCAGCGGTACGTAGTCGCTGCGTTCGAAGATCGGCCACTGATAGGTGAACAGGGCCAGGGCCAGCGCACCGGTGAAGAACATCGGGAGGGAGACGCCGGCCAGCGCCACGCCCATCGCCGCACGGTCGAAGAACGAGCCGGGGCGCAGCGCGGAGAGCACGCCGGTGGCGACGCCGGAGACGACCCAGAGCACGGCCGCGCCGGCGGCCAGCGAGAGGGTCACCGGGAGCCGGGACTGGATCTCCGGCCAGACCTCGATGTGGGTCTTGAACGAGTAACCGAAGCACGGCACGTGGCACTTGGCCGCTTCCGGGCCGAACTTGTAGTCGACGCCGACGAAGATGCCCTTGAGGAAGTCCCAGTACTGCTCGTACACGGGCTTGTCCAGGCCGAGGTTCTTCTTCACCGCGGCGATGTCCGCGGCCGTGGGGGCCTTTCCGATGTACTGCTGGGCAAGCTGGTCGGTGCTCTGCCCGGCCAGTTTCGGCAGCAGGAAGAAGATGCCGAAAGTGACCGCGCTGACGATCAGCAGCAGGATCACTGCGCTGATCAACCTGCGGATGATGTACGAGAACACGGGGATGCGGCGTCGGCGCCGCGGGCCGGCCGGAACCGGCCCGCGGACACCAATGCCTTCACCTGCCTTCCAGGGCTGCTACTTCTTGACGCCGATGTTGAGGTAGTCGTACTGACCGCTGAAGGCCGAGGTGGACACCAGGTTGGTGGCCTTGGGCGAGCGGTACATCAGGACCTTGAAGTAGGTGAGCGGGACCAGCGCCGCCTGCTCCATCGTCTTCTTGTCGATCTCGGCGTACGCCTTCTCGCGGGCCGCCTTGTCGGTGTTGGCGATGGCCGTTTCGAGCAGCTTGTTGATCTCCGGGTCGTCCAGCTCGGACAGGTTCGTGTTGCCGGACTTGCTGATCGCCTTGCCGTTCAGGATCTGCTGCAGGTAGCCGTAGCCGGTGGGGAAGTCGGAGCCCCACTGCATCATGATCAGGCCGACGTTGTTCTTCTTGTTGAACTCCGGCACACCGGCGTAGTCCGAGAAGTACTTGCTCGTCGGGTACGACTGGATCTTGGCGGTGACGCCGATCTTCTTGAGCGACTCGATGACCGAGGTGGCCGCGTCGACCTCGTCCTGGCGGTCGTTGCGGGCCAGGATCGTGGTCGTGGTCTTGCCGGCGCCGCACTTGTCCCAGTGCTTCTTGGCCTCGCTCAGGTCGAGCTTGTCGCCGGTGTACTTCTGCGGGTACAGGTCGTACTTCTGGTAGCCGGCGATGTCGGTCGGCAGGACCGTGGAGGCCAGCTCACCGCGGATCGGGCCGCCGAGCGCGGTCTGCACGGCCTTCTTGTCGATCGCGTACTCGATCGCCTTGCGGCACTCGAGGTTGTCGAACGGCTTCACCTTGGTGTTGATCGCCGTGTAGACGAGGCGCTGGCCGAGCGCGTTGTCGGTGTTGGCCTTCTCGTCGGAGTTGGTCAGGAGCTGGGCCTGCGTCTGGCCGTCGACGCCGCGGCCGGCCAGGTCGACCAGGGTGTTGCCGGACTGGAGGTCCTTGTCGATCGTCGACTGGGCGACCTTCAGGTTCAGCACGATCTTGTCCGGGAGCTGCTTGCGCAGCGGGTCGGTCTTCGCCGACCACTGCGGGTTGCGGACCAGGGTGAGCTGCTTGCCCTCCTGGTAGCTCTGGAACTTGTACGAGCCGGTGGACAGCACCGACTTGGTGTAGTCCGCGCCCTTGTCCTTGGCCTGCGGGACCGGCGCGGTCTGCGGGGCGCTGACCAGGTAGTCGAACTCGGCGAACGGCTTCTTGAGGTGGAAGACGATCGTCTGGTCGTCGGGGGTCTCGATGGACTTCAGACCGGCCTTGCTCTTGTCCTTGTACGGACCCTTGTAGCCGCCGCCGTCGTTGTCCTTGAGGAACTGCTGGAAGTAGTTCGGGCCCAGCGAGAGCACGTCACGCGCGAAGTTGGAGCGCTCCACGGCGTACTTGACGTCCTGCGAGGTGACGGTGGAGCCGTCCTCGTACTTGATGCCCTTGCGGAGCTTGTACGTCCAGGTCTTGCCGCCGTCGCTGGGCTTGCCCATCGACTCGGCGAGGTCCGGGACCAGCTGGTTGCCCTTGGGGCCGGGGCCCGGCTTGAAGGTGGTCAGCGGGCGCGCGTAGAGCCGGCTGAAGTTGTAGATGAAGGCGTAGTAGGTGTTGCCCGGGTCGAACGACTCGGGGGCGTCGCTCATGGCGTAGGTGACCGTGCCGCCCTTGGCGTCCGAGGCGTTGACGACGCCCTTGGTGGCCGCGTTGGCCTCCCCTGAGCCCTCCGAGGAGCCCTTGCCCCCGCTGCAGCCGGCCAGCAAAAGGCCCGCACTGGTGATGGCCGCTATGGTCGCGACCGGAACTGACCTTCGCATGGTGGTCGGTGTCCCCTTCGTTCGGTCTTCGTACGGTCTTCGTTCGTCGAGAAACGTCACAACACAAAGCGCGGTGGCGGCTGGGGCGGGTTGCCCGCGGTGCCGTCAGCGGCTGCGCGGGTCCAGCGCGTCCCGCAGACCGTCACCGAGCAGGTTGAACGCGAGCACGGTGACGAAGATCGCGAGGCCGGGGACGATCATGTACTGGGGGTCGACCTCGTAGTACTTGACCGCCTGGTTGAGCATGCCGCCCCAGGAGGCCTGGGGCGGCTGGATGCCGACGCCCAGGAAGCTCAACGCGGCCTCGAAGAGGATGTTGGAGGGGATCAGCAGCGTCGAGTAGACGATGATGGGGCCCACCAGGTTGGGCAGCAGCTCCCGGAAGAGGATGAACGGTCCGCGCGCGCCCATGCCCCGGGCGGCGTCCACGAATTCCCGCTCGCGCAGCGACAGCGTCTGCGCGCGCACGATCCGTCCCATGTACGGCCAGTTGAAGAAGCCGATCACGAAGATCAGCACCGAGATGTGCAGCGGCAGGCCCTCCAGGCCGAAGGCGCCGCCCTGCAGCGAGGCGGAGATCGCGATGGCGAACAGCAGCAGCGGGAACGCCAGGAAGACGTCCATCATGCGGCTGATGAAGGCGTCCACCCGCCCGCGGTAGAAACCGGCGATCACGCCGAGCACGGTGCCGATGGCGACCGACAGCAGCGTCGCGCCGAACGCCACGATCAGCGACACCCAGGAGCCCTCCAGGACCCGGGCGAGCAGATCGCGGCCGAACTTCGGGTCCACGCCGAGCAGGTGGTCCCCGCTCATCCCGCCGAAGTCCCCCTTGGGCAGCGTGGTGTTGGGGTCGATCAGCGACTCGTTGGGCGCGTTGGGGTCCAGTCCGAGCAGGGCCTGCAGCGGACGGGAGAGCGCCGCGACGGCGATCAGCAGGATGACAACGATGGCACCCGCCACCGCGACCTTGTCCCGCCGGAAGCGCAGCCATGCGATCTGGCCGAGCGAACGCCCTTCGATGCGCTTGCTCGACACGCCCTCCAGCACCGCTTCCGGCTGCGCCTCGGCAGCCGCCCCGGTGGTCTCGATCGGTGCGGTCACGGTGCCTTTGACCCCTCTCGGCCGACGGTGGCCGGCCCCTGCCCGCCGCGGTAGCGGCCTGGTTCACGTCAATTGGTGCACTGCGGAGCAAGTCCGGTGATCCTCATGGGAGTTCACCTTGCGGAAGGAAGCGGTTCACCCGACGCCGACCGGAATGACGCTCGCACAAAGGACCGAGGCCCTTGTTGTTTCCGGAGTCTTCATCCCCTTCGCGATCAGTCACCAGCCCTGACAGGGAAAGGATGCGCAACTGTGATGTGCTCCACGACTTTCCGTTATACGGACACAAGTTCGGGCTGAGCGGAGCGAAGAGCCGCGGGAGAGCACCTCAACCGCGGGGCGTACGGGGCGAATTCACCACAAGAAACCTGCCGGAGCGACACGCTCCGACAGGAGAGACGGGCGGGGGCCACCCGGAGGGCGTCGTTGAGGGGTGGTGGTCGGGCGACGGGCGGGCCTGTCAGTAAGGGCGGGGGTAGCCGTAGCCGTACGAGGGCGCCGGCGGCTGGGCCGGCTGCTGGGTGTAGCCGTCACGGTCGAAGAACGGCCGCGCGGCGGCCCGCATCCACATGGCGACCGGGTCGTACTCGTCGTTCATCGCGACCGTGGAGACCGGCAATCCGTCCGGAACGGCACCGATCGACTGCTGGATCATCAACCGGGCGGAATCCACCGCCTGCGGGCCGGTGTCGTACAGATCCAGACCGATCGCCAGATACGGGGCGCCGAGCGCGGGCTGCACCCAGGCGCGGCGCAACGACCGTACGGCGGGCGTGCGATGGGCGTTCTGCGCCAGCAGCGCGTAGAACTGCGGGATGTCGATGACCGGATCGGAGATCCGCAGCGGGCCGGCGGGCAGCCGGTCGAGGCCGCCGGCGATCCGGCGCAGATCCAGCCACGGAATGCCGACTCCGCCGCCGGGAGCGTGCGGATTCAGCCACAGTCCCCAGCGGTCGGGGAAGAGCGCGGCGGCGATCTCCAGGCCGCTGACGACCTCGTGGTCGCGGTTCCAGCCGGAGGCGGCGAGTTCGGGCGCGGAGGTCACGCACGGCGCGTAACCGAGGCCGTCGACCTCCATGTTCCCGTACTGCGCGTCGGGCGAACCGGCCCGGCCGTGCCAGAGCAGCATCCAGACCTGGCCCGCGGCGAGTGCGTGCAGCAGCGCCTCGTAGGCGTCGTAACGGCCGGGCGAGACCTGCTGCAGCAGCTGCTCCAGCTGTCCGGTCGCCGGCGGCCCCTGATGCGCACCCGCACTCACGTGGTCCGTCCCTTCTCTCGGCAGGGCACGTGTGGGTGCGCCCGCGCGTCATCCAACCAGCTTAGGGCTTGCCGATGGTCCAGGGCCGGAAGGCCGCGGCCTCCGCGACAACGGCGAACCCTAGGAGTGCTCGCGCGAGTAGAACGGCCGTACCCGCTCCAGCATCCAGTCGGCGACCGGGTCGCCCTGGGCGAGGTCGAGCATGACGAGCTGCACGGGCCAGGGCACCGGCACCGCGCCGAGGGCCCGTCCCAGGCCCGCGAGCACCGCGTCGCGGGCCGATCCGTCGTGCAGCGCCTCGGGGACCGTAGCGACCTGGACACCGACGAACAGCGCGGGCGTGTCGCCTTCGACACTGGCCAGGACACGCCGGGCAGTCAGGACAATTCCGACGCCGGAGAACTCCAGTCCGGCGGCGGCCAGGAAGTCCACCGGCTCGTCCTGCCAGTCCGGTTCGAAGAGCCGCACCCGGCCGCCGCTCGGCAGTGCGCCGGTGTCCGGTTCCTGACGTCCCGAGCGGCACAATTCGGCCACCGCGGGCGGCGGTACCGGGACGCCGACCGTCCCGTCCGGGTTCACCACGATCCCGATCTTCGGCGGCAGCCCGCGGGCGAACTCCCGGGCCGGGGCGACGGTGAAGGACATGTGCGAGCCGACGACCCGCAGGAACTCCTGCTCGGAGCTGTAGACCGGGACGTAGGCCAGCCCGCCGATGTCGACGGTGGGCAGGTCCAGCCCGGCGGTACCGAGGCCCGCGCCGTCCGGGCCGCCGCCGTTGGGCAGCGGCACCCACACCCGGCTGCGGCCCAGGACCTCGACGATCCGGCCGCCGGCGCCGGGATGCCCGACCGACGCGGCCAGCACCTCTTCGAGCTCGTTCGCCGGCCAGGCCAGCTGCGGTATCCCCTGCTCCGGAAAGTTCATCTGCATCCACCCGTGTTCCACACCGCACTCCGCGCTTTCTGGCCCATGACCCTAGACGAGGGAAGGCCGGTGCCGCGCGTACGGTGCCGGGTCCCGCCGCGACGAGCGGCGGCGCGGGCGAAGGGGCGGCATCGGTCAGCGGAAGGTGAGGGTTTCCAGGGCGCTCGCCGCGCGGCGGTCCAGCAGCACGGCCGAGGCGAATCCCCGCGGCAGCCGGGCCGCCTCCGCGCCGCCGACCAGCCCGGCCACCGCCCGGCGGTGCCGGGCGAAGGCGTACCCCGACACCCCGCGGCCGCGCGCCTCCTGGCCGGCCCGGGCCACCTCCGGTGCCACGTCGAGCAGCACGAGGTGCAGCCCGCGGCCGCCGCGGCCGGCCGCCCGGGCGATCCACCGGCGCACCCACGCCAGCGTCCCGCAGTCGTGCACCACCACGCTGCGGCCGGAGCGCAGCGCCCGGCCGAGCGCCAGATAGTGCGCGGCCCGGACCAGCGGGCGGTACAGGCCGTAGGGCAGCCGGCGCAGCCGGCCGCGCTCCCAGCGCTCGCGGACGTCCTGGGAGTCGATCCGGTGCACCTCGGCCCCGCCGCCGTCCAGCGGCGGCACGACGCGGTGCATCAGGGTGCTCTTGCCGCTGCCCGGCAGGCCGGAGACGACCACCAGGTCACCGGGCGGGAACCGCAGCTCGGCGGCGGCCCGGGCCCGGCCGGCGCCGCGCAGGTCCACCACCCGCGCGCCGCGCCCCGGCCGGACGACCGGACGCGCCGGGCGCCGGGCCCGGGGCGCGGCGGCGCGGACCGTCACCGGCTCGGCGGCGCGGACCGCCACCGGCTCTTCGGGTCCGGCCCCCGATGTGGCCGCGAGTGCCGCGTCCCTGTGCATCGTGATCACCCTCCCCGTCCGGGTTGCGGTCCGGCCCGAGGCCGGTTCCCTACCCGCAGAGTGTCAAGAAAAGGTAATGGCCATCAAGGTGATTGTGCGATCCGCCCACGTCGGGTGCGGTGCGGCGACCGGGCCTCCTGTATTCGGCGATCCCGTGCAATGATGTGCGCGCCACGTGCACATCTCGGTTCACCCGTGCACCGCCAACTCCATACCGGCCGCTTGAATCCGCGCGGGAGAGTCCCCGGCCGCCACGGCGGGGCGCCGAAGGAGCAAGTCCTCCCTTGAATCTCTCAGGCCCCTATACCGCGCGGGCGAGGCAGATCTGAAAAGCGAGCCCGGCCCGGCCCACGGGGCGGCTCCACCCAAGGTGCAAACCGGGCCCGTTCGCGGGCTCCCGGTGAACCTCTCAGGTTCCGATGACAGATGGGGAGAACGTCTTGTCACCCCTGCCTGGGAGCCCAGAACCATGACTGATGCCCCCCGCCGCACGGCGCTCGATGCCACGCATCGGGCACTCGGCGCGACCATGACCGACTTCGCCGGCTGGGACATGCCACTGCGCTACGGCAGCGAGCGCGACGAGCACGTCGCGGTCCGCAGCCGCGCCGGCCTCTTCGACCTCTCCCACATGGGCGAGATCACCGTCACCGGCCCGCAGGCCGCCGACCTCCTCGACTTCGCCCTGGTCGGCAACATCGGCGGGGTGAAGACCGGCCGCGCCCGGTACACCATGATCTGCAACGCCGAGGGCGGCATCCTCGACGACCTGATCGTCTACCGCTTGGCCGACCAGGAGTACATGGTCGTCGCCAACGCCTCCAACGCCCAGGTCGTGCTGGACGCGCTGACCGCTCGGGGCGGCGGCTTCGACGCCGTGGTCCGCGACGACCGGGACGCCTACGCGCTGCTCGCGGTGCAGGGCCCGGAGTCCCCCGGCATCCTCAAGAAGCTGACGGACGCCGATCTGGACGGGCTGAAGTACTACGCCGGCCTGCCCGGCACGGTCGCCGGCGTCGAGGCGCTGATCGCCCGTACCGGCTACACCGGCGAGGACGGCTTCGAGCTGTTCGTCCGGCCGGCCGACGCGGTCGCCCTCTGGGAGGCGCTGACCGAGGCCGGCAAGGACGTGGGCCTGGTGCCGTGCGGGCTGTCCTGCCGGGACACCCTGCGCCTGGAGGCGGGCATGCCGCTGTACGGGCATGAGCTCACCACCGCCATCACCCCGTTCGACGCCGGCCTGGGCCGGGTCGTGAAATTCGAGAAGACGACCAACAACGGCGACTTCGTCGGCCGCGCCGCGCTGGAGGTGGCCGCCGAACGCGCCGAGGCCGCCCCGCCGCGCAAGCTGGTCGGGCTGATCGCCCAGGGCCGCCGGGTCCCACGCGCGGGCTACCCGGTCGTCTCCGCCGACGGCACGGTGATCGGCGAGGTCACCTCGGGCGCCCCCTCCCCCACGCTCGGCCGGCCGATCGCCATCGCGTACGTCGACGCGGCCTACGCCACACCGGGCACCGAGGGTGTCCACGTGGACATCCGTGGAAGCCATGAGCCGTACGAGGTCATCGCGCTGCCCTTCTACAAGCGGCAGAAGTAACGGTTCGTCCCGGCGGACCGGGCGGCGGCGCGCCACCGCGCGTCTCACTGTGCAAGACGCTCCCCCCGGACTTCGTCCGGGGAGGTGCCCCCATTCACGATCACACCCTCGCGTACAGGAGAATCGAGCCATGAGCAACCCCCAGCAGCTGCGCTACAGCAAGGAGCACGAGTGGCTGTCGGCCGCCGAGGAAGGCGTCTCGACGGTCGGCATCACGGAGCACGCGGCGAACGCGCTCGGCGACGTCGTCTACGTGCAGCTCCCTGAGGTCGGCTCCACGGTCACGGCGGGCGAGAGCTGCGGTGAGCTGGAGTCGACCAAGTCGGTCAGCGATCTCTACGCGCCCGTGCACGGCGAGATCGTGGAGATCAACGAGGACGTCGTCAACGACCCCTCGCTGGTGAACTCCGCCCCGTTCGAGGGCGGTTGGCTGTTCAAGGTGAAGATGAGCGACGAGCCCGCCGAGCTGCTGACGGCCGACGAGTACGCCGCGTTCATCACCGAGTGAGCCACCCCGCCCGGAAGTGCTCTGCGCCCTCCGACCCCTCCAGGAAAGACTCATGTCGCTTCTGAACAGCTCCCTGCACGAGCTCGACCCCGACGTCGCCGCGGCCGTCGACGCCGAGCTGCACCGCCAGCAGTCCACCCTCGAAATGATCGCCTCGGAGAACTTCGCTCCCGTCGCGGTCATGGAGGCCCAGGGCTCCGTCCTCACCAACAAGTACGCCGAGGGCTACCCCGGCCGCCGCTACTACGGCGGCTGCGAGCACGTCGACGTCGTCGAACAGATCGCCATCGACCGCATCAAGGCCCTCTTCGACGCCCCTTACGCCAACGTCCAGCCCCACTCCGGCGCCCAGGCCAACGCCGCCGCCATGTTCGCCCTCCTCAAGCCGGGCGACACCATCCTGGGTCTCAACCTCGCCCACGGCGGGCACCTGACCCACGGCATGAAGATCAACTTCAGCGGCAAGCTCTACCACGTCGTGCCGTACCACGTCGACGAGAAGACCAACCTGGTCGACATGGACGAGGTCGAGCGCCTGGCCAAGGAACACCGGCCCAAGCTCATCGTCGCCGGCTGGTCCGCCTACCCCCGCCAGCTCGACTTCGCCGCCTTCCGCCGCATCGCGGACGAGGTCGGCGCCTACCTCATGGTCGACATGGCCCACTTCGCGGGTCTGGTCGCGGCCGGGCTGCACCCGTCGCCCGTCCCGCACGCCCACGTGGTGACCACCACCACCCACAAGACCCTCGGCGGTCCCCGCGGCGGCGTCATCCTCTCCGCCACGCCCGAGATCTCCAAGAAGATCAACTCTGCCGTCTTCCCCGGTCAGCAGGGCGGTCCGCTGGAGCACGTCATCGCCGCGAAGGCGGTCTCCTTCAAGGTCGCCGCGTCCGACGAGTTCAAGGAGCGCCAGCAGCGCACCCTGGAGGGCGCCAAGATCCTCGCCGAGCGCCTGGTCCAGGACGACGTCACCGAGCACGGTGTGTCGGTCCTGTCCGGCGGCACCGACGTCCACCTCGTCCTGGTCGACCTGCGCAACAGCCAGCTCGACGGCCAGCAGGCCGAGGACCGGCTCCACGAGGTCGGCATCACCGTCAACCGCAACGCCATCCCCAACGACCCCCGGCCCCCGATGGTGACCTCGGGTCTGCGGATCGGCACCCCGGCCCTGGCCACCCGCGGCTTCACGGCCGAGGACTTCCGCGAGGTCGCCGACATCATCGCCCAGGCCCTCAAGCCCGACTACGACGCGGAGGCCCTCAAGGCCCGGGTCACCGCGCTCGCGGAGAAGTACCCGCTGTACCCGTCGCTGTGACGCGTCTCATGCGGTGATCCTCCGGACCGTCGCCGAGCGGCGGACGGAGGGTCAACGGGCCGTGAGCCCGGGGCCGTTGGTCCCGGGCTCATGGTCTGCTCACCCGGATTTTCCTCCCCTTTCCTCGCTCTCGCGCGCCCTCACGGCGGAACCGGTGATTCACGGTGATTCGCGCGAAATAAGGTGTCAGCTCGCAGCGGCCCTTCAACGGCGAGGGGGCATTTTCGACAGCAGGACGGACGACACCACCCCATGGACATGAGCGCGGGCGACCGGAAGGGGCTCAGCCTCTTCGCCCTCATCATGATCGGCATCGGCTCGATCTTCGGCTCCGGCTGGCTCTTCGGCGCCGGTGCCGCCGCCCAGGTGGCGGGCCCGGCGGCGCTGGTCGCCTGGGTGATCGGTGCCGTCTTCATCGGCATGATCGCGATGTCCTACGCGGAGGTCGGCGCGGCCTACCCGATCCCCGGCGGAATGGCCCGCTACGGTCACCTCTCGCACGGGCCGGTGCTCGGCTTCGTCACCGGCTGGGCGGTGTGGATCGCGGTCGCCTCGCTCATCCCGATCGAGTCGATCGCCGCCACCCAGTACATGACGTCCTGGGACTTCGGCTGGGCGAAGGGGCTGGTCGAACCGGCCGGCCACCAGCTCTCGGCGTCCGGCATGGCCGTGGCGCTGGCCCTGACCGTCGCGCTCTGGCTGACCTGCTACTGGTCGGTGCAACTGCTGGCCCGCGCGAACACCGTGCTCACCGTGGTGAAGTTCGCCATCCCGGTGGCCGCCGTGGCGGCGCTGGCCGCCTCCGGCTTCCACACCTCGAACTTCACCGCGCAGGGCGGCTTCGCCCCGTACGGGTGGCCGGCCGTGCTCACCGCCGTCACCACCTGCGGCGTGGTCTTCGCCTTCAACGGGTTCCAGGCCGTGGTCAACCTCGGCGGCGCCGCCCGGAACCCCGGCCGGGCCATCCCGGTCGCCCTGGTCGGTGCGCTCGCCCTGGGCCTGGTGATCTACCTGGCGCTGCAGACCGCGTACCTGGGTGCGGTGCCGCCCGAGCAGCTGGCCCGGGCCGGCGGCTGGCAGGGCGTGAACCTGAGCTCGCCGTTCGCCGACCTCGCCAGGCTGCTGATGCTGCACTGGGTGGTCACGATGCTGCAGTTCGGCGCGTTCATCTCGCCGGCCGGCTCCAACATCGCCAACGTGGCCTCGGCCGCGTACATGGTCACCAACCTGGCGGAGACCGGCTTCTTCCCGCGGAGGCTGGCGGCCGTGCACCCGCGGTACGGCACCGCCCGCCCGGCGATGTGGCTCAACCTCGGCTTCTCCGTCCTGTTGCTGCTGACCGTCGGGCGCAGCTGGCAGGCGCTGGCCGGGGTGGTCTCGGCGGCCATGGTCATCTCGTACCTGATCGGCCCGATCGCGGTGGGGGTGCTGCGCCGGACCGCGCCGGAGCTGCCCCGTCCGTTCCGGCTGCCGGCCGCCGGGGTCCTCTGCCCGGTCACCTTCGCCTTCGCGGCCTGCGCCCTGTACTGGTCGAAGTGGCCGGACACCGGCAAGGTGACCGCGCTGACGCTGGTGTCCGTGCCGATCGCGGTGCTGGTGCTGCGCCACCAGGCCGGGTCCCTCGGCGCGGCACGGCTGCGGCGGCAGTTCGCCCCGGCCTGGTGGATGATCGCCTTCCTGCTCTGGCTGGCTGCGCTGTCCGCGCTGGGCAGCCCGGACTTCGGCGGGCGCGGCGTCATCCCCGACGGCCTGGACATCGCCCTGGTCGCGCTCTCCGCGCCGGCCTTCTACTTCTGGGCCGTACGGGCCGGCGTGCGGGCCCGTACGACCGGTCTGACCGGTCCGCCCGCCGCCACGGTGGCCGGCCCGGCACCCGCGGTGACCCCGACACCTCCTGTTACACCCACCGACGGCCGCCCGACGGTTTCCGTCTGACGGCACCGCGCCGGGTCCGCGTTACGCTCGACATTCGGCGCAGAAACGTACCTCCTGTCCCATAGCTCCACCGTCCACCACGAGCAGACAAGGGAGTCCGCCCCCGTGGCCATCTCCGTCTTCGACCTCTTCTCCATCGGCATAGGTCCCTCCAGCTCCCACACCGTCGGCCCGATGCGCGCCGCCCGGATGTTCGCCGGCCGGCTCAAGAAGGACGGTCTGCTCGCCCGCACGGCCCGCGTCCGCGCCGAACTCTTCGGCTCGCTGGGCGCCACCGGCCACGGCCACGGCACCCCCAAGGCCGTCCTGCTCGGCCTGGAGGGCGACTCCCCCCGCACCGTCGACGTCGAGACCGCCGACGACCGCGTCGCGGCGATCAAGGAGTCCGGGCGGATCAGCCTGCTCGGCGCCCACGAGATCGCCTTCGACTTCGACGAGGACCTGGTCCTGCACCGCCGCAAGACCCTGCCGTACCACGCCAACGGCATGACCATCTGGGCCTACGACGCGGACGGCGCCGAGCTGCTCGGCAAGACGTACTACTCGGTGGGCGGCGGCTTCGTCGTCGATGAGGACGCGGTGGAGGGCGAGAACCCGATCGTCCCGGACGACACGGTCCTGAAGTACCCCTTCCGCACCGGCGACGAGCTGCTGCGCCTGTCCGAGCAGACCGGGCTGTCCATCTCCGCCCTGATGCTGGAGAACGAGAAGGCCTGGCGCACCGAGGACGAGATCCGCGAGGGCCTGCTGGAGATCTGGCGGGTGATGCAGGCCTGCGTGACGCGCGGCATGTCCCGTGAGGGCATCCTGCCGGGCGGCCTGAAGGTCCGCCGGCGGGCGGCCGGCTCGGCCCGCAAGCTGCGTGCCGAGGGCGACGCCACCGCCCGCGCCATGGAGTGGATCACCCTCTACGCGATGGCCGTCAACGAGGAGAACGCCGCCGGCGGCCGGGTCGTGACCGCGCCGACGAACGGCGCCGCCGGCATCATCCCGGCCGTGCTGCACTACTACATCAACTTCGTGCCCGGTGCCGACGAGGACGGTGTGGTGCGCTTCCTGCTCGCCGCCGGCGCCATCGGCATGCTCTTCAAGGAGAACGCCTCCATCTCCGGCGCCGAGGTCGGCTGCCAGGGCGAGGTCGGCTCGGCCTGCTCCATGGCCGCCGGCGGCCTGGCCGAGGTCCTGGGCGGCTCCCCCGAGCAGGTGGAGAACGCCGCCGAGATCGGCATGGAGCACAACCTCGGCCTGACCTGCGACCCGGTCGGCGGCCTGGTCCAGATCCCGTGCATCGAGCGCAACGGCATGGCCGCCGTCAAGGCCGTCACCGCCGCCCGCATGGCGCTGCGCGGCGACGGCCGTCACCACGTCTCCCTCGACAAGGTCATCAAGACCATGAAGGACACCGGCGCCGACATGTCCGTCAAGTACAAGGAGACCGCCCGCGGCGGCCTCGCCGTCAACATCATCGAGTGCTGACGGCGACGGCCTGAAACGTCGGCCCCGGCGCGGCTACCTGCCGATCTCCCAGGCGAAGGGCGGGAGTTCGCGGGCCCGGGAGTAGATCTCCAGGGCGTGCCGCGCCGGGACGAACGGGTGCACGCGGGCGCCTTCGAGGCCGGCCAGCAGGCGGGCGCAGTGGTGGACGCAGCCGGCCACCTCGCGGCCGTGGCGGTCCACGATGGTGGCGGCGTCCTGCGGCCCCTCGCACGGGGTGGGGTCCTTGACGGCGGCGGCCGGGCAGCGGCCCTGCGGGGCGCCGGCGACGGTCTCCTGGTCGGCTGCCGGGCGCGGGAGCCGGGCGTCGAACGGCTGGTTCATGGCGATCTCCCCCTGGCGGTGCGGTGCGGTCGTACCTGCCGTGGGCGGTGGCGGGATCCTTGCGGTCCCGGCGCCCAGGACAGTGGTGCTCGGCGCGGGCGGCGTCCATGCCGCCTTGGGGAAGACCTGGTCGGATCGTCAGCTATTCATGGGAATGCCCACCCCTGGGCTGCGTGGCCCCGGAGTGCGCCCGGGGCGCCCGGCGGCGGAAGGCGGCCGGTTCCAGGAGCAGGGCGAGGGTGAGCCAGGTGGCGGCCAGCAGCCAGCCGCCGACGACGTCGCCGAGCCAGTGGACGCCCAGGTAGACCCGGGTGAGGCCGACCCCGGCGGCCCAGAGGGCGAGGACCGCGCACCAGGTGCGGGCGACGGCGGGGCCGCAGCGGTGCGCCAGGCCCCAGGCGAGCAGGCCGGCCGCGAGGGCGGAGGTGGTGGCGTGGCCGGAGGGGAACGCGTATCCGGTGGCGTGCCCGGCCCAGTCGGCGACCGGCGGACGGGCCCGGGCGAGCAGTTCCATCAGGCCGTAGCGGACCGCCTGGCCGACGGCGAGGACGACCACGGTGCAGGTCACGGCCCGCAGGCGGCCGGTCGCGCCGCGGCCGGCCAGCAGTCCGGCGAGGACGGCCATCAGGTAGGGGACGAGGCCGGTGCCGGTGGCGGTCAGGGCCCGTGCCAGTGACCGCACCGGCTCGCCGTGGTGGGCGGCGGCCCAGTGGACGATGTCCTGTTCGAGGGCGAGCGGGGTGCCGTGGCGTACGGAGACGGTGACCGCGGTGGCGGCGAAGAGCACCGCACAGACCGCGGCCAGGGCGAGGAGCGCGCCGTTGCCCGGCCGGGGGACTGATCCGGGGCCCAGCCCCGGCCGTGGTTCCCGGCCCGCCACCGGTTCGGGGCCCGGTCCGGGCCCGGTCCCCGGCTCCCCTTCCGGCGCGGTCACCGCGCGGCCACCAGGGGGCGCAGCCGGGTCGCGCGGAGCCGGGCGACGGCGGGGGCCGCGCGGGGCGCGAGCGGGGTGAGGGCCCAGGCCACCAGGCCGCCGGCGAGCAGGCCGACGGCGGCGTCGTGCGGGTAGTGGGCGCCGATCCAGACCCGGGAGGCCGCCATCAGGACGGCGGCCACGGCGGCGATCCGGCCGAGCCGCCGGTCGCACAGGAGGAGCGCGACCGCGGCGGCCGCGGCGATGGCGGAGTGGTTGCTGGGGAAGGACCAGTCGCCGGGCCCGGGGCAGGTCTCGACGGTGAGGGTGTGCAGCGTCCGGCACGGCCGCTGCTCGTCGAAGAGGCTCTTGACCAGGTCGTTCGCGGCGTAGGCGACGACCACGGTCACGGGGGCGGCCAGGGCCGTGGCCATCGCGCCGGGCCCGCGGTGGCGCGCCCGCCACCAGGCGAGCAGCATCAGCACGGCGAAGAGCGCCAGGCCGTAGTCGCTCCAGGCGGCGACGGCGGTGTTCAGGCCGTGCGGGGCGCGGTGCGCGAGGCCGGTGATCCAGGTGTAGGCGGCGCCGTCGATGGCGGCTCCGCCGAGGGCGAGGGAGGTCACGGGTGCTGCTCCTCCGGGTCGGAAGTCGCCGGGCGCCGGCGGGCGCGCAGCACCTCCAGGGCGATCGGGGTCAGCGACACCGCCACCACGAGGGCCACCAGCGGCAGCAGATAGCGGTCGACGTTAGGGACGGACGAGCCGAGTGCGTATCCGGCGAGGGTGAGGCCGAGCGTCCAGAGCAGTCCGCCGGTGATCTGCCAGAGGGTGAAGGTGCGGGCGGGCACGTGCAGGGCCCCGGCCAGCGGGTTCAGCACGGTGCGCACGATCGGCACGAAGCGGGCGAGGACGATGGCCTTGGCGTGGCCGTAGCGGGCGAGGTACTCCTCGGCCCGGGCGGCGCCCTCGTGCAGCTTGCGGGCGCGGCTGCGGGCCAGCAGGGCGCGGCCGCCGCGCCGGCCGAGCCAGTAGCCGGTCTGGGAGCCGGCGAGCGTGCCGGCCGCGGCCGCGAGGAGCACCTGGGGCAGGGCGAGGTGCACGGCGCCGCCGGCGCCCGGGGCGCAGAGCAGCCCGGCGGTGAAGAGCAGGGAGTCGCCGGGCAGGAAGAACCCGACCAGCAGTCCGGTCTCGGCGAACAGGACGACGGCGACGCCGAGCGCCCCGAACGCGGCGAGCAGCGAGCCGGCGTCGAGCACGTCGACGGCCTGGCCCATAGCCGTCGCCCCGGCTGTGACCTGCGCGAACGCAGCGGCTACGGCCATGTCGGTGGCCCCTCCCATAATGGGTTGCGGGCCTGCCGTGCGACCGGCCCGACCGACTACAGTCACGTAGACGGTCTACGGAACTGTAGACGACGAGCAGGTGAAGGGCGTTCCCATGTCGGAGACACCACCCGTGCAGCGGCGCCCCTCCGGCGAGCTGGAGGCGAGCGTGCTCGCCGCGCTCTGGACGGCCGAGGTGCCGCTCAGCCCCGCCGAGGTGCAGAGCGCCCTCGGCGGCCGGCTGGCCCGTACGACCGTCACGACGATCCTGTCCCGACTGCACGACAAGGGCGCGGTGTCCCGCTCCCGGGCGGGCCGCGGCTTCGTGTACTCCCCGATACAGGACTCCGCGGGGCTGACCGCCCGGCGGATGCGCAGCGAGCTCGACAAACAGCACGACCGCGGCACCGCGCTCGCCCGCTTCGTCTCCCAACTCACCCGCGAGGACGAGCAGTTGCTGCGTTCCCTGCTGGAGGGCGCCGGGGACGGCCCCCAGGGGACGCCGCCCGCCCCGGGGGCCGCCCCGTGATCATCGCCGTCTGGATCCCGCTGCTGATGCCGCTGCTCGCGGTGCCCGCCGCCCGCCGGCTGGCCGAGTCGCTGCCGCCGCGCGCCGCGGCCTGGCTGCTGACCGGCTGCGCCGCGCTGCTCGCCGGCTGCACGACCGCCGCGCTCGGCCTGCTGGCGGCCGCCGGGGCACTGCGGCTGCCGCCGGTCGCCGCCCTCGGCCACCTCTCCCTCCCGCTGGCCGACGGCGATCCGGCCGTCATGCTCCCCGCCGCCGGGGCCGCCGGCGTCCTGCTGGCCGCCTGCGCCCTCGCCGCCGCGTACCGCGCCCGCCGCCACCGCACCGAACTGCGCACGGCCCGGCGCGCCACCGCACCGCACCCGGTCTCCGGCGATCTGTGCGTACTGCCGGACGCCGAGCCCGACGCGTACGCCCTCCCGGGGCGGCCGGGCCGGGTCGTGGTCACCGCCGGGATGCTGCGGGCGCTGCCCGCCGCCGAGCGCGAGGCGCTGTTCGCCCACGAGCGCGCCCATCTGGCCGCCCGGCACCACCTCTTCCTGCTCACCGCCGCGCTCGCCGAGATCTGCCATCCGCTGCTGCACGGCCTGCGGGCGCCGCTGGCGTACGCCCTGGAGCGCTGGGCGGACGAGGCGGCCGCCGCCCGGGTCGGCGACCGCCGGGTCACCGCCCGCGCCATCGGCCGCGCCGCCCTGGCCGCCGGCCCGCACGCCCCGGCACCGCACCGCCCCCGTACGGTCCTCGCCGCGACCACCGGCCCGGTGCCGCGCCGGGTCGCCGCGCTGCTCGGCTCGGGGCCGGCCGCCGGCCGGCCCCGGACACGGTCCGGCTTCCGCGGCCGCCGGCTCGTCGCCGCGGCCCTGCTCAGCTGCGTCACGTTCTCCGCGGCCGCCGCCCTGGACGCCGCCGCGGACCTGCACGCATCGGTGGAGGTGGCCCAGGGCGAGGCCCGCTGAGGGACCGGCCGGCTCTCCGGCCCGGCCCGGTCAGTGGGCGTATCCCCGGCCGACCGTGAAGCCCAGGACGGCGCCGCCGCCGGGGCGGGCGGCCGCGAAGGCGTGGCCGCCGTGGGCGGTGGCGATCTCCCGGACGATGGCGAGGCCGAGACCCGAGCCGGGGAGCCCGCGGGCGGCCGCCGAGCGGTAGAAGCGGTCGAAGACCCGGGTGAGGTCGGCCTCGGCGATCCCCGGGCCCCGGTCGAGGACCTCGATCCGGGCGCCGGTGACCCGCACCTCGATCGGTTCGGTGCCGCCCGCGTCGAACTTGGCGGCGTTCTCCAGCAGATTGCCGATCGCCCGGTTCAGCGCGGCCGGCCGCCCCCAGGCCACCGCCGGGCGGAGGGTCCGTACGGTGATCTCACGGCCGGTGCGGCGGCGGGCCGACGCGGCCGCCTTCTCCGCGACCTCCGCCAGGCTCACCTCCGACAGCGGGTCGTCGTCGCGCTGCCCGGCCGCCAGCCCGACCAGCTCGTTGACCAGATCGCTGAGCTCCCGGGCCTCGCCCGCCAGGTCGGCGAGCAGCTCCTCGCGGGCGTCCGGCGGCAGGTCGTCGAACCGCTTCAGCAGCGAGATGTTGGTCCGCAGCGAGGTCAGCGGGGTGCGCAGCTCGTGCCCGGCGTCCTGCACGAGGCGCTGCTGGTCCTGGACGGCACTGGCCAGCCGCCCCAGCATGTCGTCGAAGGCCCGTCCCAGCCGGGCGACCTCGTCCCGGCCGGCCACCGGCACCGGCACGTCCAGCCGCCCGTGCTCGGCGACGCTCTCCGCGACCGACGTCAGGCGCACCAGCCGGCCGGTGATCCGGCGCGCCAGCCACCAGCCGACCGTGCCGGCCAGCGCGATGACCACCGCCGCCAGCAGGACGGTGCGCTGCTGCAGCGCCGACAGCAGGTCCTCGGTCTCGCTGAACTTCTGGGCGACCTGCACCGCCCCGCGGCCGTCACCGAGCGCGACGGTCGCGACGTGGTACTCGTCGTCGCCGATGTCCGCCTCCCGCTCCGCGTACCGGCCGGCCTGCGGGTCGGTGGCGATCCGGCGCTCGGCGGCACCGGCCGGCAGGGCCGGGCGCCCCAGCTCCACGATCCGGCCGCCGGCACCCAGGATCTGCACGTCGGTACGGGTCGGCCGGGTCAGGTCGTCGCGCGGCCCGTCGTGGTCCGGGTCGGAGGCCGCGTAGTCGGCGGGCCCGAACTCCTTCTCCTGCACCTGGGTGCGCAGATCCCGGACGACCTCGGAGAACACCGACCTCTCGTCCACCCGCACCAGCCGCGCGGCCGCGTCGTAGCTGAGGAACCCCACGAGCACGGTGACCACCGCGGCCCCGGTCGCGAACGCCACCGCGAAGGCGGTCCGCAGACTGGCCGGCCGGCGGGTGCGCAGCCAGGCCGTCCGCCCGCGGTCCCGCCAGGCGCCGGCCCGGGACCGGAACCAGGCCCGCAGCCGGCCGGGCACGTCAGTCCTCCCGCAGGACGTAGCCGACGCCCCGCACCGTGTGGATCAGCGGGCGGCTGCCCGGGACGTCGACCTTGCGCCGCAGGTAGCCGACGTACACCGCGAGATTCTTGGAGCCCGGCCCGAAGTCGTAGCCCCAGATCCGGTCGTAGATCGTCGAGTGGTCCAGGACGATCCCGGCGTTCCGGGCGAGCAGCTCCAGCAGCTCGAACTCGGTCCGGGTCAGCTCCAGCTCCCGGTCCCCGCGCCAGGCGCGGCGCGAGGGCCCGTCGATCCGCAGGTCCGCGGCCTCGACGACCCCGCTGTCCACCGCCCGCACGTCGTACCCGCCGGCCGCTTCGTCCCCGCCCGGCCCGGGAGCCGCCGCGGGAGCCGCCCCGGGAGCGCCGCCCACCGCCGCCTCGGCCCCGCCCGCCGTGGTCCGCCGCAGCAGCGCCCGCAGCCGGGCGAAGACCTCCTCGACCTCGAACGGCTTGACCACGTAGTCGTCCGCCCCGGCGTCCAGACCGGCGATCCGGTCCGCGGTCTCGACCCGGGCGGTCAGCATCAGGATCGGGGTGCGGTCCTGCTCGGCCCGCAGCACCTGGCACACCTGCAGCCCGTCGATGCCCGGCATCATCACGTCCAGCAGGATCACGTCCGGCCGCTCGCGGTGCGCGGCGGCCAGCGCCTGGATGCCGTCGGCGACCGCGGTGACCCGGTACCCCTCGAGGGTCAGGGCACGCTCCAGGGCGGTGCGGATGGGGCGGTCGTCCTCGGCGAGCAGTACGGAATGGGTCACCCGGCAAGTCTGCCAAGGCCGCGGCGGGGCGGCGGCGGGCGGCCGGCCGGGCGGCGGGTTTCTTACCCGGCTCTCACCCGTGGTTCTTACCGGCCTCTCACCCCTGCCACGCAGTCGGCTTACCCCTTGCCGACACGGTGGCCCCCGTGCCGGACGGGCCGGCCGCGGCGGCCGGCCGCGGTGCGGGACCCACCGGTCCCCACGACTGGGCAGACCTCGGGAAGACACCACTCCGGATGAAGATCACCCTCCTGCTGCACAACGCGTACGCCATCGGCGGCACGATCCGCACCACCTTCAACCTCGCCGCCGCGCTCGCCGGCCGGCCCGGCGTCGAGGTCGAGATCGTCTCGATGCTGCGCCACCGCGAGGTCCCGCGGTTCACCCTCGACCCCCGGGTGCGGCTCACGCCCCTGGTGGACACCCGGGTGGGCAGCGACGACATGGCGGACCCGCGGTTCGGCGAGCCCGCCGAGGACTTCCCGCTCGCCGAGAAGCGGCACCACCAGTACAGCCGGCTCGTCGACGTCCGCGCCGCGGAGTTCCTGCGCACCACCGACGCCGACGTCCTGATCGGCACCCGCCCCGGCATCAACGTCTACCTGGCGCGCTTCGGTCCCCGCCGCGCCCTGCGGATCGCCCAGGAACACCTGCGCCACGACGCGCACGGCAAGCGTCTGCGCGCCGAACTCGCCCGCCACTACCGGCACTTGGACGCACTGGTCACCACCACCGAGGCGGACGCGGCGGTCTACCGCGCCCGGATGCCGCTGCCCGGCGTACGGGTCCTGGCGGTGCCCAACATCGTGCCCGCACCGCCCGTCGCGCCCTCCGACGGCACCGCGAAGGTGATCGCGGCGGCCGGCCGGCTGGTCCGCGGCAAGCGCTTCGACCTGCTGATCGAGGCGTTCTCCGCGGTCTCCGCCAAGCACCCCGACTGGCGGCTGCGGATACACGGCGGTGGCGCCGAACGCGCCGCGCTCCAGGGGCTGATCGACGGGCTCGGGCTGACCGAACGCGCCGAACTGACCGGGCCGCGCTCGCCGATCGAGGCGGAGTTCGCCAAGGCGTCGATCGTGGCCTCGGCCTCGGACGCCGAGTCGTTCGGCATGACGCTCGTCGAGGCGATGCGCTGCGGCGTGCCGGTCGTCAGCACCAACTGCCCGCTGGGACCGGCCGAGATCATCGACGACGGCACGGACGGCCTGCTGGTGCCGCCCGGCGACGGCCGGGCGCTGGCCACCGGACTGCTCGACCTCATCGAGGACCCCGTGCGCCGCCGGACGATGGCCGAGGCCGCGCGGGAGAGCGCCCGCCGTTACGACCCCGAGCCGATCTCCGAGCGCTACCAGCTCCTCTTCCAGGAGCTGCGCTCCACCCGGACCCGCCGCGCGGCACACCGCATCGTCGGCCGCGCCCGCCGCCGGGCCCGCGCCGTACTGCGCCGCGCACTGCGCCGCTGACGGTCCGCCTCCTCCCGCACCCGCCCGCCGGGCGGGCGTCCTTCGATCCGCGGTGAACTGACGGCCCGTGGGGAACGTACGTCCGGTCAGGAACGGGAAGACTCAGGAATGGGAAGACCGAGAACGCGGGGCGCGCACGAACGCGGAACACACACGGCACGGGGACGGCACGGGCACGGCAGGCACCGAACCGAACCGCACGGCACAGCACGGCACTCGTGGCAACGCAGTTGACGTTTCGAGCAGTTGGCGCTTCGCATCCGCAGGTCCGATCGGCAGGAGGCCACTCATGCTGCACGGTGTCGATGTCAGCTCCTATAACACCTCATTTTCCACCGAGGGGCTGGACTTCGTTTTCGTCAAGGCGACCGAAGGCCGCTCCTACATCAATCCGCACCAGAACACCCAGGCCGCGAAGGCCCGTAAAGCGGGTTGTGTGGTGGGTTTCTACCACTTCCTGTGGCCGGGCAACATCTCCGCCCAGGCGCGGTATTTCGTGGCGAAGTGCGCCTCGATCCCGGGCGACATCCTGGCCTGCGACTGGGAGACCACCGGCGACGGGACGCACGCCAGCAATGCGCAGAAGGACCAGTTCCTGGTCGAGGTGAAGAAGCTCCGTCCCAAGCACCGTGTGATGCTCTACTGCAACCGCGATTTCTGGCTCCACCGCGACACCACGTCCTACGCGGCCGACGGCCTGTGGATCGCCGATTACGTCACCGCCGGGCACCCGCGGATCAAGGCGAAGTGGCGCATCCACCAGTACACCGACCACCCGCTGGACAAGGACGTCGCGAACTTTTCCAGCAGGACCGCTCTGAAGAAGTGGGCGCACCCGGCATAAGGTTTCCTACGGCACGCGAAAGCGCGCTGCACGGCCACCGTCCGTATGCCGGCGACGAACACAGCGCGACCCCGCGCCACGTTTCGTACGCCGAAAGGCAACAACCGGTGACCGAAGCGCGCATCGCGTGACCAGGCCCACATCCCTCCGTACGGGACCCCTCGCGCAGGAACGAAATGCGCGCGCGTACGGAAACGAACCCGAGCGGAAAAGGAGCAGCCGTGACCGACCCGGCGTCCATGGCCCTGCAGCAGGAGATCGCCCGGGATCTCCAGGTAACCGCGTCCTTCGACGCCGAGCAGGAGATCGAGCGCCGGGTGGCCTTCCTCACGGAGCAGCTGACCTCCTCGGGCCTGCGCTCGCTGGTCCTGGGCATCAGCGGCGGCGTCGACTCGACCACCACCGGCCGGCTGTGCCAGCTCGCCGTGGAGCGGGCCCGGGCCGACGGGTACGAGGCGACGTTCTACGCGATGCGGCTGCCCTACGGCGTCCAGGCGGACGAGAAGGACGCCCAGCGCGCGCTGGAGTTCATCCGCGCCGACCGGGAGCTGACCGTCGACGTCCGCCCGGCGAGCGACGCGGCGCTGCAGGCCGCGGTGGACGGCGGGCTGGTCTTCCGCGACGCGCACCACCAGGACTTCGTGCAGGGCAACATCAAGGCGCGGCAGCGCATGATCGCGCAGTACGCGGTCGCGGGCGCCCACGACGGCCTGGTCGTGGGCACCGACCACGCGGCCGAGGCGGTCTCCGGCTTCTTCACCAAGTTCGGCGACGGCGCGGCCGACGTCGTGCCGCTGACCGGCCTCACCAAGCGCCGGGTGCGCGCGGTGGCGGCGGCGCTGGGCGCCCCGCGGGAGCTCGTCACGAAGGTGCCGACCGCCGACCTGGAGACCCTCGACCCGGGCAAGCCGGACGAGGACGCCCTCGGCGTGACCTACGACCAGATCGACGACTTCCTGGAAGGCAACCCGGTCCCCACCCCCGCCTTCGAGGCCATCGCCCGCCGCTACCGCCTCACGGCCCACAAGCGGGCCCTGCCGGTCGCGCCGTAGTCGCGAAGCCGGCGGCCGGACCGGCCGCCGGCGCCTTACCCCCCGCAAGGGGACGGTCACTCTTCCGGTGCTAAATCGTGGGCGTGGGCGGGCATGGATGCGGGCATGGGAAGCCGCGAAGTGCGATCGGAAGATCAACTGTCAGTGGGTCCGCCTACGCTCCGAGGCATGGGTTACGCACACCTGCGCGAACTCCAGACCGCGCTGACCACCGCCTCCGACCTGACCACCGCCCTCCAGTCCGCGCCCAACCGGCACGACGCGGACCAACTCGTCGACGTCCTCCGGCAAGCACTGACCGCCGCCAGTTCGCTGGGCGCCGAGACCGGCCCGACCGGCTGCGCCCTGCATCCGCACGGCGCGGTCGATCCGCTGTACGGCGACCCGGAGGACCCCCTCCCGCCGGGCTACGGCAAGTGCCTGCTCTGCAACGACCGCCGGCGCCGGGCGGACGCGCACAGCCCGCACATACGCCGGTTCGCCCGCCCGCACCCCCGCTGGCGCCGCCCGTTGAGCGCCTGACACCCGGCCGCGGCGGCAGCCCCCCGGCACGAGAGACGCACGAGGGGCTACCGCCGCGGCGGGCCAGGGGCAGGGCGCGGGTGTCCGGCTACCGGCCCGGGGGCGGTGCCTCGCCGTCCCCGTCCTCCGGTCGCTTCTCCGGCCGCAGGGCGATGCGCCCCAGCAGCGCGGCGACGGCCAGGGCGGCCACCGCGATCAGGGCGTAGTCCGGCACGCCGTTCCCGAGCCGGGTCGCCCATTCCTCGACCCGGAATTCGGCGTCGGCGTCGAGGATGCCGGGCAGCGCGCTGGTCCCGTTGAAGCACAGGAAGAGCACGCCGATGCCGAGGAAGAACGCCCCGGACACCACCGACGTGGTGTGCAGCCGCAGCCGCCCCAGGGTGAACTCCCGGCCGCGCAGCCAGCCGCGGGACCCGAGCCGGAAGCGGTCCCAGAACAGCGCCAGCACGAACAGCGGCAGTGCCATGCCCAGGGCGTAGACCGCCAGCATCGAGGCGCCGTACACCGGCGAGCCGCTGACCGCCGTCACGGTCAGCACCGCGCCGAGGATCGGGCCGGCACAGAAGCCCGCCAGGCCGTAGACGCAGCCGAGGAGGAAGGTGGTGACCGCCGACCGCGGGGTGATCCGGGCCGCCGCGGCCTGCGCGCGGCGGGAGGCGAAGCCCAGGCCGAGGATCTGGGCGAGCCCCATCGCGATGACCGTCCAGCCGCCGAGGGTGATGAGCAGGTCGCGGTGGCCGTTGAACAGCCGGCTGGCCGCCGTACTCGCCGCGCCGAGCGGTACGAGCGTGGTGGCCAGCCCCAGGTAGAACACCCCGGTGCGGGCCAGCAGCCGGCCGGTTCCGGTGAGCGAGTAGGCGAAGAACGCCGGCAGCAGCAGTGCGCTGCAGGGGCTGATCAGCGCCAGCACCCCGCCGAGGAACGCCGCGAGGTAGCCGATGTCGGTCACTTCCCGGCCCCCGCACCGCCCTTGCCGGCCCGCGCCGCGGCGTCCTGGATCGCCTGCGCGAAGACCTCGGTGGGCTGGGCCCCGGCCACCGGCCGGCCGTTGATCAGGAAGGACGGCGTGGACTGCACCCCGAGCCGGTAGCCCTCGTCCTGGTCCTTCTTCAGCGCCCGCTCGGCGTCCGCGCTCTTCAGGTCGCTGCGGAACCTGTCGAGGTCCGGCACCCCGCTCTCCTCGGCAAGCTCGACGAGCTTGTCCTCGGCCAGCGCCGCGCCCTTGCGGGTCTTGGCGTACAGCGTGTCGTGCAGCTGCCAGAACCTGCCCTGCCGGCCGGCCGCCCAGGAGGCGCGGGCGGCCCGCTCGGAGTCGGCGCCGAAGACCGGGAAGTTGCGGAACTCGATGCGCAGGGTGCCCGCGTCGACGTACTTCTTGATCAGCTCGGGCTGGGTCTCGCGGGTGAAGCGGCCGCAGAACGAGCACTGGTAGTCGGCGTATTCGACCAGGACGACCGGGGCGTCCTTCTTGCCGACGGCCAGCGGGTCGCCGGCCGTGCGCCGGCTGGTCCGCCGGGCGAGGTCGTCGAACATCTTCTGCTGGTCGGGGTCCTCCTCGGACCGGGGGGAGGCGGCGGCCTCGGGCTCGCCGCCGCGGGCGGTGTCGCGGTCGCCCTCGATGGTCTTGCCGATGGCGACGCCGATGGCGACCAGCGCCACGACGAGGGCCAGGACCGCGCCGATGGCGGCCAGTTTGCGGGTGCGGGAAGCGTTTGCGGGCATGCGGAAGCTCCTGACGTACGGAGAGGGAAATCGGCCGGGTGCGGGTGGCCGGCGGCCTATATCCGCAGTACGGGCAGGAGCGCGGTGGGGTCGGTGGCGGGGGCGCGGTCCGTCGGCGGACGGGCCAGCGCGAACTGGGCGGGCGCGTCGGCGGCGAGCGGCCCGGCTCCGGCCGTCGGCGCGGGGGCCAGCGGCTCACCGCGGTGCGGGGTGGGCAGCGGCGCGGACTCCTCGGGGCCGGGCGCATGCCGGTCCGAGCACCGCTTCCCCGGGTCGGCGGCGACCGGCGGGGCCGTCAACGGGGAGGTCGGAGCGGCGGCCGCCGGCTCCGCACCGGGCCGCCCGTCGATCGCGGTCACGGCCGTCGCCACGGCCGCCGGCGCTGCCGTAGGGCCGGCCGGGGCCACCGCTTCGAGGCCGGTCCGGCACAGCAGCGGACCGAAGGTCACCGCGAGGAGGAGCAGCAGCATCATGCCGGCCGATCGCCGCAGCTGGTGCATGTCCCTCCTCTCCGTACCGGTCGCGCGCATGAACAGCCCATCCTACGGACCGCCACCGCGCGACCGGAGCACCGGCCGGAGAGGGGTGTTCAGCGGTCGCCGACCCGCATCTCGAACCAGGTGGTCTTGCCGCGCGGCAGCAGGTCCACGCCCCACCGGTCGGAGAGTGTGTCGACGAGGAACAGCCCGCGCCCGCTGATGTCCAGGTCCTGGACGGGCATGAGACAGGGCAGCCCGCGGGACGGATCGCGCACCTCGATGCGGATCCAGCCACGGCGGCGCAGCATCCGCAGCGCCAGGGTCCGGGCTCCGGTGTGGCGTACGGCGTTGCCGACGAGCTCGGAGACCAGCAGCACGGCGTGCTCGGCGAGCTGGGGCGTCAGGGACCACTGCTTCAGGAGGACGGCGGCGGTCAGCCGGCGGGCGATACCGGCGGACTGCGGGCGGGAGGGCAGCCGGACCTCGCCGAGGGTCGGCTCGGCCACCAGGTCGACGGATACCGCACCCGGACTGCCGGGAGCCGGCGCCGGGGTCCGGTCCGTACCGGGGATGCCCCACCGCGCGGCGGCCGGATCGCTCCGCGGCCGCGGCTGCTCCATACCTTCGAGGCCCGCCATGCCCCCATCATGGCTGCTACTTGGCGGTCACGGGGGCGGAACCGAGGGAATCCGTTGCCCGGAATCGACGGCTCCGACCCCCGACGGAGACATATGCCAGTGGCAGCAGAGGTTTCGGGATCCCGCCGCTGACCTGCGACGACACCGGGCATACGAATGATCGATCCGAGGTGTCAACAGGGCTTTTTTGAGCCGCAGTTACGTTTTCCACGATTCGCCCACACGGGGCATCGGGTCCCGGCCAAACCTCATGCGCCCCGTCAACACCGCACGTATCAGAGGAACTTGGCCTTGCCGGGGCCCTCCTCGACGAAGCTGCGCATCCCGATCTCCCGGTCCTCGGTCGCGAACAGCCCGGCGAACCAGTTCCGTTCGACCGTCAGCCCGGTGTCGATGTCGGTCTCCAGTCCGGCGTCGACGGACTCCTTCGCGGCCCGCAGCGCCAGCGCCGGTCCGGCCGCCAGTCGCGCCGCCCAGGCGTGCGCCTGCTCGTAGACCTCGGCGGCCGGCACCACCCGGTCGACCAGTCCGATGGCGAGCGCCTCCTCGGCCTTCACCTGACGGCCGGTGAAGATCAGGTCCTTGGCCTTGGACGGCCCCACCAGCCGCGCCAGCCGCTGGGTGCCGCCGGCGCCCGGGATCAGGCCGAGCAGGATCTCCGGCTGGCCGAGCTTGGCGTTGTCGGCGGCGATCCGGAAGTCGGCGCAGAGCGCCAACTCGCAGCCGCCGCCGAGCGCGTAGCCGGTGACCGCGGCGACCACCGGCTTGGGGATCCGGGCCACGGCGGTGAACGCGTCCTGCAGCGCCTTGGACCGCACGACCATCGCCGCGTGGTCCATGACCTGCATCTCCTTGATGTCCGCGCCGGCCGCGAAGACCTTCTCGCCGCCCCAGACGACGACCGCGCGCACGTCGTCGCGGCGGGTGATCTCCTCGGCCAGCTCGCGCAGCCGGTCCTGGGTGGCGATGTCGAGTGCGTTCATCGGCGGGCGGTCCAGGCGGATGGTCCCGACACCCTCGGCGACCTCAAGATTCACAGTCATGCCGGAAGGTTAGTACGCGTTAACGGCGGGCGGACCGGTGCGCTCCGTCACAGTGCCCGGACCCGGTCACCTTCCGGCCGTTTCCCGCCGTTTCCCGGCGCTCCCGCCCGCTCGCCACCGGCGTCCTACTGGCCGGCCTTCCACTTCTCCCAGGAGAGGTTCCAGTCGCTGAAGCCGTTGTCCGGCTGGATCGTTTCGTCGTGCGAGTTCTTGACGATGACGACGTCGCCGACGAGGGAATTGCGGAAGAACCACGCCGCCGGGGTGGAGCCGTCGCCGCCGCCGCGCTGGTCGAACAGGCCGACACAGCCGTGGCTGGCGTTGCGGGTGCCGAACGTCGGCCGGCCGGACCAGTAGTTGCCGTGGATGAACGTCCCGGAATTGCTCAGCCGCATGGCGTGCGGGACGTCCTTGATGTCGTACTCGCCGCCGAAGCCGACCGTGTCGCCGTTCATCCGCGTCACCACGTGCTTCTCGCTGATCACCATCGTGCCGTTGTACGTCTCGGTGCCCGGCGCGCCCGCGGTGATCGGGACGGTCTTGATCTTCTTGCCGTCGCGGACCACGGTCATCGTCTTCTGCTCGGCGTCGACCGTGCTGACCTGGCCGCGGCCGACGGTGAAGGAGACCTGCTTGGCCTGGGTGCCGTAGACGCCGGGGCGGCCCTCGACGCCGTCGAGGTCGAGCTTGAGGGTGACCTTGGTGCCGGGCGCCCAGTACTTCTCGGGGCGGAAGTCCAGCCGGTCGTTGCCGAACCAGTGGCCCTCGATCGGGACCGACGGGCTGGCGGTGACCTTGATGGCGTCCGCCACCGCCTTGGGATGGGTGATGCCGCGGGTGAAGCGGATCGAGACCGGCATGCCGACGCCGACCTGCTGGCCGTTCTCCGGGCTGTACTGGCCGATGAAGGTGTTCTTCGGGACGAGGGTGGTGAACGTGGAGTGCTCGGCGGCCTCCCGGCCCCGGCCGTCCACCGCGACCGCGTCGACGGTGTACTTCGTCGAGGCGCCCAGATGGCCGCTCGGCTGCCACAGCGCGCCGTCGCCGGATATCTTCCCGTCGACCGCGTTGCCCTTGCCGTCGGTGACCTTGACGGTCTTCAGCCGCCCCTTCCCCGCGGTCACCTTCAGCGCGCCACTGGTGGCCACGCCGTCCGCGCCGTCCTTGGGGGCTATCGTCACCGCGGCCTGCGAGGCGGCCTTGTCGCCGCCGGCCTTGCCGGCCGCCTTCCCGTCGTCTCCGTCGTCGCCACCGCACGCGCTCACCAGCATCAGCGTCGCGCCGAGCAGCAACGCGAGCGGTGCGCCGCCGGCACGCTGCCCCCGGCGCCGGCGCGCCGGCACCCCCGGATTCGGCTGGACGTTCACCACTGGCCCCATTTCCCCTCGTACGGCCCGCACTCCCCCGCGCGCGGACGCGGAGGACCGCGCGCCTGGCGTTAGATAACCACACCGCACCGACATGTGAACTCCCCGCGGATGTCACCGTTTAGTCCCAAGTGCGGGGGTGAGCGGGAGCGGACGGCCGGGCACGCCCGCCGGAGCCGCTCCGGCGCGGTCGCGGACCGTCCGGCGCCGGTCAGTGCAGCGCGGAGCCGGACCGCCACTGCTCCCAGGACAGGTTCCAGCCGCCCAGGCCGTTGTCCGGTGCGACCAGCCGTTCCGGTGAGTTGTGGACGACCACGGTGTCCCCGACGATCGACTGGCCGAAGAACCAGCCGGCCGGGGTGTGCGGGCCACCGCCCTTGATGTCCTTGAGGCCGACGCAGCCGTGGCTGGTGTTGAGGCCGCCGAAGACCTCGGGCCGCGCCCAGTAGTTGCCGTGCAGAAAGGTCCCGGACCTGGTCAGGCGCATGGCGTGCGGGACGTCCTTGATGTCGTACTCGCCACCGAAGCCGACCGTGCCGCCGTCCATCCGCGTCAGCGAGTGCCGCTCCAGGATGACCATCCGCCCGTTGTACGTGGGGTTCTCGGCGTCGCCCGCGGTGACCGGCAGCACCGCGACGGTCCGTCCGTCCCGGCGCACCGTCATCGTGTGCCGGGCGGCATCGATGAAGCTGACCTGGTCGCGGCCCACCCGGTAGTGGACGGTCCGCCGCTGCGTCCCGTAGGCGTTCGGTGCGGCCTTCACACCGCGCAGCCGGAGCTCCACCGTGACCCGGGTGCCCGGCCGCCAGCGGTCGCGGGGGCGGAAGTCGAGGCGACGGTGGCCGAACCAGTGGGCGGCGACCTCGACGCGGGGCTGGGCGCTCACCCGGACGGCGCGCTCGACGGCCCGGCGGTCGGCGATCGGGCGGTTGAAGACCATCGAGAAGATCAGGCCGGTGCCGACCGTGGCGTCGCCCTGCGGCGAGAACGAGCCGGTGACGCGGTGGACCGGCGGGGCGGTGGTGAAGGTGGTGCGGCGGGTGGCGCGGTGGCCGGCGCCGTCCAGGGCGACCGCGTCGACGGTGTACGTCGTGCCGGGCCGGAGCGGGCCGGCGACGGGGCGCCAGACCATGCCGTCCGGTGAGATCCGGCCGACCACCGGCTGCCGGCCGGCTCCCGCGGTGCGGGTGACGTGCACCCGCTCCAGCCGCCCCTCCGGCACCCGGACCTCGAACCGCCCGTTGGCCCGTACGCCGCGCGCGCCATTCTCCGGGACGATCCTGATCGCCTCCTCCGGGGTGCGCGGGGCGCCGCCGATGAGCGCCTCGGTGTCCCCGCAGCCGGCCAGTGCCACCGTCCCGGCGAGCCAGGCCACGACGGCGCGGGCGACGCGGACGCGGACGTTCCGGTGGTGCTTCGCTCGTCCCCCTGCACGTTCCTGCTGATGGCCGGTCATATACCGAATTGTGAACGATGATGGGGAGTGACGGGGGTATGTCGCGTGCGGATCCATCCGTTTGTCCCGCCACGGAGGGCTCCGGGGGCGGCGCGCCGAGCCCCCGCGCGGGGAAACGTGAGGCAACGGCCGGTTGCGGGAAGAACAACGGGGAGGGCGGGAACGTACGCGCGGCCGGGACTCCGTGCGCGGGCACCGCCCGACCGAGCCATGAGCCGCAGGAGGCCGGCACGTGTCGAGCGCACCCGAACAAGAGGCGGTGGCGGACGAGCCCCTCGCCCCGCCCGCGGACATCCGCCCCGGCGCCCCCACCCCCCTGGGGGCGCGCCACCGCACCGGCCCCGACGGGGTCGCCGGCACCAACTTCGCCCTGTGGGCGGGCGGCGCCGAGGCCGTGGAGCTGTGCCTGTTCGACGAGGAGGAGCGGGAGACCCGCCATCCGCTGACCGAGCTGACCCACGAGATCTGGCACGGCTTCCTGCCCGGTGTGCGCCCCGGCCAGCGGTACGGCTACCGGGTGCACGGCCGCTGGGACCCCTGGTCCGGCGCCCGCTGGAACCCGGCGAAGCTGCTGCTCGACCCGTACGCCAGGGCCGTCGACGGCGACTTCGGCCGCCGTACGGAACCGGCCGGCCCCGGGACCGCGCTGCCGGCCCAGCTCTACGGGCACGTCCGGGACTGGCCGGACCAGCACCTCGCCGACACGGTCCGCGACAACCGGGACTCCGCGCCGTTCGTCCCCAAGGGCGTCGTGGTCGGCGAGGACGCCGGTGAGGAGGGCGACGACGAGTGGCGCGACGACCGCCGTCCGAAGACCCCGTGGCCGGATTCGGTCCTCTACGAGCTGCACGTACGCGGTTTCACGATGCGTCACCCCGGTATTCCGGAGCGGCTGCGCGGCACGTACGCGGGGCTGGCGCACCCCGCCGCGCTGGACCACCTGGTCCGGCTCGGCGTCACGGCGGTCGAGCTGCTGCCGGTCCACCAGTTCGCCCATGAGGACCACCTGGTACGCCGGGGGCTGCGCAACTACTGGGGCTACAACTCCATCGGCTACTTCGCGCCGCACGCGGGCTACGCCGCCACCGGGACCCGCGGGCAGCAGGTCGGCGAGTTCAAGCGGATGGTGCGGGCGCTGCACGACGCGGGCATCGAGGTGATCCTCGACGTGGTCTACAACCACACCGCGGAGGCCGGCGAAATGGGCCCGACGCTCTCCCTGCGGGGCATCGACAACCGCGGCTACTACCGGCTGGCCGGCGACGCCCGCCGCTACGCCGACTACACCGGCTGCGGCAACACCCTGCACGTCGTCCAGCCGCACGTGCTGCGGCTGATCACGGACTCCCTGCGCTACTGGGTCACCGAGATGGGCGTGGACGGCTTCCGCTTCGACCTGGCGGCCGCGCTGGCCCGTTCGATGCACGACGTCGACATGCTCTCCCCGTTCCTCGCCGTGATCGCCCAGGACCCCGTGCTGCGCCGGGTCAAGCTGATCGCCGAGCCGTGGGACGTCGGCTCCGGGGGCTATCAGGTCGGCGCCTTCCCACCCCTGTGGACGGAGTGGAACGACCGCTACCGCGACACCGTCCGCGACTTCTGGCGCGGCGCCCAGCACGACGTGCGCGACCTGGGCTACCGGCTCTCCGGCTCCAGCGACCTCTACGCCTGGGGCGGCCGCCGCCCGTACGCGTCGGTCAACTTCATCACCGCGCACGACGGCTTCACCCTGCGCGACCTGGTCACCTACGAGCACAAACGGAACGGCGACAACGGCGAGAACAACCGCGACGGCAACAACGACAACCGGTCCTGGAACTGCGGCGCGGAGGGCGAGACCGACGACCCCGAGGTCAGCGCGCTGCGCCACCGCCAGCTGCGCAACTTCCTGACCACCCTGCTGCTGTCCACCGGCGTGCCGATGCTGGTGGCCGGCGACGAGATGGGCCGCACCCAGCACGGCAACAACAACGCCTACTGCCAGGACAACCCCACCGGCTGGCTGGACTGGTCGCTCCTGGAGGACTCCCGCTGGCGGCCGCTGGCCGACCTCACCGCCCGGCTGATCACGCTGCGCCGCGCCCACCCCGTACTGCGCCGCCGGGCGTTCTTCTCCGGACGGCCGCACGAACAGGGCGGGCTGCGCGATCTGGCCTGGTTCACCGCGGACGGCACGGAGATGACCGAACAGGACTGGTACACCCCGGGGGCGACGCTCGGCATGTACCTCTCCGGGAACGACATCTCCCAGCGCGACGAACGGGGCGTCCGCATCGTCGACGACAGCTTCCTCGCCGTCCTGCACGCCGCCGCCCGCCCCCGCGAGATCACCCTCCCCGGCCCGCCCTGGGCGCAGACCTACGAACTCCTCGTCGACACCGCCCGCGAGGAACAGCCCACCGCCGGCGAACCGCCCTGCCCGGCGGGCGGCGCGCTCACGCTGCAGGGGCGGTCGGTGGTGCTGTTCCGGGCGGTGCCGGGCTGAGGCCGGGGCGGTGCGGGGCGGTGCCGGGCTGAGGCCGGGGCGGTGCGGGGCGGCGCGGGGCGGTGCCGGGCGGTGCCGGGCTGAGGCCGGGGCGGCGTGGGCCGGTGCGGGGCGGTGCCGGGGCCGGCGCGGCGTGAACTGACGGGTGCCGGCCGCGGCCCGCCGAAATCCAGCTGAGCGTTGTCAGTGGTGCGCCTTACTCTCGCGAGTGATGGCTGATACCACGTACGCGACGAACCCGACCGACCCGACGTCCTTACCCCAACGCTCCGCGGTGCGCTCGCTGTTGCGCCTGTGGCCGTTCGTGCGCCCGGTGCGGGCGCGGCTGTTCACGGCCGCGTTCGTGGCGGTGGTGGCCTCGTGCGTCAGCCTCGTCATCCCGCTGGTGCTCAAGTGGCTGGTGGACGGGCCGGTCGCGGCGGGTGACACGGGCGGGGTGTGGCTGGGCGGCGGCTTCCTGCTGCTGCTCGGGCTCGCCGAGGCGCTGCTGTTCGGGCTCCGGCGCTGGCTGGTGGCGCGCCCGCTGTCCGGGGTGGAGGCGGCGATGCGCGCGGCGCTCTACCGCCGGCTGCAGCGGCTTCCGGTCGCCTTCCACGACCGCTGGCCGTCGGGCCAGCTGCTGTCGCGGGGCACCACCGATCTGCAGATGCTGCGCATGTTCCTGACCTTCCCCCTGACGTTCCTGCTGGTCAACGGCGTGACCATCCTGGTGGGCGGGGTGCTTCTGGTGGCCCAGCGCTGGTCGCTGGGGCTGGTGCTGCTGTCGCCGCTGCTGCCCCTGTTGGTGCTGTGCTCGGTCTTCGAGGCGAAGTACGGGCGGGCGGCCCGCGTCGTCCAGGACCAGATCGGCGATCTGACCACCGTGGTCGAGGAGTCGGTGCTCGGCATCCGGATCATCAAGGGCTTCGGGCGCCACCGCAGCCAGGCCCGGGCCTTCAAGGAGCTGACCGGCCGGCTGCGCGCCTCCGAACTGCGCAAGGCGCGGCTGCTGGCCTGGATATGGGGGCTGAACACCACCCTCCCGGAGTGCGCGCTCGGCGCCGCGCTGGTGCTCGGCGCGGTCCAGGTGGCCGACGGCGTGCTGTCCGCGGGCACGCTCGTCGCGTTCCTGTCGACGGCGCTGGCACTGCGCTGGCCGGTGGAGTCGATCGGCTTCCTGCTGGCCATGAGCAACGAGGCGGCCACGGCCACCGACCGGTACTTCGAGGTGATGGACGAGCCGGAGGTGCGCGACGCGCCGGTGGCGGACGAGCCGGGGACGCGGGACGCGCCGGTGGCGGACGGGCCGGAGGTGCGCGACGTACCGCCGGCCGGCGGCGAGCGGGCGGGCGGGGACCGGCCCCGGTCGGCCCCCGGCGGTCTGGTCTTCTCCGGGGTGGAGTTCCGCTACCCCGATGCCCCGCCGGACGCCCCGCCCACCCTCCAGGACGTCACCCTGCACATCCGGCCCGGCGAGACGATGGCCCTGGTCGGCGCGACCGGCAGCGGGAAGACCACGCTCACGGCGCTGGTGCCGCGGCTGTACGACCCGACCGCCGGCCGGATCACCCTCGACGGCCGCGATCTGGCGGCGATCGGCCGCGACGAGGTCCGCTCGCTGGTCGCGGTGGCCTTCGAGGAACCCACGCTGTTCTCCGCGACCGCCGCCGAGAACGTCCTCATGGGCGCGGCCGACGCCCAAGAGGGCGATCTGCGCCGGGCGTTGCGGGTGGCGCAGGCCGACGGGTTCGTCGACGCGCTGCCGCAGGGCGGCGCGACCCCGGTCGGCGAGCAGGGCCTGAGCCTGTCCGGCGGGCAGCGGCAGCGGCTGGCGCTGGCCCGCGCGGTGGTCGGCCGGCCCCGCTTCCTGATCCTCGACGATCCGCTCTCCGCCCTCGACGTGCACACCGAGGCCCTGGTGGAGGCGGCGCTGCGCCAGGTCCTGGCGACGACCACGGCCCTGGTCGTCGCCCACCGCCCGTCCACGGTCCTGCTCGCCGACCGCGTGGCGCTGCTCTCCGGCGGCCGGATCACCGCCGTCGGCACCCACCACGAACTCCTCCGGGACAACGCCGAATACGCCACCTTGATGTCCGGCGAGGAAGAGGCCGCCCGATGACCACCACCACGACCGGCCGCCCGTCCGACGCCCCCGAGCCCGAGCCCGACCCCGGCGCGGCGCGGCAGCTCCCCGCCGACCCGGACCGCTCCCCGGGGCAGCCGCCGGAGGCCGATGACGCCTTCGAACGGGACCGGCTGCCCGCCCCCCGGAACGCCGCCCGTTCACTGCTCGCCTCCTTACTGGCACCTCACCGCCGGCGCGTCGGTGTGGTCGCCGCATTGCTGCTCCTCCAGCAGGCCGCCGTGCAGGCCGGCCCGCTGCTGGTCGCCTACGCACTGGACCGGGCGGTGCCGGCGCTGCGGGCGGGCGACCGCGGGCCGCTGGTGGCCGTGGCGGTGGCGGCCGTGCTGTGCGCCGCGGCGTCCGGCGGGCTGCAGTGGGGCTTCATCCGGCTCTCCGCCCTGATCAGCCAGGACGTCCTGGTGGACCTGCGGGGCCGGATCTTCCGGCACGGCCAGGCGCTCAGCCTGGACTTCCACGAGCGCTACACCTCCGGCCGGCTGATATCCCGGGCCACCACCGACGTCGAGTCGCTGCGCGAACTCCTCGACGAAGGCATCCAGGAACTGATCACCATCGCCCTGTCGACGGTCTACATCACCGTGACCCTGCTCTTCCTGGACGGGGGTTTCGGCGTGGCCGCGCTCGTCTCCGCCGCCCCGCTGGCGCTCCAGGTGCGCGCGTACCGCCGCCGCTCCCACCGGGTCTACAGCGCCAAGTCGACGGCGATGGCGGGCGTCATCGTGCAGTTCACCGAGACCCTGAACGGCATCCGCCCGGTGCAGGCGTTCCGCCGCGAGCGGCCCAACGACGCGGCGTTCGCCCGGCTCAACCACCGCCACGAGCGGGTCAACGGCGACGCGTTCCTGGAGATGGCGCGCTATGTCGTCCTCTCCCGCCTGGCCGCCAACGTCGCGGTCGCCGCGATCGTCCTGTGGGGCGCCTACCGCGTGGCCACCGGCGGCCTGGCGCTGGGCGTGCTGGCGGCGGCGGTGCTCTATCTGCGCCGGCTCTACGACCCCATCGACCGCCTCGGCATGTTCCTCAACGCCTATGAGAGCGCCGCCGCTTCGCTGCAGAAGATCGCCGGTCTGCTCGCCCAGCGCCCGACGGTCCCGGAACCGCCCTCACCCGCCGAGCTGCCGGCCGTCGCGTCCGGCCGGCCGGGCCGCGAGGTGGCGTTCCGCGAGGTCCGCTTCGCCTACCGGACCGGCGGCGAGGTGCTGCCCCGCTTCGACCTGACCCTCGCGGCGGGTTCGACGGTCGCCGTGGTGGGCGCCACCGGCGCCGGCAAGTCCACCCTCGCCAAGCTGCTGGCCCGCTTCTACGACCCGACCGAGGGCAGGGTCCTGCTCGACGGCGTCGAGCTGCGCGAGCTGTCCACGGCGGAGCTGCGCCGCGCCGTCGTGATGGTCACCCAGGAGGCGTTCCTGTTCTCCGGCACGGTCGCCGACAACATCGCCCTCGGCCGCCCGGACGCCACCCGCGCGGAGATCGAGAGCGCCGCGAAGGCCATCGGCGCCCATGACTTCATCACCGCCCTGCCGGACGGCTACGACACCGACGTGCGCAAGCGGGGCGGCCGGATATCCGCCGGCCAGCGCCAGCTCGTCGGCTTCGCCCGGGCGCTGCTCGCCGACCCGGCCGTGCTGATCCTCGACGAGGCGACCAGTTCCCTGGACATCCCCGGTGAACGCGCGGTCCAGCGCGCCATGGACACCGTCCTGCGGGGCCGTACGGCCGTGGTCATCGCGCACCGCCTGTCCACCGTCGAGATCGCCGACCGGGTCCTGGTCATGGCCGACGGCCGGATCGTCGAGGACGGCCCGCCGGACCGACTCGTCAAGGACCGCGGCCGGTTCGCCGCCCTGCACCAGGCGTGGCGGGACAGCCTGGTCTGAGCGGTCGTGCGGCGAGGCGGACCTCGGGGCCCGTGCGAGGAGTGGCGCTCTTCGAGGAGGAGTTCACGGCAGCGCCGCCAGGCATTGCCCCATGGGTGAAGGTCAAGTCGCCAACTACAGTGGGCGGACCGGACGGGGGGCGACATGACGCAGTCGGCGAAGGTGCCGCGCAGTGCCGGGCGCTATCTGTGGTGGCTGGTGGCGAGCCGGCGCGGGCGGGTGGCGGCGGGCGCGACGTACGGGAGCCTGTGGAACGCGGGGCTGATGGTGCCGCCGTACGTGCTCTCCCGGGCGATCGACGAGGGGCTGGCACCGGGGCGGACCGCGGCGCTGGCCGGATGGGTGGCGGTGCTGCTGGCCGTCGGCGGGCTGAACGCCTGGCTGGGCGTGATGCGGCACCGCACCATGACCAGGATCCGGATGGACGCCACGTTCCGCACGGTCCGGGCGGTGATGGCGCACACCCTGCGGCTGGGCGCGGCGCTGCCCCGGCAGGTGACGGCCGGGGAGGTCGTCACCATCGGGATCGGCGACGTCGCGGTGATCAGCCAGACCCTGACCATGACCGGGCCGGGCGTCGGCGGGGTGCTGGCGTACGGGGTCGTCGCCGTGCTGCTGCTGTCCGTCTCGCCGCTGCTCGCCGCGGTGGTGCTGCTGGGCGTACCGCTGCTGGCGGTGGCGGTCGGGCCGCTGCTGGGCCGGCTGCAGGGCGCGGAGTCCCACTACCGCGAGCGGCAGAGCGGGCTGGCGGCCCAACTGGGCGATCTGGTCGACGGGTTGCGGGTGCTCGGTGGTCTGGGCGGCAAGGAGGTGTTCGCCGGCCGCTACCGGCGCGCGTCGCAGGAGCTGCGCCGCGAGGGCTACCGGGTCGGGGCGGTGACGAGCTGGATCCAGGCGCTCGGGGTGGGCCTGCCGACCCTGTTCCTGGCCGCCGTCACCTGGCTCGCGGCCCGGATGGCGGCCCAAGGCGACCTCACCACGGGCGAGTTGGTGGCGGTCTACGGCTATACGGCGGCCCTGGTGGTCCCGGTGTCGTTCTTCATCGAGGGCGGTCACGACCTCACCCGCGGCCTGGTCGCCGCCCGCCGGGTCGTACGGTTCCTGCACCTGCCGGCGGACGCGACGGATCCCCAAGACGCCAACGACGCCACCGACGCCACGGCGGACGGCGGCACGGTCACGGCCGGACCCGAGCGGGTGGCCGTGCTGCGCGATCCGGAGTCGGGCGTCGAGGTGGTGCCCGGGCTGCTGACCGCGCTGGTCGCCGCCCGGCCGGCCGAGTCGGCGGCGGTGGTCGACCGCCTGGGCCGGTTCGCCGACTCCGCGGCGGCCTGGGGCGCGGTCCGGCTGGACGAGATCCCGCTGTCCCGGGTCCGCGAACGCATCCTGGTCGCGGACAACGAGGCGGACCTGTTCGCCGGCACCCTGCGCGAGGTGGTGAGCGGACGCCGGGACCGTACCGACGCGGCGATCGGCCGGGCGCTGCGCACGGCCCTGGCCGAGGACATCGTCCGGGCCTTGCCGGACGGGCTGGACTCGCCGGTCGCGGCGCAGGGCCGGAACCTCTCCGGCGGCCAGCGGCAGCGGCTGCGCCTGGTGCGGGCGCTGCTGGCCGACCCGGAGGTGCTGCTCGCGGTCGAGCCGACCTCGGCCGTGGACGCCCATACCGAGGCGGCGATCGCGGACCGGCTGCACACCGCCCGCGCGGGCCGTACGACGGTCGTCACCACCGCCTCCCCGCTGCTGCTCGACCACGCCGACGTGGTGTGCTTCCTCGTCGACGGCAAGGTCGCCGCGGCCGGCCGCCACCGCCAACTCCTCGACGACGTACCGGAGTACCGCCGCCTGGTCTCCCGCGACCAGGACGAGGACGAGGACGCGGACGAGAGCGACCGCGAGGACGGGCACGAGGAAGCGGGCGAGGACGACCGGGCCGGAGGAGCCACGTCATGACGTCACCGGCGGCACCGACCGCACCACCCACCGCCCACGCGCTCCCCGTCGCCGATCCGCCCGCGACCCGGCGGGCCGCGCTGGGGCTGGTGCGCCGGGACGGCCGGGCGTTCGCGCTGATGCTGGTGCTGAACGCGCTGGCGGCCGGCGCCGGGCTGGCCGGTCCATGGCTGCTGGGCCGGATCGTGGACACGGTCCGGGACGGCGGTGGGGTGGCCGCGGTGGACCGGCTGGCGCTGGTCATCCTGGTGTGCGCGGTGGCCCAGCTGCTGCTGGCCCGGCAGGCCCGGTACGTCGGCCACCGCTTCGGGGAACGGGCCGCGGCGCGGATCCGCGAGAGGTACGTCGACCGGGCGCTGGCGCTGCCCGCCGCGGTCGTGGAGCGCGCCGGGACCGGTGATCTGACGGCCCGCGGCACGACGGACGTCACCTCGGTCGGGCGGACGCTGCGGGACGCCGCGCCGGAGGTCTCGGTCGCGGCCGTGCAGGCACTGTTCCTGCTCGGTGCCGTGGTGGTGGCCGGTCCGCTGCTCGGGCTGTGCGCGCTGGGGCTGCTCGGCGGACTGCTGGCGGTCCGCTGGTATCTGCGCCGGGCGCACCGGGCGTATCTCGCGGAGGGCGCGGCGACCTCGGAACTGGCCGAGCTGCTGGCCGCCACCGCCACGGGTGCCCGGACGGTGGAGGCGCTGGGCCTGCAGGAGCGCCGGTGGGCGGCGGGCGAGCGGGCGATCGCGGAGTGCCGCCGCACGCGGCTGCGGACGCTGTTCCTGCGCAGTGTGCTGCTGCCCGCGGTGGACGTCGCCCACGTCCTGCCGGTGGCCGGTGTGCTGCTGGCCGGCGGGGCCCTGATGGGCTCGGGTGGGGTCAGTCTGGGCGCGGTCCTCGCCGCGGCGCTGTATCTGCGGCAGCTGTCCGAGCCGCTGGACACGATCCTGCTGTGGATGGAGCAACTGCAGAGCAGCGGCGCCGCGTTCGCCCGTGTCGAGGGGCTGGGCACGGTCCCGCGCGACAGGGAGGCGGCCGCCGGCGCCGGACCGGTGCCGGCCGGTGACCGGGTCGAGGTCCGTGCCGTCCACTACGCCTACCCCACCGGCGGTGACGGGCCGGCCGGGGAGGAGGCGGACCGGGGCGCCGGCGACGTCCTGCACGGCGTCACCCTCACCGTCCGCCCCGGTGAGCGGCTGGCGCTGGTGGGTCCCTCCGGGGCCGGGAAGTCCACGCTGGGGCGGCTGCTGGCCGGCATCGAGGCGCCGCGCCGCGGGTCGGTGACGGTCGGCGGGGTGCCGGTCGCCGGGCTGGATCCGGAGGTGCTGCGGCGACACGTGGTCCTGGTCACCCAGGAGCACCACGTCTTCCTGGGCAGCGTCCGCGACAACCTCCGGCTGGCCGCGCCCGGTGCCGGGGACGGCGAACTGCGGGCGGCGCTGGCGGCCGTCGGGGCCGACTGGGCCGGGGAGCTGCCGGCCGGTCTGGACACCGAGCTGGGCCCGGGCGGCCACCGCCTCGACGGCGCCCGGTCCCAGCAACTCGCCCTGGCCCGCGTGGTGTTGGCCGATCCGCACACGGTGATCCTGGACGAGGCGACGGCGCTGCTCGATCCGCGTACCGCGCGGCACACCGAGCGGGCGCTGGCCGCGGTCCTCGCCGGCCGTACGGTCATCGCCGTCGCGCACCGCCTGCACACCGCGCACGACGCGGACCGGGTCGCCGTCATGGAGGCCGGCCGGCTGGCCGAACTCGGCACCCATGACGAGCTGGTGGCGAACGGCGGTGCGTACGCGGCGCTCTGGCGGTCCTGGCACGGGGAACGGCCGTGACGGGGATCACCTCACGTCCGGATTCCGGACGTCGATTTCGCGCAACGGACGTTTTCCGGCCAATTACTTGAACGGACCCTGACAACCAGCCATCCACGGTGGGACTCTTCCCCGCAGCCGCCGCACGGTCCCCACAGCACCACGCCCTGCGGCAGCCGGCTTCCCCTGCACCACCCGTTCCACCAGTACGTCGCACCTCTCGCGTACGTCTCCCCCCACACGCTCCAAGTGTTCTGCCTCGATCTGCCCGGACGGCCGCTGGGCCGCCCGGTCCCCCTCGGCCGCGCCGTCACGTAGCGGCCACCGCAGAAGGAGTCAGTGTGAGACGCACCCCCCATGGACGCGCCGTCGCGACCGGCGCACTGGTCGCCGTCACCGCGATGCTGGCCGTCGGAGTCCAGGCCGGCACCGGCACGGCGGCCGCCCCGCGGCCCGGCACCGCGCACGCCGTACCCGATCCCGGCGCACTGCCGGCCAAGCTGTCCCCGTCCCAGCGTGCGGAGCTGATACGGGCGGCCGGCGCCACCACCGCGCAGACGGCCCGCGAGCTCAAGCTCGGCGCCAAGGAGAAGCTGGTCGTCAAGGACGTCTCGAAGGACGCCAACGGCACGGTCCACACCCGCTACGAGCGCACCTACGCCGGACTGCCGGTGCTCGGCGGCGACCTCGTCGTGCACGAGAGCAAGGCCGGCACGCTCAAGGGCGTCACCAAGGCCGTCGCCTCGCAGCTGAAGGTCGCGAGCACCACCGCCAAGGTGGCCCCGGCCACCGCCGCGGCGAAGGCGGTCAAGTCGGCGCAGTCGCTGGGCTCGAAGAAGACCGCCCCCACGAAGGCGCCCCGCAAGGTGATCTGGGTCGCCGACGGCAAGCCGCGGCTGGCCTACGAGACCGTGGTCGGCGGGCTGCAGGACGACGGCACGCCCAACCAGCTGCACGTCATCACGGACGCCACCACCGGCGCCGAGATCTACCGCTACCAGGGCATCGAGACCGGTGTCGGCAACAGCGAGTACAGCGGCAAGGTCACCATCGGCACGTCGGGCTCGGCGCCGAACTTCTCGATGACCGACGCCACCCGCGGCAACCACAAGACCTACGACCTCAAGCACGGGTCGTCCGGCACCGGTTCGCTGTTCACCGACGCGGACGACACCTGGGGCGACGGTACGCCGCAGAACGCCCAGACCGCGGGCGTGGACGCCGCCTACGGCGCCCAGGAGACCTGGGACTACTACAAGAACGTGCACGGCCGCAGCGGCATCAAGGGCGACGGCGTGGGTGCCTACTCCCGCGTCCACTACGGCAACAGCTACGTCAACGCGTTCTGGGACGACGGCTGCTTCTGCATGACGTACGGCGACGGCAGCGGCAACGCGGCCCCGCTGACCGCCCTCGACGTGGCGGGCCACGAGATGTCGCACGGCGTCACCTCGAACACCGCGGGCCTCAACTACAGCGGCGAGTCCGGCGGTCTGAACGAGGCCACCTCGGACATCTTCGGCACGGCCGTGGAGTTCTACGCCAACAACCCGTCCGACCCCGGTGACTACCTCATCGGCGAGAAGATCGACATCAACGGCGACGGCACCCCGCTGCGCTACATGGACAAGCCCAGCAAGGACGGCGCCTCCGCGGACTACTGGTCGAGCGGTGTCGGCAACAAGGACGTGCACTACTCGTCCGGCGTCGCCAACCACTTCTTCTACCTGCTGTCCGAGGGCAGCGGCCCGAAGGACATCGGCGGCGTCCACTACGACAGCCCGACCTTCGACAACCTGCCGGTGCCGGGCATCGGCCGGGCCAACGCCGAGAAGGTGTGGTTCAAGGCGCTCAGCCAGTACATGACCGCCACCACCAACTACGCCGACGCCCGCACCGCCACCCTGAAGGCGGCAGCGGACCTGTTCGGCCAGGGCAGCGCGTCGTACAACACGGTCGCCAACACCTGGGCGGCGGTCAACGTCGGCTCCCGCGTCCCGGACGGCGGCGGGGTCACCGTCACCAACCCGGGCAACCAGACCAGCACCGTGGGCCAGGCCGCGAGCCTGCAGATCAAGGCCACCAGCGGCACCGCGGGCGCGCTGTCGTACACGGCGAGCGGGCTGCCCGCCGGGCTGTCGATCAACGCGAGCACCGGTCTGATCTCCGGGACGCCGACCACGGCCGGCACGTCCAACGTGACGGTGACGGTCACCGACTCCGCGAAGAAGACCGGAACCACCTCCTTCACCTGGACGGTCAACGCGACCGGCGGCGGCAGCGTCTTCGAGAACTCCGACGACGTGCAGATCCCGGACGCGGGCGCGGCGGTCACCTCGCCGATCAACGTCAGCCGCAGCGGCAACGCCTCCAGCACGCTGAAGGTCGGCGTGGACATCGTCCACACCTACCGCGGTGACCTGGTCATCGACCTGATCGCCCCGGACGGCACGGCCTACCGGCTGAAGAACTCCAACCCGTACGACTCGGCGGCGAACGTGAACACCACGTACACCGTCAACGCCTCCTCGAAGGCGGCGAGCGGCACCTGGAAGCTGCGCGTCCAGGACGTCTACTCGCAGGACTCCGGTTACATCAACGGCTGGAAGCTGACGTTCTGATCCGGCGTCGGCACTCAGCTGTCACCTCGATGTGACATAGCCGGGCCGGTCGTCGGAAGGATCGGCAACTGACCTGGTGAGCACGGCACTTGGGCGTCGTCCCCGGAATTCCGGGGGCGGCGCCCTCCTCCGTTATGCGAACACCGATCACCTCTGTACGGACGATTTTCGGCCAACCTGTGAACAGGCTCCTGACATGCACGCGTTCAGCTGGCAGTCTTCCCGACGCGAGTCACACCCGCATCGCTTTGCACCCCCACCACTTGGCAAAGTTGAAGGAGCACGCGTGGCCCCCCACATATCCCGCAAGACCCGTATCACCGGTGGCGCCCTTGCGGCCGCCGCCCTGCTGGCAGCGGGCATCACCGTCGGAACGGCCGGCGCCTCGCCGGCACCGGCCCCCCACAAGGACGGTTCCCCCCTCCAGCTCAGCGCCTCGCACCGCGCGGAACTGCTGCGCGACGCGGACGGCACCAAGGCGCAGACCGCGAAGGCGCTCGGCCTCGGCGGCCAGGAGAAGCTGGTCGTCAAGGACGTCATCAAGGACGCCGACGGCACCACGCACACCCGCTACGACCGCACCTTCGCCGGGCTTCCGGTGCTGGGCGGCGACCTGGTCGTGCACACCGCCAAGGGCGGCGCCATCAAGTCGACCACCAAGTCGACGCAGAAGAGCATCAAGGTGGCCTCCACCACCGCGAAGATCGCCCCGCAGGCCGCCGCGAAGTCGGCCCGGGGCACCGCGGTGAAGTCGCTCGCCGCCAACCAGGCCGCGACCCCGCAGACCCCGAAGAAGGTCGTCTGGGCCGCCTCCGGCACGCCGGTCCTGGCCTACGACACCGTCGTCAAGGGCGTCCAGAAGGACGGCACCCCCAGCCGGCTGCACGTCATCACCGACGCCAACACCGGCAAGAAGCTGTTCCAGTACGACGAGATCCACACCGGCAAGGGCGAGAGCGAGTACAGCGGCAGCGTCGAGCTGGGCACCAAGAAGGAAGGCAGCGGCTTCACGCTGACCGACGACGGGCGCGGTGGCCACAAGACCACCAACCTGGGGAACAGCGAGTCCGGTGACGGCAAGGCCTTCACGGACGACGACGACGCCTGGGGCACCGGCAAGCCCGACGACCCGCAGACCGCGGCCGTCGACGCCCACTACGGCGCGGCCGAGACCTGGGACTACTACAAGAACGTGCACGGCCGCAGCGGCATCAAGGGCGACGGCAAGGGCGCCTCGTCCCGCGTCCACTACGGCAACAGCTACGTCAACGCCTTCTGGGACGACAGCTGCTTCTGCATGACGTACGGCGACGGCGAGGGCAACAAGAAGCCGCTCACCGCCATCGACGTCGCGGCGCACGAGATGTCGCACGGTGTCACCTCCGCCACCGCCAACCTCACCTACAGCGGCGAGTCCGGCGGCCTCAACGAGGGCACCTCCGACATCTTCGGGACCTCGGTCGAGTTCTACGCCAAGAACGACAAGGACCCGGGCGACTACCTCATCGGCGAGAAGATCGACATCAACGGTGACGGCAAGCCGCTGCGCTACATGGACAAGCCGTCCAAGGACGGTCAGTCGCAGGACAACTGGGACTCCAACACCGGCAACCTCGACCCGCACTACTCGTCGGGCGTCGCCAACCACTTCTTCTACCTGCTGTCCGAGGGCAGCGGCCCGAAGGAGATCGGTGGCGTCAAGTACGACAGCCCGACGGCGGACGGCTCCAAGGTCACCGGCATCGGCCGGGACAAGGCCGAGAAGATCTGGTTCAAGGCCCTGACCGAGTACATGACCTCGAACACCGACTACAAGGCGGCCCGCGAGGCCACCGTCAAGGCCGCGACCGACCTCTACGGCAAGGACAGCGCCGAGGTCAAGGGCGTCGAGTCGGCCTGGACCGGCGTCGCCGTCAAGTGACACAACCGGCCGATGCCAACTGATCGGCCCGGGGTAACGTGACCCCGAAACGGGCGGTGTCCGGAGACCTTCCGGACACCGCCTTCGCGCGTCACGGCGCGGTCGGCGCGCGCAACGGGGCGGAACGGGGGTCCGGATGGGCGAAACGATCAGGGTGCTGCTGGCCGACGACGAGGCCGTGCTGCGGGCCGGGGTGCGCGCGATCCTCGCCACCGAACCCGGCATCGAGGTGGTCGCGGAGGCCGGCGACGGCCGCGCGGCGGTCGACCTCGCACTGCGGCACCGCCCCGACGTCTGCCTCCTCGACATCCGCATGCCGCGCCTGGACGGCCTGGCCGCGGCCGCCGAACTCGCCACCGCTCTCCCCCGGACCGCGGTGGTCATGCTGACCACCTTCTCCGAGGACGACCACATCGCCGGCGCGCTCGGCGCGGGCGCCGCCGGCTTCCTGCTCAAGACCGGTGATCCGCGGGAGCTGATCGCCGGGGTCCGGGCCGTCGCGGAGGGCGGCGCCTGCCTCGCCCCGTCCGTCGCCCGGCGGGTCATCTCCCGTCTCGGAGAAGGGCAGTTGGGCCGGGGTGCGGCCGCCCGGACGCGGATCGCCGGACTGACCCCGCGCGAGCGCGAGGTGCTCGGTCTGGTCGGCGCCGGGCTGTCCAACGCGGAGATCGCCCGGCGGCTGTTCCTGGTCGAGGGCACCGTCAAGGCGTACGTCAGCGCGGTCCTCGCCCGGCTGGGCCTCAAGAACCGCGTCCAGGCCGCGATCCTCGCCTACGAGGCCGGTCTGGTCCCCGCCCCGTGAGGCGCCCGCCGTCCCCGGCCGCACTGCGGTCCTGGGCGCGGCGCGCGGACGCGGGACGGCTGCGCGCCCGGCTCCCCGGCCTGGCGCTGTGGCTGCTGCTGTGCGTCCCGCCGCTCTGCACCCTCGACGACCCCTCGGGGCCCCGGCGGTGGGCGACCCTGGCCGGCTTTCCGCTGCTCGCGCTGGCCGTACTCGTCCGCCGGCGGGCGCCGTTGGTGGCGGTCGCGGTGCCGGTCGTGCCGAGTCTGGTGCTGTCGGTGCAGCTCTTCACCGGTGCGTACGCCCTGGCGCTGGCCGTGCTCGGCTATCTCGCCGGGGTCCGGCCGGCCCGGGCCCGGCCCGCACTGTGGTTCTTCACCGGTCTCGCGCTGGCCGGCGTTCCGGTGTGCGCGCTGGTCGCCCGCACCCTGTGGCCGTGGTTCACCTTCCTGCTGGCGCTGCTGCTGAACGTGGTGCTGCCCTGGCTGCTGGGCCGCTACCGCCGCCAGTACGGCGAACTCGTCCGCACCGGCTGGCGGCTGGCCGACCGGATGGAGCGCGAGCAGCAGGCGGTCGCCGACCGCACCCGGCTGCGCGAACGGGCCCGGATCGCCGGCGACATGCACGACTCGCTCGGCCACGAGCTGGCGCTGATCGCGCTGCGGGCCGGCGCGCTGGAGCTGGACCCGGGGCTGGACGCGGACCGCCGGGCGGCGGCCGGTGAGCTGCGGGCGGCGGCCGGTGCGGCGGCCGAGCGACTGCGGGAGATCATCGGCGTGCTGCGGACGGACGACGAGGGCGCGCCGCGGCGGCCCGCGGACGGGAGCGTGGCGGGGCTGGTGGCGCGTGTCCGGGCGTCCGGGATGACGGTGACGCTGGAGCAGCCGGGCGGGGACGCGGCCGGTCTGCCCGGCATGACCGGCCCCGCCGTGCACCGGCTCGTCCAGGAGGCACTCACCAACGCCGCCAAGCACGCCCCGGGCGCGGCCGTCCGGGTGCGGATCGAGCGGGCGGAGGGGCAGCTTCGGGTCACCGTCACCAACGCCGCGCCGCCGCCCGGCCCCGCCCCGGCGGCGGTCTCCGGCGGCAGCGGACTGGTCGGCCTGGACGAGCGGGTACGGCTGGCCGGCGGCGCCCTGCACACCGGCCCGGCCCCCGACGGCGGATTCACGGTCACCGCCCACCTCCCCCTCGCCGGCGGCCCGCTCACCGGCTCCGACGCAGCACCCCAACCAACCGCCGCCGCACGGGAGTTGGACCGGGCACGGCGCCAGGTGCGGCGGCGGCTGCGCCAGACGGTGGCCGTCCCGCTCGCGGTGACCGCCGCACTGCTGGTGCTGATGGGCGCCTTCGCCCTGGTCAGCACCGACTGGACGGTCCTGGACCGGGCGCACTACGACCGACTGCGCCCGGGAATGCCGCGCACGCAGGTGGCCGGCCTGGTGCCGTTCTTCCGGCTGGACGAGCCCCCGGCCGGCACCCCCGCACCGCCCCGCGGCTGGTCCTGCGCGTACTACGGCGTCGACGCCGACACCGACGCGGCCTACGAGCTGTGCTTCGCCGACGGCCGTCTGGTCAGGAAGGCCGTCGTCCACCGCCGGGACCGCTGACGCCCGGTGCCCCCACCGCTCCCCCATCCGGGTGGCCCGCGCGACGGCCACACCACATGCGGAGCCCCAACTGCCCTGAGAATCACAGAAGTTGAGTTCCCTCGCGGACCCCACGCACCTCCCTACCCGCGCGTTTCCCGATATGGCCGATTCCACCCCCTCATGCGCTCTTGTACGAGATCCCTCCTGGAGAGAGGCTGCGGTGTGGCGCCGACCGGCCGCGGCGCGGCACCGGTACTTCCGCACACCGCAACTCCGCTGTGATCACACCTGAGTTGAGGAGGCGAACGCCGATCGTGTCCGCCCAGCCCCGCAGCCTTCCGCACCGAGGTGGCCGTGTGTCCGCGAGGTCGCACCGGGCCGCCGGTTACGTACCAGTAGTTCACATTCCGCCGGAGTTCATGTCCTCCGGTCGAGGGAAGGCTCATCGAGTACACCCCGGTCGGCCGTGTTCTCCGCCAGCCGGGTGAAGCGGACAGGAGCCCCCATGCCCGCACCCGGTCCCCCTCCCGTGGAGCGGATACAAAGGACAAAACCCCGCAAAGCATCACAAGCCCCAGGTGAGCCCATGATCGGTCGCATCCCTGTTCTGGACATCCGCCCGCAGATCGATTGCGGCCGCCGCCCGGCGAAGGCCGTGGTGGGCGAGACCTTCGAGGTCTCGGCCACGGTCTTCCGCGAAGGCCATGACGCGGTCGCGGCCAATGTGGTGCTGCGCAATCCCGCCGGCCGCTGCGGACCCTGGACACCGATGCAGGAACGGGCGCCCGGCACCGACCGCTGGAGCGCCGAGGTCACCCCGGACGTCGAGGGCCGCTGGACCTTCACCGTCGAGGCCTGGTCGGATCCGCTGGCCACCTGGCGCAAGCACGCCGCGGTCAAGATCCCGGCGGGCATCGACACCGAGCTGGTCCTCGCCGAGGGCGCCGAGCTGCACGAGCGGGCGGCCGCCGACGTCCCCAAGAGCGACGGCCGGGAGGCGGTGCTGGCCGCCGTGGACGCCCTGCGCGACCCGAAACTGCCCGCCGCCACCCGGCTCGCCGCCGCGCTCGCCCCGCAGGTCATCGAGGCCCTGGGCCGCCACCCGCTGCGCGAACTGCTCACCGTCTCGCGCCCGATGCCGCTGGTCGTCGAGCGCCGCCGGGCCCTGTACGGCTCGTGGTACGAACTCTTCCCGCGCTCCGAGGGCGCGGTGGTCACCCCGAACGGCACGGCCGTCAGCGGCACCCTGCGCACCGCCGCCGAACGCCTGCCGGCCGTGGCCGCCATGGGCTTCGACGTCGTCTACCTCCCGCCCGTCCACCCCATCGGGACCTCCTTCCGCAAGGGCCCCAACAACGCCCTGTCGGCCGGCCCGGACGACGTCGGCTCCCCCTGGGCGATCGGCTCGGCGGCCGGCGGGCACGACGCGCTCCACCCCGACCTGGGCACCTTCGAGGACTTCGAGCACTTCGTGCGCACCGCCCGTGACCTGCGGATGGAGGTCGCCCTGGACTTCGCGCTGCAGTGCTCTCCGGACCACCCCTGGGTCACCCTGCACCCGCAGTGGTTCCACCACCGCTCCGACGGCTCGATCGCGTACGCCGAGAACCCGCCGAAGAAGTATCAGGACATCTATCCGCTCGCCTTCGACGCCGACTTCCGCGGCCTGGTCCGCGAGACCGAACGGCTGCTGCGCTTCTGGATGGGCAAGGGCGTACGGATCTTCCGGGTGGACAATCCGCACACCAAACCGGTGGCCTTCTGGGAGAAGGTCATCGGCGACATCAACCGCACCGATCCGGACGTGCTCTTCCTCGCCGAGGCGTTCACCCGCCCGGCCATGGTGCACACCCTGGCGCAGATCGGCTTCCAGCAGTCGTACACGTACTTCACCTGGCGCAACACCAAGCAGGAGCTGACCGAGTACCTCACCGAGCTGTCCGGCGGATCCGCCGCCTACCTGCGGCCCAACTTCTTCGTCAACACCCCGGACATCCTGCACGCCTACCTCCAGGAGGGCGGCCGCCCCGCCTTCGAGATCCGCGCCGTACTGGCCGCCACCCTGTCCCCCACCTGGGGCGTGTACGCCGGATACGAGCTCTGCGAGTCGACCCCGGTACGCCCCGGCAGCGAGGAGTACCTCGACTCGGAGAAGTACCAACTCAGGCCGCGCGAGTGGGACGCGGCGGCGAAGCAGGGGCGTACCATCGCCCCGCTGATCACCGCCCTCAACCGCATCCGCCGCCGGCACCCTGCCCTGCAGCAGCTCCGCAATCTGCACTTCCACCCCGTGGACAACGACGCCGTGCTCGCGTTCTCCAAGCGCGCGGGACACGGCGACGGGACCGACACGGTGCTCACGGTGGTCAACCTCGACCCGCACCACACCCACGAGGCGACGGTGTCGTTGGACATGCCGGAACTCGGCCTCGGCCGGCACGAGTCCTTTCCGGTGCGCGACGAGCTCACCGGCGATACCTACCACTGGGGCAGGGACAACTATGTGCGCCTGGAGCCGGGCCGCTCGCTCGCGCCCGCCCATGTGCTGTCGCTGCGACCGTCCTCACCGATCGGAGGGTCACCCAATTGATCGTCAATGAGCCTGTCCCCGACACGTTCGAGGACACCCCGGCGAAGGACCGCGATCCCGACTGGTTCAAACGGGCCGTCTTCTACGAAGTCCTGGTGCGCTCGTTCCAGGACAGCAACGGCGACGGCATCGGTGACCTCAAGGGCCTCACCGCGAAACTCGACTACCTGCAGTGGCTGGGCGTGGACTGCCTCTGGCTGCCCCCGTTCTTCAAATCGCCGCTGCGGGACGGCGGTTACGACGTCGCCGACTACACCGCGGTGCTCCCCGAATTCGGTGATCTGGCGGACTTCGTGGAATTCGTCGACGCCGCACACCACCGCGGCATGCGGGTCATCATCGACATGGTGATGAACCACACCAGCGACCAGCACCCGTGGTTCCAGGAGTCGCGCAGCGACCCGAACGGCCCGTACGGCGACTATTACGTCTGGGCGGACGACGACAAGCAGTACGGCGACGCCCGGATCATCTTCGTCGACACCGAGGCCTCCAACTGGACCTTCGATCCGGTCCGCAAGCAGTACTACTGGCACCGTTTCTTCTCCCACCAGCCGGACCTCAACTACGAGAACCCGGCGGTCCAGGAGGAGATGATCTCCGCACTGCGGTTCTGGCTGGACCTGGGCATCGACGGCTTCCGGCTCGACGCGGTGCCGTACCTCTACGCCGAGGAGGGCACCAACTGCGAGAACCTGCCCGCCTCGCACGCCTTCCTCAAGCGGGTCCGGGCCGAGATCGACAAGCAGTACCCGGACACCGTGCTGCTGGCCGAGGCCAATCAGTGGCCGGAGGACGTCGTCGACTACTTCGGTGACTACGGGGTCGGCGGCGACGAATGCCACATGGCGTTCCATTTCCCGGTCATGCCGCGCATCTTCATGGCGGTGCGCCGCGAATCGCGCTATCCGGTCTCGGAAATCCTCGCCAAGACCCCGGCGATCCCGTCCGGCTGCCAGTGGGGCATCTTCCTGCGCAACCACGACGAGCTGACCCTCGAAATGGTCACGGACGAAGAGCGGGACTACATGTACGCGGAGTACGCCAAGGACCCGCGGATGCGGGCCAACATCGGCATCCGCCGCCGGCTGGCCCCGCTGCTCGACAACGACCGCAACCAGATCGAGCTGTTCACCGCCCTGCTGCTGTCGCTGCCCGGTTCGCCGATCCTCTACTACGGCGACGAGATCGGCATGGGCGACAACATCTGGCTCGGCGACCGGGACGCGGTGCGCACCCCGATGCAGTGGACCCCGGACCGCAACGCCGGATTCTCCTCCTGCGACCCGGGCCGGCTGTTCCTGCCGACCATCATGGACCCGGTCTACGGCTACCAGGTCACCAACGTCGAGGCCGCGATGAGTTCGCCGTCCTCGCTGCTGCACTGGACCCGCCGGATGATCGAGATCCGCAAGCAGAACCCGGCGTTCGGCCTCGGCAGCTACACCGAGCTGTCCTCCACCAACCCGGCGGTGCTGGCCTTCCTGCGGGCCTCGCCGGGCACCGGCGGCGCGGACGACGACCTGGTGCTGTGCGTCCACAACTTCTCCCGCTTCGCCCAGCCGACCGAGCTGGACCTGCGGGCGTTCAGCGGCCGCCATCCGGTGGAACTCATCGGCGGCGTCCGCTTCCCGGCCATCGGGGAACTGCCGTACCTGCTCACCCTCGCGGGCCACGGCTTCTACTGGTTCCGGCTGCGCAGAAACGCCACCTAGTGCCCCGGCCCTGACCGGGCACGGGCACCGAGCACCCCGCCCGTACGCGGCCGCATCCCGCGTACGGGCGTTTTTTGACCTTTCGCTCGGGCAGTCTCCTTACTACCGCACGGGCCGGGTGAGCCCTCGGTGGTCCCCGGTTCGAGGGGGACCACCGCGCAGCGGACACGCGCACCGGCACGACCGCTGCCGCGATCCCGACACCCCCGCCGGGAGGATCTTCACACCCTCCGTCCGGGGGTACCGCCACCGCGCCACCGCACAGTGAAGGCCGTATTCCGGGACACTTTGCCCTACCTGTCGTGTGCCCGGGGAAAGGACGCGACGCCATGTCGGACACCGCCCCGACCCGTGCCACCCGTAACACCCCTGACCACCGTCCGCTCGTCACCGCCCCCGATCTGCTCTCCTCGCTGGCGCCGCTGCTCGCCGAATGGGTGCCCCGCCAGCGCTGGTTCGCCGGCAAGGGGCGGCTGCTCACCGGCTTCACCCTGCTGTCCGCCACCGAGCTGCTGCCGTGCACCGGCGACGGCACCTCGCCCGGCCTGCTGCAGCTGCTGGTCCGGGCCCAGCAGAGCTCCCCGCCGAGCCGCACACCGGCCGGCGGGGACCGCTACCAGCTGCTGCTCGGGGTGCATCCGGCGCCGCCGCCCCAGCTGGCACGGGCGGTGATCGGCCGGCCCGGCGGCGGCCCGCTGCGCGGCCGGGTGGTCTACGACGCGCTGCTGGACAACCGGCTCTGCGGGCTGCTGCTGGAACGGCTGCGGGTCCCCGGGCGGCTCGGGGCCCTGCGCTTCTGCCGCGAACCCGACGCGGACATCCCCTCCGGACTACCGGCCCGGCCGATCGCCGTCGAGCAGTCCAACTCCTCGATCGTGTACGGGGATTCGTTCATCCTGAAGGTCTTCCGGCGGATCGAGCCGGGCATCAACCCCGATCTGGAACTGCCCCGGGCACTGGCGGACGCCAAGTGCGCCCGGGTCCCGGCGCCCGCCGCGTGGTTCGAGTCGGCGGTCGCCGCGGAGAACGGCGAGGCGACCACGCTGGGCGTGCTCCAGCCGTTCCTGCCGGGCTCGGCGGACGGCTGGCAGCTGGCGCTCAACGCGCTGGCCGTCCGCGCCGACTTCACCGGTTCGGCCCGGGCGCTCGGGCACGCCACCGCCGAGGTGCACACCGCGCTGGCCCAGACACTGCCGACCACCGAGCTGCGCCGCCCGCAGCTCGACGTGATCGCGGCGCAGATGATCGAGCGGCTGGAGGCCACCGCCCGGGCCGTACCCGTGCTCCAGCCCTACCGCGCGCGGCTGCGCACCGCCTTCGACGCGCTGGCCGCCGTCGGGCACGACGGCCGCAGCTGGGCCGCCCAGCGCATCCACGGCGACCTGCACCTGGGCCAGACGCTGCGCTCCGCCGACGAGGGCCGCTGGTCGCTGATCGACTTCGAGGGCGAACCGGCCCGTCCGCTGGCCGAGCGCCGCAAGCTGCAGCCCGCGGTGCGGGACGTCGCGGCCATGCTGCGGTCCTTCGACTACGCGGCGCGCAGCGGGCCGGCCGGCGCGGACCCCTGGGCGCTGGAGTGGGCCCGGCGCACCCGGGCCGCGTACTGCCTGGGCTACGCCGAGGCCGGCGGGCTCGATCCGCGTTCCGCGCCCGAGCTGATGCGGGCCTACGAGACCGACAAGGCGGTCTACGAGGTGCTCTACGAGGCCCGGCACCGGCCCGACTGGCTGTCCGTCCCGATGGCCGCGGTCCGGCGGCTGGCGGCGGGCGGCGAACCGGCCGTGGGCGTGGACGGGACCGGCCCGCCCTGACCCGCCCGCCCCGAGCCGACGACGCGCCCCCGCCCCGCCCGCCGACGCCCCACGCACCGCCGACGCACCGCCCCCGAGGAGGCCCCGCCCGTGACCGCCGCCCCACCGCCGTCCCGCCCCCCCCCTCCCGACCCCGCGTCCCCACCGGACAGGGCCGCCGAGAGCGCGACCGGGGCCGCCGCCCCCGGCCCCGGGACCGCGGCCCCCGGCAGCCGCGGCGCCCCGGCGTCCGGCACCCGTCCGCCCGCGCCCCGGGAGGCGGCCGCCGCACCCGGCGACCGGCCGGCCCGGGCAGCCGCCGCCGCGGCCGGTGCGGCACGGCCCGGCACCGGCGGCCGCGGAGTACGGGCCGCCACCCCGCTGTCGGACGAGGACCGCGGCCGGCTGCTGGCCGGCGCGCACCACGACCCGCACGCGCTGCTCGGCGCCCACCCCGTGCGCGGCGGGCTGCTCATCCGTACACTGCGGCCGTTCGCGAGCGGTGTCACCGTCCTGGCGGACGGGCTGCGCGCCGAACTGCACTCCGAGGGCGACGGTCTGTTCGCCGGTGTGCTGCCGCTGCGCACCGTCCCGGAGTACCGGCTGCTGGTCGACTACGGCGAGAGCACCGCGACCGTGCACGACCCGTACCGCTTCCTGCCCACGCTGGGCGAACTCGACCTGCACCTGTTCGGCGAGGGCCGGCACGAGCAGCTCTGGCGGGCGCTGGGCGCCCACGTCATGGACCACCAGGGCGTGACCGGCACCCGCTGCACCGTCTGGGCGCCCAACGCGCAGGGCGTCCGCGTCGTCGGCAACTTCAACTACTGGGACGGCACCGGCCATCCGATGCGGTCGCTGGGTTCCTCCGGTGTCTGGGAGCTGTTCCTGCCGGACCTCGGCGAGGGCGAGCTGTACAAGTTCGAGATCACCCGGCCGGACGGCTCGCGGACGGTGCGCGCCGACCCGATGGCCCGCCGGACCGAGTGCCCGCCCGCCACCGCCTCGGTCGTGCACACCTCGCGCCACCGCTGGCAGGACGACGACTGGATGGCGCGGCGCGGTCAACGGCCCGTCCACCAGGCGCCGTTCTCCGTCTACGAGGTGCACCTGGCGTCCTGGCGCCCCGGTCTCACCTACCGGCAGCTCGCCGCGCAGCTGCCGGCCTACGTCAAGGACCTGGGCTTCACCCACGTCGAGTTCATGCCGGTCGCCGAGCACCCCTTCGGCGGGTCCTGGGGCTACCAGGTGACCGGCTTCTACGCGCCCACGGCCAGGATGGGCACGCCGGACGACTTCAAGTTCCTGATCGACGCCCTGCACCGGGCGGGCATCGGCGTGCTGATGGACTGGGTCCCGGCGCACTTCCCGCGCGACGACTGGGCGCTGGCGGAGTTCGACGGGCGGCCGCTGTACGAGCCGCAGGACCCGTCCCGGGCCGCGCACCCCGACTGGGGCACCCTGGAATTCGACTACGGCCGCACCGAGGTCCGTAACTTCCTGGTGGCCAACGCGGTGTACTGGTGCGAGGAGTTCCACATCGACGGGCTGCGGGTGGACGCGGTCGCCTCGATGCTCTATCTCGACTACTCCCGCGAGGACGGCGGCTGGACCCCGAACGTCAACGGCGGCCGGGAGAACCTCGACGCGGTGGCCTTCCTCCAGGAGATGAACGCCACGGTCTACCGCCGCTGCCCCGGCGTCGTCACCATCGCCGAGGAGTCCACCGCCTGGGACGGCGTCACCCGCGCCACCCACCACGTCGGGCCCGGCGGCTTCGGCGGCCTGGGCTTCGGCCTGAAGTGGAACATGGGCTGGATGCACGACTCGCTCGGCTACGTCTCCAAGGAGCCGGTGCACCGCAAGTACCACCACGGCGAGATGACCTTCTCGATGATCTACGCCTACTCCGAGAACTACGTGCTGCCGATCTCGCACGACGAGGTGGTGCACGGCAAGCAGGCGCTGGTGTCGAAGATGCCCGGGGACTGGTGGCAGCAGCGCGCCAACCACCGGGCGTACCTGGGCTTCATGTGGGCGCACCCGGGCAAGCAACTCCTCTTCATGGGGCAGGAGTTCGCCCAGGGCGCGGAGTGGGCGGAGCGCCACGGCCCGGACTGGTGGCTGCTCGACCCGTCGTACGAGGCCGAGCCGGACCACCGGGGCGTCCGCGATCTGGTCCGGGAGCTGAACCGGCACTACGCCGCGACCCCGGCGCTGTGGGAGCGGGACACCGAACCGGCCGGCTTCCAGTGGATCGACGGGGACGCGAGCGAGGACAACGTCTTCTCGTTCCTCCGCTTCGCCGCCGACGGTGCCCCGCTGGTGTCGGTCACCAACTTCTCGCCGGTCGTGCGGCACGGGTACCGGATCGGCGTCCCGGACGACGTCCCGGCCTGGCGCGAGGTGCTCAACACCGACGCGGCGCGCTACGGCGGCAGCGGGGTGGCCAACCCCGATCCGCTGAAGACCGAAACGGTGCCCTGGAACGGGCGGACCAGCTCCGTCCCGCTGGTGCTGCCGCCGCTGGCCACGATCTGGCTCCGGCCGGCGTAGGCGTTCCTGCTGACGCCGAAGGGGCGGGCGCCGCGACCGGCGTCCGCCCCTTCGCCCCTGCTGCGGCCGTGGATCAGACCGTGGCGGACTCCTTCGCCCCGCCGTCCCGGGGGCCGGCGACCGTGGCCGGCGGCGCCGGGTCCGCGGCCGGGCCGTGCGCGTCGACGGACAGCGTCTTCTCGTCGAACGGGATCCGGCCGGCCAGCACCTCGGCCGCCCGGGCCTGGTCGATCTCCTTGGTCCAGGTCCCGATGAGCACGGTGGCGACCGCGTTGCCGGCGAAGTTGGTCAGCGCCCGGGCCTCGCTCATGAAGCGGTCGATGCCGACGATCAGGCCGACGCCGTCGACCAGTTCGGGGCGGTGCGACTGCAGCCCGCCGGCCAGCGTGGCCAGGCCCGCGCCGGTGACGCCGGCGGCCCCCTTGGACGCGATGATCATGAAGACCAGCAGCGAGATCTGCTGTCCGAGCGCGAGCGGCTTGCCCATCGCCTCGGCCACGAACAGCGAGGACATCGTCAGGTAGATCGCGGTGCCGTCGAGGTTGAAGCTGTAGCCGGTCGGGACGGTGATGCCGACCACCGGCTTGCTGACGCCGAGGTGCTCCATCTTCGCGATCAGCCGGGGCAGCGCCGACTCCGAGGAGGACGTCGACAGGATCAGCAGGAACTCCCGGGCGAGGTACTTCAGCAGCAGGAAGATGTTGACCCCGGCGACCAGCCGGAGCAGCGCGCCGAGCACCACGATCACGAACAGCAGACAGGTGACGTAGAAGCCGACCATGATGATGGCCAGCGACTTCAGCGCGTCCAGGCCGGTCTCGCCGACCACCGCCGCGATCGCGCCGAAGGCACCCACCGGCGCCGCCCACATGATCATGGCCAGCACCCGGAAGACCAGCTTCTGCAGGTGTCCGACGCCGCGCAGCACCGGCTCGCCCGCCGAGCCCAGCGCCTGCAGTCCGAAGCCGACCAGCAGCGCCACCAGCAGCGTCTGCAGCACCTCGCCCTGGGTGAAGGCGGAGACCAGGGTGGTGGGGATCATGCCGAGCAGGAACTCGGGCAGCGATTCGGCGCTGCCGGAGGTCTGCGCGTGGCCCGCGTGCCGCACGGATTCGGTCAGGTGCAGCCCGGAGCCGGGCTCCAGGACGTTCCCGACGACCAGGCCGATGGCCAGCGCGACGGTCGACATCACCATGAAGTAGCCGAGGGCCAGTCCGCCCACCGCGCCGACCTTGGCGGCCTTACGGACCGAGCCGACGCCCAGCACGATGGTGCAGAAGATGACCGGCGAGATCATCATCTTGATCAGGTTCACGAACCCGGTACCGAGCGGCTTGAGCTCGACGGCGACACCGGGGGCGGCGAAGCCCACGATGATGCCGAGGAGCACCGCCCCGATCACGGCGATGTAGAGGAAGTGGGTCCGGTCCCGCTTCGCCGGCGCGGCTTCCTCGGTGGTCACCCCGGACGGCGGGGTCTGTGCAGCCACGGCTGCCTCCTCGGGTCTACGGTCCTGCGCCTGATCTGGGGCACCACCCAGGCCGTTCAGGCACTGGGGAGGCTCGGCGCACGATGAGTCCCGGCGACTATGCAGGCCCACTGTGGCGCCCGTCACCCTTACGTACATTTCGTTCACGTAAAAGTGACCCGGCAGACTGTTCCGTATGCGACTCCCCCGACCCCGCGGGCCCCGGTGGCCCGGCCGGCTGCGCGGTCCCCGCAGCCTGGCCGGCCAGCTCTTCGCCATGCAGGTGGTGCTGGTCGCGGTGGTCGTCGTGGGCTGCGCCGTGTTCGCGTACCTCAGTGCCGGGCGGCAGGCGGAGGAGACGGCGCAGCGGCAGGCGACCGCGGCCGCGACCGCCGTGGCCGATTCCCCGGCCGTGGTGGCGGCGGCCCGCACCGAGGACCCGACGGCCGCGCTCCAGCCGTACGCCGAGCGGCTGCGGCGCGACGCGGGGGTGGACTTCGTGGTGGTGATGGCTCCGGACGGGACCCGCTGGACGCATCCGGAGCCGTCCGCGATCGGGCAGAAGTACCTGGGGCACATCGGGCCGGCGCTGCACGGCCGGATCTTCCCGGAGACGCACATGGGGGTGCTCGGCCCGTCCGTACGGGTGGTCGCCCCGGTCCGCGATCCGCGGGCCGGCGGCCGGATCACCGCGCTGGTCAGCTCGGGGATCACGATCAAGACGATCAGCCGGCAGCTGCGCGAGCAGGTGCTCGCGGTGGTCGGGGTGGCCGCGGCGGCGCTGGTGCTGGGCGGTGCCGGCACGTACGTGATCAACGCCCGGCTGCGCCGCCACACCCACGGCATGAACGCCCAGGAGCTCGGCCGGATGCACGACTACCACCAGGCGGCGCTGCACGCCGTGCGCGAGGGGCTGCTGATGCTGGACGGGCGGCGCCGGGTCGCGCTGATCAACGACGGCGGGCGGGAGCTGCTGGGCCTGTCCGGGGACGCGGTGGGCCGGGCGGTGACCGAGCTGGGGCTGCCGGAGCCGCTGACCGAGGCACTGCGGGAGCCCGGGCCGCGGGTCGACGAGCTGCATCTGACCCGCGACCGGGTGCTGGTGGTCAACTCCGCGCCGGTCTCCGGCGGCGAGCAGCACGGCAGCGTCGTCACCCTGCGGGACCACACCGAACTCCAGGCGCTCTCCGGTGAGCTGGACTCGGTGCGGGGCTTCGCCGAGGCGCTGCGGTCGCAGGCGCACGAGGCCGCCAACCGGCTGCACACCGTGGTCTCGCTGATCGAACTGGGCCGGGCCGAGGAGGCGGTCACGTTCGCCACCGCCGAGCTGGAACTGGCGCAGGCGCTGACCGACCAGGTCGTCGGGGCGGTCGCCGAACCGGTGCTGGCCGCGCTGCTGCTGGGCAAGGCCGCCCAGGCCAACGAGCGCGGGGTGGAGCTGACCCTGACGCCGGACAGCCGGATCGACGACGGGGTGCTGCCGCCCGGGCTGCCGGCCCGGGACCTGGTGACGATGCTGGGCAACCTCCTCGACAACGCCATCGACGCGGCGGCCCCGGGCCCGGAGCACGCCCCGGCCGAGCCGCCGCAGGTGCGGGTCACCGCCCACGCGGACGGCGGCGAGCTGCTGCTGCGGGTGGCGGACAACGGGCCGGGGGTGGCCGCGGAGGCCGCCGAGGAGATCTTCCGGCGGGGCTGGAGCACCAAGCAGGGCGCGGCCGGCCGGGGGCTGGGGCTGGCGCTGGTACGGCAGGCGGTGCGGCGCAACGGCGGCACCGTGACGCTGGAACGGGCGGCGGAGGGCGGCGCGCGGTTCACCGTGCGGCTGCCGCTGCGGACGGGGGCGACGGTATGAGCAGGGCATGCGGGCCGGCCGGCCCGGCCGAGGGAGGTGGGCGGCGGTGAGCCCCTTGGACATCCGGGTGCTGGTCGTCGAGGACGATCCGGTGGCCGCCGACGCGCACGCCCTGTACGTCGGGCGGGTGCCCGGCTTCACCGTGTCCGGCACCGCGCACTCCATGGGCGACGCCCGCCGCCACCTCGACCAGCACCCGGTCGATCTGCTGCTGCTGGACCTGTATCTGCCCGACGGGCACGGGCTGCAGCTGGTGCGGACGCTGCGCGCGGCCGGGCACGGGGCCGACATCATCGCGGTCACCTCGGCCCGCGATCTGGCGATGGTCCGGGAGGGCGTCTCGCTGGGGGTGGTGCAGTACGTACTGAAGCCGTTCACCTTCGCCACGCTGCGGGACCGGCTCACCCGGTACGCCGAGTTCCGCGCCACGAGCGGGGAGGCCAGCGGGCAGGACGAGGTGGACCGGGCGATCGCCGCGCTGCGCGCCCCGCGGCCGGCCGCGCTGCCCAAGGGGCTCACCGCGGCCACCCTGCGGGCGGTGACCGATGTGCTGCGGGCCGCCGAGCGCGGGCTGACCGCCGCCGAGGCCGCCGCCGACGTGGGCATTTCCCGGATCACCGCGCGCCGCTATCTGGAGCATCTGGTGGACGGCGGCCGGGCGGTCCGCGCGCCGCAGTACGGCCAGGTCGGCCGGCCCGAATTGCGCTACCGCTGGTCGGGCCATTGACCCGCTGTGATCGGTGACTTACGTTCAGCGGGCAGCAACCCGTGGTGAGTTGGCCGTGGTCCCGCAGGAGGTCTGCCGTGCGTCCCACCGCTCCGCTGATTCTGCTCGTCGCCGCCGCCGTCGCCGCCGGGACGCTCACCGGCTGCGGCAGCGGGTCCGGGAGCGACAAGGACACCGTCAAGGTGGCCTTCATCAAGGACACCAACGCCAAGGTCACGGTGCGGGACGACTACATACGCCTGGTGGCCCGGCAGTTCGAGAAGAACAACCCGGGCAAGAAGGTCCGGCTGATCCCGATCCAGGCGTCGGAGAACGACTACTACGCCAAGATCCAGCAGATGATGCGCTCCCCCAGGACCGCCCCCGACCTGGTCTACGAGGACACCTTCCTGGTCAACTCCGACATCAAGGCGGGGCTGCTGCGGCCGCTGGACGCGCAGGTGAAGTCGTGGGCCGACTGGCGGCAGTTCGAGCCGGCCGCGAAGGCCGCGGCCCGGGGGCAGGACGGTAAGACGTACGGCGTCCCGGACGGTACGGACACCCGCGGCCTGTGGTTCAACAAGAAGATCTTCCGCCGCGCCGGGCTGCCGGCGAACTGGCGGCCGAGGACCTGGGACGAGGTGCTGGCCGCGGCCCGGACGATCAAGAAGAAGGTCCCCGGGGTGATCCCGCTGAACGTCTTCACCGGCAAGGGCGCCGGCGAGGCGGCCGTGATGCAGGGCTTCGAGATGCTGCTGTACGGCACGGGGCGGGACCCGCTGTACGACCCGGCGGCCAAGAAGTGGGTCACCGGCAGCAAGGGCTTCCGGGACAGCCTGACCTTCATCGACACCGTCTACAAGGAGGGGCTCGGCCCCGAGGTCTCCGACGCGCTCAGCCCCAACATCCAGACCAATGTGGCCGCCGAGCTTCTCCCCGAGGAGAAGCTGGCGATCGATCTGGACGGCTCGTGGCTGGGCCAGCAGTGGCAGAAGACCGGCGGCGGCAACCCCTGGCCGCAGTGGTCGACGACGCTGGGCCAGGCGCCGTTCCCCACCCGGCACGGTGGCCCGCCGGGCACGGTGAGCCTGGCCGGCGGCTGGACCTGGTCGGTGCCGCAGCGGGCCCAACAGCCCGATCTGGCCTGGAAGTTGATCCAGACCTTCCAGTCGAAGGCGAACGCGCTGGAGTGGTGCGTACGGGGCGCGCAGATCTCGGTGCGCAAGGACGTCGCGACCGATCCGCGCTATCTGAAGTCCGTCCCCGGCATCGGCTTCTTCACCTCGCTGGTGAAGGTCAGCCGCTTCCGTCCCGCGCTGCCCGAGTACCCGAAGGTCGCGGCGGCGATCGGGGAGGCGATGGAGGCGGTCACCGCCGATGACTCCTCGCCGGCCGAGGCGGCCAAGGACTACGACGAGGGCCTCGGGTCGATCGTGGACGGCCGGACCGTCGCCCGGCCATGACCGGCACCGTCGCCGGCGCCCGGACCGCCGCCCGCGCCCGTACGCCGCGGGCCGTCCCGGTCCGCACCCGGTTGCTGCGCTGGTCGCCGCTCCTCCCGGCCACCGTCCTGCTGCTGCTCTTCCTGGCCGGCCCGATCGCCTACTGCGTCTACCTCGCCTTCACCGACACCCAGCTGACCGGTCAGGAGTCGGCGTCCTTCGTGGGCCTGGCCAACTTCCGGCACGCCTTCGGCGATCCGGGCTTCCGCAACGCGGTGGTGCTGACGCTGGTGTTCACGGTGGTCTCCTCGATCCTCGGGCAGAACACCCTCGGCCTGGCGCTGGCCGGTCTGATGCGGCGCGCCTCGCGTCCCGTGCGGGTGCTGACCGGTGCCGTGGTGATCACCGCCTGGGTGCTCCCGGAGATCGTCGCCGGCTTCCTGCTGTACACGTTCTTCGAGCGGCGCGGCACCCTGAACGCGGTGCTCTCCTGGCTCCATCTGCCCACCCAGAACTGGCTGTTCACGCTGCCGATCCTGGCGGTGTCGTTCGCCAACGTCTGGCGCGGTACGGCGTTCTCGATGCTGATCTACTCCGCGGCGCTGTCCGACATCCCGCCGGAGGTCACCGAGTCCGCCGAGGTGGACGGCGCGGGCGGGCTGCGCCGGCTGTGGCACATCACGCTGCCGATGATCCGCCGTTCCATCGGCACGAACCTGATGCTCAACACCCTGCAGACGCTCTCCGTCTTCGGGCTGATCTGGGCGATGACCCGGGGCGGCCCGGGCAACCGCAGCCAGACGCTGCCGGTGTTCATGTACGACCAGGCGTTCCTGAAGTCGCTGATCGGCTACGGCACCGCGGTGGCACTGCTGTTGCTGCTGGTGGGCGCGGTGTTCGCGGCCGGCTGGCTGCGCCTGATGCGCGAGGAGGTCTGACGCGGTGCCGCTGCCCCTCCCCCGGCGGGTCGTCCGCCGGCTGGCCGCCGACGCCGGGCTGCTGGTCGTCGCGGTGGCGTTCGCCGTTCCGCTGCTGTGGCTGGTGCTGGCGTCGCTGGACGCGCACGCCACGCTGCGGGTGCGGCCGCCGGCGTCCCCGACGCTGGAGAACTTCTCGGCGGTGCTGACCGACGAGATCACCTTCACGCCGATGCTCAACAGCCTGCTGATCTGCGGCGGCGCCACCCTGCTCACGGTGGTCTGCGCGGCGCTGGCCGCCTATCCGCTGTCCCGCTTCCGCTCCCGCTTCGCCCGCCCGTACCTGCTGACCATCCTGTTCTCGACGTGTCTGCCGATCACCGCGGTGATGGTGCCGGTGTACGGGCTGTTCGTACAGATCAACCTGATCGACACCCGCTACGGCACCGCGCTGTTCCTGGCCGCGGCCCAACTCCCGTTCGCCGTCTGGCTGATGAAGAACTTCATGGACGGGGTGCCGCGGGCCCTGGAGGAGGCGGCGTGGACCGACGGCGCGTCGTGGTGGCAGACCCTGCTGCGGGTGATCCTGCCGCTGATGGGACCCGGACTCGCGGTGGTCGCCATCTACACCTTCATCATGATGTGGGGCAATTTCTTCGTGCCGTTCATGCTGCTGCTCTCCCCGGAGCAACTGCCCGCCTCGGTCAGCATTTTCAATTTCTTCGGCAATTACGGGGCCATCGCGTTCGGCGAACTCGCGGCATTCTCCCTCCTTTACTCGACACCGGTCGTGCTGCTGTACGTCCTCATTTCCCGGCGACTCGGCGGGGGTTTCGCGCTGGGCGGCGCCGTGAAGGGGTAGTGAAGGAGAGGTGGGCCGGTCGGTGCTGGTGAGCGACCGATCGGCCGGAAATCTTCACGCCCCGGCCGAGAAAAGCCGACCGGCTAGGAGGTTCCTACGACTTCCATCCTTGGGTTTCCACACGATAGGTGCGAAGCCACATCGTCACTTACCGTGTGCCGGTGAACACGCACGCCGGGGAGCCGCGCAGGCCCCCTTTCGACGCCACCGCCGCCCGCCGGCTCCGCGAGGCCCTCGGCATGACCCCTGCCCATGTCGCCTACGGAATTCGCGCCGCTTATGGAATTCCGGTCTCCCCGGCCACGGTGGCGTCCTGGGAATTGGGGGAAAGCGCTCCTACGGAATCCGAACTGACCGCGCTCGCCGGCGCCCTGTGGTGCGCGCCCGGCGAACTGCTCGGCGCCCCCGGCACCCTGCGCGAGTACCGCCTCGCGGCCGGCCTGGCACCGGACGCGCTCGCCCTGCGGATCGGCATGGACCCGGCCGGGTACGAGCGTCTGGAGGCGGGCGGGAAGTGGGGCGGCAGCGAGCGGCAGGCCGCCGCGCTGGCCGAGACGCTGGACCTGCCGCTGCCCGCGCTGCTCCGCTTCACCGGCCAGGACGCCAAGCTCTCCGAGCTGCTGACCAGCGCGGCCACCACCCGCTGGCAGGCGTACGTCCGGCCGGTCGGCAAGCTCGTCCCGGTGCCCAAGCAGCGGATCCAGGAGGTTCTGCAGGCGCTGCACGCCGACTACCAGGCGTCGATGGCGGCTACGCTCAACTGGGGCGGCGGCGACGGGACCGGGGAGTCGGGCGAGGCGGGGCGCGCCTTCCTCGACGGCATCCTGGCCGAGTTCTGGGCACGGGTCGGCGATCTGCCCTGACCGCGCGCCCCGGCGCCCGGCAGCGCGCGAGCGACCCTGAGGGATCCCGTCGGTCCCAGGTCGTACGGCCGTCCCCCCAGAGGTGGACTCCGGGGGCCGATGTCACCCTTCCGATCGGTCCGGCTTTCCGTCCCTGGGGCCGACGACCAGGCTGACCTGCGCCTTCGAGAATGGGGAGGTCGAATTTCCCGTCCCCTTCCAGGAGTCCCCGTGTCCCACCCGGCCGCCTTCCCGGGCCTTCCCGGCTCGTCCGCACCCACCCGCACCGCCGGCGCCGTCGCCGCCCGCGCCACCGACCTGAGCAAGGTCTACGGCCAGGGGGAAACCCGGGTGGTGGCGCTGGACTCCGTCTCCGTGGACTTCGGCAAGGCCCGGTTCACCGCGATCATGGGCCCGTCCGGCTCCGGCAAGTCCACGCTGATGCACTGCATGGCGGGCCTGGACAAGATCTCCGGCGGTTCGGCCCGCATAGGGGACGTGGAGCTGGGCTCGCTCAACGACAAGCAGCTGACCCGGCTGCGCCGCGACAAGATCGGCTTCATCTTCCAGGCGTTCAACCTGCTGCCCACGCTCACCGCGCTGGAGAACATCACCCTCCCCATGGACATCGCGGGCCGCAAGCCCGACCGGGAGTGGGTCAGCGCGGTCATCGAGACCGTCGGGCTGGGCGGACGGCTGGCGCACCGGCCGGCCCAGCTCTCCGGCGGCCAGCAGCAGCGGGTCGCGGTGGCCCGGGCGCTGGCCGCCCGGCCGGAGATCATCTTCGCCGACGAGCCGACCGGCAACCTCGACTCCCGCTCCGGCGCCGAAGTCCTGGGCTTCCTGCGCGAGTCGGTGCGGGCGATGGAGCAGACGGTGGTGATGGTCACCCACGACCCGGTCGCGGCCGGCTACGCGGACCGGGTGGTCTTCCTGGCCGACGGCCGGATCGTCGAGGAGCTGCACGAGCCGACCGCGGACGCGGTGCTCGACCGGATGCGGCTGTTCGACGCCAAGGGCCGGACCAGCTAGCCGAGGGCCGGACCAGCCGACGCGGGCCCGTCCCGCCCCAGCCGCGCCTCCGGGCGCAGCCCTTCCTCCCCCGCCACCGGACCAGGACAGACACCACCACCATGCTGCGTACCGCCCTGCGCAACCTCCTTGCGCACAAAGCCCGATTGATGATGACCGCGCTCGCGGTGCTGCTCGGCGTCGCCTTCGTCGCCGGCACCCTCATCTTCAGTGACACCGTCGGCGGGGCCATCAAGAAGGCCTCCGCCAGGAACCTCGACGGGGTGGCCGTCTCCGTTCAGGACGTCCCCGCGGACAACGCGCCGGTCACCGGCAAGGACGGCAAACGGGCCACCCTCCTCGACGACAAGCTGGCCGACCGCATCGGTGCCCTGCCCGGCGTGACGTCCGTGCGGCGCAACGTCACCGGCACGGCCACCCTCGCCGGCCCGGACGGCGCACCGATCGGCGACGGCTGGCAGAACCTCGCCGTCAACTTCCAGCCGGACAAGGACGGCCACGACCCCCGCTACCCGCTGAAGCAGGGCCGCGGACCGGCCGCCGCGAACGAGATCGCGCTGGACGAGGCCACCGCGAAGGCGTCCGGCCACAAGCTCGGCGACTCCGTGAAGTTCGCCACCGACGGCCCGGCGCTGACCAAGAAGCTGGTCGGCATCGTGACCACCGACGATCCGCAGGTGACCGCGGGCGGCAGCCTCGCGCTCTTCGACACCGCGACTGCACAGAAGCTGTATCTGCACCCCGGTCAGTTCGACGAGCTGGTGGTGGGCGCCGCGCCCGGCGCCGATCAGCAGGCCCTGACCGCGAAGGTCCGCGGGATCCTGCCCAAGGACCGCGCCGAGGCGACCAGCGGTGCCACGCTCGCCGCCACGCAGTCCACGATGATCGCCGAGAAGAACAATTCCCTGACCCAGACGCTGCTGACCTTCGCCGGGATCGCGCTGTTCGTCGGTGTCTTCATCATCGCCAACACCTTCACCATGCTGATCTCCCAGCGCAGCCGGGAGATCGCCCTGCTGCGCGCGGTCGGCGCCTCCCGCCGGCAGGTGGTCCGCTCGGTCCTCGCCGAGGCGGCCCTGCTGGGGCTGATCTCCTCGGCCGTCGGTTTCGCGCTGGGCCTGGGGCTCGCGGTGAGCCTGCGGGCGGTGCTCAACGCCAACGGCGCGGGCTTCCCGAACGGACCGGTCGTCATCAGCCCGACCGCGGTGCTCTCCGCACTCGGCGTGGGCGTCGTGGTGACCGTACTGGCCGCCTGGCTGCCGTCCCGCAAGGCCGCGAAGATCGCCCCGGTGGAAGCGCTCAACACCGTCGAGGCGCCGCCGGCGCCGCGCAGCCTGGTGATCCGCAACTCCCTCGGCGCGGTCATCACCGGCATCGGTGTCGCGATCATGCTCTACGTCCGCACCCTGACGTCCGTCGACGACCTGACGACCGCGATGGCGGGCTCCATGGTGACGCTGACCGGCGTCATCATCCTCGCGCCGCTGCTGTCGCGGCCCCTGGTCTCGCTGGCGGGCGTCGTCACCACCCGGCTGTTCGGCGTCAGCGGCAAGCTGGCCAAGGAGAACGCGCTGCGCAACCCCCGCCGTACGGCGGCGACCGCCTCGGCGCTGATGATCGGCCTCACCCTGATGACCGGCATGACGGTCGTCGGGATCTCCACGCAGCAGGCCATGGACGAGATGGCGGCCAAGGGGCTGACGGCCGACCTCAAGGTCAGCACCTCGACGTACACCGGCCTGGACACCGCGCTGTCGCAGAAGGTGGCGGACCTCCCCGGCGTCGAGGCGATGGCTCCGCTGCGCCGCACGGGCATCGGGTCGACCACTTACTCCATGAGCCTGATCGGCACCGACCTCACCACGATCGGCAAGGTCGCCCAACTGGACTTCGTCAGCGGCTCGTTGCCGCACACCGGAACCGACGGCATCGCGGTCTCCCAGGACATGGCCAAGAAGAAGGGCTGGCACCCCGGCGACACCCTGGACGCCACGTTCCGCGACAACAAGAAGACGAAGCTGCGGATCACCGGCATCTACGCGGACAACGAGGTGCTCGGCGACTCGATCGGCGCCACCTCAGTGGTCGATCCGCACCTGGACCGGCCGCTGAACGACGAGCTGCTGGTCAAGGCCCAGGACGGCCGCACGGACGGGCTGGTGGCCCCGATCCGGCACGCGCTCGGCGACAGTCCGCTGCTGAAGGTCCAGGACCGCGCCGACCTGCGCAAGGCGAGCGCGGAGAACATCAACACGGTGCTCTACATCTCCTACGGGCTGCTGGGCATGTCCGTCGTCATCGCGGTGGTGGGTGTCGTCAACACCCTCGCCATGTCGGTCTTCGAGCGGACCCGGGAGATCGGGATGCTGCGGGCGATCGGACTGGCCCGCAGCGGGATCAAGCAGATGGTCCGGCTGGAGTCGGTGGTCATCGCGCTGTTCGGCGCGGGCCTGGGAATCGGCCTGGGGATCTTCCTCTCCTGGGCCGCCGGCACCATGCTCGGCCACGGCCTCCCCACCTACCAGCTGCTGCTGCCCTGGGGCAGGCTCGGGCTGTTCCTGCTGATCGCGCTGGTCGTGGGGGTGCTGGCCGCGCTGTGGCCGGCCCGCCGGGCCGCCCGGCTGAACATGCTGGAGGCGATCGGCGCGCAGTGACCGCGCGGACGAACGGCGGCGCGCCCTCCCTCGACCGAGGGGAGGCGCGCCGCCGTCGTACGCGGTGGGGCCCGGGGCTCAGAAGACCGACTCGGCCTCGTCCATCCGCCACCCCGGCACTGTCTTGAGCTCGGTGATCGCGTCGGCCAGCGGCACCATCGTGATGTCCGTGCCGCGCAGGGCGGTCATCTTGCCGAAGTCACCGCGGTGTGCGGCCTCGACGGCGTGCCAGCCGAAGCGGGTGGCGAGCACCCGGTCGTACGCGGTCGGGGTACCGCCGCGCTGGACGTGACCGAGGATGACCGGCCGGGCCTCCTTGCCGAGGCGGTGCTCCAGTTCGCGGGCGAGGGCGGTGCCGATGCCCTGGAAGCGCTCGTGGCCGAACTGGTCGATGGCGCCCTTGCCGTAGTCCATGGACCCCGGCGCCGGGTGTGCGCCCTCGGCGACGCAGATGACCGCGAACTTCTTGCCGCGGGAGAACCGCTCCTCGACCATCGTGCACAGGTCGGCCGGGTCGAAGGGGCGCTCGGGCAGGCAGATGGCGTGGGCGCCGCCGGCCATCCCGGACTCCAGCGCGATCCAGCCGGCGTGCCGGCCCATCACCTCGACGACCATGACCCGCTGGTGGGACTCCGCGGTGGTCTTGAGGCGGTCGATGGCCTCGGTCGCCACGCCGACGGCGGTGTCGAAGCCGAAAGTGCGGTCGGTGGAGGAGATGTCGTTGTCGATGGTTTTGGGGACGCCGACGACGGGCAGTCCGGCGTCCGACAGCATCCGGGCCGCGGTGAGGGTGCCCTCGCCGCCGATCGGGATCAGGACATCGATGCCGTAGTCCTTGGAGTGGTCCTTGGCGTCCTCGCAGGCCTCGCGCAGCCGGGCGCGCTCCAGCCGGGAGGAGCCGAGGATGGTGCCGCCGCGGGCGAGGATGCCGCTGACCGCCTCCAGGTCCAGCTTGCGGAAGCGGCCGTCGAGCAGGCCGGCGAAGCCGTCCTCGAAACCTATGACCTCGTCGCCGTGGCCGGTGAGGGCGCGGTGGACGACGGACCGGATCACAGCGTTCAGGCCGGGGCAGTCGCCGCCTGCGGTGAGGACTCCGATACGCATCGTGCTGTGTCTCCTGTGCTCGCTGTGGGTTCCTGAGCCGGTCCGATTGTTTCACGGGCCCGACGGGTCCCGGCCTCACACATCGACCCCACCCCTACTGTCCCCGCCCGGCCCCCTCAAGGGAAACTGGAAGAGCGACCTAGCCACACGCGCAGGTATTGTCAAGAGGGGCAAGCCCACCATAACGGCCAATTTTGACCTTGCGACCAACGGAATGGATCGGAGAGCACGCGTGACGCGCAGCGTATACGTGACCGGTATCGACCGCGGCGACGGCCGTCAGGTCGTGGAGCTGGGAGTCATGGAGCTCCTGACCCGCCACGTCGACCGGGTGGGGGTCTTCCGCCCGCTGGTCCACGACGGACCGGACCGCCTCTTCGACCTGCTGCGGGCCCGCTACCGGCTCTCCCAGTCCCCCGAGACCGGGTACGGCATGGCCTACGACGAGGCCGCCACGCTCCAGGCCGAGCGCGGCACCGACGAGCTGGTCTCCCGGCTCGTCGACCGCTTCCACGCGGTGGCCCGCGACTACGAGTACGTCCTGGTCCTCGGCTCGGACTACGCCGACACCAGCCTGCCCGACGAGCTGAGCCTGAACGCCCGGCTCGCCAACGAGTTCGGCGCCTCGCTGATCGCCGTCGTCGGCGGCCAGGGCCAGGAGGCCGAGTCGGTCCGCGCCGAGGCCCGCAACGCCTACCGCGCCTTCCAGTCGCTCGGCTGCGACGTGGTCTCCGTGATCGTCAACCGGGTGGCCCCCGAGCTGCGCGAGGCGGTCGTCGAGCGGCTCGCCGCCCGCCTGCCGGTGCCCTGCTACGCGCTTCCCGAGGACGGCTCGCTCTCCGCCCCGACCGTCGGCCAGATCGTGCACACCCTCGGCGCCGAGATACTCCTGGGCGACGACTCCGGCCTGGCCCGGGACGCCCGCGACTTCGTCTTCGGCGGCGCCATGCTGCCGACCTTCCTCAAGGCCCTCACCCCCGGCTGCCTCGTGGTGACCCCCGGGGACCGGGCCGACCTGGTCATCGGCTCGCTCGCCGCGCACAGCGCCGGGGCCCCGCCGATCGCCGGTGTGCTGCTCACCCTCGACGAGCGGCCCGGCCCCGACATCATGGCGCTGGCCGGCCGGCTCGCCCCCGGCACCCCGGTGGTCTCCGTACCGGGCGGCTCCTTCCCGACCGCCGGCGAGCTGTTCGCCATCGAGGGCAAGCTCAACGCCGCCTCGCCGCGCAAGGCGGAGACCGCGCTGGGCCTCTTCGAGCGGCACGTGGACACCGTCGAGCTGACCAACCGGATCTCGGTGGCCCGCTCCGGCCGGGTCACCCCGATGATGTTCGAGCACGAGCTGATCGAGCGCTCCCGCTCCGGCCGCCGCCGGGTGGTCCTCCCCGAGGGCACCGAGGAGCGGGTGCTGCGCGCCGCCGATGTGCTGCTGCGCCGCGACGTGTGCGACCTGACGCTGCTGGGCGAGGAGGAGGCGATCCGCAAGCGCGCCGCCGACCTGGCCATCGACCTGGCGGCCGCCCAGATCATCGACCCCCAGACCTCCGAGCTCCGCGAGCGGTTCGCCGAGCTGTACGCCAAGGTCCGCGCCCACAAGGGCGTCAGCTACGAGCTGGCCTACGACGTGGTCGCCGACGTCTCCTACTTCGGCACGCTGATGGTCCAGGAGGGCCTGGCCGACGGCATGGTCTCCGGTGCGGCGCACTCCACCGCGGCGACCATCCGCCCGGCCTTCGAGGTCATCAAGACCAAGCCGAACGCGCAGATCGTCTCGTCGGTGTTCTTCATGTGCCTGGCCGACCGGGTGCTGGTCTACGGCGACTGCGCGGTCAACCCGGACCCGAACGCCGAGCAGCTGGCCGACATCGCCATCCAGTCGGCCACCACCGCGGCCCAGTTCGGCGTCGAGCCGCGGATCGCGATGCTGTCGTACTCCACCGGCACGTCCGGCTCCGGCGCGGACGTCGACAAGGTCCGCAAGGCCACCGAGCTGGTCCGCGAACTCCGCCCGGACCTCAAGGTCGAGGGCCCGATCCAGTACGACGCGGCGGTGGACGCGGCGGTCGCGCGGACCAAGCTCCCGGAGTCCGACGTGGCCGGCAAGGCGACCGTGCTGATCTTCCCGGACCTCAACACCGGCAACAACACCTACAAGGCCGTGCAGCGCTCGGCCGGTGCGGTCGCCGTCGGCCCGGTCCTGCAGGGCCTGCGCAAGCCGGTCAACGACCTCTCGCGCGGTGCGCTGGTCCAGGACATCGTCAACACCGTCGCCATCACCGCCATCCAGGCACAGGGCGCCCGGCCCGGCGCCGGACACACCGCCTGACCCCGCCAAGCCCCTCCCCGCCACCCACCGGAAAGCACCAGATGTCTGCCACCGCCACCCGCGTCCTCGTCCTCAACTCCGGCTCCTCGTCGGTGAAGTACCAGCTGCTCGACATGGCGAGCAGCACCCGGCTCGCCGTCGGGCTCGTCGAGCGGATCGGCGAGGAGACCTCGCGCCTGGTGCACACGCCGCTGGCGTCCGGCGGGGAGAAGCGCGAGACCGAGGGCGCGATAGCCGACCACGAGGCCGCGCTGAAGGCCGTCGCCGCGGAGCTGGCCGCCGACGGGCTCGGCCTGGACTCCCCCGAGCTGGCCGCGATCGGGCACCGGGTGGTGCACGGCGGGCTGAAGTTCACCGCGCCGACCGTGATCGACGACGCGGTCCTGACGGAGATCGAGCGGCTGGTGCCGGTCGCCCCGCTGCACAACCCGGCGAACATCACCGGCATCCGGACCGCCCGAGCGCTCCGCCCCGACCTGCCGCAGGTTGCCGTCTTCGACACCGCCTTCCACACCACGATGCCGGAGCACGCGGCCCGTTACGCCATCGACGTGGCGACCGCCGACGCCCACCGGATCCGCCGCTACGGCTTCCACGGCACCTCGCACGCGTACGTCTCCCGCAAGACCGCCGAGCTGCTGGGCAAGGACCCCTCCGAGGTCAACGTCATCGTGCTGCACCTGGGCAACGGCGCCTCCGCCTCGGCGGTGGCCGGCGGCCGCTGCGTGGACACCTCGATGGGCCTGACGCCGCTGGAGGGGCTGGTCATGGGCACCCGGTCCGGCGACATCGACCCGGCCGTGACCTTCCACCTCAAGCGGGTGGCGGGGATGTCGACGGACGAGATCGACGCGCTGCTCAACAAGAAGAGCGGGCTGGTCGGGCTGTGCGGCGACAACGACATGCGGGAGATCCGCCGCCGGATCGACGAGGGCGACGAGCGGGCCCGGCTCGCCTTCGACATCTACATCCACCGGCTGAAGAAGTACATCGGCGCCTACAGCGCGGTGCTCGGCAAGGTCGACGCGGTGGCCTTCACCGCGGGCGTCGGGGAGAACGCCGCCCCGGTGCGCGAGGCCGCCGTCGCGGGCCTTGCGGAGATGGGCCTGGCCGTGGACGCCTCGCTGAACGCCGTCCGCTCCGGCGAGCCGCGGCTGATCTCGCCGGACTACGCCCGGGTCGCGGTCGCCGTGGTGCCCACCGACGAGGAACTGGAGATCGCCCAGCAGACATACGCCCTGGTCAACGCCTAGACGTTGGTGTTTTCGCCTACCGGAATATTCCGCTCTGAAACAAACCGATAGGATCCAAGCCATGCGCCGTTCCAAAATCGTCTGCACCCTGGGCCCCGCCGTCGACTCCTTCGAGCAGCTGAAGACGCTGATCGAGGCCGGTATGAATGTGGCCCGTTTCAACATGAGCCACGGGACCCACTCGGAGCACGAGGAGCGGTACCACCGACTCCGCAAGGCCCAGGAGGAGACCGGCCGCGCCATCGGCGTGCTGGCCGACCTCCAGGGCCCCAAGATCCGCCTGGAGACCTTCGCCGACGGCCCGGTGGAGCTGGTGCGCGGCGACGAGTTCGTCATCACCACCGAGGACGTGCCCGGCGACAAGACCATCTGCGGCACCACCTACAAGGGCCTGCCCGGTGACGTCTCCAAGGGCGACCCGGTCCTGATCAACGACGGCAACGTCGCCCTCCAGGTCATCGAGGTCGACGGCCCGCAGGTGCGCACCATCGTCATCGAGGGCGGGGTCATCTCCGACCACAAGGGCATCAACCTGCCCGGCGCCGCGGTGAACGTCCCCGCGCTGTCCGAGAAGGACATCGAGGACCTGAAGTTCGCCCTGCGGATGGGCTGCGACATGGTCGCGCTGTCCTTCGTCCGGGACGCCAAGGACGTCCAGGACGTGCACCGCGTCATGGACGAGGTGGGCCGCCGGGTGCCGGTCATCGCCAAGGTGGAGAAGCCGCAGGCGGTGGCCAACATGGAGGAGGTCGTGATGGCCTTCGACGCCGTCATGGTCGCCCGTGGTGACCTGGCGGTGGAGTACCCGCTGGAGAAGGTCCCGATGGTGCAGAAGCGCCTGGTGGAGCTGTGCCGGCGGAACGCCAAGCCGGTGATCGTCGCGACCCAGATGATGGAGTCGATGATCACCAACTCCCGGCCGACCCGCGCCGAGGCGTCCGACGTCGCCAACGCCATCCTCGACGGCGCCGACGCGGTCATGCTCTCCGCGGAGTCCTCGGTCGGCCAGTACCCGATCGAGACCGTCAAGACGATGTCGAAGATCGTCGAGGCGGCCGAGGAGGAGCTGCTCTCCAAGGGCCTGCAGCCGCTGGTGCCCGGCAAGAAGCCGCGCACGCAGGGCGGTTCGGTGGCCCGGGCGGCCGCCGAGATGGCCGACTTCCTCAACGGCAAGGCGCTGGTGGCCTTCACCAAGTCCGGTGACACCGCCCGCCGGCTGTCCCGCTACCGCGCGGTCCAGCCCATCCTGGCCTTCACCACCGACGTCTCCACCCGCAACCAGCTCACGCTGAGCTGGGGCGTGGACAGCTTCGTGGTGGAGCACGTCGACAACACCGACGCCATGGTCGACCTGGTGGACGCCGAGCTGCTCAAGCTCCAGCGCTACAGCGAGGGCGACACCATGATCATCACCGCGGGTTCGCCCCCCGGCGTCCCCGGCACCACCAACATGGTCCGGGTGCACCACCTCGGCGGCGGGCGCGGCTGACGCCCCGTACGACGAAACGGCGGTGGGGCGCCCCTCTCGAGAGGGGCGCCCCACCGCCGTTTCCGCGGCTCCCGGAAAGCTCCGGCCGGGTGGTGCTCCGGTCAGTCCTCGATGGACACGTTCATGCCCGGGACGGTGAGGTTGCCGCCGAACTGGCCCGCCTGGTCGAGCTTCACCTTGGTGAAGTACGCGTACGGGATGTTGAGCGGCGGCGGGTGCTCCGGATCGAAGACGATCGGGATCAGCCCGAAGAGGTTGGCCTGCAGCCGCTCGGTGTACATGGTCACCTTGCCGCCGCGGATCGTGGACTTGGAGTGCGGGGTCGACCGGACGTGGTAGTGCTTGCCGGACGCCTTGTCGTCCACGATCTGGTGCAGGTCGCCGATGTCCACGCTGTCCGCGGTGAACTTCAGGGCCTGCTTGGTGTGGCCGTTCTGCGTGGTGACGTTGACGACGCCCTCGTAGTCGAGACCGCGCAGGGTCAGACCGCTGGACTCCAGGTGCCAGGGGTCGTCGGGCAGCGTGACGGGCGTCTGCTCGTCCTTGCCCTTCTGCTTGTTCTCGACGACGCAGGGGTACGACTTCTTGCCGTCGGCGTCCTTGCCGTCCAGACCGCCGCCGGGCAGGGCGTTGTCGGCCGTGCCCACCGCGCCGTGCACGGCGTCGTTGACCGTCTTCGACCCGTTCCCGAGGGCGTCACCGGCCTTCTTGGCGCCGCCCGTGAGGCCGTCGACGGTGTCCTTGACCGGGTTGGTGGCCTTGTCCGCGGCGGACGCGGTGTCCTTGGCCGCATCGCCGGACGTGGACTCCTTCGACGGCGAGGCCGACGACGAGGGGGACGGAGTCGTGCTCGGCGAGGCGGACGCCTTGCCGTCGTCCGACGAGCCGCCGCCGAGGAGACCGCCGAGCGCGTCGCCGATCCCGCCCAGCAGACCCCCGTCGTCCTTCGTCCCCTCGGAGGCCGACGGCGACGGGGTCGCGGAGCCCGAGGGCTCGTCGGTCTTCGAGGCGGAGCCGGACGGCGTGGCCTCGGGTGTCTTGTCCGCTTGCTTGCCGGCCGAGGGCGACGGCGAGGCAGAGGGCTCCGCGGAGGGCTTGGTGGACGACGTGCTGTCGCCCTTCGCCTGTCCGCCGTCCTTCTTGTCCTTCGCGCCGGCCTTGGCCTTCTTGCCGTCCTGTCCGTCCACCTTGTCCGGAGCAGTGACGCACGGACCGTCCTTGAAGGGGCTCTTGGGCGGCGCCGGCTTGGCGATCGCCATCTGGGGCGTCAGCCCCATGCCCATGAGGACGGCGGACGGCATGGCGGCGATCGCGATCGCCTTGCCCGCGGGCACGTGGAGCCGAGTCAGCAGCGGCTTTTTCGGCGCCGCGTGCCTCGGCCCGGTTCTCGCCCCGGCGGCTGCGTTCTCCTCATGCAGCTCGTCACCCGGCACGGTGCCTCCCGTTCGTTCCATTGATCGGGCTCGTTCCTGACAGGTCGTCCAGTCCGTTGCCCGACCCACGGGCGGGGTCCGTCGCGACCACCGGCCCGGCGACGTTGCGGACCGGTTCCTCCGCGTCGTCCCCGCTCTTCTCCGGCCCGCCCGGCGCCCAGGCGACTCCCAGAGCACCGCCGATCAGCCCCAGCAGGAAACCGATCAGGAAGGCGCCGAAGTTCGAGACGACCAGCGAGACCAGGGCCAGCAGGATCGCCGCCACACCGGCGAAGACCCGCGAGGCCGGCTGGAACCACATGGTCAGACCGAGCACGACCAGCAGCACACCGATGATCAGCGAGCCGGCGCCGGCGGTGGTGGCCATGCGGACGGTCAGGGAACCGATCGTGAGATTCGCGTAAGGGATGTACATGATCGGGAGGCCGGCCAGCAGAGTCAGCATGCCGCCCCAGAACGGGCGGTGTCCGCGCCACTCCCGGAACGAAATCCGCTTCCGGCCGACGGACTCGATCAGCCGTGGTCGCGTTTCGGCGCTCATGTCGTACAGCTCCTCGGGACTGGCAAATCGGTGGTTCTGAGCTGAGTTGTCTACCAAGCGCTACCCGGCGTACGGGCACGGGGAACGGCGTGGGCCGCCGCACTGACTCAAGGCCCCGCGCCCGTACGCTCAGTGCGTCAGTAGCACTCGTTCTTGCCCTTGGCGACGCTCATCTTCAGGCCGCTGAGCTTGAAGGTGCCGGCCGTCGTGGCCCACGCCGTCTGCTTGACGTGGGTGAGCACGGCCGAGTCGGCCTCCTGGGCGAACGAGCCCGGGTCGGTCTTGTCACCCTTCTGAATGCCGGGGCCCTTGGACGTCGATCCCGCAGCAACACCGATGTTGATGTTGTTGAAGGTCGCGTCCGCGTCCAGCTGGTCCAGGTCGATGTAGAGGTTCTTCGCCTCCACCGGCGTGCTGCCACCACCGGCCGACAGCTTCAGCGACACATCGCCGAAGACCGGGACCGGAACGACCACCGACTGGCACAGGTTCTTGATCTTGGCGTTGGAGAACGCCGAGACCGCCACCGGGACAGCCTTGCCGCCCTTCTGGGCGTCAATGGCTCCGTACTGGACGAAGCCGGTGCCGTCCAGACGGTCCGTCGTGACCTTGAACTGCTGGCCGGACACGCTGAACGACGCCGCAAGGGCACCCTGCGACAGGGCGACACCGATCGCGGCGGTCGCCGCCACGCTCGGCACCATGACGACGGCGAACCGCTTCCATCTGGTCCCGCCACGAGCCAGGGACTCCATGACTTTCCTCCTTCTCGGACGTACATCTCCGGTATCTGCCGCCCGAGTTGGGGCGGCGGTACCTGGGATGGGAGAAGTGCTACGTCCTCGGGAAGGAGAGCGCCTGTTCTCGGAGGCACATCGTGTTTCCGAATACCGGCGATCACCCCCGAGCGACAACCACTGGCCACGCTCTCGCGCAACCTCCTGGACAGGCTCTGCCGAAGGGGCAGAGACCCCCCTGTCCACGGCCGGCGCCACTGCCGCCGACCACTCGGTGGGGACCCAAGTGCCCCGTCGCGCCGACCGGATGCCGGGCTGCGGGAATGGACCGAGCGTGGCCGATCGTGGTCCATTCACGGCCCGTGCACAAGGGGCTCGTTACTTGCGGGTAACGGGCTGATAACCACGTGGCGACCGACCGACATCACCCCGACACACACGGTCGCCACTCACCGCGAAGAGACATCGCGCAATTGCGGACACAGTGCCGCAAGGGGGTCGCTTTGACTTACTCCAAGTAACAGCGGCCACGTTTACCAAGTTTAGGTAAAACGTGGCCGCTGCTTCGTTTGTTTGGTCAACGTGCGAAGGGCGTACAGGTCAGAAGCGGACGCCTGGTCAGAACCGGACGCCTCGTAGGACAGCGGGTCAGAACAGCACCCGGGCGAGCGCGGTACGCGCCGCCGTCACCCGCGGGTCCTCCGCACCGATGACCTCGAACAGCTCCAACAGCCGGAGCCGCGCGGCCTCCCGGTCGTCCCCGGCGGTCCGCCGCACCGTCTCGACCAGCCGGCCGAAGGCGTCCTCGACGTGCCCGCCGACCAGGTCCAGGTCCGCGGCGCGGATCTGCGCCGGCACGTCGGCCGGGTTGTCCGCGGCCTCCTTGCGCACCGCCTGCGGGTCCAGGTCCTGCACCCGGTGCAGGAGTTCGGCCTGCGCGAGGCCGAGCTTGGCCTCCGGGTTGGCCGGGTCGTCGGAGAGGACGTTCTTGTACGCCTGGATGGCGCCGCCCAGATCACCGGCGTCCAGCGCCTGACTGGCGGCCTCCAGCACCGCGTCGTACGGACCCGGCGCGGGCGCGGCGGGGGCCGTCTCCTCGGCCGCGGCCTGCGGGTCGACCTGTGCGCCGACGATGCCGAACTGCTGCTCGGCGGCCTGCACCAGCTGGTCCAGCACCTGCCGGATCTGCGCCTCCGGGGCCGCGCCCTGGAACAGCGGGATCGGCTGTCCGGCGACCACCGCGAAGACCGCCGGGATGCCCTGCACCCCGAACTGCTGGAACAGCATCTGGTTGGCGTCGACGTCGATCTTCGCCAGGACGAAGGCGCCGGCGTACTCGTTCGCGAGGCGCTCCAGCAGCGGACCCAGCTGCTTGCACGGCTCGCACCACTCGGCCCAGAAGTCGATGACCACCGGGACCTCGGTGGAGCGCTGCAGGACGTCCTGCTGGAACCCGGCCTCGTCGACGTCGTACACCAGGCGGGCCCCGCCGGCCGGCGCCCGGCCCGTACGGGCGGCCTCGGCGCGTGCCTGCTCCGCCTTCTGCTTCGCTTCCCCGGCCGCCTTCACCGCTGCGAGGTCGACGACTCCGCTCATGGACATATTGCGTGGCTGCATGGGTCCATCCTCCCCCCTGGGCGGTCCGTTCCGGAAAGCGATCCGGAAAGCGGTGCGGTCGATCGACGTGGTCAGCGTTTCCGGCTGCCGGACAGCCGGGGTGGTGCGCGGTACTGCGGTCGGCCGCAACGGCCGTACGTGCGGCCTCGGGTCCCCACCCAGGCCGGTGGTTGTCGCTCAAGACGGCTCCGCATCCGGAGGAGGGATGCCAGTCTTACGCTACGGGTCGTAGCGTAACTCGCCGTCGCCCCTGCGCAACAACCGGTTCCGGCCCCGCGCTCCGTGATCTCCCTCACGAGGCGCCCCGCCCCGGCCCGTACTGGCCGGTATGGTCGCCCGCATGCACCACTCCGCCAGCCCGAGGAAGGGCCGCACGGGCCGCCCGCGCAGCGCCGAGACCGACCACGCGATCCTCAGCGCCACCCGTGCCGCACTCGTCGACCTCGGCTGGGGAGGGCTGACCATGAGCGCGGTGGCGACCCGCGCCGGAGTCGCCAAGACGACGCTCTACCGCCGCTGGGCGAACAAGAACGAGCTCGTCGTGGACGCCGTGGCGGTCCTCTTCGACGAGCTCGAACTCCCCGACCGGGGCTGCCTGCGGGCCGACATCGAGGGCGTGGTGCTGCAGTTCGGCGCGCTGCTCGCCCGGCCCGAGACCAAGACGGCCCTGATGGCCGTGGTCGCCGAGTCCACCACCGACGAGGCGCTGCACGAACGGATCCGCTCGGCCATCGTCGACCGCCAGAAGCGCCTGGTCCTGCTGGGCCGGGCGCGCGCCCAGGAACGCGGCGAGCTGCCGGCCGACACCCCCGGCGAGGACGGCGCGCGGACCGCCGCCCGCACCATGGACCTGATCTTCGACGTGATCGCCGGCGCGATCGTGCACCGCACCCTGGTCAGCGGCGAACCCGTGGACGCCGACTGGGGCCGGGACTTCACCGCCCTCTTCCTCGGCGGACTGGCCGGCCTGGACGGGCAGACCGGGCTGGACGGGCAGACCGGCCGGCCCGCCGGGGCCAGGGAACACGACGACGCCCGGTAGCAGAGGACGCCCGCCGGCAGCGGGACGCGGATCAGACCTGGTAACGGTCGGCCGCGAAGAGGTGCAGATGCTCGGCGACCCACGCCGAGGTCCGCTTCAGCCCCTCCTCCAAGGAGACCTCCGGCCGCCAACCCGCCCATTCCCGCGCCCGGGAGTTGTCCGAAAGCAGCCGCTCCACCTCGCTGCCGGAGGGCCGCAGCCGCGCCGGATCGACCACCACCTCCGCGTCCCGCCCCGAGGCCGTGATCAGCGCCTCGGCGAGCGCGCCGATCGCGATCTCCCGCCCGGTGCCGAGGTTGACCACCTGCCCCAGCGCCCGGTCGCAGTCGGCCAGCGCCAGGAACCCGGCCGCGGTGTCCGTGACGTAGGTGAAGTCCCGGGTCGGGGTGAGCGAGCCGAGCCTGATCTGCCGGGCGCCCGCGTGCAGTTGGGCCAGGATCGTGGGGATCACGGCCCGCGCGGACTGCCGGGGACCGTAGGTGTTGAACGGCCGGACCACCGTCACCGGCAGCTCGAAGGCGTGCCAGTGCGACAGCGCCATCATGTCCGCGCCGATCTTCGAGGCGGAGTACGGCGACTGCGGCTGCAGCGGGTGGTCCTCGGCGATCGGCGCGGTCCGCGCGGTCCCGTAGACCTCACTGGTGGAGGTGTGCACCAGCCGCCGCACCTCGTGCCGCCGGCAGGCCTCCGCCACGTTCTCCGTGCCCACCACATTGGTCTGCACGTACGCGCCCGGCGAGTCGTAGCTGTACGGGATCCCGATCAGCGCGGCCAGATGGAAGACCGTGTCGCAGCCGGCGACCGCGTCCGCCACCCGGCCCGCGTCCCGCACGTCCCCCGCGACCATCTCCACCGGCCCGCCCGGCGTCAGATAGCGCGCCAGATTGCCCTTCTCCGCGTACGGCTTGTAGTGGACCAGGGCGCGTACCTCGGCGCCGGCCTCGACGAGCAGGTCGACCAGGGCGGAACCGATGAAGCCCTCGGCCCCGGTGACCAGGACCCGCCGCCCGGCCCACTGCCGTCCAGTGCTGCTGTTGCTGTTGCTGTTGCTGTTGCTCATGCTGACTCCTTCAGAGGGGGGTTGACGTCCAGGGGCGTGGTCAGGTGGCGGTGGCGGCCGGCCAGCGCCAGGGTCTTGGCGGCCAGCAGGTCCGCGGCGTGCGCATGGGTGCCGGGGTCGGCGGCCGCACCCATCGCGGCCAGCCGGTCGGGGTCCGTCAGCAGCGGGGTGACCAGCGCGTCCAGCCGCTCGGCCGTGGTCTCCCCGTCAGGCAGCAGCACCGCGGCCCCGGCGTCGGAGAGCACCCGCGCGTTGTGCGTCTGGTGGTCGCCCGGCGCGTGCGGATACGGCACCAGCACCGCCGGCATCCCGATCGTGGCCAGCTCGGCGACGGTCGCCGAACCGGCCCGGCACACCACGAGGTCCGCCGCGGCGTACGCCAGGTCCATCCGGTCCAGATAGGGCACGGCCTCGGCGACCGCCGCCCCGCCGTTCGCCGCCAGCAGGGCCCGGGTCTCCTCCAGGGCGGCGGGGCCGGTCTTGATCAGCAGCCGCAGATCGGTACGCGTCCGGTACCGGGCGGCGAGTCCCACCGCCGCCTCGGTCAGCCGGGCCGCGCCCAGGCTGCCGCCGTTGACCAGCAGCAGCCGGGCCCCGTCCGGGACGCCCAGCGCCCGCCGGGCGGCCGGCCGCAGCCCCGTACGGTCCAGCCCGGCCAGCGGGCCCACCAGCGGCATCCCGACCGTCTCGGCGCGTTCCCCGCCCGCCAGATGCGGCCGGCTGCGGTCGAAGGCGAGGGCGAGGTGCGGGGTCAGGCGGGCCGCGAACCGGTTCGCCCGGCCGGGCACCGCGTTGGATTCGTGGATCAGGCTGGGCAGCCCGGCCAGCCGCGCCCCGACGATCACCGGGGCGCTCGGATAGCCGCCCATCCCGACCGCCACCTGGGCGCCCTGTTCCTTGAGGATCGTCCGGCACTGGGCTCCCGAGCGCAGCAGCGCGGCCGGCAGCAGATAGCGTCGGGCGCCGAGCGAGCGGTCGAAGGGGATCATGTCGACGGTGTGCAGCCGGTACCCGGCCTGCGGTATCAGCCGTGTCTCCAGCCCGCGTTCGGTCCCGACGAACGAGATCACGGCATCGGGCACGGCCCTGCGGAGCGCGTCGGCGAGGGCGAGGCCGGGGTAGATGTGACCGCCGGTGCCACCCGCCCCGATCACGACAGAGAGTGGTGTGCGCATGGCCGCCACGCTCGCCATGTGCCCTAAGAAGCTTCTAAGAGAGGTGTTTGGCAGCCTATGTCCATGCCGTCGTCCACACCCGGGCACGCCCCGGCCCCCAAGATCCTCGTCGTCGACGACGAACCGGAGGTGCGTGCCGCCGTGGAGGACGGCCTGTCCGTGGAGGGCTACGCGGTCCGCGGCGCCGCCGACGGGCTGGCCGCGCTCTCGGAGGTCGCCGCCTGGCAGCCGGACGCCATCGTCCTGGACGTGATGATGCCGGTGCTGGACGGGCTCGCGGTCTGCCGCCGGCTGCGCGCGCTGGACGACCGCACGCCCATCCTCGTGCTGACCGCGCTGGACTCGGTCAGCGAACGGGTCGACGGACTGGACGCCGGCGCCGACGACTACCTGGTCAAGCCCTTCGCCCTGGACGAACTGCTGGCCCGGCTACGGGCCCTGCTCCGCCGGGCCGCGGCGCCCGCCGTCGAGGACACCCGGCTCTCCTTCGAGGACCTGGTCGTCGACCCGGTGACCCGCACCGGCCACCGCGCCGGCCGCCCGCTGGAGTTCAGCCGTACCGAATGGGCGCTGCTGGAGCTGCTCCTGCTGCACCCGGGCCAGGTGCTGCCCCGCGAGATGATCCTGGAGCGCGTCTGGGGCCGCGACTTCGGACCGGACTCCAACTCCCTTGCGGTGTACGTCGGTTACCTCCGCCGCAAGCTGGAGGCCGGCGGCGAGCCCCGCCTGGTCCACACCGTGCACGGCATCGGCTACCGCCTGGACCTCCCGGAGAACCGATGAGCGGGGAGCGGGCGGACGGCGCGGGGACGCACGGGACAGGGATGGACGGGACGGGGACGCAGGGGGCGGGGACGCACGGGCCGGGGACGCAGGGGACGGGGACGCAGGGGACGGGGACGCACGGGCCGGGGGATGCGAGCGGCGCCCAGGGGCCGGGCACTTCGGACGCGGCCCCGTGGCGACGCCATCACCACCCCCTCCGCACCCGCCTGGCCCTGGCCGCCTCCGCCGCGGTCGCCCTGGTGGCGGTCGGTGTCTGCGCCGCCGCCTTCGTGATCATCCACTACCAGATGACCCGCCAGCTGGAACTCGATCTCGCCCAGACGGCCACCCAGAAGATCCACGAGACCCGCGACTGGGGCCCGACCGTGAGCGACGCCTCCTGCCGCTACCAGGCCGTGCCCTGCTTCCAGATCGTTCCCGCCGACCCGGCGAAGGACCCCCGCGGCGGCTACCCCGTCCTGCCGGTCTCCGACGACACCCGCCGGGTCGCCGCCGGCCGGCAGACGCCGTACTACCGCGACCTCACGGTCGACGGACAGCCCGTCCGGATGTACACCGCGCCGCACGGCCGGCACGAGGCGCTCCAGGTGGCGCTCCGCTCGGACACCGTCGAACGCGGGGTACAGCACGCCGCCTGGGCGCTGTCCGCGGTCGGCGGCGCCGGCATCCTGCTGGCCGCCGCGCTCGGCTACGCGGTCTCCCGGGCCGGCCTGGCGCCGGTCGCCCGCCTCACCGCCACCGCGGAACGCATCGCCGCCACCCGCGACCCCCGCCACCGCATCGCACTGCCGGCCGGCCCGACCGCCCGCGAGGACGAACTCACCCGCCTCGCCGCCACCTTCAACACCATGCTCGCCGCCCTGGAGCAGTCCGTCACCGCCCAGCGCCGTCTGGTCGCCGACGCCTCCCACGAACTACGGACGCCGCTGACCGCACTCCGTACCAACGCCGAACTGCTCGCCCGCGCCGACCGCCTGACCGACGCCCAGCGCGACCGCGCCTCGGCGGCTCTGGGCCGGCAGCTGCGCGAGGTCACCACCCTCGTCAACGACCTGATCGAACTCGCCCGGGACGAGGAGCCCCAGCCCCTGGTCGAACGGGTCCGCCCGGCCGTCCTGCTGGAACACGCGGTGACCACCGCCCGCGAACACTGGCCGGAGACCGCCTTCACCCTCCGCCTCGCCCCCGAGGCGGCCCCGGTCACCGTCCCCGGCGTCCCCTCCCGCCTGACCCGCCTGCTCTCCAACCTCCTCGACAACGCCGCCAAGTTCTCCCCGCCGGGCGGACCGGTGGAGGCCGAACTCAACTGCGCCGCGGGCGAGTTGAACCTGACGGTCCGCGACCACGGCCCGGGCATCGCCCCCGAGGACCTCCCGCACGTTTTCGACCGCTTCTACCGCGCCCACGCCGCCCGCGCCCTCCCCGGCTCGGGCCTCGGCCTCGCCATGGCCCGCCAGATCGCCCACGCCCACGCGGCCGACCTCACGGCGGAACAGGCACCGGGCGGCGGCGCACTGTTCCGGCTGCGGATGCCGGTGCCGCCCCTGTGAGGGCGATTGATGGCCCCTGAGACGGGTTGATGGTCCCTGAGGGCGCTTGCCGAGCCCGTGCCGGCCGCTCACCGAGGCCGGTACGTGGCGCCGACCCCGTCGGCCTCCGCCTCCTCGGCCTTCTCCTCGACCCGCGCCCGCACCGCCTGCCGGTCCTCCGGCGACATCGACCGCCAGCTCTCCCGCATCCCGGCGATCCCGTCGGTCAGCGCCCGGTACCCGGACGGGTCGTCCAGTACGTCCTTGAGCTCCAGCCGGCCACCGAGCACCTTGCGCGCGAGGTCCTGGACCTCGGCCGGAGCGGCCGCGTTGTCCCGCACCGCCCGCAAGGACCTGGTGAGGTGCTCGTTCTGCTCCTCCGCGAGGTCCCGGTCCGCCACGGGGTAGTCCCGCTCACCGGGGGCGCTGAAGCGGACGTTGTTGCTGCTCATGGATGTACTTCCTCTCACCCGAAGGCGTCACGGGCACGGTCGGCCTCGGCGCGGCCGCTCTCGGTGGTGGGGGCGGGGGGAGGGGTGGGGGTGGCGGTGGCGGTACGGGTCGAGGCGCCGCCGTCGCCCTCGGAGGAGGCCGTGGAGCTACCCGTCCCGGAGGAGGAGGTGGAGCTACCGGACCCGGAAGACCCGGACCCTTCTCCGGACGAGGAACCGGAACCGCCCTCGGACGCACCGCCCTCGGACGAGCTCTCACCTTCGGCCGCCGGTTCCTTGTCCTTGTAGCGGACGCCGTGGAGTTCCCGGACGCCCTTGGCCGTCTCCTCGCGTCCGTCCCAGATCTGCTTGCCGCCCTCGGCGAAGTCGCCCTGCGCGACCTTCCCGATGCCCTGACCCATGTGGTACAGGCCCGTACCGGCCTGGCTGAGGTCCTTGACCTTGTCGCCGGCGAGACCGAGCCCCTTGCCGTCGAGGTTCACCAGCGGCTTCAACCCCGCCTTACCGGCTTCCGCCCAGTCGAACCCGTCCTGCGCCCCGAAGTGTGCCTTGATGCCCTGGGTCGCGATGTTCCCCCCGAGCCCCTTGGCCGCGTCCTTGGCGAAGTCCATGGCGAGTTCCTTCACCATCTCGCCGACCTTCTTCTCCACCTTCTGGGCGAGGGCGTCCTTCACGGCTTGGACGATCTTCTGCTTCGCCTCGGTGATGATCCGGCGGACCAGGACCCGGGTCGTCACCGTGGCCGCGGCCGCACCGGCCTCGGAAGCCCCCAGGGTGACCGGAGCCGCCGCCTGGGCGGCGACGAACTCGACCGCCAGCGCGATGAGTTGGACAATCACCGCGATTTTCATCACGAGGACGATGGTGGCGACCACCTGGAGCACGATGGCGAGGGCGTCCGCCGCGTCGGCAGCCTCTTCCAGCCAGCCGCCGTCCCCACCGAACTTCTTCCAGGTGTTGTCGAACGCCTCGGTCGCCTCACCGGAGTTGGCGCCGTGCACGGCGTTGGAGGCAGTGATGCCCTGCGACTGGTACTGGCGGGCGGCCGCGGCGAAATTGCTCCAGCCTTCGGCGGCGTCCCGCATTTTGTCCTCGTCGACATTGGGCCATTGAAATCCCAGCAGATCGAGGATCCAGTCGAGCTCGGTCGGCAGCGTAACGGCCACGGTGAGGTGTCCCCCGAGAAACAGTTCTGTCGGTGCGGATGTGCGAGAAAGCAGGCGGAACCGAAAGGGCGTCAGTCCGCGAAGTGCGGTCGCTGCGCCGCGTATTTGGCAAGGTGGTCGTGCTGATCCTGCTCGGTGGCGTCGTAGTGCGCGGCCATGGCTTCCAGCTTGCTGCCGATCTTGGAGATTTCCTCCCCAAGATGGGGCATGGAGTCGCAGAGCCCCTCCGCCACCGGCGCGTAGAAATTATTGAACATATCGAGGAAGTCGTCCTTCCCCCACGCATCCGCGGGATCACCGCCGCATGCGGCCTTCAACTTCTTGGCGGCGTCGCTGAATCCGGAGCCGATTTCCCGGAAGACGCCTCCCTGCGTCTTCAGCACCGCCGGATCGACGTCATAACCGGCACCCGCCATAACTCCCCCTCGGAATGGCATTGACTTGAGAGCGTAAAGAAGACGTCAACCGTAACGTACGGTAGCCGAGGCCCACGGCCACCGTAGGTGAGGGAAAGGTGAAGATCTTTTTCACGTCCGGTGCAACTCCCGCCCCTCACCGCAGAGTTACCGCAACCAGCTCGACCATATCGGCGAGCACGAAAGGATATATCCACTATGCCCCAATTTCAGGCGCCGCCCCCCGTAAAACGCTTTCTGGGCCGATGCGTGACGGTGCTCGTGATGATCGGAGCATTGCTTTTCGGCGCCTGGACCGCCTGGTCGGGATTGGCTTCTGCCGGCGTCAGGGGCACGCCGGGGCATCTGATCGTCGCGAAGTGCACATCGGTATACCACTACTCCCGCAAAGGCCATTCCTACACCGATTACACCTGCACCGGCACCTTCCGTGCGGACACCGGAAAAGCGAATGATCCCCGAGCCGAAATGAGCGGTCTGGGGAAATCCCTGCCGGCGGGCGTGGAACTCCCGGCCAGCGGAATCGGTGACCACCGCACCGAGCTGGTCAACACCACGCAGGCCCTGCAGAGTTTCGTGGCAGCGTTCGCCTGCCTTCTCCCCGCGGCCTTCGCCCTGCTCTGGCTGCTCACCGACCTCGGCCGGAGCGGGCGCGGCCTGAGGGAGACCTGGCGCGAAACCAAGGGCACCGCGACGCGTGCGATCGTGCTCGGCGTCGTCGCGCTGTCCGCCGTCGGCATGCTCGTCGTCAGCCCGCTCCTCGCCTTCCTGCTTCCGCGCTGAACCACTCCCCCACCCGCACACCTCTCTGCCCCGAAAGGTCGCGATCGTCGTGTCCACCGCAGCGGTCGCCCTGTTCGGGGTGGTCGTGGTCGGTCCGGTGCTCGGGCTCGTACTGACGCGTTGAGCCGGCCGACGGTGGCGTCGGCCGGCTCAACGGGAGGGATAGCCGCCCAGCGGCAGGGACACTCGCTCAGAAGCCCGCCGGCTCCGTGTAGATGCCCCACTCGTCGCGCAGGGCGCCGCAGATCTCGCCCAGGGTGGCCTCGGCGCGTACCGCGTCGAGCATCGGCTCGATCATGTTGCTGCCGTCCCGCGCGGCGGCCAGCAGCGCCTTGAGCGAGGCGGACACCCGGGCGTCGTCGCGGGCGGCCTTGCGGGCGGCGAGGACGCGGACCTGTTCGCGTTCGACCTCGTGGCTGACCCGGAGGATCTCCAGGTCACCGGTGACCGAACCCTCGTGGCAATTGACGCCCACGACCCTCTTGTCGCCCTTTTCCAGCGCCTGCTGGTAACGGAAGGCGGATTCGGCGATTTCGCCGGTGAACCAGCCGTCCTCGATACCGCGCAGAATTCCGGAGGTCATCGGGCCGATGGGGTGCTGCCCGTCGGGATGCGCCCGCAGGCCCCGTTCCTTGATCTGGTCGAAGATCTTCTCCGCGTCCGCCTCGATGCGGTCCGTCAGCTGCTCGATGAACCACGAACCGCCCAGCGGATCCGCCACATTGGCGACCCCGGTCTCCTCCATCAGCACCTGCTGCGTACGCAGCGCGATTTCCGCGGCCTGCTCACTCGGCAGCGCGAGGGTTTCGTCCAGGGCGTTGGTGTGGAGGGAGTTGGTGCCGCCCAGCACCGCCGCCAAGGCCTCGACCGCGGTCCGGACGACGTTGTTGTACGGCTGCTGAGCGGTCAGCGAAACACCCGCCGTCTGGGTGTGGAAGCGGAGCCACTGCGCCTTTTCGCTCGTCGCGCCGTACACCTCGCGCATCCAGCGGGCCCAGATCCGGCGTGCCGCGCGGAATTTGGCGATTTCCTCGAAGAAATCGACATGGGCGTCGAAGAAGAACGAAAGCCCTGGTGCGAAGGTGTTGACGTCCAGGCCGCGGCTGAGCCCCAGTTCGACGTACCCGAAACCGTCCGCGAGGGTGTACGCCAGCTCCTGCGCGGCCGTCGCCCCGGCTTCGCGGATGTGGTAGCCGGAGACCGAGAGCGGCTTGTACGCGGGAATGCCGTGCGCGCAGTGCTCCATCAGGTCGCCGATGAGGCGCAGATGCGGCTCCGGCTGGAAGAGCCACTCCTTCTGGGCGATGTACTCCTTGAAGATGTCGGTCTGGAGGGTCCCGTTGAGCACCCCCGGATCCACCCCCTGCCGCTCGGCGGCGACGAGGTACATGCAGAAGACCGGCACGGCCGGGCCGCTGATCGTCATCGACGTCGTGACGTCGCCGAGCGGGATGTCCTTGAAGAGGACCTCCATGTCGGCGGCGGAGTCGATGGCCACGCCGCAGTGGCCGACCTCGCCCAGCGAGCGCGGGTCGTCGGAGTCCCGGCCCATGAGCGTCGGCATGTCGAAGGCGACCGAGAGCCCGCCCCCGCCGTTGCCCAGGATCATCTTGTAGCGCTCGTTCGTCTGCTCGGCGTTGCCGAAGCCCGCGAACTGGCGGATGGTCCAGGTACGGCCGCGGTAGCCGGTCGGGTACAGCCCCCGGGTGAAGGGGTACTCGCCCGGCCATCCGATCCGCTCGAAGCCCTCGACGGAATCCCCGGGCCGGGGCCCGTACACCGGCTCGACGGGATCGCCCGAGAGCGTGGTGAAGTCCGCGTCCCGCTTGCGGGCAGCGTCATACCGGGCCTGCCAGCGACGGCGGCCTTCCTCGATCGCGTCAGCGTCCATACGATCGAATTTACTAGGACGTCCTAGTAATTGTCGACGGGAGCGCCCCGTGGGTCGCGGTTGTCACACCCCGTAGCGGGCCGGGGGGAGAGGCGGGAACGCGAAAACGCGCCCGTGCCGGTGCGGGACGGGCGCGTGACGGAGCGGGGTCAGACCTTGACCGGCTCCGGGGCGCTCTCGGCGAGCAGCGGCTCGACCTCGCGCACCACCTGGCGCTCGACGAAGAACGCCGCGGTCGGGATCGTGCCGGCGACCAGCACCCACAGGAGCTTGCCGAACGGCCACTTGGCCTTGGAGCCCAGGTCGAAGGCGAAGATCAGGTAGATGATGTAGAGCACGCCGTGGACCTGGGAGACGACCAGGGTGAGGTCCTTGCCCATCCCGAAGCCGTACTTGGCGATCATGCAGGCGCAGAGCGCCAGCAACATCACGGCGGTGACGTAAGCCATCACCCGATAGCGGGTCAGCACGCTGGATTTCATGGATACGAGCGTAACCGCCCAGAAAATCCCCGCGGACGCGGGGAGCACGCAACCGCCCGGCACCAGGTGAGGACCCTTCGCGGGCCACCCCCGCGAACGCCGGGCACAAGCGCGCTGACCCGCAGCGACCGTACTTTCCGACCTCAGTCCGCGTCCTTGAAATCCCCCGCCGTCACCCGCAGCGGCCGCAGCATCGCGAAGATCTCCGCGCACTCCTCGTCGTCGTACGCGCCGAGTCCGAAATCCATGGCCATCAGGTCCCGGGTCGCGGCGTCGCAGACCTCGCGGCCCTTGTCCGTGATGGAGGCAAGGGTGCCCCGCCCGTCGTTCGGGTTGGGCCGCTTGGCGACCAGGCCGGACTTCACCAGCCGGTCGACGGTGTTCGTCACCGAGGTCGGATGCACCATGAGCCGCTCACCGATCTTGGACATCGGCAGCTCACCGGCCTTGGAGAAGGTCAGCAGCACCAGCGCCTCGTACCGGGCGAAGGTCAGTCCGTACGGCTTGACCACCGCGTCCACCTCGGACAGCAGAATCTGATGGGCGCGCATGATCGACGTGATCGCGCCCATCGACGGCACGGCTCCCCACCTCTGGCGCCACAGTTCGTCGGCGCGCGCGATGGGATCGAAAGCAAGGCTGAGCGGCTTCGGCACGTCTCCGACCCTACCCGGCGGTCATATTGTGGTCAGCCTTGTCTCAGTTTTCGGTCTCACTCAGCGGTCCGGGCCGGCGGTCCCGTCCGGCGGTCCGCCGGACCTCGCGGATCACGGCGAGGACGCAGAGCACGCCGAGGACCCCCGCCGCCGGCATCACCGCCCGCAGCGGCGCGTACTCCGCCGCGAGACCGGCCGCACCCATCGCCAGGCCCATCGCCGTCATCCGCCCCGCCTGCACCACCGTCATCCCCTGCCCCAGCAACTCCTCGGGGACCGCGGCGACGAACCACCGGTCCACCCCGAAGTTGTACGAGATGCCGGTACCCGTCAGTACCAGGAGCAGCACCGCCCAGCCCAGCGAGGGCTGCGCGGCGAAGCCGAGGGACGGCAGGACGGCGAAGACGCCCATGGGGAAGGTGAGCCGGGACCGGGCCCGCGGCCCCAGGAGCGAGCCGACCAGGCTCTCCGCCACCACGGCGCCGATCGGCATGCTGCACATCAGCAGCCCCGCACCGCCCGGGCCGGCGCCGAGCAGGTCGGCGTAGGGGACGAGCAGCGCCTCGGGGACGACCACGAAGGCCGGCGGCAGCCAGGTCAGGAGCAGCAGCGCGCGCACCCTGCGGTCCGCCAGCAGCCGCCGCACGCCGCCCAGCGACGCGCCCAGCAGGGCTCCGCGCCCGGCCGCCGCGCCGCCGCCGTCCCGGGCCGGGCGGGCCCGGGTGCCGAGACGCAGCAGCAGCGCCGAACCGAGGAAGGTGACGGCCGTGAGGGCGAGCACCGCCCCGGGCGTCACCACGGCCACCAGCAGCCCTCCGACACCGAAGCCCACCAGTTGGGCGCTCTGGTTCACGATGCGGATCACCGACCGGCCCAGAACGAACAGATCCCCCTCGCCGAGGATGTCCCCGAGCGTGGCGGCACGCGTGCCGGCGAAGACCGGCGCGACGGCGGCGATCAGGCAGCGCAGGACGAGCAGCACGGCGACCGGTGTGCCGGGCAGGACCATCCCGGCCGCCGCCAGCGCGCACAGCAGATCGCAGACCACCAGCACCCGGCGGGCCGGGTACCGGTCGGCGACGGCGGACAGCAGCGTCCCGCCGAGGACGTACGGCAGCAGCCCGAGCGCGAAGGTCAGGGCGCTCAGCAGCGGGGACTCGGTGCGCCGGAAGACCAGCAAGGACAGCGCGATCTCGCAGACGACCACGCCGAGGGAGGACAGCAGGTGCGCGGCGAAGACCGCACGGAATTCCGGGACGGCGAAGACGGCACGGTAACGGGCCGGGCGGCCGGCAGCGACGGGGCCGCCGCCGGCCTCTGGCCCCTCCTCGGGGCGTGCGGGAGTACGGCCCGGCGGAACGGGCCCGGTGGTCGCGGACATGGCGGCAGACTGCCGCGCGCCGCCCCCGTCCCGTAATCTTTCGGCCCCAGCCGAATCCCCGGGGGGTCCCGCGGTCATGCCGCTGCATCTGCACTTCGGCGCCGACGACCTGCTGCGCATCCGGTTCGCCATCTCGCCGCTGTGCGAGACGCACGAGGCGGTACGGACCCTGCGCCGCACCGACCGGCACGGCTACCACGCGCCGTGGTTACGGCGGATGCGCACGGCGCTGGCCGGGCTGGACCTGACACCGCTGTGGCTGTTCATGCCGGCGTCGCCGCCGGGCTACACCCCGGACTTCCTGGGCCGGCCCCCGGACACCCCGACGACCGGGTTCGACGAGGAACTGGCGCGGCTGCGGGCCACCGACCCGGAACTGGCCCGGGCCGAGATGGCCAAGTCGCTGGCCTGCACCCCCGGTGGGGCCGAGTCCGCGCGCGGCCGCGCGGCGCTGGCGGATCCGGCCCGCGCCGTGCAGGAGCTGGCCGACGTCACCGAACGGGCCTGGCACGCGCTGCTCGCCCCGGACTGGCCCCGGCTGCGGGCCCTGCTGGAGGCCGAGATCGCCTACCGCTCACGCCAGTTGGCGGACGGCGGACTGCGGCGGCTCTTCGCCGATCTGCATCCCCGGCTGACCTGGTCGGGCGACACCCTCACGGTCCGGACCCGCACCGACTTCCGGCAGACCCAGGACCTGGGCGGCCGCGGGGTGCTGCTGCTGCCCAGCGTCTTCGCCTGGCCGGACGTGGTGAGCGGTTTCGATCCGCCGTGGCAGCCGACCGTCATCTACCCGGCCCGCGGGATCGGCGGCCTGTGGTCCGAGCCGGACGCCGGGCCCGCACTGGCCCGGCTGCTGGGGCCGAAGCGGGCGGCCGTCCTGGCCGCGCTCGACGCACCGTCCACCACGACCGCACTGTCCCGCCGCCTCGGCCTCGCCCCGTCCTCCGTCTCGGCCCACCTCTCCGTCCTCCGCGCCGCAGGCCTCCTGACCTCCCACCGCCACGGCCACGAAGTGCTCTACGAACAGACACCACTCGGCCTTGCGTTGCTTGGTTGACTCCCACGTACCCGTCTGTCCCGCCGCGGTTGTTGCTCGCCGTTGCGCGCTTGGCGGCGCCCCGCACGTACCTGGCCGACCCGCCGCGGGTCGTCTCGCCGTTGCGCCTGGCGGCGGGCGTGGTGTTGTCGGGTGCGGTGCCGGCCCTCCAGACTTCGTCCTCCGGTCCACCCCCTCCCGTGAGTGGGAGGTTTCTCAGCTGGTTGGGGGCGGGCGTCATCCGTTGCCTGCGGGCACGTGGACGTCACGTGCACCCCCACCACCGTTTTCTTCCCCCCAACGGGAGGGGACGGGCCGGAGGGGCCGGTTGTGTGGACGTAAAGCGTCAGCAGTCCACACAACCGGCCCCGGAGGCCCGTCACCGCACCCACAAACCACCCAGCCCGCCGCAGGCGCAACGGCGAACAACACCCGCGGCGGAACAGACGGGTACGTGGGAGGCGCCGCAAAGCGCACAACGGCGAGCAAGCCCCGCGGCGGGACAGCCAGGTACGTGGGATTCAGCCCTCGGAGAGGAACCGCTCGATCGTGTCGACCTTCGACGTCAGTCCATCCGTGACCCCCGGGCGGATGTCCGCCTTGAGGACCAGCGAGACCCGTCCGGCGCGTGCCTCGACGGCCGCGACGGCTCGTTTGACGACATCCATGACCTCGTCCCACTCGCCCTCGACGGACGTGAACATCGCGTCCGTGCGGTTCGGCAGGCCGGACTCGCGGACGACCCGGACCGCGTCGGCGACGTACTCGCCGACGTCCTCGCCGACGCCCAGCGGGCTCACGGAGAAGGCGACGATCATGCGTTGACGATCCCTTCCTTGCGGGCGCGGGCGGCGATCACGCCGGCCTCCTCCTCGCGCTTGAGCACCCGGTCGCCGTAGAGGCCGCCGAACGGGAGGATCGCCAGCAGGAAGAAGAACGCGACGCGCTTGAAGGGCCACTTGGTGCGGTTCCACACGTCCAGCAGCAGCACCATGTAGGTGATGAACAGCAGGCCGTGGATCAGGCCGAGCGGCATCACCAGGGCGTCGTAGTCGAAGGCGAGCCGGAAACCGGTACCGAAGATCAGCAGCGCGGGGAAGGAGATGGCCTCCGGAACGGAGGCCAGGCGCAGGCGGTGCAGGGCGGCGGCGGTCTTGATGTCCACGGGAACCTCGTTCGGGTGGCGGGCGAGGAGCTGGCTTGTGCAAGGGTTCACAAGCGTCGCCCCATTGTTACAGCCGCACCCGCGATCACCGCGCCGGGGGGACGTGAGCCGGACCACCCCGGGCCGGCCGCCGGCGGACCGGCGAGCGGGACCCGGTCGGCTCAGGGAGATCTCCGGGCGATGTCAGGGGCAAAGGGCCTGCCCCGCGCGGCCGGTGGCCATTACCGTCTGACGCGTGGCTCAGTTTCGGCTCCAGGGGAGCAAGGTGCTCGCCGTCGACATGACGGGCGATGCCGTCAAGGCGAAAAACGGGGCGATGGTCGCGTACGACGGCCAGATGTCCTTCAAGAAGATGACCGGCGGCGGCGAGGGTCTGCGCGGCATGGTCACCCGGCGGCTCACGGGTGAGCAGATGGCCGTGATGGAGGTGAAGGGCCACGGCACCTGCTATTTCGCCGATCGCGCCAGCGAGATCAATCTGGTGCGGCTGCACGGCGAGAAGCTGTACGTGGAGGCCAGCAACCTGCTCTGCACGGACGCGGCGCTGCGCACGGGCACGACGTTCACCGGCCTGCGCGGCGCCTCCCAGGGCAACGGCCTGTTCACCACCACCGTCGAGGGCAGCGGCCAGGCGGCGATCACCTCGGACGGTCCCGCGGTGGTGCTGCGGGTCACCAAGCAGTACCCGCTGCAGGTCGACCCGGGCGCCTATGTGGCGCACACCGGCGATCTGAAGCAGCACTTCCAGTCGGGCGTGAATTTCCGCACGTTCATGGGAGAGGGCTCGGGCGAGGCGTTCCAGATCCGCTTCGAGGGCGAGGGCCTGGTCTACGTCCAGCCCAGCGAGCGCAACACCGTGGGCGGTGAGGTCTGATGCCGTTCACGGCGCTCAACTCCCGCATGGTGCAGGCCACGATCACGCCCGGCCAGCGGATGTTCAGCCAGCGCGGGGCGATGCTCGCGTACCGCGGGGAGGTCTCGTTCACCCCGAACATCCAGGGCGGCCAGGGCGGTATCGGCTCGATGATCGGCCGCCGGGTCGCCGGTGAGGCGACCCCGCTGATGACCGTGGAAGGCAGTGGCACGGTGATGTTCGGGCACGGCGGGCATCACGTCCACGTCGTGGACCTGACCGGCGAGACGCTCTACGTCGAGGCCGACCGGCTGCTGGCCTTCGACGGCTCGCTCCAGCAGGGCACGATGTTCATGGGCGCGCAGGGCGGTGTGATGGGCATGGTCCGCGGCCAGGTCACCGGCCAGGGCCTGTTCACGACGACGCTCTCCGGCGTCGGCTCGGCCGCGGTGATGGCCCACGGCGGCGTGCTGGAGCTGCCGATCACCCCGCAGCGCCCGGTCCACGTCGACCCCCAGGCGTACGTCGCGCACCGCGGCGAGGTCCGCAACAAACTGTCCACCGCGCTCGGCTGGCGCGACATGGTCGGCCGCGGTTCGGGCGAGGCCTTCCAGCTGGAGCTGTCGGGCCAGGGCACCGTCTACGTCCAGGCGTCGGAGGAGAAGCTGTGACCGGTCCCGTTGTCCACGACGTCGCCTCGCTCCCCGCCGATGACAACGTCAATCCGTACGCCTTCAGCGTCGATCTGAACGGCCAGTGGTTCCTGCAGAAGGGGAAGATGATCGCCTACTACGGGCAGATCGACTTCCAGGGCATCGGGCACGGCCGGCTGGACCGGCTGATCGCCGGAAGTTTCCATTCGCCACTGCACGCCGCGGACTGGGTCGTCGCCGAGGGCCGGGGAAAGATGCTGCTCGCGGACCGTGCCTTCGACGTGAATTCCTACGATCTCGATGAGGGCAACCTCACTATTCGCTCGGGCAATCTGCTCGCGTTTCAGCCATCTCTGTCGCTGAAGCAGTCGATCATCCCGGGCTTCCTCACGCTGATCGGGACGGGCAAGTTCGTGGCGGCGTCCAACGGGCCGGTGGTGTTCATGGAGCCGCCGATCCGGGTGGACCCGCAGGCGCTCGTCGGCTGGGCCGACTGCCCCTCGCCGTGCCACCACTACGACCACCAGTACCTGCGGGGATTCCTCGGCGGGCTGCGCGCGCACACCGGTATCGGAGGGGCCTCGGGCGAGGAGCACCAGTTCGAGTTCGTGGGGGCCGGCACGGTCCTGCTGCAGTCGACGGAGCAGTTGATGCCGGAGCTGGCGACCGGCGCGGTCCCGGTGGAGGAGGGCGTTCCGGGCGGTGGCGGACACGTTCCGCAAAGTGGCTCACAACTGCCCCAGCTGCCCGGCAACCTCGGGAGCCTCCAGCGCCGCTTCGGGCTGTGAGCGGTAGTCTGCGGACGGTGACCTCGAACGTCTGACCCACATCCGGCCCCGGCCGGTCGTCGTCACCCCAACGGGGATTAATTCACTATTCAACTTTTAACAGGTAGAATTCATCCATGACGACCGACAGCGACACTCCCTGGCTGACCGACCAGGAGCAGCGTGCCTGGCGCACTCATCTGGACGTCAGCAGACTGCTGATGCACCAACTGGAGCGCGATCTGCAACCGTTCGGCCTGACGAACAACGATTACGAGATCCTCGTCAACCTCTCCGAGGCCGAGGACCATCGGCTCCGGATGAGCGACCTGGCCGCCAGCACCCTGCAGTCCAAGAGCCGTCTCTCCCACCAGATCACCCGGATGGAGAACGCCGGCCTGGTACGCCGAGAGAGTTGCGAATCGGACCGCCGTGGCCTCTACGCGGTGCTGACGGAGGAGGGCTGGGACACCATGCGCCGGGTCGCCCCGCACCACGTCGCCTCGGTCCGCAAGCACTTCATCGATCTGTTCTCCCCCGATGACCTGCAGGCGCTGCGGGCCTCCCTCACCCCGGTGGCCGAACACCTCCGCGTCCAGCGCGGCACGATCTGACCGCCCGGCCGCGGCCCCCGCCCGGGGGCCGCGGCCGCATCGGCTCAGCCGGCCGCCGGCAGCCGCAGCTCGAAGACCGCCCGGTCCCGTACGACCAGCGTGCCGCCGTGCCGGACCGCCACGTCCCGGGCGATGGCCAGTCCCAGCCCGGCCCCGCCGTCGTCCCGCGCCCGCGCGTCGTCGAGCCGGACGAACCGCTCGAAGATCCGCTCCCGGTCCGCCTCCGGCACCCCGGGCCCGTCGTCCTCGACCCGCAGCACGGCCCACTCCCCCTCGCGCACCACCGCGACCCGCACCTCCCCGGCCGCATGCCGCTGCGCGTTGTCCAGCAGGTTCCCCAGCACGCGCCCCAACTGACCGCGGGACCCGGCCACTTCGACGACCGCGAGCTCACCGGCGGTGGCCGGAATCCGGTCCCCGGCCCGCTGCGAGAGCTCCTCCCGCACCAGCGCCGCGAGGTCCACCCGGGCCGCGGCCGGCCGCTCCCCCGCGTCCAGCCGCGCCAGCAACAGCAGGTCCGCCGCCAGCCGCTGCAGCCGCACGGTGTCCGCCACCGCGCCCGGCACGTCCAGCAACTCGGGGTGCGCCACCCCCACTTCCAGCTGGGTGCGCAGGCTGGCGATCGGACTGCGCAGCTCGTGCGAGGCGTCCGCGACGAACCGCCGCTGCCGCTCGACGCTGGTCTCCAGCGCGGCCAGCGTCTCGTTGGTGGTGCGCGCCAGCCGGCCGATCTCGTCCCGGGACGACGGCACCGGCACCCGCCGGCTCAGATCCGTACTGGCCGTGATCGCCGCCATCTCCGACCGGATGCCCTCCACCGGCCGCAGCGCCCGCCGGGTGACCAGCCAGGTCACCCCCGCCACCACCACGAGCAGCAGCGGCAGCCCGATCAGCATGGCGGTCCGCACCGAGCCGACCGCGGCACGCTCCGGCGCCAGCGCGGACCCCGCCCGCACCACGGCCTTCTCGCCCCGGCCGTCCTTGGCCTCGACCGCCGCGAACCGGTAGGCCGCCACCGTGCCGTCGACGTCGGCGGTCCCGTCCCGGTAGCGCACGTCGTCGTCCACCTCACCGGCCCGCGGCCCGCCCCGGTCGTCGTCCCCGTCATCGTCGTCGCCGTCACCCGACCTGCCGGATCCGGCACCCGCGTCGCCCGCTGCCGGCCCGCCCTTGACCGGCCTGCCGTCGACGGCCCGCACGTCCTCGCCGGCCGCCAGCACCCGCCCGTCGTCGTCGGTGACCACCACCGGATGGTCCTCGCCGTCCGGCAGATCGAGCTTCGGGTACGCCGTGCCGGTGGCGATCTGCGCGGCCACCTCGCGCGCCGCGACCTCCGCCTGCAGCCCGGCCTGGTCCTGCAGGTTGCCGCGCAGCACCAGCAGCACCGCCGTACCGGCCGCGATCAGCGCCAGCGCCACCACCACGGTCGCGCCGGCCGCCGCCCGGGCCCGTACCGAACCCAGGACCCGGCCCCGCGCCCTACGCACCGGCCACCAGCCGGTATCCCGCACCGCGCACCGTCACGATGTGCCCGGCGCCGAGCTTGCGCCGCAGCGCGCTCACGTACACCTCGATGATGTTGACGTCACCGTCGTAGGCGAAGTCCCACACGTGCTCCAGGATCTCCGCCTTGGACACCACCTCCCCCGCCCGCAGGGCCAGCTGCTCCAGTACGGCGAACTCCTTCGCGGTCAGCGCGACCTCGGTACCGTCCCGCTCGACCCGGCGCGCCCCCTGGTCGACGGCGAGCGTCCCCACCCGCAGCACCGGCTGGGCGCTCCGCCCCCGCCGCCGCAGCAGCGCCTTCACCCGGGCCACCAGCACCACGTACGAGAACGGCTTGGTCAGGTAGTCGTCGGCGCCGGTGTCCAGCCCCTCGGCCTCGTCGTACTCGCCGTCCTTGGCGGTCAGCATCAGGATCGGCACCTCGTTCCCGGCCGCCCGCAGCGCGGCGCAGACGCGGTAGCCGTTCATGCCGGGCAGCATGATGTCCAGCACGACCAGGTCGTAGGCGTCCTCGCCGGCACGGTGCAGCCCTTCGAGGCCGTCGTGCACCACGTCGACCGCGTATCCCTCGGCCCGCAGGCCCCTGGCCAGCGACCGGGCCAGCCGCTGTTCGTCCTCCACGATCAAGAGTCGAAGGGGGCGGCGCGCAGCGCCTCGGTCGGGGCGGTGGTGGGTGACGGGCGGGAGCATGGACGAAGCCTGCCACCCGGAACCTGAAGAGTCCTTCAGCCGGCTTCAGCTCGGCTTCAGGTGCGTTCGGCCACTGTGGCCGAACAGCGTTGACCCGGACGACCGGGTCCGAGCACCTACGGAGGAGAGCACATGAAGCGCCACCTCGTCATCGCCACCGCCGCCGCGGCCGCCCTGCTGGCGGGCGGTACGGTCACCGCCGTCGCGGTGAGCGGCAGCGGCTCCGGCAGCACCGCGCCGGCCGCGGCACCGGCGGCCGGCCACGAGCGCCAAGACACCGAGGACCTCCGCGAGGCCGGCGCCGCCCGGGTGACCGCTCCCCAGGCCGCGGCCGCCGCCCTGAAGGCCGTCCCCGGCAAGGTCTCCGGCCTGGACCTCGACCGGGACCGCCCGGGCCTGGTCTGGGACGCGGACGTGCTGGGCAAGGACGGAAAGTGGCACGAGGTCACCCTCGACGCGCGGACCGCGCGGGTGCTGAAGCAGCACGTCGACCACGAGGACGACGACGATCACGCCGGCGAGCGGTCCGCCCTGAACAACGCCCGCACGGACGCCGCCACCGCCGCCCGCAAGGCCGCCGCGGAACACGGCACGGTCACCTCCGTCGAACTGGACGACGACCACCGCGCCAAGGCCGTCTGGGAGGTCGAGACCGTCACCAAGGACGGCACCGAGCACAAGCTCCTCATCGACCCGCAGACCGGCACCCTGAACACCGCCCCCACGCACGACGACCACGGGGACGACTGACCCGGATGGGCCGCCACCCCCACCCACCGTTTCCCCTCCCCCTCACGGGAGGGGACGGGCCGGAGGGGCCGGGGTGTGGGACGTAAAGCGAAGCAGTCCCACACCCCGGCCCCGGAGGCCCGTCACCGCACCCACAAACAACCCAGCCCGCCGCAGGCGCAACGGCGAACAACAACCACGGCGGGACGGCCAGGTACGTGCGGGGCGCCGCAAAGCGCAACGGCGAGCAAGCCCCGCGGCGGGAAAGCCAGGTACGTACGGGGCGCCGCAAAGCGCGCAACGACGAGCAACCCCCACGGCGGCAAAGCCAACTACGTGGGAGGCCCGGCGCTAGCCGCCATTCGTGACGCCGTCCACCAATTCGTCCGCCGCCCGATACGGATCCGTCTCACCGGCCACTATCCGCTCGGCCAGCGCCTCCAGCCGCCGGTCGCCGCTCAGGTCGCCGATCCGCTCGCGCAGCGCCGTGACCGCGATCGTCTCGACCTCGTGGGCGGCCCGGGCGCGGCGCCGTTCGGCCAGGACGCCGTGTTCCTCCATCCAGGCCCGGTGCTTCTCCAGCGCCTCGACGACCTCGTCGACGCCCTCGGAGCGGGCGGCGACGGTCTTCACGATGGGCGGCCGCCAGTCGCCGGGCGCCCGGGATTCGCCGAGGCCGAGCATGTGGTTGAGCTCCCGGGCGGTGGCGTCGGCGCCGTCCCGGTCGGCCTTGTTGACCACGTAGACGTCGCCGATCTCCAGGATTCCGGCCTTGGCCGCCTGGATGCCGTCGCCCATGCCCGGCGCGAGCAGCACCACGGAGGTGTCCGCCTGGGAGGCGATCTCCACCTCGGACTGGCCGACCCCGACCGTCTCGACCAGGATCACGTCGCAGCCGGCCCCGTCGAGGACCCGGATGGCCTGCGGTGCGGCCCAGGCCAGTCCGCCCAGATGGCCGCGGGTGGCCATCGAGCGGATGTAGACGCCGGGGTCGGAGGCGTGCTCGCTCATCCGGACCCGGTCGCCGAGCAGCGCGCCCCCGGAGAACGGCGAGGACGGGTCGACGGCGAGCACGCCGACCCGCTTGCCCGTCTTGCGGTACGCGGTGACCAGGGCCGAGGTGGTGGTGGACTTGCCCACGCCGGGTGAGCCGGTCAGCCCGACCACGTAGGCGTTGCCGGTGAGCGGTGCCAGCGCCGCCATCACCTCGCGCAGCTCCGGCGCGGCCCCCTCCACGAGGGAGATCAGCCGGGCCACCGCCCTCGGCCGGCCCTGCCGTGCCTGTTCCACCAGCTGGGGGACGTCCACCATCGCTGCTCGGCTCCTTCGGCTCGCTGGTACGCGATTCGGCAGCCCGTACGCACGCACGTACGGGCTGTCGCTTACTTACCCGGTACGCGGATGATCAGCGCGTCGCCCTGACCGCCGCCACCGCACAGCGCGGCCGCGCCGGTCCCGCCGCCGCGCCGGCGCAATTCCAGGGCCAGGTGCAGCACGATGCGGGCGCCGGACATCCCGATCGGGTGACCCAGGGCAATCGCGCCGCCGTTGACATTCACCTTTTCCGGGGAGACCCCCAGATCCTTCATTGACTGCACGGCGACCGCCGCGAACGCCTCGTTGATCTCGATCAGGTCGAGGTCGGCGACGGTCAGGCCCTCCTTGCCCAGGGCATGGTTGATGGCGTTGGACGGCTGGGACTGCAGCGAGTTGTCGGGGCCGGCGACGTTGCCGTGCGCGCCGATCTCCGCGATCCATTCCAGGCCGAGTTCCTGGGCCTTGGCCTTGCTCATCACGACGACGGCGGCCGCACCGTCGGAGATCTGCGAGGACGTGCCCGCGGTGATCGTGCCGTCCTTGGCGAACGCCGGGCGCAGCTTGGCCAGCGACTCCACGGTGGTCTCCGCCCGGATGCCCTCGTCCTTGCTGAAGAGGACCGGCTCGCCCTTGCGCTGCGGGATCTCCACGGGGGTGATCTCGGCCTCGAAGAGGCCGTTCTTCTGGGCGGCGGCGGCCCGCTGGTGCGAGGCCGCGGCGATCTCGTCCTGCTCCGGCCGGGCGATGCCGAGCCGGGTGTTGTGCTTCTCGGTCGACTCGCCCATGGCGATGCCCTCGAACGAGTCGGTCAGGCCGTCGTGGGCCATCGCGTCGAGCATCTCGACGGCGCCGTACTTGTAGCCCTCCCGGGACTTGGGGAGGAGGTGCGGCGCGTTGCTCATGGACTCCTGACCGCCGGCGACGACGACGTCGAACTCACCCGCACGGATCAGCTGGTCGGCCAGCGCGATCGCGTCCAGGCCGGAGAGGCACACCTTGTTGACGGTGAGCGCGGGGACGTTCATGGGGATGCCGGCCTTGACGGCGGCCTGGCGCGCCGGGATCTGCCCTGCCCCGGCCTGCAGCACCTGGCCCATGATCACGTACTGCACCTGGTCGCCGCCGATGCCCGCCCGGTCCAGCGCCGCCTTGATGGCGAAGCCGCCCAGATCGGCGCCCGAGAAGGTCCGCAGGGATCCGAGGAGCCGCCCCATCGGGGTACGGGCTCCCGCCACGATTACTGAGGTGGTGCCGTTCGTGCCGTTGGTTTCAGACATGCGATGCGGCCTTCCTTTGCAGGGAAGTTAACGAGGGTTCCCGTCAATGTACTGAGCGGTACCCGTCGGGTCACCGGCCAGCAGGTGTGATCGCGCGCACGTTGCGTAACCAGTCGTGAGAGGGGTGCACTGGAACCATGCTGACGCGAATCGACCACATCGGGATCGCCTGTTTCGACCTCGACAAGACTGTCGAGTTCTACCGTGCCACGTACGGCTTCGAGGTGTTCCACACCGAAGTCAACGAGGAGCAGGGCGTCCGGGAAGCCATGCTGAAGATCAACGAGACCTCGGACGGCGGGGCCTCCTACCTCCAGCTCCTGGAGCCCACCCGCGAGGACTCCGCGGTGGGCAAATGGCTGGCCAAGAACGGCGAGGGCGTACACCACATCGCCTTCGGCACCGCGGACGTCGACGGGGATTCCGAGGCCATCCGCGACAAGGGCGTCCGGGTGCTCTACGACCAGCCCCGGACGGGTTCGATGGGCTCGCGGATCACCTTCCTGCACCCCAAGGACTGCCACGGCGTACTCACCGAACTCGTCACCGCCGCACCCTCCGCCACCACGGACCACTGACCTTCACGTTCCCCGGCCGGTAGAGTGCAGCTTCGGCCGGGGTACGGGAGTGGGGCTCGGTCCATACTCTGCCGATGATCTGACACCATTTCTTCGGAGAAGGGTCAGCTCCAATGGGTGCCAGTCGGGTACGACGTGACGTGTACGGGACGAGCACCGCAGGACCGGAGCCGGCCGCCACCATGACCAGGGGACGGATGGGACCGCGCAGTGCGGGGCAACGAGCGCCAGGAGCGTAAGTGGGCTGAGGGCGACCACCTCTCGCAGTTCGAAGCCGAGATGGAGCGGCTGAAGAACGAGCGGGACAAGGCCGTCCAGCACGCCGACGACCTCGGCTACCAGGTCGAGGTGCTGCGCGCCAAGCTGCACGAGGCGCGTCGCAACCTCGCGACCCGTCCTGCCTACGACAACCTCAGCCACCAGGCCGAACAACTGCTGCGCAACGCGCAGATCCAGGCCGATCAGCTGCGGTCGGACGCCGAGCGGGAGCTGCGCGAGGCACGGGCGCAGACCCAGCGGGTGCTGCAGGAGCAGGCCGAGCGGCAGGCCCGGCTGGAGGCCGAGCTGCACGCCGAGGCGGTCAGCCGCCGCCAGCGGCTCGACGAGGAGCTCAACGAGCGCCGGCAGACCGTCGAATCACACGTCAACGAGAACGTCGCCTGGGCCGAACAGCTGCGCGCCCGTACGGAGTCGCAGGCCCGCCGGCTGATGGAGGAGTCCCGGGCGGAGGCCGAAGCGGCCCTGGCGTCGGCGCGCGCCGAGGCCCAGCGGCTGATCGAGCAGTCCCGGGCCCGGCTCGGTTCGGAGGCCGAAGCGGCCCGCGCCGAAGCCGAATCCCTGCTGCGCCGCGCCCGTACGGACGCCGAGCGGCTGCTGACCGCCGCGTCCAACCAGGCCCAGGAGGCCACGGACCAGGCCGAGCAGCTGCGCACCGCGGCCGGCACCGAGTCGGAGGAGGCGCGCCGTCAGGCCGCCGAACTGACCCGTACCGCCGAGGCCCGGCTGCAGGAGGCGGACACGGCGCTGCGCGAGGCGCGCGCCGAGGCCGAGAAGCTGGTCGAGGAGGCGCAGCAGAACGCCGGAAAGCGGCTGTCGGCCGCCGAGTCGGAGAACGAGCAGCGCACCCGTACGGCCAAGGCGGAGATCGCCCGGCTGGTCGGTGAGGCCACCAAGGAGGCCGAGGCGCTCAAGGCCGAGGCCGAGCAACTGCGCGTCGACGCCCGTACGGAGACCGAGCGGCTGCTCGCCGAGGCGCAGGAGGCCGCGCGGTCGAAGGCGGCGGAGGACTCCGCGGCCCAGCTGGCGAAGGCCGCGCGGGCCGCCGAGGAGATGCTGACCAAGGCGTCCGAGGACGCCAAGGCCGCGACCAAGGCCGCCGCCGAGGAGGCCGACCGGCTGCGCAAGGAGGCCGAGGCCGAGGCCGACCGGCTGCGCGAGGAGGCGCACGACACCGCGGCGCAGCTCAAGGGCGCGGCGAAGGACGACACCAAGGAGTACCGCGCCAAGACCGTCGAACTCCAGGAGGAGGCGCGGCGGCTGCGCGGCGAGGCGGAGCAGCTGCGTGCGGACGCGGTCGCCGAGGGCGAGCGGATCCGCAGCGAGGCCCGGCGCGAGGCGGTCCAGCAGATCGAGGAGGCGGCCGGTACCGCCGAGGAGCTGCTGGCCAAGGCCAAGTCCGATGCGGAGGAGACCCGTTCGGGTGCCGTCGCGGAGAGCGAGCGGGTCCGGACGGAGGCCATCGAGCGGGCCTCGGCGCTGCGCCGGCAGGCCGAGGACGCGCTGGAGCGGGCGCGTTCGGAGGCCGAACAGCTGCTGCTGGAGGGCACCCAGGCCGCCGAGGAGCTGACGTCGACGGCCGAGAAGAGCGCCGCGAAGCTGCGCGAGGAGGCCGAGGAGGCCGCCGGGCAGCTGCGTGCCGACGCCCAGGCGGAGCTGGACCGGCTGCGTACCGAGGCCGAGGAGCGGGTCACGGCCGCCGAGGAGTCGCTGCGCGAGGCCCGCGCGGAGGCCGAACGGCTGCGCCGCGAGACGCAGGAGGAGGCCGCCCGGCTCACGTCGGAGGCCGCCGAGCGTCGGCGCACGCTCCAGCAGGAGGCCGAGGAGGAGGCCGAGCGGCTGCGCACGGAGGCCGCGGCGGACGCCTCGGCGGCGCGCGCCGAGGGCGAGTCGGTGGCCGTACGGCTGCGCGGCGAGGCGGCGGCCGAGGCCGAACGGCTCAAGTCGGAGGCGCAGGAGACCGCGGACCGGGTGCGCGCGGAGGCCGCGGCCGCCGCGGAGCGCACCGGCACCGAGGCGGCGCAGGCGCTGGCCGAGGCGCAGGAGGAGGCCGCGCGGCGGCGCCGGGAGGCCGAGCAACTGCTGGGCGAGGCCCGCGAGGAGGCCCACCAGGAGCGCACCGCGGCCCGCGAGCAGAGCGAGGAGCTGCTGGCCTCGGCCCGTACGCGGGTGGCCGAGGCACAGGAGGAGGCCGAACGGCTGGTCGAGGAGGCGGACCGGCGGGCCGGCGAGCTGGTGGCGACGGCCGAGCAGACCGCGCAGCAGGTCCGGGACTCGGTCGCGGGGCTGCACGAGCAGGCCGCCGAGGAGATCGCCGGGCTGCGGTCGGCGGCCGAACACGCCGCGGAGCGCACGAAGTCGGAGGCCCAGGAGGAGGCCGACCGGGTCCGCAAGGACGCCTACGACGAGCGGGAGCGGGCGTCGGAGGACGCGGCGCGCACCCGGCAGGAGGCGCAGGAGGCGTCGGAGGCCGCCAAGACCCTTGCCGAGCGGTCCGTCGCGGAGGCCATCGAGGAGGCCGAGCGGCTGCGCACGGAGGCGGCCGGGGTGCTCGACGAGGCCCGCCGGGACGCCAACGCGGCGCGTACGGAGGCCGCCGAGCAGGCCGACCGGCTGGTCGCGGAGGCGACCGCACAGGCCGAGAAGCTGGTCACCGACGCCACCGCGAAGGCGCAAGCGCTGCGCACCGACGCCTCGGACGCGCTGGCGGCCGGCGAGCAGGACGCCGCGCGGACCCGTGCCGAGGCGCGCGAGGACGCGAACCGGATGCGGTCGGACGCCGCGGAGCAGGCCGACCGCCTGATCACCGAGGCCCGTTCGGAGGCCGAACGGATCGTCACCGAGGCGACCGAGCTGACGTCCTCGGCGCAGGACGACGCGGACCGTACGGTCCAGGAGGCCCAGGAGGCCGCCGAGCGGCTGCGCGCGGAGGGCGAGCAGCAGGCGCAGGCCCTGGTGGCCGAGGCGACCGAGCGGTCCGAGCAGCTGCGGGCCGAGGCGGCCGAGGTGCTGGAGCAGGCGCGCCGGGACGCCGAGCGCACCGGCGACCAGGCGCGCGCGGACGCCAACAAGGCCCGTGCGGACGCCGCGGAGCAGGCCGACACGCTGGTGTCGGAGGCCGCGACGGAGGCCCAGCGGCTGCGTACCGAGGCCGCGGAGACCACCGCGGACGCCGAGCGGGAGGCGGACCGTACCCGGGCCGACGCCCGCGAGCAGGCGGACCGGATGATCGCCACCGCCACCGCGGAGGCGGACCGGCTGCGGGCCGAGGCGGCCGAGACGGTCACCGCCGCGCAGGAGCACGCCGGCCGCACCCGTAACGAATCGGCCAAAATCAAGGAGGACGCGGAGGCGGCCGCCGAGCGGATGCGCGGGGAGGCCCAGGAGGAGGCCGACCGGCTGCTCGACGAGGCCCGCAAGGACGCCGCCAAGCGCCGCGGGGACGCCGCGGAGCAGGCCGACCAGCTCATCGCCAAGGCCCAGGAGGAGGCGCTGAAGGTCGCCACCCAGGCCGAGGAGCAGGCCGACACGATGGTCGGGGCGGCCCGCAAGGAGGCCGAGCGGCTCGTCACGGAGGCGACCGCGGACGGCAACGCGCGGGTGGAGAAGTCCCGTACGGACGCCAACGCGCTGCTGGAGGAGGCCCGCGGGGACGCCACCGCCATAAGGGAGCGCGCCGAGGAACTGCGGCAGCGGATCGAGTCCGAGGTCGAGGAGCTGCACGAGCGGGCCCGCCGGGAGTCGGCGGAGACCATGAAGAACGCCGGCGAGCGGGTCGACAAGCTCATCGCGCAGGCCACCGCGCAGCAGGTGGAGGCCGAGGAGAAGGCCGACCGGATGATGGCGGACGCCAACAGCGAGGCGAGCAAGGTCCGGATCGCGGCGGTCAAGAAGGCCGAGAGCCTGATCAAGGAGGCCGAGAACAAGAAGGCCGAGGCGGTGCGCGACGCGGAGCGGATGCGCGAGGAGGCCCGGGAGGAGGCCGCCCGCATCGTGGACGAGGGCAAGCGCGAGCTGGAGACCCTGGTCCGCCGGCGGGAGGACATCAACGCCGAAATCTCCCGCGTTCAGGACGTTCTGGAGGCTTTGGAGTCCTTCGAGGCACCCGGCGGAGGCGGCGAAAACAAGGGCAACGGGGTGAAAGCGGGCGCGGGCGCCGGAGCAACTCGTTCGAGTGGCAAGCAGTCTGAAGGGTAGCCACTCAAATGAGGGGTCATTCTCCAGATCAAACGGGCAATGACTCGATGACACGCCGTTGTGACCCCTAGGATTCTCCTTATCACCTCACCGGTCTCTTCGACAGGAACCCCATGAGCGACACTTCCTCCCCCTTCGGCTTCGAGCTCGTGCGGCGTGGGTACGACCGCGGTCAGGTGGATGACCGCATCACGAAGCTCGTCGCCGACCGCGACAGCGCGCTGGCCCGCATCACGTCGCTGGAAAAGCGGATCGAGGAACTCCACCTCGAGACGCAGAACGCCCAGGCGCAGGTCAATGACGCCGAACCGTCCTACGCGGGCCTCGGAGCGCGCGTCGAGAAGATCCTCCGGCTCGCCGAGGAGGAGGCCAAGGACCTGCGCGAGGAGGCCCGCCGGGCCGCCGAGCAGCACCGCGAGCTGGCCGAGTCGGCCGCCCAGCAGGTCCGCAACGACGCGGAGGCGTTCGCCGCCGAGCGCAAGGCGAAGGCGGAGGACGAGGGCGCCCGGATCGTCGAGAAGGCCAAGGGCGAGGCGTCCACGCTGCGCGCCGAGGCCCAGAAGGACGCCCAGTCCAAGCGGGAGGAAGCGGACTCCCTCTTCGAGGAGACCCGCGCCAAGGCCGCCCAGGCCGCCGCGGACTTCGAGACCAACCTCGCCAAGCGCCGCGAGCAGTCCGAGCGCGACCTCGCCTCCCGTCAGGCCAAGGCCGAGAAGCGGCTCGCCGAGATCGAGCACCGCGCCGAGCAGCTCCGCCTGGAGGCCGAGAAGCTGCGTACGGACGCCGAGCGCCGGGCCCGCCAGACGGTGGAGACCGCGCAGCGCCAGGCCGAGGACATCGTGGCGGACGCCAACGCCAAGGCGGATCGTATCCGCAGCGAATCCGAGCGTGAGCTGGCGGCGCTGACCAACCGCCGCGACTCCATCAACGCCCAGCTGACCAACGTCCGCGAGATGCTGGCCACGCTGACCGGTGCGGCGGTGGCCGCGGCCGGTGCCCCCGGCGACGACGAGGCGGTCTCCCGCGGCGTCCCGGCCCAGCAGACGCGCTGAACCACCCGTCGGAAGGTTTCGCCGGATTCAACCGAGCCCCCGTACCGCCCTCTGAGGCGGTGGCGGGGGCCCGGTCGTACAGGGGGTCAGCCAGCCGGCCCCGCCCCGGTGGCCGGGCCACCCAGGCGCGCCTAGCGTGCTGTACATGATCGAGCTTGAGGGGCTGACCAAGCACTACGGCGACAAGGTCGCGGTGGACCACCTCACCTTCACGGTGCGGCCCGGCATCATCACCGGCTTCCTCGGCCCCAACGGCGCGGGCAAGTCGACCACCATGCGGATGATGCTGGATCTCGACAACCCGACGTCGGGCACGGTCCGGATCGACGGCAAGCACTACCGCCAGCTCGAAGACCCCCTGACGTACATCGGCGCGCTGCTGGAGGCCAAGGCGGTGCACGGCGGCCGGAGCGCCGCCAACCACCTGCTGTGCCTGGCACAGAGCAACGGCATCCCGCGCAGCCGGGTCGGCGAGGTGCTCGAAATGGTCGGGCTCAGCTCGGTCGCCAGGAAGCGCGCCAAGGGCTTCTCGCTCGGCATGGGCCAGCGGCTGGGCATCGCCGCCGCCCTGCTCGGCGATCCGCAGGTGCTGCTCTTCGACGAGCCGGTCAACGGCCTCGACCCAGAGGGCATCCACTGGATCCGCAACCTGATGAAGCACCTCGCGGCCCAGGGCCGTACGGTCTTCGTCTCCTCCCACCTGATGAGCGAGATGGCGCTGACCGCCGACCACTTGGTGGTCATCGGCCAGGGCCGGCTGATGGCGGACACGTCCATGAAGGACTTCATCCACCAGAACTCGCGCTCGTACGTCCGGATGCGCTCCCCGGAACAGCAGAAGCTGCTCGACGTGCTGCGCGCCGAAGGCATCCACGTGGCGGCGGCCGGCGGCGGGGCGCTGGAGATCGACGGGGTGCCGGCCGAACGGCTCGGCGAACTGGCCGCGGCCCACCACCTGACCCTGCACGAACTGAGCCCCCAGCAGGCCTCCCTGGAAGAGGCGTTCATGCGGCTGACGGCCGAATCGGTGGAGTACCACGCGCACAACGGCGAGCCGGTTCCGGTGCCGACCACCGCCGTCCCGGGAGCCCCCCAGCCGGCCGGGGTACGGCCGGGCGAGCCGCAGCCGACCGGCTGGGGCGCGAACTGGCAGAGGAAGAGGAGCTGACCATGGCGGCCGTCGGGCAGGTCATCCGGTCCGAGTGGACCAAGATCAGATCGGTGCGGTCGACGGTGTGGACGCTGGCCATCGCCGTCCTGGTCACCATCGGGCTGGGCATGCTGATCTGCACCCTGGCCAACCACGACTTCAACTCCATGCCGGCCCGGGACCGGTTGTCGTTCGACGCCACCAACATCAGCTTCGCCGGTATGGGACTGGGCCAGCTCGCGATGATCGTCTTCGGCGTGCTGGTGGTCTCCAACGAGTACAGCACCGGCATGATCCGCGCCTCGCTCGCCGCGGTACCGCAGCGCGGCACGTTCCTGTTCTGCAAACTGCTGGTCGCCACCGCGCTGGTCTTCGTCGTCGGCCTGGCCACCAGCTTCGTGACGTTCTTCGCGGGCCAGGCGATGCTGGGCGACCTGCGCGCCCACCTCGGCGACCCGGGCGTGCTGCGCGCCGTGATCGGTGGCGGCCTCTACATGACCCTGATCGCGCTGTTCTCGATGGCGGTCGCCACGATGCTGCGCAGTCCGATGCTCTCGCTGGGCATCCTGATGCCGTTCTTCTTCCTGATCTCCAACATCCTCGGCAACGTCTCCGCCACCAGGAAGATCGGCCGCTTCCTGCCCGACCAGGCCGGCTCGAAGATCATGCAGGTGGTCCCCCGCGCGGGCGAGGACGTGCCCTACGGGCCGTGGGGCGGGCTGGGGATCATGATCGCTTGGACGGTGGTGGCGTTGATCGGGGGGTATGTGCTGTTGAAGCGCCGCGATGCGTGACGCTGCGCTTGGCTTTTGCCCCACGTACTTGGCTGTCCCGCCGTGGTGGTTGCTCGCCGTTGCGTGCTTTGCGGCGCCCCGTGCGTAGCCGTGTGTCCCGCCGCGGGTCGTCTCGCCGTCGCGCCTGCGGCGGGCTGGGTTGTTTGTGGGTGCGGTGACGGGCCTCCGGGGCCGGTTGTGTGGACTGCTGACGCTTTACGTCCACACAACCGGCCCCTCCGGCCCGTCCCCTCCCGTGAGAGGGGAAAGAAACGGTGGTGGGGGTGCACGTGACGTCCACGTGCCCGCAGGCAACGGATGACGCCCGCCCCCAACCAGCTCAGAAACTCCCACTCACGGGAGGGGCTGGACCGGAGGACGAAGTCTGGAGGGCCGGCACCGCACCCGACAAACCAACGCCCGCCGCCAGGCGCAACGGCGAGACGACCCGCGGCGGGACAGACGGCTACGTGGGCGGATTACGGGAACCGTCAACGCACCGATAGCCTCCTAATCCTCACGGGGGCACGAGGGCGCCTCTGCCCCGACCATCTTGCGAGGGGCGGAGAATGATCGAGGCAGTCGGCCTGACGAAGCGCTACGGCGCCAAGACGGCCGTGTACAACCTGTCGTTCCAGGTGCGGCCGGGCACGGTGACCGGCTTCCTGGGGCCCAACGGGTCCGGGAAGTCGACGACCATGCGGATGATTCTGGGGCTCGACGCACCGACGTCGGGGACCGCCACCATCGCCGGCCGCCCGTTCCGCAGCCTCCCGAACGCGCCGCGCCAGGTGGGCGCGCTGCTCGACGCCAAGGCCGTGCACGGTGGGCGCAGTGCACGCGCGCACCTGCTGTCGCTGGCGCAGTTGTCCGGCATTCCGGCCCGGCGGGTCGACGAGGTGCTGGGCGTGGTCGGTCTCCAGGACGTCGCCGGGCGACGTTCCAAGGGCTTCTCGCTGGGCATGGGCCAGCGGCTCGGCATCGCCTCGGCGCTGCTCGGCGATCCGCAGGTGCTGCTCTTCGACGAGCCGGTCAACGGCCTGGACCCGGAGGGCATCCTCTGGGTCAGGAACCTGATGAAGCAGCTCGCGTCCGAGGGGCGCACCGTCTTCGTCTCCTCGCACCTGATGAGCGAAATGGCGCTGACCGCCGAGCACTTGATCGTGATCGGCCGCGGGCAGCTGCTCGCGGACATGTCGGTCAAGGACTTCATATCGGCCAACTCGGCCGATTTCGCCCGGGTTCGGACGCCCGACTCCGAGCCGGAGCAGCGCGAGAAGCTGACCGCCGCGATCGGCGAGGCGGGCGGTCAGGCCACGCCCGAGCCGGACGGTGCGCTGCGGGTGACGGGGCTGCCGCTGCCGCGGATCAGTGACCTCGCCCATGAGGCCGACGTCCGGCTGTGGGAACTGTCGCCGCACCAGGCGTCCCTGGAAGAGGCGTACATGCGGATGACGCAGGGCGCCGTGGACTACCGCTCGACCAGCGACCCGCGGGCCGGTCTGCAGGAGGTCCCGGCGGGGTACGCGCCGCCGGGGTACGGCGGCCCGGGCGTTCCCGGCCAGATGCCCAACCCGTACGCCCAGCAGGCGGCCGGCGCCGTTCCCGGGCCGGGGTACCCGCCGCCCGCGCCGGCTCAGGGTCACCCGTACGGGGCACCCGCACCGTACGCGGCACCCCACCCTTACGGGCAGCCGCCCGCCGCGCCGATGCCGCCCGCCGCCCCCGTCGACCAGACCGTGCCCCACACCGAGGACGCCCGATGACCAGCCCTCAGCAGCCGCAGCCCCAGCCTGAGCGCGCCCCGCAGGAAGCCGCCGCGCAGCCGCCGGTACCGCCCGCCGCACCGCCCGTGCCGCCCGCCGCACCGCCGGCTCCGGAGCAGCCCGCGCCCGCCAAGGACGCGGGCACGATGATGCTTCAGGCTCAGACCCCCGCCCCGCCTCCGGCCAAGGAGGGCGGCACGATGATGCTCCAGGCGCAGCCGATGCCCGAGCCGCGGCCGCTCGCCGCGCACGGGCCGGGCAAGGGCAAGGACGCCGGCACGATGATGCTCCAGGCCCAGCCCCCGCAGGACCGGCCCCAGCCGCCCGCCCAGGCTCCGCAGGCGCAGCCCCCCGCCAACGAGGGGGGCACGATGATGCTCCAGGCCCAGCCGCCCGTGCAGGCGCCCGCGCCGCAGGGTCATCCGCAGGCGCAGCCGCCGGTCGCGGCGCCCGCTCCCATGGGCGCGGGCGGTTACGTCTCGCCCATCCCGGTGCGGCCGGCCCACCTCGGCCACGCGCTGGCCTCGGAGTGGACGAAGATCCGCTCGGTGCGCTCGACGATCTGGACGCTGGGCGTGATGCTGCTGCTGATCGTCGGCATCGGTCTGCTCGCCACCGTCGCCGCGGGCTCGGAGCGCGAGATGGACCCGCTGCTCGCCGTCGGGTTCGTCGGCGTCCTGCTCGGCAGCCTCTGCGTGATCACCCTGGGCGTGCTGTCGATCTCCTCGGAGTACGGCACCGGCATGATCCGTACGACGCTGACCGCCTGCCCCAGCCGGGTGCGGGTGCTGACCGCGAAGGCGATCGTGTTCTTCGGGCTGGCGCTGGTGATCACCACGATCGCCACCACGCTGGTCGCCCTGCTCGACTTCGGGATGCTCAACGGCCCGGCGCCGACCACCGACCAGTGGCTGCGCGCCACCCTGGGCGCGGGTCTGTACGTCGCGCTGCTCGGCCTGCTGGCGCTGGGCGTGGGCACGCTGCTGCGGCACTCCGCGGGCGCCATCAGCGCCATGATGGGCGTGGTGCTGCTGCCGATGCTGCTGGCGCTGTTCCTGCAGGGCGAGAGCGTGAAGGAGATCCAGCGGGCGCTGCTCGAGTACTCCGTGCCCAGCGCGCTGGCGACGCTCTACGACATCCCGTTCCTGTCCAGCGGCCCCTCGGGCTGGACCCAGCTGGGGATCCTGGCCGGGGTCACCGCGGTGGTGCTGGGCGGTGCCTACGCCGCCATCGCCCAGCGCGACGTCTAGGGACGACCAGGGCCCGGGGAAGCGGGCGAGGCCTCAGTAGCGAGGCGCATTACGGGACCGCTGGAGCCGTGCGCTCCGGCGGTCCCGTGCGTTCCAGCAGGCCCGGTGCCAGTGCCGGCGGTCGTCGACGCCGCCGTCCTGCGGCCAGGCGACGACGTGCGGTACGCCGGGCGGGATCTCCTGGTCGCAGCCGGGGCAGCGGTAGTGCTTGGCCGCGCCGCCGCCCCCGACCTGCCGTACGACCCAGTCCTCGCCGCGCCACTCCTCGGTCCGTTCGAGGCCGTAACGGTCCCCGCCCGTGCGGTCGATGGGCTTCGCACCGCCGCGCTGGCGGTTTCGACGCGGGGACACGGGCACACCTCATAAAGGGGGGAACGGGGTCACGGGCTGTCACCAGCGTACGCGGCACCCGGCACGCCACGTTCCGGGCGGCAGGTTTCTGTGATCATCGGGAAATTCCCGGCGAGGCCGTGCCCTTGGCACGTGTCAGGCGTTGTTGCCTGTAAGGGGGGAAGCCGCGTCGGCTGCGAGGAGGCAGAGAGCGATGCGTGTGGGAGCTTTCATCCTGGCCGCTCAATTCCCCGGTCAGGGACAGGGGGAAGCACTGCACCGGGCGGTGCGTTCCGCCGTGGTCGCGGAGGAGGCCGGGCTCGATGCGGTCTGGCTGGCGGAACACCACTTCGTACCCTACGGCGTCTGCCCCAATGCGGTGACGCTGGCCGCGCTGCTGCTGGGCCGGACCCGCCGGATCGGCGTCGGGACGGCGGTGAGCGTGCTGCCGACCCAGCATCCGGTGGCGCTCGGCGAGTCCGCGGCGCTGCTGCACCTGACATCCGAGGGGCGGTTCACGCTCGGCGTCGGCCGGGGCGGACCCTGGGTGGATCTGGAGGTCTTCGGCTCCGGGCTCGCCGCGTACGACCACGGCTTCCCCGAGTCGCTCGATCTGCTGCTGCGCTGGCTGCGCGAGCCCCGGGTCGGGGCGCAGGGCGAGCGGTACGCCTTCCGCGAGGTGGCGGTGGTGCCGCGGCCGGACCAGGCGCTGACCGACCCGGACGAGCCGGGGACCGGACCGCCGGGCCCGCCCGTGGTGGTGGCCTGCACCTCCCCGTCGTCGGTGCGGATGGCCGCCGCGCGCGGGCTGCCCATGCTGCTGGGCATGCACTGCGGGGACGAGGAGAAGGCGGAGATGATCGCGCTGTGGCGGGCGGCCGCGCGCGAGGCGGGCCGGGAGCCGGAGGAGATCGCCGCGGCCGACCACGTCTCCGCGGGTGTGGTGCAGATCGCCGATGCCCGCGAGGCCGCGACGGAGACCCTGATGAAGGCGATGCCCGGCTGGCTGCGCCAGGGCCTGGGCGCGCATGTGACGGTCGACGGCCGCTACCGGTCGATGCGCGATCCGCTGGCGTACACGGAGTTGCTGTGCGAGCTGCATCCGGTCGGCCCGCCGCAGTGGTGCGCGGACCGCCTGGCGGCGACGTCGGAGCGCACCGGCATCACCCGCTTCGCGCTGCTCGTCGAGGGCTCCGGCGATCTCGCGGCGACGGAGGAGAACGTCCGCCGGCTGGGCTCGGAGGTCCTACCGCAACTGGTGTGATCCATGGGGCGACGGCGTACGGGTGCCGTCGTCGTGCGGTGGTGCTGCCGCTGGCGCACCGTTCCCGGAGCGCGCCCAACCCCGCGCACTCAGCGGCAGCAACTCCGTTCAGCAGTCGCGGAGTTCGGGCGACTGGTTGAGCAGCTGACCCCGGACAGAAGTGAAGCGGGCCAGCCGGTCGTCCACCGCCGGGTCGAGCGGGAAGACCGCCACCCGGTGGCAGTTCTGGAAGGCGAGGCGCACCCCGAAGTGGCGCTCCAGCGAACCACGGATCGCGTCACTCGCCAGCGCGCGCAGCAGCTGACCGCGCGCCTGCTCGTCCGGCGGCGGCGTCTGGTTGTCGGCGAACTCTCCGCCGTCCACCTTCAGCTGGGCCACCAGGGAGCTGATCATCCCCCATGCGTAGGGGAGGGAGTTCCGGACGCAGTCGACAAAAGCGGCTTCGTCGACCTCGCCTCGCTCGGCCTGTTCGAGGAGGGCCGGTGAGACGTCGAGCGACATGAGGTTCTCCTCTCGCGGCCCCGCCGGGACGGACGGGGCCTAGGGCTGGGACAAGGGGTTCCGCGACGGAGCGTGTTCGCCTCACGACCCCCCGCTTCAACGGTATGCCGCGCAAGGGGCCCGCACCAGGAGATTGCACATACAACCGGCCAATGGTGAGCGCCTGGGGTGCGGGGGTTTCCCCCGTAAAGGCACCCCGGTCCAGGGCGAATCGCGTAGCCGGCCCTCGGTCGAGTAGCGTGGCGCACCATGCGTCTCGTCATTGCCCGCTGCTCCGTGGACTACGCGGGCCGGCTCACCGCCCATCTTCCTTCCGCCCCGCGCCTCATCCTGGTGAAGGCGGACGGCTCGGTCTCCATCCACGCGGACGACCGGGCTTACAAACCCCTCAACTGGATGTCCCCGCCCTGCACTCTCAAGGAGGGCGACGGGGCCGTGTGGACGGTGGAGAACAAGGGGGGCGAGAAGCTCATCATCACCCTCGAAGAGGTCATGCACGACTCCTCGCACGAGCTGGGCGTCGACCCGGGCCTGATCAAGGACGGTGTGGAGGCGCACCTCCAGGAACTCCTCGCGGACCGGATCGAAACCCTCGGCGAGGGCTATTCGCTGATTCGGCGTGAATACCCCACTGCCATCGGTCCGGTGGATATCTTGTGCCGGGACGCCGATGGGCAGACCGTCGCCGTCGAGATCAAGCGGCGCGGCGAGATCGACGGGGTCGAGCAGCTCACCCGCTATCTCGAACTCCTCAACCGCGACCCGCACCTGGCGCCGGTGAAGGGCGTCTTCGCGGCACAGGAGATCAAGCCGCAGGCACGGGTACTGGCCACCGACCGCGGCATCGGCTGCGTGGTGCTGGACTACGACGCCCTGCGCGGCATCGAGGACGACAAGCTCCGGCTGTTCTGACCCGGCTCCGGCGACACCACCTCATACGGCACACGGCGCGACGGCCCGGTCCTCTCGGTACCGGGCCGTCGCGCCGTGCCGTACGGGGGTGTTATGCGGTCGGGGCGCTCTGCGTGCCGGCGGACGAGGCCGTGCCGTCCGAGGACGCGCCGCCGCCGTCCGTGCCCGCCGGGGCGCTGCCCGCGGGCGCGGAGGCGGAGGCGGCGCTGCTCTGGGAGGGCTTCTCGGTCGTCGGGTCGGTCGTCGTCGGGGTGGGGTCGGTCGGTTCGGTGCTGGGGTCGGTCGGCGTCGGGTCGGTCGGCTCGCTCGTCGGCCGGTGGGTGGGCCGGGTCGGCCGGCCGGTGGGCGTGGTGGGCCGTCCGGTCGGGGTGGTGGGGTCGGCGGTCGGGTCGGCCGGGCCGGTGCCGGGGTCGGTGGGCTCGCCGGTGGTGGCGGCGCCGCTGGTCGACGGGGCCGGGCTGCCGGGGCTGCCGGTCCGGCCGGGCTGGGTGGCGCGGTGGCCGGTGGGCGGCAGGCCGGTGCTGGGGTCCGTGGCGGGCAGGTCGGGGCTGCTGCCGTCGCCGGTGGACTGCTCGGTGCTGACCTTGTTGTCGGGGGCGTCCTCGCCGCCGGAGGTCATGCCGAGGGTGACGACGGTGCCGAAGACGGCCACCAGCAGGGCGCCGGCGCCGGCCGCGACGAGGTTGCGGCGGGCACCGAGCAGTGCCTTGACGCCCTTGCCGCCACCGGTGCCCGCGGTGGCCGGGAGGGCCGTCGTGGCCGCCGTCGGGGAGGCGCCGCGGGAGATCACGGTGGCCGAGGTCGCCTCGGCGGCGGGCGGCACCCGCAGCTTGGCGGTGGACACCGCGTCGGGCGAGGCGGGCCCGTCACCGCGGGGCCCGGCGGGCTGCTTGCCGCCGGGGCCGGCCGGCGGGAGCTGCGGGACGGCCGTGGTGGCCGCGGAGGCGACCCGGGCCCGGTCGGTGACCAGAGCCAGCGCGCGGCGTCCGGCCACCGCGCCGTTGCGGTCGGAGAGCACCCCGCGCAGCCCGATGGACGCCTCCAGTTCGGCGCGGGCCCGGTCGAGGTTGCCGGTGCACAGTGCGAGGACGCCCAGCTCGTGGTGGAAGTACGCCTCCTCGGCGACCTCGCCGGCCAGCCGGGCGGCCTCCTGGCCGTGCCGCAGGGCGCGTTCCCAGGCGCTCCAGTGCAGCGCGGCGGCGAAGGCGGGGGCGGCGGTACGGGCCAGCAGCACGGCCGCGCTGGCGTGGCCGCTCTCCCGGCTGCCGGTCAGTACGGCCATCGCGGCCAGCGCGGCGTCGGACTCGGCGGCGGCCCGCTCGGGGGTGACCGAGGGGTGGCCGGCCCACCAGGCGTAGTGCTGCGCGGCGGTGTGCGCCCGGGCGGTGCCGCCCTCGGCGTAACCGGCCGCGGTGAGCTGGTCCTGGACGGTGGCGGCGAGCCGGTAGTGGCTGCCGACGGGGGTGATCAGTCCGCAGGCCAGCAGCTCGCCGAGGGCGGCGTCGGCGTGGGTGTCCTCGGTGAGGGCCGGCAGGTGCGCCTGGTGCGGCAGTTCGCCGCCGAGCGCGACGGCGAACCGCAGGGTCTCCCGGGCGGCGTCGCTCAGCCCCTCGGCGAGCAGCGGGGCGGGCGCGGCGGCCTCGCCGAGGGAGGGCAGCCGGGCCTCGGGGGCGTCCTCGGTGCCGTCCGTCCCGTCGGCGCCGTCCGCGTCGGATCCGTCCCGGCCGCCGTCCGTGGTCCCGGGCTGCTCGGCCGGGAAGAGGCCGTAGCCGTCGTCGAGGGCGCCGGCGCGGTTGCGGTGCCGGTCGCGCTGCCGGAGCAGGGCGGCGGCCTGGACGAACCGCAGCGGCAGCCCCTCGGACTCGAACCACAGGTCGGCGGCCCAGGCCGCCTCGTCGTCGGTGAGCGGCCGGTCCACGGCGCGCTCCAGCATCCGAACGCAGCCGGCCCGGCCGATGCCGCCGAGGAAGACCTCTTCGAGGTGCGAGCCGGCGCTGGGCGCGGCGATGTCGGGGGTGGTGGCGATCAGGAAGGCGCACTCGGGGGTGGCGTCGAGCAGTTCGTCGAGCGCGGCGCCGCCGAATTCGAGGTCGTCGAGGACGACGATGGCGCCGATCTCGGCGACCAGGCGCAGCAGCTCGGGCCGGTCCGGGCGGTGCTGCGGGGCGCGGTGGACCGCGGCGAACAGGGCGTACAGCAGGTCGGCGGCGGTGCGGTGGTACCCGGAGAGCCGGACCACGCCGTCGGGGGCGAGGTCGGCGCAGGCGGTGGCGACGGCGTCCAGCAGCCGGGTGCGGCCGGAGCCGGCCGGGCCGGTGAGGCGGACCGAGCGGCCGCGGGAGAGCAGCCGGACCAGGCGCTCGATGTCCTCGGTGCGCTCTTCGAGCGTGGTGCCGTGGCCGGCGGATCCGGGCGGCCCCGGGGGCACCGGGGGTGCGGCGGCGCGGGCGGCCTCGGCGCGCTCCTGGGCGCTGAGCCGGACGGGTTCGGCGGGACGTTCCCCGGGCGGGCAGGGCTCTATCTCGCTGCCGTCGACGGGGTTGACGGTGACGAGGTAGTTGCCCGAGACGAGCCGGACGACGCGGGCCGGGCCGCCGTGGCCGCTCTGCGCGCCGCCGAACGCGGGGGCCGGCGGATCGGCAGGAGTGCCCTGCTCGCCGTATTCCTCAGGTCCCCGGTGAGTGTTCGGGTCCATGCTGCAAGCTCCCACGTGTACCGTGCCGAAGTCGCTCCGGCCGTCCGCGCGTCTGCTGCGGCAGGTGGTCCCCCGCCGTCGCGTCCGGTCCGGTGTCCGCCGCGGATGATGGCATACGGGCGGGAACCGAACCTTAGACCCGGAGCGCGGGGCCTTGCACCGGCGGGGGCGGGCACTGCCCCAAAACTCCCGGTTCAACCGTTATGGCGCGTTCTGTGCGCGCCCTTCCGGGGAACGCGCAGGGCTTCCGGAAAGGGCGCGCAGGCCCCCGTCCCTCCTGCGCGCCCTCCTCTCGTACCCGGGCTGTCACACCCGAGGAAGCGATTCGGCTTCGATGCCGCCCTCGATGGCGAGGATGCGGTGGAGCCGGGTGGCGACCAGCAGGCGCTGCATCTGGGGCGGCACCCCGCGCAGTACCAGCCGCCGGTTGACCCGGCCGGCCCTGCGGTGTGCGCCCATGATCACACCGAGGCCGGTGGCGTCCCAGGAATCCAGCGCGGTGAGGTCCAGCACCAGGTCACCCCGACCGGAGTCGACGGCCGTGTGCAGCGCCGTCCGGGCGTCCGCCGCGCTGCGGACGTCGAGGCGGCCTTCGACGACCAGCTCGGCGTGGTCGCCCCTGATGTGCATATGCGCTCCCCTGTGTCATGGGTTCATGCATGGACGTCTACAGATCTGACTGCCTCTCATGCGGCGAAGTTGCCGCCTGTAAGCGAACCGATACCGAATTCACCCCATGGGGTGACCCCATCAGGCCCAATGACCTGACGCGGCATCAGTGCTCGTAGAAGCCCTGCCCACTCTTGCGTCCGATATCGCCCGCGTCGACCATGCGTCGCATGATCTCCGGCGGCGCGAACTTCTCGTCCTGGGACTCGGTGTAGATGTTGTCGGTGGCGTGCAGCAGGATGTCGATGCCGGTCAGGTCGGCGGTGGCCAGCGGCCCCATCGCGTGACCGAAGCCCAGCTTGCAGGCGGTGTCGATGTCCTCGGCGCTGGCCACGCCGGACTCGTAGAGCTTGGCGGCCTCGACGACCAGCGCCGAGATCAGCCGGGTGGTGACGAAGCCGGCCACGTCGCGGTTGACGACGACGCAGGTCTTGCCGACGGACTCGGCGAACTCCCGGGCCGTGGCGAGGGTTTCGTCGCTGGTCTTGTATCCGCGGACCAGCTCGCAGAGCTGCATCATCGGCACCGGCGAGAAGAAGTGCGTCCCGACGACCCGCTCGGGGCGGGAGGTGGCCGCGGCGATCTTGGTGATCGGGATGGCGGAGGTGTTGGAGGCCAGCACCGCCTCCTCCTTGACGAGCTTGTCCAGCGTCTGGAAGATCTCGCGCTTGACGTCGATCCGCTCGAAGACCGCCTCGACGACGATGTCCGCGTCGGCGGCGGCTTCCAGGTCGGTCGTGGTGGTGATGCGGGCCAGCGCCTGCTCGGCATCGGCCGCGGCCAGCTTCCCCTTGGCGACGAACTTCTCGTACGAGGCCTCGATGCCGCCCTTGCCGCGGGCCAGGGCCTCATCCGTCACATCGCGGAGAACCACGTCCCAGCCCGCCTGGGCGGAGACCTGCGCGATACCGGACCCCATCAGTCCGGCGCCGATGACGGCGAGCTTCTTTGCCACTGCTGTCCCCTCACACCCTGTGCATTTGAAAGTCTGTCGGTCTTCGGGTGACGTTAGCGGTCGTTGGCGATCCTTTGGTGGGTAAGAGATGCGCGTCACTCCCACCCGCCACCCGACCGCCACCCCTCGACGAGGCCCATTCGGGCCGCTGCGCTGGACTCTCGCCGCCCGACCGCCCCCCTCAACAAGCCCCTACGGACCGCGGCGTTCGATGGGCATGACGGACATCACACGACGGGGGGCGCCCCGGAGAGGTCGGCGGGCCGGGCACCGCGGGCCACCGCGCTCAGCCGGCGGCCCGCACCCCGTAGTTGAGGACCCGCTCGCTCAGCAGCTCCTCCATCTCGTCCAGCAGGACCAGCGCCTCGCGCGAGACCACCGCCGGCTTGCGGCCGGCGATCATCTCCTGGGCGATGGTCGTCATCAACGTCTGGTGCACCCAGTTGATCTGGCCGGCCATCAGGGCGGGCATCGGGTCGCCGTCCGCCGCGCCGGTCTCCTCCCGGAGGGTGGCCTCCAGGTCCTCGTACTGCTCGCGTTGCATGTACCACAGGCGGGCCTGGAGGGACGGCGAGCCGTGGACGACCTTCATGAAGCGCTCATAGCCGTCGATGAGGCCCACCTTGGGCGAAACGCTCTCCACCTCTTCGCGCAGCTCCCGCAGGACGGCGAGGGCGGCGGACTCCCCCGCGCGCCGGGCCCGTACGAACCGCGACAGCCGGTCGACGACCCCCTTGCTGCGGTCGAAGAAGAGGTCCTCCTTCGCCGGGAAGTAGTTGTACACGGTGTTGACGGAGACGTCGGCGGCCTCGGCGATCTCCGCGATGGTCACCGCGTCGAAGCCGCGCTCCAGGAAGAGACCGGTCGCCACGTCCGAGATGTACTGGCGGGTCTGCCGCTTCTTCCGCTCCCTGAGTCCCTCTGCCATGCCCTCAGGCTACCCCTTCCTGGGCTCACTGAAATTTTGGGGACATTGCAATTTTTCACCCTCTCTGTTTTTCTTGCGGCATGCCCGTTCTCAGCGCGTCCGGACTCGCCCGGACCTTCTCCACCAAGCGCGGCCCCGTCGAGGCCGTCCGCGGTGTCGACCTCACCGTCGAGCGCGGCGAGATCCTCGGCTTCCTCGGCCCCAACGGCGCCGGCAAGACCACCACCCTGCGGATGCTCACCACCCTCCTCGCCCCCACCGGCGGCGCCGCGACCGTCGCCGGCTGCGATCTGGCCCGCGATCCGGCCGGGGTGCGCCGCGCCTGCGGATACGTCGCCCAGTCCGGCGGCGTCGACCCGAACGTCTCGGTCCGCGAGGAACTCGTCACCCAGGCCCGCCTCTACCGCCTGGGCAAGGCCGAAGCCCGGGACCGCGCCGAGGAGTTGGCCGCCGAGCTGTGCCTGACGGAGCTCCTGGACCGGAAGACCGCGACCCTCTCCGGCGGCCAGCGGCGCCGGCTGGACGTCGCCATGGGCCTGACCCACCGCCCCGAGGTCCTCTTCCTCGACGAGCCGACCACCGGCCTCGATCCGGGCAGCCGCGCCGACCTCTGGGACCTGGTCCGCCGGATCCGCGCCGAGCACGGCACGACCGTCTTCCTGACCACCCACTACCTCGACGAGGCCGATGCGCTCGCCGACCGGCTGGTGATCGTCGACAAGGGAGTGGTGGTCGCCGACGGCACGCCGGACGCCCTCAAGCGCGCCCACGGCGGCTCCCCCGACGCGTCCCTCCAGGACACCTTCCTCGCCATCACCGGCCGCGGTCCCGCATCCCGGGACACCACCCCCCTCGCCGTCTAGGAGCCGACCCCCATGTCCCCTCTGCTGTCCGACACCGCGCTGGTCTTCGGCCGCTACGCCCGGCAGACCCTGCGCTCGAAGCTCCAGATGCTCTTCGGCGTGCTGATGCCGCTGCTGTACCTGCTCTTCTTCGGGCCGCTGCTGACCGGGCTGCCGCTGTCCTCGGCCGGCAGCTCCTGGCAGGTGCTGGTGCCCGGCCTGCTGCTCCAACTCGGCCTGTTCGGCGCCTCGTTCTGCGGCTTCGGCATCATCGTCGAGAAGCAGTACGGCGTCGTCGAGCGGATGCGGGTGACGGCGGTGAGCCGGTCGGCGCTGCTGCTGGGGCGGGTGCTGCGGGACGCCGTGTTGTTCGTGTTCCAGGCGGTGCTGCTGGTGCTGGCGGCACTGGTGCTCGGACTGCGGGCGCCGCTGCCCGGCATCCTCATCGGCTTCGCGTTCGTCGCCGTCCTGACCGTGTCCCTGGCCTCACTGTCGTACGCGCTGGCGCTGAAGGTGAACGCGCCGCAGGAATTCGGGCCGGTGATCAACTCCGTCACCATGCCCTCGATGCTGCTGTCCGGGCTGATGCTGCCGATGACGCTGGGGCCGGCGTGGCTGGACGTCCTCTCGCACGTCATGCCGTTCCGCTACCTCGTGGACGCGGTACGGGCGGCGTTCGTCGGCGACTACGCGTCCTCGGCGGTCCTGTACGGCACGCTGGTGGCGCTCGCCCTCACCGCGCTCTCCCTGGCGCTCGGCACCCGCGCCTTCCGGAAGGCCGCGGCGTAGTCTCGCCCGTATGGTGAATCTGACGCGCATCTACACCCGCACCGGCGACAAGGGCACCACGGCCCTGGGCGACATGAGCCGCACCGCCAAGACCGATTCGCGGATCGCGGCGTATGCCGACGCCAATGAGGCGAATGCGGTGATCGGTACCGCCATCGCCCTGGGCCGGCTCGACGCCGAGGTCGTCAAGGTCCTCACCCGCGTGCAGAACGACCTGTTCGACGTGGGTGCGGACCTGTCGACGCCGGTGGCCGAGAACCCCGAATTCCCCCCGCTGCGCGTCGAGCAGAGCTACATCGACAAGCTGGAGGCCGACTGCGACCGCTTCCTGGCCGAACTCGACAAGCTGCGCAGCTTCATCCTCCCGGGCGGCACCCCCGGCGCGGCCCTGCTGCACCAGGCCTGCACGGTCGTCCGCCGCGCCGAACGCTCGACCTGGGCCGCCTTCGAGGAACACGGCGACACCATGAACCCCCTCACCGCCACCTACCTCAACCGCCTCTCCGACCTCCTCTTCATCCTGGCCCGCACGGCCAACAAGGAGATCGGCGACGTCCTGTGGGTGCCGGGCGGCGAACGCTGACGAGGGGCGGCGAACACCGGCACCGGAAGGCGAACGCTGACGAGCGGGCGGCGAACGCTCGATCGCGCCGCGGCGGGCCGGCGGAGCCGGGACCGGGCGGTGGCGCCCGTCAGCGCAGGGTCTTCTGCTGCGGGGCGGGTGCCGCCTCCGTGGGGGCGGTGGGGGTGTCCTTCGGGGCCTTCTTCGGCCAGATGAGGTAGGTCAGGGCGATCACGCCGTGGATCATCAGGATGCGCAGCGAGGTGCCCTGCCAGCCGCGCAGCGACGCGGTGTCGCCGTCCGTGCCGACGTACCAGATCGCCAGCTGCAGCAGCCCGATCGCGACGGCCACCCACACCACCGTGCGCAGCCACAGCATCCCCTCGTGCTTCGCGCGGTCCATGCCGTAACGCTTCGGAGGCCGCGGGCCGCCCGCGAAGCGGTGGGCGAAGTGCCCGTCCACCCACTTGATCGTGTAGTGCCCGTAGGCGACCGTGTAGCCGATGTAGAGCGCGGCCAGGCCGTGTTTCCAGTCGGCGGAGGCGCCGTTCTTCAGGTCGATCGCGGTGACGATCAGCAGGACCAGCTCCAGCAGTGGTTCCATCAGGAGCACCGCCGCCCCGGTGCGCGGCATCCGCGCCAGGTAGCGCAGGGCCAGGCCCCCCGCCAGCAGCACCCAGAAGCCGACTTCACAGGCGATGATCAGCGTGACGACCACGGCCGCCTCCTCTCAGGATCTTCCACCGAATACCTCAAGCCTCCCAGCGGCGACCGCCCGAAACGTCGTCACCTGCGACGATCCCGGACTGCATCTTTCGATGTAGCGCGCGGAACGCGGGGATGACCGCGACGTGGAGGCAGCGGGCGCCGCCGCCGTGTTTGATGGAGGGGTGACCGCCAGCTCCCCCGCCGCCATCGGCCGGCCGCACCGACTCGATGTGCTCATCGCGGGCGGCGGGCTGCTCGGCGGACTGCTGCTGTGGGCGATGGACCTGCACGGCGGACCACCGCGGCTGGGACTGCCGCCCGCGCTCACCCTCGTCGCGCTCACCACGATGTCCGGTGCGGAACTGCTGCGCCGGACCGCCCCGTTGGCGGCCCTGGGCATCGCGGTGCCCGCCCTGGCGCTGGACATCTGCGCCGGCACGCTCGTCGCCACCGTCCTGATGTTCACCGACGTCGTCTACGCGGCGGTGCTCTACGGCCGGGCCGCCGCGGCCCGCCGGATCCCGCTGTACTCGGTGCTGGTGACGGTCGTGGCGGCCGTCGCACTGACCGCGGCGTGGCAGAACCCGCAGGTCGTGATGGTCGTCATCGGCATCGCGCTGATCACCATCGCGCCCGCCTGGACCGGCCTGATCATCCGCAACCACCGCGACGACGCCGAGTCCGCCCGGCTGCGGGCCGAGCAGACCGCGCTGCTGGCCGAGATGGACCGCACCCAGGCGGTGGCGGGCGAACGCGCGCGGATGGCCCGGGAACTCCACGACATGGTCGCCAACCACCTGTCCGCGATCGCGATCCACGCCACCGCCGCCCAGTCCATCGACGACCCGTCGGCGACCCGCGAGGCGCTCGGCGTCATCCGGGAGAACAGCGTGCAGGGCCTGTCCGAAATGCGCCGGCTGATCGGCCTGTTGCGCGACCCGAAGGCCACCACCGAGTACGCCGAGGAGCCGGCCGCCACCCCCACCCTCGACGGGCTGGACGCGCTGATCGCCCAGGCCCGCACGAACGGCGCGAGCAGCGGACTGACCTTCGCCCTGGACGACGCCCGCCACCCGGACGGCACCGGGCCCGGCCCGCGCACCGCCGCCCCGGTCGAGCTGGCGGTCTACCGCATCGTCCAGGAGTCGCTGACCAACGCGCTCAAGCACGCCGCGCCCGGCGAGGTCCGGGTGCGGATCGCCCACGACCGCGGCGGGGCGCTCACCGTCACCGTCCGCAGCCCGTTCGCCGACCGGCCCGGACCCCGCGCCCCGGGGTCGGGCACCGGCCTGGTCGGGATGCGCGAGCGGACCGCCCTGCTGGGCGGGGCATTCGAGGCCGGCCCGGAGAGCGGGCCGGCCGGCAGAGTCTGGCTGGTGCGGGCAGCGCTGCCCGCGGCCGAGGAGGAAGAGCAACGATGACAGGCGCCGACGCGCAGCCGATCCGGGTTCTCGTCGCCGAGGACCAGTCCGCCGTACGGGCCGGGCTGGTCCTCATCCTGCGCTCCGCCCCCGACATCGAGGTCGTCGGGGAGGCGGAGGACGGGGAGGAGGCGGTGCGGCAGGCCCGGGAACTGCGGCCCGACCTCGTTCTGATGGACATTCAGATGCCGCGGCTGGACGGGGTCTCCGCCACCCGCCAAGTGGTCGCCGAGAAGCTGGCGGACGTCCTGGTGCTGACCACCTTCGACCTGGACGAGTACGTCTTCGGGGCGCTGCGGGCGGGCGCCGCCGGCTTCCTGCTCAAGGACAGCGATGCGGGTGCGCTGCTGACCGCGGTGCGCACGGTGGCGTCCGGCGAGGGCCTGATCGCCCCCGCGGTCACCCGCCGGCTGATCGCGGAATTCGCCAGCCCGCGTACGGCGGCGCGGGCGGCACGGGACGCGGACGCCCCCGATCCGGCGGTCCTGGACGCACTGACGCCGCGCGAACGGGAGGTACTGGGCTGCCTGGGCCGCGGCCTCTCCAACGCCGACATCGCCTTACGGCTGGCGATGGCCGAGGCCACCGTCAAAACCCACGTCAGCCGCCTCCTGGCCAAACTCGACCTCCGCAGCCGGGTCCAAGCGGCAGTCCTGGCCCAGGAGTTGGGAGTCGACGGACCGTAGAAGCACCCTACGGAATACCCTCCCCCACCCTCGCGTTGTGGCCCCGCAGGGGGCCCGCGCGACCCTTACGGGATCCGTTCGCCCCCGCCCTAGGGACCCGGGGCCCCGCCCCCGCACCCCCGGAAGCCGCATCAGCCCTCAAGCCACATCGACGCTCCCCGGACGCCGTCTGCGGGCACCCCCACCCAACGAGAACGCCTTACTCAAGCCACATTGACTCTCCCCCAGACTCCGTCCGGGGGCACCCCCACCCAACGAGAACGCCTTACTCAAGCCACATTGACTCGTTGGCCCGGTGGGGCCGCCTCCAGCCAGGCCAGGAAACCCGTGAGCGCGTCCTCGCTCATCGCCAGTTCCAGGCGGGTGCCGCGGTGCCGGCAGGCCAGCACGATGGAGTCGGAGAGCAGGGCGAGCTCCTCCTCACCCTGCGGGGTGCGGCGCTCCAGCACCTCGATGGCGGAGCGCTCCAGCAGGCGGCGGGGCCGGGGCGCGTACGAGAAGACCCGGAACCACTCGATCCGGTCGCCGTTGTAGCGCGCCACGCCGTAGATCCAGCCCTTGCCGCTGGGCTCGTTCTCCGGCACGTTCCAGCGCAGACTGCAGTCGAAGGTGCCGCCGGACCGCTGGATGAGCCGCCGCCTCAGTCCGAAGACGAACAGCCCCAGCAGCACCAGCACCACGACCGCGCCGCTCACAAGCAGAGCGAGGACCATCTCGACCGACCTCCTCGCCTCGTTGGGTGTCCCCGGACGGAACCCGGGGGTGGGGGTACCTCCCGCTTGCGGGGGAGGAAACGCACCTGCATTGCCTCAGCCGCGGGCCGCTCCGGAGAATTCCGGGCAGCCCGCGGCTGAGGATCGATCTCGTCGGCGACGGGGCTCAGTGAACGCCCGTCACCGCACGCAGCCGGACATCGGCGCGACGCTCGGCGGCCGCGTCAGCGTCCGACTTCGCTCGCTCCAGGGCCCGCTCCGCGCGCTGGACATCGATCTCGTCCGACAGCTCGGCCACCTCTGCGAGCAGGGACAGCTTGTTGTCGGCGAACGAGATGAAGCCGCCGTGCACGGCGGCGACGACGGTGCCGTCCCCGCTTTCGCCGGTCGTACGAATCGTCACCGGGCCCGACTGCAGCACGCCGAGCAGCGGCTGGTGTCCGGGCATGACGCCGATGTCGCCCGACGAGGTGCGCGCGACGACCAGGCTGGCCTTGCCGGACCAGACCTGACGGTCGGCGGCGACCAACTCGACGTGCAGCTCAGCCACGATGGCTCCTCGGGTCTCCACCTGCCTGGTGTGGCAGATGTTGGGTCAAATACTAGTGGTCGTACGGACCGGGGGCGGCCAGGGCCGCCCCCGGGACCGGTACGGGGGTCAGGAGACGCCCAGCTCCTTGGCGTTCGCCTTCAGGTCCTCGAGACCACCGCACATGAAGAAGGCCTGCTCGGGGAAGTGGTCGTAGTCGCCGTCCGCGATCGCGTTGAACGCGGCGATCGTCTCGTCCAGCGGCACGTCCGAACCGTCCACGCCGGTGAACTGCTTCGCCACGTGGGTGTTCTGCGACAGGAACCGCTCGATGCGACGGGCGCGGTGGACGGTGAGCTTGTCCTCCTCGCCGAGCTCGTCGATACCCAGAATCGCGATGATGTCCTGGAGGTCCTTGTACTTCTGCAGGATCGTCTTGACGCGCGAGGCGCAGTCGTAGTGCTCCTGCGTGATGTACCGCGGGTCCAGGATCCGGGACGTCGAGTCCAGCGGGTCGACCGCCGGGTAGATGCCCTTCTCCGAGATCGGACGGGACAGAACCGTCGTCGCGTCGAGGTGCGCGAAGGTCGTCGCCGGCGCCGGGTCGGTCAGGTCGTCCGCGGGGACGTAGATCGCCTGCATCGAGGTGATCGAGTGACCACGGGTCGAGGTGATGCGCTCCTGGAGGAGACCCATCTCGTCGGCCAGGTTCGGCTGGTAACCCACCGCGGAGGGCATCCGGCCGAGCAGGGTCGACACCTCGGAACCGGCCTGGGTGAAGCGGAAGATGTTGTCGATGAAGAACAGCACGTCCTGCTTCTGCACATCGCGGAAGTACTCCGCCATGGTCAGACCGGCCAGCGCGACGCGGAGACGGGTGCCCGGCGGCTCGTCCATCTGACCGAAGACCAGCGCGGTCTTGTCGATGACGCCGGAGTCCTGCATCTCCTCGATGAGGTCGTTGCCCTCACGGGTGCGCTCGCCGACACCGGCGAACACCGACACACCGTCGTGGTTGTTGGCCACGCGGTAGATCATTTCCTGGATCAGAACGGTCTTGCCGACACCGGCACCACCGAACAGACCGATCTTGCCGCCCTTGACGTACGGGGTCAGCAGGTCGATGACCTTGACGCCGGTCTCGAACATCTCGGTCTTCGACTCGAGCTGGTCGAAGGACGGCGCCTTACGGTGGATCGCCCAGCGCTCGGTGACCTCGGACTCGGCCTCCGGCTTGTTCAGGATCTCACCGAGGGTGTTGAACACCTTGCCCTTGGTGATGTCGCCGACCGGGACGGTGATGCCGTTGCCCGTGTCGGTGACCGGGGCCTGGCGGACCAGGCCGTCGGTGGGCTGCATGGAGATCGCACGGACCAGGCCCTCGCCCAGGTGCTGGGCGACCTCGAGGGTCAGGGTCTTCTTGACACCGGCCTCGGCCGGGTCCGCGACCTCGACGGTCAGCGCGTTGTAGATCTCCGGCATCGCGTCGACGGGGAACTCCACGTCGACGACCGGGCCGATGACACGGGCGACGCGGCCCGTCGCCGCGGCCGTCTCAACAGTGGTGGTCATAGTTGTCAGTCACTCCCCGCGGTCGCGTCGGCCAGTGCGGCACTGCCACCGACGATCTCGCTGATTTCCTGGGTGATTTCGGCCTGGCGGGCCGCGTTGGCAAGCCGCGAGAGCGACTTGATGAGCTCTTCTGCGTTGTCGGTCGCCGACTTCATCGCACGCCGGGTGGCGGCGTGCTTGGAGGCGGCGGCCTGCAGCAGCGCGTTGTAGATCCGCGACTCGACGTACCGCGGCAGCAGGGCGTCGAGGACGTCCTCGGCCGACGGCTCGAAATCGAACAGCGGAAGGATCTCGCCCTTGGACGACTCCGCCGACTCGGCGGCCGCCTTGTCCAGGGACAGCGGCAGCAGCCGGTCGTCCAGCGCCGTCTGCGTCATCATCGAGACGAACTCCGTGAAGACGATGTGGAGTTCGTCCACGCCGCCCTCTGCGGTGTCCTTCTGCACGGCCTCGATCAGCGGTGCGGCGATCGTCTTGGCGTCCGCGTACGTCGGGCTGTCGGTGAAACCGGTCCACGACTCCACGACCTTGCGCTCGCGGAAGCTGTAGTACGACACACCCTTGCGCCCGACGATGTAGGCGTCGACCTCCTTGCCCTCGGCCTTGAGCCGCTCGGTGAGCTGCTCCGCGGCCTTGATGACGTTGGAGGAGTAACCGCCGGCCAGACCGCGGTCGCTCGTGATGAGCAGCAGTGCGGCCCGGACCGGGCTCTCCGCCTCGGTCGTCAGGGCGTGCTGGGTGTTCGAGCCGGTGGCAACCGCTGTCACCGCGCGGGTCAGTTCACTCGCGTACGGCGTCGACGCCGCCACCTGGCGCTGCGCCTTGACGACGCGCGAGGCGGCGATCATCTCCATCGCCTTGGTGATCTTCTTGGTCGCGGTGACGGAGCGGATGCGACGCTTGTAGACCCGGAGCGTGGCTCCCATGGATCAGGTCCCTTCCGTCGTCACTTGCTCGTGCCGGCCGTGGTGTCCTCGCCGAGCAGCTTGCCGTCCGAGGTCTCGAACTGCCGCTTGAAGCCGTCGACGGCCTCGGAGATCGCCCCGATGGTGTCGTCGGACATCTTGGCGCCCTCGCGGATGCTGGTCAGGAGGTCCTTCTTCTCCAGGTGGAGGTGGTCGAGGAGCTCGCGCTCGAAGCGGCGGATGTCCTCGACCGGGACGTCGTCCATCTTGCCGTTGGTGCCGGCCCAGATGGAGACGACCTGGTCCTCGACCGGGTACGGGTTGTACTGGCTCTGCTTGAGCAGCTCGGTCATGCGCTTACCGCGCTCCAGCTGCGCCTTGGAGGCCGCGTCCAGGTCGGAACCGAAGGCGGCGAACGCCTCCAGCTCGCGGTACTGGGCGAGGTCCACGCGGAGCCGGCCGGAGACCTGGCGCATGGCCTTGTGCTGGGCGGAACCACCGACGCGGGAGACGGAGATACCGACGTTCAGCGCCGGACGCTGGTTGGCGTTGAACAGGTCCGACTCCAGGAAGCACTGGCCGTCGGTGATGGAGATGACGTTGGTCGGGATGAACGCCGACACGTCGTTCGCCTTGGTCTCGACGATCGGGAGACCGGTCATCGAGCCGGCGCCCATGTCGTCGGAGAGCTTGGCGCAGCGCTCCAGCAGACGCGAGTGCAGGTAGAAGACGTCGCCCGGGTAGGCCTCGCGGCCCGGCGGACGGCGCAGGAGCAGGGACACGGCGCGGTAGGCGTCGGCCTGCTTCGAAAGGTCGTCGAAGATGATCAGGACGTGCTTGCCCTGGTACATCCAGTGCTGGCCGATGGCCGAGCCGGTGTAGGGCGCGAGGTACTTGAAGCCCGCCGGGTCGGACGCCGGGGCGGCGACGATGGTGGTGTACTCCAGGGCGCCGGCCTCCTCCAGCGCGCCGCGCACGGACGCGATGGTGGAGCCCTTCTGGCCGATGGCGACGTAGATGCAGCGGACCTGCTTCTTGGGGTCGCCCGAGCGCCAGTTGTCGCGCTGGTTGATGATCGTGTCGACGGCCAGGGCGGTCTTGCCGGTCTGGCGGTCACCGATGATCAGCTGACGCTGGCCGCGGCCGATCGGCACCATCGAGTCGACGGCCTTGTAGCCGGTCTCCATCGGCTCGTGCACCGACTTACGGACCATGACGCCCGGGGCCTGCAGCTCCAGGGCGCGGCGGCCGTCGGTCTCGATCTCGCCGAGGCCGTCGATCGGGTTGCCCAGCGGGTCGACGACGCGGCCGAGGTAGCCCTCGCCCACGGCGACCGAGAGCACCTCGCCGGTGCGCTGCACCGACTGGCCCTGCTCGATGCCGCTGAACTCACCGAGGATGACCGCACCGATCTCGCGCTCTTCAAGGTTCAGCGCAAGACCGAGCGTGCCGTCCTCGAACTTCAGCAGCTCGTTCGCCATCGTCGAGGGCAGTCCCTCGACGTGTGCGATGCCGTCACCGGCATCGCTAACCGTGCCGACCTCCTCGCGCGAGGCCGCGTCCGGCTTGTACGCCTGGACGAAGTTCTCCAGCGCGTCCCGGATCTCCTCCGGCCGGATCGTGAGCTCCGCCATCTGGGTTCCCTGCTCTCCTTGTTGGGCCCGAAGTTACTTGCGGGGTCTGGGGTTGTCCCCAGGGGCTTTCCGCTTACGGCCCAACTCGGGCCGCCGTCATGCTGGTGCTGGTCCCCGGGGCTTCTTCCGGACCGCAGCCGGACCTCTCGGTCCGGCCGGCTGGTCCGGCGCCTGGCCGCCGGTTGTGCAGCTCTTGAGTTGGTGGCTGGGTCAGCCGGCCATCCGCCGGGTCGCCTCGTCGAGGCGCTCCGCGATGGTCCCGTTGATGACCTCGTCGCCGATCCGTACCTGGACGCCGCCGAGGACCTCGGGGTCCACGTCGAGGTTCAGGTGGATCTGCCGGCCGTACAGCGCGGTCAGGGAGGCGCTCAGCCGCTCCCGCTGTCCTTCGCTGAGGGGCACCGCGGAGGTGACCACCGCGACCATCCGGTCCCGGCGGTGCGCCGCCAGCTTGGAGAGGGCGTCGAGCCCCGCTTCCAGGCTACGGCCCCGCGGCTGTACGACAAGACGGATCACGACGCGCTCGGTGACCGGGTTGGCCCGGCCGCCCAGCAGCGAACGCAGCAGCTCCGTCTTGGCCGACGCCGCCGCGTTCCGGTCGGTCAGCGCACGGCGCAGCTCGGGGTTGGCACCGACGATCCGGCCGAACCGGAACAGCTCGTCCTCGACGTCGTCGAGGGCACCGGCCCGCTGGGCGGCGACGAGGTCGGCGCTGAAGGCCAGCTCCTCGAGCGCGTCCGCCAGGTCACGCGAGCGCGACCAGCGCGCGCGGACCATGCCGGTCACCAGGTCGGTGGCCGGGCCGCCGATCCGGCTGCCGAGCAGCCGTCCGGCCAGTTCGGCCCGGGCCTCGCCGGCCTGCGCCGGGTCGGTCAGGACCCGACGCAGCGACACCTCGCGGTCGAGCAGAGCGGTGACGGCAGCCAGCTCCTCGGCGAGCTTCGCGGCGTCGACGGAAGGGTTGTCCGTCAGCGCGTCGAGCTGCTCGCGTGCGGAGGCGAGTGCCTCGCGGCTCGCTCCGTTCATCGGCCGGCCTCAGCCTTCGTCGCGTCCGACGCCGCCTTGGCCTCGATCTCGTCGAGGAAGCGGTCGATGGTCCGGCTCTGCCGGGCGTGGTCCTCGAGGGACTCGCCGACGAGCTTGCCGGCCAGGTCGGTGGCGAGCTTGCCCACGTCCTGACGCAGCGACTGCGCGGCCTGCTTGCGGTCCGCCTCGATCTGGGCGTGACCGGCAGCGATGATCTCCTCACGCTGCCGCTGGCCCTCGGCGCGCATCTCCGCGATGAGGGTCGCGCCCTGCTCCTGCGCCTCCTGGCGCAGACGCGCGGCCTCGTGGCGGGCGTCGGCCAGCTGTGCCCGGTAGTCCGCGAGCACCTGCTGGGCCTCGGCCTGAAGCGCTTCGGCTTCCTCCATCCGGCCTTCGATCTGCTTCCGGCGCTCGTCCAGAACGTTGTTGATGTTCGGGAGGAGCTTCTTGGCGAGGATGCCGAAGACGATGAAGAAAGCGATCAGGCCGATGACCAGCTCTGGAATCGGCGGGATCAGGGGGTTCTCGGGAACCTCCGCCGCCATGGTGACCAGGGCGTTCACATCAGTGCCTTCCGTCTGAATGGATGTCGAGGGTTTCGTTTACTTGAAAACGAAGCCCATGACGATGCCGATGAGGGCGAGCGCCTCACAGAAGGCGAAACCCATGATCTGGTTGGTGCGGATCAGGCCGGCGGCCTCGGGCTGGCGGGCCAGGGCCTGGGTGCCGTTACCGAAGATGATGCCGACGCCGACGCCGGGGCCGATGGCCGCAAGGCCGTAGCCGATCGCGCTGGCGCTGCCGGTGAAGGCGTTCGCGGAGGCGAGGTTGACGGTCTCGAGAGCAGCGGACATGCCGTTACTTCCTTCTCATTTCACGTACCGGTGGGGGTTGGCCACCGGACAGCTGTTGGGCTGGGAGGCAGGGTGCTCAGTGGTGCTCGGCGAGCGCGCCCTGAACGTAGTTGCAGGCCAGGAGCACGAAGACGTACGCCTGGACGGCCTGGATGAAGAGCTCGAAGGCCGTCATCGCGAGGGTCATGAGGAACGAGGCGCCGGCGTAGACGACGCCGACACCGTTCAGCAGGTACCAGCTGGCGACGGTGAACATCACGATCAGCAGGTGGCCCGCGAACATGTTCGCGAAGAGCCGGACCGCGTGCGTGAAGGGCCGGATGATCATGTTCGAGAGGAACTCGATGACGATGATCAGCGGCAGCACCCAGCCGAGCGACTTGTCATAGCCGGTGATGTTCTTCAGGGCGCCGACGAAACCGTGCTTCTTGAAGGTCAGGAAGACCCACAGGATGTAGACGAGCGCCGCGAGGCCCACGGGAAAGGCGATGACCGAGGTCACCGGGAAGGCGGCGACCGGGACGATCGACCACAGGTTCATGATCCACACGAAGAAGAACAGCGAGACCATGAAGGGGACGTACTTGTCGCCCTCCTTCTTCCCGAGCGCGTCATAGACGAGTCCGCGGCGCACGAAGTCGTAGCCCGCCTCGCCGATCATCTGCAGCTTTCCGGGGACCACCTTCGCCTTGCCGAATGCGGCCCAGAAGAAGCCGACAACGACGACCGTGCTGAGCAGAGCCAGCAGCATCGGCTTGTTGAACTCGTAGCCGCCGATCGTGAAGAGCGGCTTGAAGACGAAGTTATGAAGCCCGGGAGCATCAAAGCCGCACCCGGAAAAGATGTGGCAGTCGGTCTCGAAGGCGAGCATCGTTTCAGCACTCACCGCGAGCTCCTTCAGCGTGGCGCATGGGTACGGCAACCTCGTTGTGTCGGCGCGGCGTTGAGCCACGGAGCGGCACTGGACTGGTCTTGCGGATTGGGGGGCGGCTGGCCGGCGCTGGGCCGGGCCGGATCACAGGCATCGGCCGCGAGAACTTCCCGTTCCATCCCGTGGGATCCGGGAGCTCAGCCGCCTGCGCCAACTGTGCCGCAGTTGGCACCGGACGATAGCAGGCCCGCATGAGGGCATTTATCTCGGCCCTACGTGTCACGTCGGCGACCCCGCCGTCTCCGCCTTCTTGCCTTCGGCGGAGTCGGGATCCACGTACAGAATCTTTGCCTTCATATGACCGCGGGTCTGCGCCGCGATCCATACGAGGGTGGCACCGAGCAAGGTGAACGCAAATGCCTTGGTGTCGAACAGCGTTGTGTCCTTGAACGCGAGCAGGAAGAGCAGCACGAACAGGATCTGCGTCGTGTAAAGCAGCAGCCCCATCATCTGGAACAGCTGCGGCAGGTTCTTCGCGGTTTTCTGCAGGACCACCAGGCCCGCGCCCATGACGAGCAGAACCAGCACGGTGCCGACGACGGCGCCGATCGCTCCTGCCGCGCCCGCGACCACCGCGCTCACGGCAACGGCGACGACGCCGAGGGCGAGCGTGGGCACAACGGCGTGAAGGAGTAGTCGGGCGTCATTCGACTGCATGGCGGCGCTCCGGCATGGGGTGGGGGTGTGTCGTCAGGGACGAGCGTAGACCCGGCCTGAGGCGGAACCTGAGGCCAAAGGGCCGTCGCACTACGGTCCTTCGGCTCTGTCGCCGGGTTTCGTGAACGGTATCACAAACTATTTGATGAGGTCTTTACCTGGTTCGTGTGGACCCTGTCACACTTGAGCGTGAACCCGCGCGTTGGTGCACTGACAGCCGGTTTTTTGTCTGGTATGGAGTCAACCGTCCCGGTTTTCGGTGCCCGTTCGAGCGATCCCAGCCCGGGATCAGCGGTGACTGCCCGCCTTGCGCCGGTCCACGAAGCGTGACCGGTCGCCGATCGCGGTGGCCCCGTTGATCCCCGCCGGGAGCGGCTCCGGCGCCTCCGCCGGCACCCCGTCGGCCGTCGTCCCGCCCGCGTCGCCGGCCGCCGGCGCCAGCACCGTACGGACCACCCTGCGGTAGCGCGGCGGCACCATCCGCTCCGCCCAGCGCGGCGCCCGCGGCGTGAAGCGCGGCAGCAGGAGCAGCACCAGGCCCACCGCGCTGAGCAGCACGATGCCCAGCACGATCCACATGCTGGCGTTGTTCGCCGAATAGGCCACCGCGCCGAACGCGATCAGCGCCGACCAGAAGTACATGATCAGCACCGCGCGGCTGTGCGAGTGGCCGATCTCCAGCAGCCGGTGGTGCAGGTGCCCGCGGTCGGCGGCGAACGGCGACTGTCCCTTCCAGGTGCGCCGCACGATGGCCAGGATCAGGTCGGCGACCGGCACCGCGATGACGGTCAGCGGCAGCAGCAGCGGGATGTAGACCGGCACCATCGCGTGGGTGGCCTCGCGCAGACCGCCCGCCTTCTGGTTGAGCAGGTCCGGGTCGACCTGGCCGGTCACCGACACCGCGCCGGCCGCCATCACCAGGCCGATCAGCATCGATCCGGAGTCGCCCATGAAGATCCGCGCCGGGTGCATGTTGTGCGGCAGGAAGCCCAGGCACATGCCCATCAGGACGACCGAGAACAGCGTTGCGGGCGCGGCGGCCTCGATGCCGTAGCCGAACCACATCCGGTACGCGTACATGAAGAACGCCGCGGCGGCGATGCACACCATGCCCGAGGCCAGCCCGTCCAGGCCGTCGACGAAGTTCACCGCGTTGATGGTGATCACGACCAGGGCGACGGTCAGCAGCGTGCCCTGCATCGGCGTGAGCGAGACCGTGCCGACGCCCGGGATCGGGATCCACAGGATCGTCAGGCCCTGCAGCACCATCACGCCCGCGGCGATCATCTGGCCGCCCAGCTTGACCAGCGCGTCCACGCCCCACTTGTCGTCGAGCACGCCGAGGATCCAGATCAGCGCGGCGCCGGACAGCAGCGCCCGCGGCTCGTCGGAGTTCTCGAAGACGCTCTTGAGGTTGGTCAGGTGCGAGGCCACCAGCAGACCGGCGCACAGCCCGCCGAACATGGCGATGCCGCCGAGCCGCGGTGTCGGCTCGCGGTGCACGTCACGCGCGCGGATCTCCGGCATCGCGCCGGCCGCGATCGCGAATTTCCGCACCGGCCCGGTCAGCAGATAGGTGATCGCGGCCGTGACGCACAGCGTCAGCAGGTATTCACGCACGGGCTGCCCCAGAGGTATAGCTGGCCATCACAGCCCCACACCCTATGCGGGTCCGCCCCCTGGCCGTGAATACAGGAGAAGACGCCGGGTGTCAGCGCGCGGTTCCGGCCGTCACCCGTGGGCGGGATAGGGCGGAAATCGGTGGACCAGGGCGACGGTCTCCCGGCGGGCCGCGCCGTCCTCCCGCAGCGCCGCCGCGATCAGCCCCGCGACCTGCGTCATCTCCGCCTCGGCCATCCCCTGGGTGGTGACCGCGGCGGTGCCCAGCCGCAGCCCCGTACGGCGGGCGGCGGCGCCCTGTGCGCACGGCAGCGCGCAGGTGTCCAGCACGATCCCGGCGGCCGCCAGCCGGCCCCGGGCGGTCCGGGCGTCAAGCCCCAGCGGCGTGGGGTCGGCGGTGATCAGATGGGTGTCGGTGCCCCCGGTGGTGATCGTCAGCCCCTGGTCGGCGAGCGCCGCGGCGAGCGCCCGGGCATTGGCGACGACCTGGCGGACGTACGCGCCGAACGCCGGGGTGGCGGCCTCCGCGAAGGCGACGGCCTTGGCGGCGACCGCGTTCATCTGCGCGCCCCCCTGGGTGAAGGGGAACACCGCACGGTCGATCCGCTCGGCCAGTTTGGCGCCGCACAGCAGCATCCCGCCGCGCGGCCCGCGCAGCACCTTGTGGGTGGTGCCGCACACCACGTGCGCGTACGGCACGGGGCTCGGCGCCACTCCCCCGGCGATCAGCCCCATCGGGTGCGCGACGTCCGCGATCAGGTACGCGCCGGTCTCGTCGGCGATGTCGCGGAAGGCGGCGTAGTCGAGGTGCCGGGGGTAGGAGATCGAGCCGCAGACGATCGCCTTGGGGCGGCGGGCCCGGGCCAGCTCGCGGATCGCGTCGTAGTCCAGCAGTCCGGTCTCCTCGTCGACGCCGTAGCCGGCGAAGTCGAACCAGCGGCCGGAGAAGTTGGCGGGCGATCCGTGGGTGAGGTGTCCGCCGTGCGGCAGGGACATGGCGAGGACGGTGTCTCCGGGGCGCAGCAGGGCGGCGTAGGCGGCCAGAACGGCCGAAGACCCGGAGTGGGCCTGGACGTTGGCGTGTTCGGCGCCGAAAAGGGCCTTGGCGCGCTCCACGGCGATCCGCTCGGCGAGGTCGACGATCTCGCAGCCGCCGTGGTGCCGCGCGCCCGGGTACCCCTCGGCGTACTTGTTGCCCAGCGGGGAGCCGAGGGCCGCCAGGACCGCCGGTGAGGTGAAGTTCTCCGCGGCGATGAGCTGCAGTCCGTCGCTCTGCCGGGCGCTCTCGCCGAGCAGGACGCCGGCGATCTCCGGGTCCTGCCGCAGCAGCGCGCCGAAGTCCGGGGCACCGGCGGGGTGCGTGACCCCCTCGCGGGCGGCGGCCCGGGCCCGGTCCTGGAGCGTCTCGTCGGCGGTGGCGGCGGCCGGCGCGTGGTCGGCCGGGGTCTCGCTGCGGGGTGACGCGGTGGTGGCGGGCATGGCGTGCTCCGGGCCTCGTCGGGACGTAGTCCCAATGTAGGCGCGGCCGCCCGATCGGGCGCGGTGTGCGGGCCGCCCGGGGCACGGCCGGCCCGGTGGCCCGCCACGGCCCGCCGGAGCGGCACCGGGTCAGGCCCGCGCGGGCAGCCCGGTGAGGGCGGTGACGACCGGGTCGAGGGCCTGGTTGATCTCGTCGCCGATGGAGCGGAAGAACGTGATGGGGGCGCCGTAGGGGTCGTAGACCTCGTCGGACTCCGGGTTGGGCGCGAGCAGCCAGCCGCGCAGCGCGGCGGCCGCGCCGACCAGCGCCCGGGCCCGCTCGACCAGCCCGCCGTCCGGCAGGTCCGGGTCGGGTTCGGGCAGCGTGGCGGGGTCTATGGCCCGCACCAGCCGGTTGAACTCCTTGAGGGTGAAGGTGCGCAGCCCCGCGGAGTGGCCCATCGAGATGACCTGTGCGCGGTGGTCGCGGGTCGCGGTCAGGACCAGGTCGGCGCGGATGACGTGCTCGTCGAGGAGTTCCCGGCCGATGAAGCCGGCCGGGTCCGCGCCGTAGTCGGTCAGCACCGTGGCGGCGTGCGCCTCCATCGGGGCGCCCTCGTGGCCCCAGGTGCCGGCGCTCTCCACGATCAGCCCGCCGCAGTGGGCGCCGCCGAGCCGCCGCTCCAGGGCATGGCGGTGCAGCCGCTCGGTGATGGGCGAGCGGCAGACGTTGCCGGTGCTGACGTGGAGGATCCGGAAAAGGGGCGGAGAAGGTACCGGGGGGTCGGTGTCGTCGCCTGGTCCCGCTATGCCACGCCCCAGGGGCGCCATCAATTGGCCACCTTGAGCTCGGGTACCACCTTGCGCAGCTCGTCGGCGCCGAGCGCGCCCTCGCGCAGCAGCACCGGGACCTTGCCGGTGACGTCGACGATCGAGGACGGCACGGCGGCGGGCGTCGGGCCGCCGTCGAGGTAGACGGACACCGCGTCGCCCAGCATCTCCTGTGCGGCGTCGCAGTCCTGCGGGGAGGGGTGGCCGGTGAGGTTGGCGCTGGAGACGGCCATCGGGCCGACGTCGGTCAGCAGCTCGATCGCGACCGGGTGCAGCGGCATGCGGACCGCGACCGTGCCGCCGGTCTCGCCGAGGTCCCAGGTCAGGGACGGCTGGTGCCGGGCGACGAGGGTGAGCGCGCCGGGCCAGAAGGCGTCGACGAGCTCCCAGGCCAGCTCGGAGAAGTCGGTGACCAGGCCGTGCAGCGTGTTGGGCGAGCCGACGAGGACCGGGGAGGGCATGCCGCGGCCGCGGCCCTTGGCCTCCAGCAGGTCGCCCACGGCCTCCGCGCTGAAGGCGTCCGCGCCGATGCCGTAGACGGTGTCGGTCGGCAGCACGACCAGCTCACCGCGGCGGACGGCCGAGGCGGCCTCACGCAGACCGGTCGCGCGGTCGGTCGCGTCGCTGCAGTCGTATCGCCGTGCCATTAGCGGTCCTCCTGGTGCCGAACGGTTGGGGGGTTCATCAAGGCGGTGGGCGTCATGGCATCGCCCGGCGCGCGGTGGCGAAACGGGGCCTGTTGTTGAGGTCGGGGTGGTCGGCCGCGTCGGCCCAGCCCCGCTCCTCGGTGAAGATCCACGGCACCTGCCCGCCCTGGGTGTCCGCGTGCTCGATGACGACCACGCCGCCGGGCCGCAGCAGGCGGTGTGCGGTCCGCTCGATGCCGCGGATGGTGTCCAGGCCGTCCTGGCCCGAGAACAGCGCGAGCTCGGGGTCGTGGTCGCGTGCCTCGGGTGCGACGTACTCCCACTCGGTCAGCGGGATGTACGGCGGGTTGGAGACGACCAGGTCGACCTGGCCGTCCAGTTCGGGAAGCGCGGTCAGCGCGTCGCCGTGATGGAGAACGACGCGGGACCCCTCGACGTTCTTGCGGGCGTACGCCAGGGCCTCCTCGGACAGCTCCACGGCGTGCACCCGGGAGCGCGGCACCTCCTGCGCCAGGGCGAGTGCGATCGCCCCGGAGCCGGTGCACAGGTCGACGATGAGGGGCTCGACGACGTCCATGGCCCGCACGGCGTCTATCGCCCAGCCGACCACCGACTCGGTCTCCGGCCGGGGCACGAACACCCCTGGCCCGACGTGGAGTTCGAGGTAGCGGAAGAAGGCCCGGCCGGTGATGTGCTGGAGCGGCTCACGGGCCTCGCGGCGGGCGACGGCCTCCCAGTAGCGGGCGTCGAAGTCCGCGTCGGGGACCGCGTGCAGCTGGCTCCGCTTGACGCCGTGCACGTGCGCGGCGAGCTCCTCGGCGTCGAAGCGGGGTGAGGGCACGCCGGCGTCGGCCAGCCGCTGGGTGGCCTGGGCCACCTCGGCGAGCAGCAGGTTCACGGGGGTCCTCCAGCCGTGCGGACGGGTCGAGCGGGCTTACTGGGCGGCGGCGAGCTTGGCGGCCGAATCGGCGTCGACGCACGCCTGGATGACCGGGTCGAGCTCGCCGTCGAGCACCTGGTCCAAGTTGTACGCCTTGAAGCCGACGCGGTGGTCCGAAATGCGGTTTTCGGGGAAGTTGTACGTGCGGATGCGCTCGGAGCGGTCGACCGTGCGGACCTGGCTGCGCCGGGCGTCCGACGCCTCGCGCTCGGCCTCCTCCTGCGCGGCGGCCAGCAGCCGGGAGCGCAGGATGCGCATCGCCTGCTCCTTGTTCTGGAGCTGGCTCTTCTCGTTCTGGCAGGAGACGACGATGCCGGTGGGCAGGTGGGTGATGCGCACTGCGGAGTCGGTGGTGTTGACGGACTGGCCGCCGGGCCCGGACGAGCGGTAGACGTCGATCCGCAGGTCGTTGGCGAGGATCTCGACCTCGACCTCCTCGGCCTCGGGCGTGACCAGCACGCCGGCCGCGGAGGTGTGGATCCGGCCCTGCGACTCGGTGGCGGGCACGCGTTGGACGCGGTGCACCCCGCCCTCGTACTTCAGCCGCGCCCAGACGCCCTGGCCGGGCTCGACCGCGCCGTTGCCGCCCTTGGTCTTCACGGCGACCTGGACGTCCTTGTAGCCGCCGAGGTCGGACTCGTTGGCATCGAGGATCTCGGTCTTCCAGCCGACCCGCTCGGCGTAGCGCAGGTACATCCGCAGCAGGTCGCCGGCGAACAGCGCGGACTCCTCGCCGCCCTCGCCGGCCTTGACCTCCAGGATGACGTCCTTGTCGTCGCTGGGGTCGCGCGGGACGAGCAGCAGCCGCAGCTTCTCGGTCAGCTCCTCGCGACGGGCGTCGAGCTCCTTGACCTCGTCGGCGAAGTCCGGGTCGTCCGCCGCGAGTTCACGGGCGGTCTCGATGTCCTCGCCGGTCTGCTTCCACTCGCGGTACGTCGCGATGATCGGGGTCAGCTCGGCGTAGCGCTTGTTGAGCCGCATGGCTTCGCGCTGGTCGGCGTGGACCGCGGGGTCGGCCAGCCGCTTTTCGAGATCGGCGTGCTCACCGATCAGTTCTTCGACCGCCTCGAACATCGTGGGGTTCCTCTGCTGGCTGGCTGACTGTCTCTACCCGGGGGGCGTCCCCCGCCAAAAAAGGCGCCGGTCCGGCCACCCCTGGACAGGGGCGACCGGAGACCGGCGCCTTGTGGGTCGCTACTTCTTGGCGGACCCGGCGTTCTTGCCGAAGCGGGCCTCGAAGCGGGCCACACGACCGCCCGTGTCCAGGATCTTCTGCTTACCGGTGTAGAACGGGTGGCACTCGGAGCAGATGTCGGCACGGATGCTGCCGCCGGCAACGGTGCTACGGGTGGTGAAGGACGCGCCACAGGTGCAGCTGACCTGGGTCTCGACGTACTCCGGGTGGATGTCGCGCTTCAAGGGATTCTCCTAGGTTCGGGAGTGCACCGGGTCGTGTCGCGGGTTGCGTCACGTGAACCGGGGCCGACGGTCCAGTCTGCCAGGACTAGCCGTATCTCCCAAAACCGGGGTACGTGCGCAACTATTCCCCGCCCGGTTCCGGGGCCGCGCGGGCCCCGGAACCGCACCTTCCGGCTACTTCACGTACTTGCCCGTGCCGCCCTGGTCACCGGCCGAGCCCTTGATCGCGGACTTCGGGATGTCCCGGTCGTTGCGCAGCGCGTCCCAGACCTTCTTGCCCTGCCGGGTCAGCGGCACCACGCGGTCGGGGTTGGCGGTGTCGTACGTCACCGGCAGCGTCACCATGTCGATGTTCTCGGACCCGATGGAGCCCAGGCTCTTGGCCAGGCCGGTCAGTTCGCTCACCGAGTTGAGGTCGGTGTCGGTGGTGATGGCCTTGGTGGCCGTGTCCGCGACGTCGTAGAGCTTGGTGGGGTTGGTGAGCACGCCGACGTTCTTGACCTGGTTCATCAGGGCCTTGAGGAACGTCTGCTGGAGCTGGATGCGGCCCAGGTCGCTGCCGTCGCCGCCGGGCACGCCGTGCCGGGTGCGGACCAGGCCGAGCGACTGCTCGCCGTCGAGCGTGTGGTGGCCGGGCCGCAGGTGCAGGTGGCTGTTGCGGTCGTCGATCGCCTTGGTGGTGGTGATGTCGACGCCGCCCAGCGCGTCGATGAGCCTCTTGAAGCCGGTGAAGTCGACCTCGATGAAGTGGTCCATCCGGATCCCGCTGATCGACTCGACGGTCTTCACGGCGCACGCCGGGCCGCCGACCTCGAAGGCGGTGTTGAACATCGCCCGCTGCTCACCGGGGACGTTCTTGCCGTCCTTGGTGGTGCAGTCGGGCCGGCTGATCAGGGTGTCCCGGGGGATGCTGACGACGCTGGCCTTCTTGTGGCCCTTGAAGACGTGCACGACCATCGCGGTGTCCGACCGCGCGCCGCCCTCGTCCTTGCCGTACTCGCCGTTCTTGCCGGCCCGCGAGTCGGAGCCCATCACGAGGATGTCCATCGAGCCGTCGTCGACGTTCTTGGGCCGGTCGTGGCCGAGGGCGGCGTTGATGTCGACGCCCTTCAGATTGCCGTTGAGCTTGAAGTAGACGTAGCCGAGGCCGGCACCACCGAGCAGCACGACGCTGACCAGCGCGCACAGCGTGATGGTGAGTGCCCGGCGGCGCCGGGTCGGGCCCTTTCGCCGACGGCCCGTGGCACGTATGCCGCGGGCACGGCTTTCGGCCGTCTTCACGGTCCCGCTGCTGTCCGCCATCTGCTCCTCAGTCCTTGTTCGCGTCGCTACCCCTCGCCGTCACCGTGCTGCCAGCTGTCACGGCCCGTCGCGCCTTGTCAGACGGGAGGCTGACGGGAAGGGTTGCACAGCAAGTGATGAGCGAATTCTTAGAAATCGCCACGGGCCGTGTCCGGCCGTGCGCCGGCTCCGCCGTCCTCACCTGGTCTTTCGTCCCGGTTTCCGTCCTGGCCGGAACGTTGCCTCCGGCGGCGATCTGTGCGGAACGTCTCAGATCGGGCGCTTCGCCGGCTCTCCGCTCGCGGCGCAGGTCACAGATCACCGGCCGCGGAGCCGGCCCGGGGCCGCCGGCACGGGACGCCGTACGGGCCACCCAGCACAACGCCCCCCTCACCCGTAAGGGCGAGGGGGGCGGTGCGGACGGCGCCGGAGCGCTCCGGGGCGTCAGTCGTTGCCGTTGCCCGCGGTCGGCGTCGTCTTCTGGATCTGCAGCAGGAACTCCGCGTTGGACTTCGTCTGCTTCATCTTGTCCAGCAGCAGCTCGATGGCCTGCTGCTGGTCCAGGGCGTGCAGCACCCGGCGGAGCTTCCAGACGATGGCCAGCTCGTCGCTGCCCATCAGGATCTCTTCCTTACGGGTGCCGGACGCGTCCACGTCCACCGCCGGGAAGATGCGCTTGTCGGCGAGCTTCCGGTCGAGCTTGAGCTCCATGTTGCCGGTGCCCTTGAACTCCTCGAAGATCACCTCGTCCATCCGCGAGCCGGTCTCGACCAGCGCGGTGGCCAGGATGGTCAGCGAGCCGCCGTCCTCGATGTTGCGCGCCGCACCGAAGAACTTCTTCGGCGGGTAGAGGGCGGTGGAGTCGACACCACCGGACAGGATGCGGCCCGAGGCCGGGGCGGCGAGGTTGTACGCCCGGCCCAGACGGGTGATCGAGTCCAGCAGGACGACGACGTCGTGGCCCAGTTCCACCAGGCGCTTGGCCCGCTCGATGGCGAGCTCGGCGACGGTGGTGTGGTCCTCGGCCGGGCGGTCGAAGGTCGAGGAGATGACCTCGCCCTTGACCGACCGCTGCATGTCGGTGACCTCTTCGGGACGCTCGTCGACGAGGACGACCATCAGGTGGCACTCGGGGTTGTTGCGGGTGATCGCGTTGGCGATGGCCTGCATGATCATGGTCTTGCCGGTCTTCGGCGGGGCCACGATCAGACCGCGCTGGCCCTTGCCGATCGGCGAGACCAGGTCGATGATCCGGGTCGTCAGCGCACCGGACTCGCCCTCCAGGCGCAGCCGCTCCTGCGGGTAAAGGGGCGTCAGCTTGCCGAAGTCCGGCCGCCCGCGGCCCTGTTCGGGCGCCATGCTGTTGACGGTGTCGAGCCGGACCAGCGCGTTGAACTTCTCGCGCCGCTCGCCGTCCTTGGGCTGCCGGACCGCGCCGGTGACGTGGTCGCCCTTGCGCAGGCCGTTCTTGCGGACCTGGGCGAGCGAGACGTAGACGTCGTTCGGGCCGGGCAGGTAGCCCGAGGTCCGGATGAACGCGTAGTTGTCGAGGATGTCCAGGATGCCCGCGACCGGGATCAGGACGTCGTCCTCGGCGATCTGCGGCTCGTTGCCGAAGTCCTCGCGGCCACCGCGGCGGCCCCGGCGGTCGCGGTAGCGGCCGCGACGGCCGCGCCGGCCGCCCTCGAAGTCGTCGTCGTCGTCCCGGCGGTCCCGGTCCCGGTCCCGGCCCTGGCGCTGGCCGCCCTGGCCGCCGTCGCCGGCGTCGCCCTTGCGGCGGTCACCGCGGTCGCGCTGGCGGCGGTCACCGCGGTCGCCCTTCTGGCCCCGGTCCTGGCGGTCGCCGCGCTCCTGGCGCTCGCCGCCCTTGGCGGGCCGGCCCTCGCCGGTCTCCTGCGGGGCGGTGGCGGTGTCGGTGCGCGCCTCCGTCTTGGTGTCGGTCTTCGCCTCGACCTTGGTGTCGGTCTTGAGGTCGCCCGCCTGCTCGGGGGCGCCCGCGGCGGCGGTGGCCCGGCGGCGGCGCCGCTCACCGGCCGGCTGCTCGTCGCTGACCGGCTGGCCGGGGATGTCGATCTGCTGCTGGGCGCCGGCCTTGTCCGCCTTGTCCTTGGCGGTGCGCTCGGTCTTGTCGGCCTTGGCGGCCGGCTCGGCGGCCTCCTCGCCGGTGCGGGCCTTGGAGGTCGTACGGCGCTTGGGCTTGGCCTCGGCCTCGGTGGATGCGTCGGCCTTGGCCGCCGTGCCCGAGCCTCCGGCCTGGCGCTCCTTGATGACCTCGATCAGCTGGCTCTTGCGCATCCGCGCGGTGCCCTTGATACCGAGGCCGGAGGCCACCTGCTGCAGCTCGGCCAGGACCATGCCCTCAAGGCCGGTGCCGGAACGGCGGCGCCGGGTGGTGGCAGGCGCGGCGGGAGCGTCCGTGGCGGGCGTGGTGGCACTGCCATCGGTGCGCGCGCCCATCAGATCGGTGGTGTCGCTCACGAAGGGTCCTTCCCTGGAGCGGGCGTCGGCCTGTCTGGCTCGGCGACCGGTTGTGCTGTCCGGCTGGGTCCTCAGGTCTCGTGGACCGGGCCGGGGCGGTGGTCCCGCCGGAAGTGGCGGAGAGATCAATTCATGATTCCGGCGCGAAGAGATGCAGAGTGACTCATGTCGTCACGCCGATTCCGGAGCATGCTCGCTTCTGCTTCAGGCAACTGCTCCAAGCAGTTTGGGAGGCTCCCGGAAGAAAGGTGGTCCCAATGGGGGACACGAAGCACAGCGCCATTGCGGCGGCTCGTACTCACTTGAGGTTAACACTACCGGATCCAACAAACATTCCCCCTCTCCAAGACCGGCAATCGTCGATCAGCCGCGTGATCACCCGGCGAGCGGCAGCACACAGGCCCCTGCCGCGTCGAGGGTCAGCCGGTTCGCCGCCCACCCCTCTCCCGCCAGTGCCGCGACCTTCTCGGCCGCGGCGTCGTCGACCAGCGCGAGCACCGTCGGGCCCGCACCGGACACGACTGCGGGGACGCCGTCCGCGCGCAGTCGGTTCACCAGGGCCACGCTCTCCGGCATCGCCGGGGCACGGTACTCCTGGTGAAGTCGGTCCTCGGTCGCGGCGAGCAGCAGCTCGGGGCGCCTGGTCAGGGCCTCGACGAGCAGTGCGGCGCGGCCGGCGTTGGCTGCGGCGTCCACATGCGGGACGGTGCGCGGCAGCAGTCCGCGGGCGGTCTCGGTGAGCACCGGCTTCCCGGGCACGAAGACCACCGGAACGATGGAATCGACGGGATCCATCCGGATCGCCCGTGCGGTGCCGGTGTCCATCCAGGCGAGCGTGAAGCCGCCGAGCAGACAGGCGGCGACGTTGTCGGGGTGGCCCTCGATCTCGGTGGCCAGCTCCAGCAGCGCGGTGTCGTCGAGCTTCTGCTCGCCGCCTATCGTCACCGCGCGGGCGGCGACGATGCCGGCGCAGATGGCGGCCGACGAGGAGCCCAGGCCGCGGCCGTGCGGGATGCGGTTGGCGCAGACGATTTCCAGGCCGCGCGGCTGTCCGCCGAGCAGCTCGAAGGCGGTACGCATCGACCGGACGAGCAGGTGGCTCTCGTCGCGCGGCAGGGTGTCGGCGCCCTCACCTGCGATGTCGATATGCAGCCCGGAGTCGGCGACGCGCACCACGACATCGTCGTACAGGCCCAGGGAAAGACCCAGGGCATCGAAGCCGGGACCGAGATTGGCGCTGGTAGCGGGGGTGCGCACCCGGACGGCGGCGGCGCGGAACGCGGGACCGGCCATCGCTCGATGACTCTCCTTGATTGATGCTGCGGTACTGACCCGGAGCGCCGCGGCACCGAGGTGCCCGGCCGGCTCGCGGGGTCTGTTCTGACCTGCCCTGAACACCACTGCGTTATGCCGTGGGGAGGGGAGTTGGCTGCCAGCCTATCGAAGGAAGGTTCTGTCGCGACATAGGGCGCACAGGAGGCGCACGATGCGTGTCGCGCGCCTTCCCGTGCCCCGATGGCCGCACCCTCGGGCTTTGCAGTCTTTGCACAGTTTGCTGTGCGGGGCGGTGACCGGACGCCGGCGTCCGGTCACCGGTCGCCGTACGGGCCGCCGGGCCCGTACGGCCGCGTACTAGGCGAGGCCGAGCCGCTCGGCCGCCGCGTCCGCGTCGATCGGGACCGTGACCGGCTGCGGCGCACCGGCGACCGCCCAGTCCGGGTCCTTCAGGCCGTTGCCGGTGACCGTGCAGACGATGCGCTGGCCCGGGTCGACCTTGCCCTCCTCGGCGGCCTTGAGCAGACCGGCCACCGAAGCGGCCGAGGCGGGCTCCACGAACACGCCCTCCTGCGCGGCCAACAGGCGGTAGGCGGCCAGGATTTGACGGTCGGTCACCTCGTCGATGAAGCCGCCCGACTCGTCCCGCGCGCGCTCCGCCTGCGCCCACGAAGCGGGGTTGCCGATGCGGATCGCGGTGGCGATGGTGTGCGGGTCCTTGACGGGCTCGCCGCGCACGATCGGCGCGGAGCCGGAGGCCTGGAAGCCCCACATCCGCGGGGTGCGGGAGGCGATGCCGTCGGCCGCGTACTCCTGGTAGCCCTTCCAGTACGCGGTGATGTTGCCGGCGTTGCCGACCGGCAGCACGTGGATGTCCGGGGCGTCGTCGAGCATGTCGACGATTTCGAAGGCGGCGGTCTTCTGGCCCTCGATGCGCACCGGGTTGACGGAGTTCACAAGTGCGACCGGGTAGTTGTCGGACAGGCCGCGGGCCAGCGTCAGGCAGTCGTCGAAATTGCCGTCGATCTGCAGGATCTTCGCGCCGTGCACCAGCGCCTGGCCCATCTTGCCGAGCGCGATCTTGCCCTGCGGGACGAGCACCGCGCAGACCATGCCGGCCCGCACCGCGTACGCGGCGGCCGAGGCGGAGGTGTTGCCGGTCGAGGCGCAGATGACCGCCTTGGCACCCTCCTCCTTGGCGCGGGTGATGGCCATCGTCATGCCGCGGTCCTTGAAGGAACCGGTGGGGTTGGCACCCTCGACCTTGAGATGCACCTCACAGCCGGTGCGCTCGGAGAGCACCTGGGCCGGCACCAGCGGCGTGCCGCCCTCGCGGAGGGTGACGACCTCGGTCGTGTCGCTGACCGGCAGCCGGTCGCGGTATTCCTCGATGATGCCGCGCCACTGACGGCTGGTGGTGGTCACGGTGGGATTGGCAGACATGGGTTCCTTTACTCCCCTTCGACCCGCATGATGCTGGCGACGCCGCGTACGGTGTCCAGCTCGCGCAGCGCCCCGACGGTCGACGACAGGGCCGCGTCGGCGGCCCGGTGGGTGACGACGACGAGGGAGGCCTCGCCGTCCTTGCCCTGCTGGCGGACCGTATCGATCGATACGCCGTGTTCGGCGAAGACCGTTGCCACCTGCGCGAGAACGCCGGGCTTGTCGGCCACGTCGAGACTGATGTGGTAGCGCGTGACGACCTCGCCCATCGGGCTGACCGGCAGCGCGGTGTACGCCGACTCCCCGGGGCCGGTGGCGCCGGCGAGCTTGTTGCGGCAGACCGCGACCAGGTCGCCGAGCACCGCGGAGGCGGTCGGCGCACCGCCCGCGCCGGGCCCGTAGAACATCAGCTGGCCGGCCGCGTCGGCCTCCACGAAGACCGCGTTGTACGCCTCCCGGACGGAGGCCAGCGGATGCGTCAGCGGGATCATCGCCGGGTGCACCCGGGCGGTCACCGACGCCCCGTCCGCCGCCCGCTCGCAGATCGCCAGCAGCTTGACCGTGCAGCCCATCCGCTGGGCGGAGGCGATGTCGGCGGCGGTGACCTCGGTCAGGCCCTCGCGGTGCACGTCGTCGATGGTGACGCGGGTGTGGAAGGCGATCCCGGCGAGGATCGCGGCCTTGGCGGCGGCGTCGAAGCCCTCCACGTCGGCGGTCGGGTCGGCCTCCGCGTAACCGAGGGCGGTCGCCTCGTCCAGCGCCTCGCTGTACCCGGCGCCGGTCGACGCCATCCGGTCGAGGATGAAGTTGGTGGTGCCGTTGACGATGCCCATGACCCGGTTGATCTTGTCGCCGGCGAGCGACTCGCGCAGCGGCCGGACCAGCGGGATCGCGCCGGCGACGGCGGCCTCGTAGTACAGGTCCGCGCCCTTGGACTCGGCCGCCGCGTGCAGCGCCGCGCCGTCCGCGGCCACCAGCGCCTTGTTGGCGGAGACCACGCTCGCGCCGTGCTCGAAGGCGGTGGTGATCAGCGTCCGGGCGGGCTCGATACCGCCGATGACCTCGATGACGACGTCGATGTCGCCCCGTTTGACGAGCGCGGTGGCGTCGGTGGTGATGAGCTCGGCCGGTACGCCCTCGCGCACCCGGTCCGGGCGGCGTACCGCGATCCCGGCCAGCTCGACGGGCGCGCCGATCCGGGCCGCGAGGTCGTCCGCGTGCGTCGTCATGATGCGCGTCACCTCTGAGCCGACAACACCACAGCCCAGCAGCGCCACCTTCAGCGGACGCGTACGCATCATTCGACCCCTGCTTCTCATCGATCAGCGATTTCCGTCTTGCTCATACGGTTCATGCACAAGACCCATGCACCAGTCTCACGCACCGGACGTCGGTTTCCGTCCGTCGTCCGGATACCGAGACATTTATTTCATCCGGGGCCGGGCCCCGGCGATCCGGCCCTACCCGACATCCAAGCGCAGGAGATCTTCCTCCGTCTCCCGCCGGACGATCACCCGGGCCGCACCGTCCTTCACGGCCACGACCGGCGGCCGCAGCGCGTGGTTGTAGTTGCTCGCCATGGACCGGCAGTACGCGCCGGTCGCCGGCACCGCGAGCAGGTCCCCCGGCGCGACGTCGGCCGGCAGGAAGGCGTCGCGGACGACGATGTCCCCGCTCTCGCAGTGCTTGCCGACCACCCGCGACAGCATCGGCTCGGCGTCCGAGGTCCGGGAGACCAGGGCCACGCTGTACTCGGCGTCGTACAGGGCGGTGCGGATGTTGTCCGACATCCCGCCGTCCACGGACACGTACGTCCGCAGCCCCTCCAGCTCCTTGACCGTGCCGACCTCGTAGAGCGTGAAGGCCGTCGGCCCCACGATCGCCCGGCCCGGCTCGACCGACAGCCGCGGCACGGCAAGCCCCGCGGCCTCGCACTCCTTCGTCACGATCTCGTTCAGCGCCTTGGCGATCTCGTGCGGCTCGCGCGGATCGTCCTCGGAGGTGTACGCGATCCCGAGCCCGCCGCCGAGGTCGATCTCCGGCAGCTCGATCCCGTGCTCGTCGCGCACCTCGGTCAGCAGTTGCACGACCCGCCGCGCGGACACCTCGAAGCCCGCCATGTCGAAGATCTGCGACCCGATGTGGCTGTGGATCCCGATCAGTTCGAGCCCGTCCAGCTTCAGCGCCCGCCGCACGGCCTCCGCGGCCTGCCCGCCGGCCAGCGCGATGCCGAACTTCTGGTCCTCGTGCGCGGTCGCGATGAACTCGTGTGTATGCGCCTCGACACCGACCGTCACCCGGATCTGCACCCGCTGCCGCTTGCCGAGCTTCTCGGCGATGTGCGCGACCCGCACGATCTCCTGGAACGAGTCGAGCACGATCCGTCCCACCCCGGCCTCCACGGCCCGGGTGATCTCCTCGGTGCTCTTGTTGTTCCCGTGCAGCGCGATCCGCTCGGCCGGCATGCCCGCCGAGAGGGCGGTGGCGAGCTCACCCCCCGAACACACGTCGAGGTTGAGGCCCTCCTCGTGCAGCCACCGCACGACGGCCCGGGAAAGGAACGCCTTCCCCGCGTAGAACACGTCGGCGTCCGGCCCGAAGGCGTCGCGCCAGGCCCGGCTGCGCGCCCGGAAGTCCTCCTCGTCCAGGAAGTACGCCGGCGTACCGAATTCCTCGGCCAGCGCACGGACGTCCAGCCCGCCGACGGTCACCGCGCCGTCGGCATTGCGCCGGACGGTACGCGACCAGACGTGCGGGTCAAGGGTGTTGAGGTCGGCGGGCGGCCCGGCGTAGTGCCCCTCGGGAAGGACGTCGGCGTGCCGGGGCCCGGCGGGATGCGCGGAACGGCTCATAACAGGTAGTTCCCCTCAAGAATTCACAAGCTCAGAGGTGTTCGGGTGCGGAGATGCCGAGCAGTCGCAGGCCGTTGGCGAGCACCGTCCCGGCGGCCTCGGCAAGGGCCAGCCGGGCACGGTGCACGGCCAAGGGTTTCTGCTCTCCGACGGGCAGCGGCGGACACACGTCGTGCCACCGGAAGAACGCCTCCGCCGTCGCCTCCAGATGCCGCACCACCCGATCCGGCGCCCGCAGCCGCGCGGCGACCTCGATGGCGGAGGGGTAGGTGGCGAGGAGGCTGTGCAGATCCCTGAGCAGGTCACGAACGGCGGCGGGCCGAGTCGCGGAGCCGGCGCCCGGCTCGTTCCCGAGGACCTGCCCGGGCCGGGACGCGAACCCCAGGTCATCGGCATTCCGGACCAGCGCCCGCACCCGCGCGTACGCGTACTGCACCAGGAACCGCGGATTCCCCTCCCGCTGCACCGGCCGCTCGGGCACCCGCACCGGATCATGGGCGGCGGGCCGCAACAGCGCCCACCGCGCTTCGTCGCTACCCAGCCGGGCAACGAGCCCGTCCAGCTCGTCGGAGCCGTCCCGACCGGGGGCCTGGCCGCCGGCGCTCCCCACCGTCGCGTCGATCCGCGCCAGCGCCTCGGCGACGACGGTCTCCCGGGCACCGCGGGGGCGGGCGTCCGGCCGAACGCCCACGGAATGATCCACGGCGCCCGAGGGAGACATGGCCGGCGGACGCGCGCCGAACGAGGCACCCTGCCGCAGGATCTGGCGCACGAGGTCGACCAGCGCCCCGTCCCCCAACGTGAAGTTCAGAAATCCCGGCCCGGCGATCTCGACCCGGTCGATCCCCGGGCTCCCCGCCAGCCGCTTCCGCAGGATCTCGGCGACCTCCCGGGCCGGCCGTCCCGCGGGCCCCGCGAGCTGCAGCGCAACACTCGACGCGTAGTCCCCGGACCCGGGCCGCTTCGGCGGCCGCACCACGATCCGCGCCGGCACCGGCACGGAGAGCTCCTGATCCTCAACGGCACCACGCACGGAGCGCAGGACGGTACGGGAGAGCTCAGCCGGGGTCACGGGACAAGCGTATGGGAGAACGGGGTCATCGACGCGACCGGTTTCGCTGTGTGGACACCAAGCGCTCACGCCCTGCGGGCCCGGACACCGGTCACTCCAGGGCACGAGGCTGCGGCGCGGCTCAACTACCCCGCCCCATGCTCCCCACCCGTACCGACATGCCCACGGGACGACGACGGCGCGCTCTCCCCCGCACCAACATGCCCACCAGCCGGCGCACCCTCCCCCTCGGGCCCGGCTCCGGCTCCGTGCTCCGAGTCTCCGTCCCCACCCTCGGGCCCGATCACAAGACGCCCCCCGGGAGTCCCCTCCGCCCCACGCTCCCGCTGCCGCCCCTCACGCACCAGCTTCCCCACCGTCCGCACCAGCTCCGTCGGCTCGAACGGCTTCGCGAGGAACGCGTCCACCCCCACCCATTCGCCGTTGTCCACCTCGCCCTCCGTACAGGCGCTGACGATGGCGATCGGGATGTCCCAGGTCCGCGGATCGGACCGCAGGCGTGCCGCGGTGTGCAGACCGTTGAGCCGCGGCATCACGACATCAAGGGTCACGACATCCGGTCTCACGTGGTGCACGACGTCCAGACATTCGGCACCATCAGCCGCGGTCACGACCTCAGAAGCCCTCCAGCTCAAGGTTGACCCTGATCAACTGCCGGATCACCTTGTTGTCGTCCACAACAAGGATCCGACCGGACAAGCCAGGCACACCATGAGACTAGGGGCCCACCTGCGGCGCCGTCCCGGTTTTGCCCACTTCCGCCCCCGTGTGAGGGACCTTTCCGCGACCACCACCGCCGCACCATCGCAATGCGCTAAGGCCCCTCCCCACGGCCGGAGCCAGGGACGCAAGACCCGCCCTCCACGCCCTCCCCAAACCTGTTCATGAACACCCCATCGGAGCTGGTAGGGTTCTACCCGTCGCCGCAAAACACAGCGGCAACGCCCCCGTAGCTCAGGGGATAGAGCAACGGCCTCCGGAGCCGTGTGCGCAGGTTCGAATCCTGCCGGGGGCACTCTGCGGAAAGCAGCTTGATCGAGCTGCTGATCTGCTTGAGTGCGATGCATGAAGAGCCGGACCTGGTTTTCACGGGTCCGGTTTTTTGCTGTTCTGCCGCCGACCGTGGGGCAGTGATCGACGCGGGTCGGTGATCAGCCGGTCGGAGATCAGCCGAGTGCGGCTCCGGGACGGACCTGACGCCGGAGCCGCTTCTCCTGTGAGCGCCGGACCCGCCCGGCGTACGAGAGGCCGGGCGGGCGGTGCGCCTCAGCTGGTGATCCACACCCCGCGCACCTGATTCCGGGCCTCGTCGGGTGCGGTCAGGTGGTCCGCCGGGCGGCATCACCTCGGGCCGGGCCATGTGTCTCTCGCGAGCTTCCCGTCGACAGGCCGCCGGTGCGGTGTGCAGCGCCTCCACCGGTAGGGCGGTCGTAAGGCACTGGCGGGCACCTGTCTTGTCGTCAAGTGCCCGATGGCCGTGGGGTGTTGGGCGTCAGCCGTTGAGGTACACCGGCAGGGATTGGACGCCGTAGACGATGGAGAGTTTGCGGAAGTCGAGGGTTTCGGGGGTGGTGGCGAGGCGCATGTGGGGGAAGCGGCGGGCCAGGGCCGGGTAGGCGGTGCGGAGTTCCATGCGGGCGAGTTCGGCGCCTACGCAGCGGTGGATTCCGTAGCCGAAGGCCAGGTGGGAGGGGACGTTGCGGGACGGGTCGAAGATTTCCATGTCCGGGCCCAGATTGCCGTCGCGGTCGGCGCCGCTGAGGGAGCAGAGGACGACGTCGCCGGCGGCGATCTGGACGCCGCCGATTTCCAGGTCCTCGCGGGCGAAGCGCGGGAAGGCGACCTGGACGACGGTGAGATAGCGCAGGAGTTCCTCGACGTAGCGGTCGACCGCGTCGTCGCCGTCGTTGAGGGCGGCGAAGTGCTTCGGGTCCTGGAGGAGGACCAGGGCGCCGAGCGCCAGCATGCTGGCGGTGGTTTCGAAGCCGCCGGTGAGGACGCCGTCGGCCAGGCCCGCGAGTTCTTCGTCGCTGACCGTGTCGCCGTGTTCCTTGACGATCATGCCGAGGAGACCGTCACCCGGGTTTTCCCGCTGCTTCTTGACGATGTCCCGGAAGTAGGAAAGGGATTCGGATATGGCACCGAAGGACGCGTTCGCTCCACTGAAAAGGTCGAAGCGGGCGGCGCTGAGGCGCTCGAAATCCTCGCGGTCCTCGTAAGGAACGCCGAGGAGTTCGCAGATGACGAGGGAAGGAATGGGCAGGGCGAAGGCGTGGACGATGTCGACCGGGTCGCCGTTTTTGCCCGCGGCTTCCATCGCGTCGAGGCGTTCTTCGACGATTTCGTGGATGCGCGGGGTGAGTCGGCCGAGGCGGCGCATGGTGAATTCGGGCGTGAGGAGGCGGCGGAGGCGGGTGTGGACCGGCGGGTCCGCGAATCCCAGGCCGCCCGGGTTCTGTTCGGCGCCGGCCCCCGCCTTGCCGACGAGATTGGTGAAGTCCGAGCTGAAGGCGTTGGCCTTTCCGAGCACGGCCTTGACCTCGTCGTAACCCGTCACCAGCCATACGTTGGCGGCTATCGGCACCGGGAGCTTGCTGATGGGCTCGCGTTCGCGGACGGCCGCCAAATCACCTACGGGGTCGAGCCCTTCGCGGCGCAGCGGCATCAGGACGGACTCGGGCAAGAAAGACATTCGAGACAGATCGAATCCCTTCTTGCGCGTTCTCGACAGATACATACGGCCGGCCCAGGCGATGATCCGGGAACGGAGAGTCGTCATGACGCTAATACTGCCTTTCGTCGAGGGGGACGGTCACCCGCGCGCCTGGCCGCACGGGGCGGCCGGAGCAGCGCGGACCCTCCACTCGGCGTGCTCGGAGGTGACGTACGCCATAGCCCCTCGCTCACGGCGGTCATGGCGCGGGTCCATGCCGTCGACCGATGTCTTCGGTCGTCCGCTTCAGCGTGACGAGCTCGGCCTTCTGCTTTTCGGTCTGTTCGTTCGAGAGGAGTTTACAAACTGTCATTGGGTGCGTTCGCGGAACAACCCGGGAAGCCCCTGGGAGAACCCTGAGGACTCCGTGATTCTTCCCTTAGGGGTGGGTGGGGG
>NZ_JAZBJP010000017.1:0-157506 GCF_036352915.1 Streptomyces bugieae
GGTGGGGGTGGGGGTGGTAGGGCTTGGGTTGGGGGTAGGGGGCGGGGTTTCGTCGGTTCTGGTTCGGGGGCCCCTCCCCCACCCCCGCCCCTCCCCCTTCGTTTCGGTCTCTTCGCTCCCCGTCCGCGTACCGTCGGCGGAAGACACCCCGTTGACCCCTCTCGTCGCCTCGCCTCGCTGAGCGCGCACTCCGCGCCGACGCTAGTCGATCGGGACCGGCAGGCCGTAACGGTTTCCGGTCATCCGGATGTCGCCACGGCGTCCACCAGGACCAGCCCCGGCCGCGGCTCGGCCCACGGGGCTCAGCCCTCGGCCCGGCGGCCGTCCGCGTACTCGCCGAGGACGGCGACGCTGAAGGCCGCGGCGGCGAAGACCCTTATCGCGCGAAGGGCGTTGCCCACGGGGTGTCGGCGCCCGGGAGCCGAGGCGGCGCCGGGGGCCGGGGCGCCCTTGGCCGGGTGGAGAGGGGCGGAGGCGAGGGAGGAGAAGGACGGGACGGATGCGGGTGGAATCGTTGCGCTGGTCATGGGTCCATGATGAATTTCACGCGATTGCCGCACATCGGTCCACGGGTCGATCCTCGGCGGGGCCGGCGTCAGCCTCCAGACCCACTCCAACCCCTACGGGAGACCCACAGTTGTAGGGGTCGTCAACCCGGAGTACGGCGCGGACCGCCCGCGGCCCCGGCCTCGCCCCGACCCCGCCGATAATTCGTTGGCGCCGCCATCCACCCCTGACTACAATCGCGCGTCTTCCTGCCTCCCGCCGAGGAGTGCCGCCGACCGGTCGGAAACCGGCCGGCCTCCGCTTCACGCCGCTGACCCGCGCATCGCATGACCTGCGCTACGCACCGACACCGGCCCGCCGCGCCCGCGACCATGGCGCGTCCGCCGCAGTACCGCCACCGGAGGCAACGCCGTGCCCTCGCACGCCCACGACCTGTCCGACGACGAGCCCCTCCAGCGCGAACGCGCCCATCTCGCCGCTTCCCGCGCCGCGCTCCGCGCCATGCGCGCCGACGCCGAGGCGCTGAACATCGCGGACGTCACCGCGAACTGGGTCAACGCCGAGGTGCTCCAGGGCGAGATCGAAGCCCGGATCAAGGCGCTCGCCGATCTCTCCCACACCCCGTTGTTCTTCGGCCGCCTCGACTACCTCCACGCCCCGGGCCTCGACCTCGCCGAGGGGGCGGACGGGGAGAACTTCTACATCGGCCGGCGGCACGTCCACGACGCCGACGGTGACCCGATGGTCATCGACTGGCGCGCGCCCGTCTCCCAGCCGTTCTACCGGGCCTCCAAGAAGGACCCGATGGACCTCAGGCTGCGCCGCCGCTTCGGTTACACCGGCGGCGAGTTGACCGCCTACGAGGACGAGCACCTCACCGACCCGGCAGAACTGGAGCGGACCAGCCGGCTCCTGCAGTCGGAGATCGAGCGGCCGCGCGTCGGCCCGATGCGGGACATCGTCGCGACGATCCAGCCCGAGCAGGACGAGATCGTGCGCGCCGGCATCGCCGGTTCGGTGTGTGTGCAGGGGGCGCCGGGCACCGGAAAGACGGCGGTCGGTCTGCACCGGGTGGCGTATCTGCTGTACGCGCACCGCGAGCGGCTGGCGCGGGCGGGCACCCTCGTCATCGGGCCGAACCGTTCCTTCCTGCAGTACATCGAGCAGGTGCTGCCGGCGCTGGGCGAGCTGGAGGTCAAGCAGGCCACGGTCGACGACCTGGTGGGGCACGTCGAGGTGCGCGGTACGGACGAGGCGGCCGCGGCGACGGTCAAGGGCGATGCGCGGCTGGCGGAGGTCCTGCGGCGGGCCGTCCGCTCGCACATCACGCTGCCGCAGGAGCCCTGCGTGGTGGTCCGCGGCTCCCGCCGCTGGCGCGTACCGGCGTACGAACTGCAGGAGATCGTGCAGGAGTTGATGGCGCGCGACATCCGTTACGGCGCGGCCCGCGAGGCGCTTCCGCAGCGGATCGCGCACGCCGTCCTGGTGCGGATGGAGCAGGCCGGGGAGGCGCCGGACGACCGGGTGCAGAACGCGGTGGCCCGGAACGCGGCCGTGAAGGCCGTGGTCAAGGAGGTCTGGCCGCCGGTCGATCCGGCGAAGCTGGTGCTGCGGCTGCTGGGCGACGCCGAGTTCCTCGCCGAGCAGGCCGAGGGGATCCTGTCGCCCGAGGAGCAGAAGACGATCCTGTGGGCCAAACCGGCGCGCAGTGTGAAGAGCGCCAAGTGGTCGGCGGCGGATGCGGTGTTGATCGACGAGGCGACGGACCTGGTGGAGCGCACGCATTCGCTCGGCCATGTGGTGCTGGACGAGGCGCAGGACCTCTCCCCGATGCAGTACCGGGCGGTCGGGCGGCGCTGCACGACGGGTTCGGCGACGATCCTCGGCGACATCGCCCAGGGGACGACGCCGTGGGCGACCGACACCTGGGAGGAGGCGCTGGCCCATCTGGGCAAGCCGGGGGCGGCGGTCGAGGAGCTCACGCAGGGCTTCCGGGTGCCGCGCGAGGTGATCGGGTACGCGTCCCGGCTGCTGCCGGCGATCGCGCCGGATCTGACGGAGGCGACCTCGATCCGTGAGTCGGCGGGCGATTTCGCGATCCGCCGGGTCGAGGTCGGGGAGCTGACCGCGGCGACCCTCGCGGCCTGCGACGATGCGCTGACGAAGGAGGGCTCGATCGGTCTGATCGCGGCGGAGGCCCGTATTCCGGAGCTGCGTGCGGCCCTGGAGGCGGCCGGGGTGACCGTGCTGGCCCCGGGTGAGGAGACCTCGGCGGGGTCCCGGCTGACGCTGGTGCCGGCCACGCTCGCCAAGGGTCTGGAGTACGACTACGTGGTGCTGGACGAGCCGGCCGCGATCGTCGACGGTGAACCGGACGAGCGGACCGGCCTGCGTCGCCTGTACGTCTGCCTGACCCGCCCGGTCTCCGGCCTGACGGTGGTCCATGCGGCGCCGCTGCCGGAGCAGCTGACGGACGGGCCGGCCTGAGCCCGCCCGGTGGCCGGCCCGGCGGCGATCCGCGGGGCCGGCCTCCGCAGTACCGACGATCCCCCGCGCCTCCCGGTCAGGCCCCGTCGCCGCCCGACCCCAACAGGTCCTCCCCCTCGACGGAGTTGAGCAGCGCGTCCAGGAGGCCGGGGAAGCGCGCGTCGAGGTCGGCGCGGCGTAGTTGCACATAGCGGTTGCGGCCGACGACCGAGGTGGAGGTGATCCCGGCCTCGCGCATGGTCCGCATGTGGTGCGAGACGGTCGACTTGTGCAGATGGCCGAGGCCCAGCCGTTCCGACGAGCAGTCGTACTGCTGCCCGCTCGCGTAGATCCGCAGCAGATGCAGCCGGGTCGGGTCCCCGAGCGCATGCAGCACCTTCACCAGCTGGATGTCCGCGGTCTCCGGCTGCGCCAGCAGCGCGCCGTCACCGCCGTCCGTACCGACGCCACTCTCCACGGCCGTCCGGCCTCCTTCCGTCGCTCGCTCACGCCCCACTGTATTTCCCCGCGGAAACTGTTTGACATCCACCAAACAATCCATATTGTTTGACGTACATCAAACACACACCGCACCCGCGTCCCAACGAGGTGCGGCTGCTGCGTAGTTGCGCCTCACCCGTCCCCGCTCGTACCGGGAAGGACACCCGTGCGTCTCCGCCTGCTCCTGCTCGCCCTCGGCACCTTCGCCATGGGCACCGATTCCATGGTGATGGCCGGCATCCTCGGACTGATCGCCCGTGACCTGGGCGTTTCCGTACCGGCCGCCGGCCAGATGGTCACCGTCTTCGCCCTTTCCTACGCCGTGCTCGCCCCCGTGCTCGCCACCGCCGCCGCCCGGTGGCCGCGCCGCCGCGTGCTGCTGACCGCGCTCACCGTCTTCACCGCCGCCAACGCGCTGAGCGCCCTGGCGCCCAACTACCCGCTCCTGCTGGCCACTCGGGTGCTGGCCGCGGCCGGCGCCGCCCTGTACACCCCGACCGCCAACGCCGTGGCCACCACGCTCGTACCCGCCGAGCGGCGCGGCCGGGCGCTGGCGACCGTGCTCGGCGGCATGACGGTGGCCACCGCGCTCGGCGTCCCCCTCGGCACCTACATAGGGCGGACGGACTGGCGGCTGACCATGTGGCTGGTGGTCGCACTGGGCGCCGCGGCGTTCCTGGGCCTCGCCCTGCTGCTGCGCGACCTGCCGGCGCCGGCCACCGCGCCCGGCCTGCGCGCCCGCCTCGCACCGCTGCGCAACACCAGCGTGCTGGCCGCCGCGGCCACCACGCTGGTGTTCTTCCTGGCCGTCAACACGGTCTACATCTATCTCGGCACGGCGGTACGCCCCGCCACCGGAGGCGATGCGGGCCGGCTCAGCCTGATCATGCTGGTGTCCGGCCTCGCCTCGATCGCGGGCAGCTGGCTGGGCGGCCGGGCGGTCGACCGGCTGGGCGTCCGGGCCGTGCTGCTGGCCGGTGGCTCACTGGCCGCCCTCGCCTTCCTCGCGCTGCCCTGGATCTCGGCGACGATGCCCGGCGCGCTGGCGTACGCGGCGCTCTCCCCGCTCGCCGGATGGGCGGTCGCGGTGGCGCTGCCGCACCGTCTCGCCTCTCTGGATCCGCGCAGCGCGCCGCTGCTGATCTCCCTCAACAGCAGCGCGCTCTATCTGGGCATGGCCGCCGCGGGCGGCGTCGGCAGTCTCGCCCTCACCGTGCTCGGCGACCGCTGGTTCCCGCTCACCTCGACCGCACTGAGCCTGGTGGCGATCGCCCTGGCGGCGGTCACGACCCGCCGGCGGCCGGCCGGGGCGGCCGGAACGGCCGGCATGACTGGATCGGCCGGCATGACTGGAACGGCCGGCGCGGCCGCGTCCGCTCCGTCCCCCGGTTCCGCCCTCGTATCGGAGGCGGGGGCTCCGGCGGCACGCCCCTGAGGGCCACGCCCGCAAGGGATACACCCCTGAGCGGCACGCCCGCACGGCCGCACGCCCGTAAGAGGCACATCCACGAGGGGCACGCCCGTAAGGGACACGTCCGTAAGGGACACGTCCGCAAGGGGCACGTCCGTAAGGGGCACGTCCGCTCGCCCCGCCCCCCTCCGGTCACCCCAGCGGAACCGGCCGCTCCGCCTCCTGGTCCAGCGCCTCGCGCCACCGCCGTACCGCGGCCGCGTCCACCGGTGCGGACCAGCCGTCGGGGCGGGCGGCGGCGCCGATGTGGAAGGCGTCGAGGCCGGCCGCCCGCAGCGCCGGGACGTGGTCGAGGCCGAGGCCGCCGCCCACCAGGATGCGCGGCGCGTACCCGGGCTCGCCCGCGGCCGTACGGGCCTGCTCGGCCACCAGGACCGCCCGGCCGGCCGCCACGCCCCGGGGATCACCGGCGGTCAGATACGTGTCGAGCCCGGCGCTCGTCATGCCGGCCAGCTCCTTGCGCAGCGCGTCCCGGTCGGCGGCCCGGTCGATGGCCCGGTGGAAGGTCCAGGAGCAGCCGTCGATCACGTCGGCCAGCGCCGTCACCGCGGCGAGGTCCGGCCGCCCGTCCGGGGTCAGGAACCCGAGGACGAACTCCTCGGCCCCCGCCTCCCGCAGGGCCGCCGCCCGGCCGCAGAGCGCCGGGAGATCGCCGGCCGCGAACCCGTCGGCGGACCGCAGCATCACCCGCAGCGGCAGATCGACCGCCGCCCGGATCGCCGCGAAGGTGGCCGTCGCGGGCGTGAGCCCGTCGGCCGCCATGTCGGTGACGAGCTCCAGACGGTCGGCACCGCCTTCCTGGGCGGCGACCGCGTCCTGCGGGCCGAGCGCGATCACCTCCAGGAGCGCGCGCTTGCTCATATGACCCCAATCCTTCGGCGACAAGTGGCGCGGAAGCCCTGCATCCGCACACCACCAACAGGTCTAGTCCAATATTCCCAGCCTACGGGGTCGCCAGGCGCAAGGCACAATGATTCGCATGACGTCCGTGTCCCGTACGGCAGGCAGCACCATCGACCCGGTACCGGAGCTGCGCACACGCTGGGCCGCCACGGTCGCCGCGGCCCGCGGCACGAGGAGGTCCGCCGCGCCCGGAGGCTCCCCGGCCCCCGACCCCGCCCCGTATGCGGAAGACCTGCTCTCCCGTTGGAGCGAACCGCAGCGGCGGTACCACACCGTCGCGCACCTGGCCGCGGTCCTCGACCGGATCGACGAACTCGCCGAGCACGCCGATGACGTACCCGTCGTCCAGTTGGCGGCGTGGTTCCACGACGCGGTCTACCGTCCGGACCGCTCGGAGAACGAGGAGCGCAGCGCGGCCCTGGCCGAGCGGGCCCTGCCCGAACTGGGCGTCGGCGCGGCCCGTACGGCCGAGGTGGCCCGGCTGGTGCGGCTCACCGTCACCCACGACCCGGCGCCCGACGACCCGGACGGCGAGGTCCTGTGTGACGCCGATCTCGCGGTGCTCGCCGGTTCGCCCGACGCGTACGCCGCCTACGCCGCCTCGGTCCGCGACGAGTACGCCTTCGTGCCCGACGCGGACTTCGCGGCCGGCCGCTCCGCCGTCCTGCGCCAACTCCTGGCGCTGCCACGCCTGTTCAGGACCCCTCAGGGCTACGACCGGTGGGAGCACCTGGCCCGCCGCAACCTGGCGACGGAGCTGGACCTGCTGTCCGGCGGCGGCTGACCGGACGGGCGCCGCGGCGCCGGCAGGCTGCCAGTCAGCCGATCACCGACAACGGGCATGCATCGACAACGGGAACGCACCGGTGGCGGGAATGTACCGGTGGCGGGAATGTAAGGCGTCCTATCGCTGTTAGTAGCTGACATGCCAGCTCCCGCACCATCCGACCGTGCCCGTCTGCCCGTCGCCGTCTACGTCCTCGGCCTCTCCGTCTTCGCCCTCGGCACGTCCGAGTTCATGCTGTCCGGGATCCTCCAGCCGCTGGCCCGTGATCTGCGGGTCTCCATTCCGCAGGCCGGGCTCCTGGTGTCCGCCTTCGCGATCGGCATGGTGGTGGGCGCGCCCGTGCTCGCCGCGGCCACCCTCCGCCTGCCGCGCCGTACGACGCTGATCGCGCTGCTCGCGGTCTTCGGCCTCGGCCAGGTGGCGGGCGCGCTGGCCCCGTCGTACGGCGTGCTGTTCGCCTCCCGGGTGGTCAGCGCGCTCGCCTGCGCGGGCTTCTGGGCGGTCGGTGCGGCGGTGGCCGTCTCGCTGGTGCCGGTGACCGCGCGGGCCCGGGCGATGGCCGTGATGGTCGGCGGGCTGAGCATCGCCAACATCGCGGGCGTCCCGGCCGGCGCCCTGCTCGGGCAGCACGCCGGCTGGCGGGCGGCCTTCTGGGCCGTGGCCGGGCTCGCCGCAATTGGGCTGCTGGGTGTCGTCGCGCTGGTGCCGCGGACGAGCGTGCCGACCGGCGACGACCGCCCGCAGCTGCGCCGCGAGCTGACCATCTACAAGGACAAGCAGGTATGGCTGGCGCTGACCGCGACGGCCATGAACGCAGCCGCGGTCTTCGCGCTGTTCTCCTACCTCTCGCCGCTGCTGACCGACACCGCCGGGCTCGCCGAGAGCTGGGTGCCCACGGTGCTGGCGCTGTTCGGCGTCGGCGCGCTGATCGGCACCTTCATCGGCGGCCGGATCGCCGATGCGCATCTCTTCGGGACGCTCTTCGGCGGCATCTCCGCATCCACGGTCGTCCTGGCCGTACTGGCGCTGACCGCCCACAGCCCGGTGGCCGCGATCGCGCTGTCGCTGATGCTCGGGGTGACCGCGTTCACCACGGCCCCGGCCCTGAACGCGCGGATGTTCAACGTGGCGAACGCCGCGCCCACGCTGGCCGGCGCGACCACCACCGCCGCCTTCAACATCGGCAACACCGTCGGCCCCTGGCTCGGCGGCCTGGCCATCGGCGCGGGCTGGGGCTACCCGTCCGTGGCCTGGACCGGTGCGGTGCTGGCCGCGGTCGCGGTCCTCACCACCGCCGTCGCCTTCCGGCTGCACCGCACGACGAACCGCTCGCGACTGATCGCGTCGTCCGGCACGACGGGCACATCCGGCGCGGCGGGCACATCCGGCGCGGCGGGCACGTCCGGCGCGGCGGGCACGGCGGCCGTCACGACGACCGCGCCGGAGACCGCCAAGCGGCTCTAGGCACGGCGAAGCAGCCCTGAGGACAGCGAGGCAGCTCCGGATACCGCAAGGCGACTCCGGAGACCGCGAGAAAACTCCCGACATCTGCGGCAACGGCCCGGCGCACCGGCAGGCGCGCCGGGCCGTTGCCGCAGCGGCTCGCGTCCGTACGGGTCACGTCCGTACGCCTCGCGTCCCTACGGCTCGTGTCCGTACGGGTCACGTCCCTACGGCATGCGCGCCGGCCGGTGCTTGGGCCGGCGCAGGCCGGCGGCCGTCAGCCGGCGCAGCAATTCCTTGCTGCCGACCTCCACGGCCCCGGCGCGCACCGCATCGCCGTACCGCTCGGCCGGCAGGTCGTAGTGGTCGCGCTCGAAGGCGCCCCGGGGCACGCCGATGCGCGCGGCGAAGGCGTGCAACTCGGCGAAGGACACATCGCTGACCAGGTGCGACCACATACGGCCGTGCCCCGGCCAGATCGGCGGGTCTATGTAGATCGCCAACGGCCACCTCAGCCTTCCGCCGGGGCACGGAGCCGGCCGACGCGGGCGACCGCGACCGCCGTCTTGGGGCAGACCCAGTGCGGGTCGGGCCCCAACTCCGGCTCCACATCGAGGGCATGGGGGTCGCCCGACTCCGTACACACCGGGCACAACGGCCAGCGGCCGTACCGCTCCAGGAGGGCGTCCTGGACGTCCTGCGCTATCAGTCCCGCGACGAACGCCGCGCCTTCAGGCCATTGCTCCACCCACCACCGGCGGTGGACGACCGCGTCCTCCACGAGCGAGACGATGTCGGCGTCGGCCACCTCGTCCGCCATCAGGTCGGCGAGCACCAGCGCCCGCGCGGCGTGCAATGCCTGTTCCAGCTCCATGCCCCCCATTGTCTCCCGCGCGCCGGACGCCGCTCGACGTTGTCCACAGGCCCGGCGGCGGAGGCCGTGCGTTGTCCACAGCCCTCACGGAGGGTATTGACGCGACACCGGCGATGAAATTACTTTTCAAGCGTGAGCAGCAGCCTGAAGGAAACTTTCAAGGACGTGGCCGTCGAGACCCGACCGGCCCCGGCCCCACCCGCCCCCGCGGCGCTGGCCGCCAAGGTCCGCACCCTCGCGCCGACGATGACCCGCTCCATGCAGCGGGTCGCCGAGACCGTCGCGAGCGACCCGGCCGGCTGCGCCGCACTGACCGTCACCGGCCTCGCGGAGCGCACCGGCACCAGCGAAGCCACCGTCGTACGCACGTCGAGACTGCTCGGCTATCCGGGCTACCGCGACCTCCGACTGGCGCTCGCCGCGCTCGCCGCGCAGCAGGCGGCCGGCGGCGCGCCCGCGGTGACGGCCGACATAGCGGTCGACGACTCCCTGGTCGACGTCGTCGCCAAGCTGGCCCAGGAGGAGCAGCAGTGCCTGGCCGACACCGCGGCCGCGCTGGACGTCACCCAGCTCGAAGCGGCGGTCGCCGCGCTCGCGTCCGCCCGCCGGATCGATGTGTACGGCATCGGCGCGTCCAACCTCGTCGGCCAGGACCTCGCCCAGAAGCTGCTGCGCATCGGCCTGATCGCGCATGCGCACGCCGACCCCCACCTCGCGGTGACGAACGCCGTGCAGATGCGGACCGGTGACGTCGCCCTCGCGATCACCCACTCCGGCCGCACCACCGACGTCATAGAGCCGCTGCGGGTGGCCTTCGACCACGGCGCGACGACCATCGCCATCACCGGCCGCCCGGACGGCGAGATCGCCGCGTACGCCGACCACATCCTGACCACCTCCACCGCGCGTGAGAGCGAGCTGCGCCCGGCCGCGATGTCCTCCCGGACGAGCCAACTGCTGGTCGTGGACTGCCTGTTCATAGGCGTCGCGCAGCGGACGTACGAGACCGCCGCCCCCGCCCTCTCCGCCTCCTACGAGGCGCTGGCCCACCGCCACCAGCCCTGACCGCCGCCCGCCGCACGGGGGCGGCGTGCGCCCGACCCGGAAAGAGCCGCCGAGCCATGACCTCCACCGCCGACCACCCCCACTACGCCGATCTGCGCGCCGAGTTGGACGGCCTCACCACCGAGGCGTTCCGTCCCGACCTCGCCGAGATCGACCGCCGCGCCACCCTCGACATCGCCCGCACGATGAACGACGAGGACGCCACCGTGCCCGCCGCGGTCGCCCGGCGGCTCCCCGAGATCGCCGCCGCCATCGACGCCACCGCCGCCCGGATGGCCCGTGGCGGCCGGCTGGTCTACGCCGGCGCCGGCACGGCCGGCCGGCTCGGGGTGCTGGACGCCAGCGAATGCCCGCCGACCTTCAACACCGACCCCTCCGAGGTCCTCGGCCTGATCGCCGGCGGCCCGTCCGCGCTGGTCACAGCCGTCGAAGGGGCCGAGGACAGCAAGGAGTTCGCGGCCGAGGACCTGACCGCGATCGGGCTGACCGAACGGGACACCGTCGTCGGCGTCTCGGCCTCCGGCCGCACCCCCTACGCGATCGGCGCGGTCGAGCACGCCCGGGCCCGCGGCGCACTGACCATCGGCCTGTCCTGCAACGCCGGTTCGGCCCTGGCCGCGGCCGCCGAGCACGGCATCGAGATCGTCGTCGGCCCCGAGCTGCTGACCGGCTCGACCCGGCTCAAGGCGGGCACCGCGCAGAAGCTTGTGCTCAACATGCTCTCGACCATCACCATGATCCGGCTGGGCAAGACCTACGGGAACCTGATGGTCGACGTCCGCGCCTCCAACGACAAGCTGCGGGCCCGCTCGCGGCGGATCGTCGCGCTCGCCACCGGCGCCACCGACGCCGAGATCGAGACCGCGCTGGCCATAACGGACGGCGAGGTGAAGAACGCCATCCTCACCCTGCTCGCCGGCGTCGACGGCCCGACCGCCGCCCGCCTCCTCAGCGCCTCCGACGGCCACCTGCGCGCGGCCCTGGAAGCAGCCCGAGCCCGCTGACCCCCGCCCCGGTTCGTCCGCACAGCAAGGCACCGCACATGCCCGAAGACGCCCACCGCGCCACCGCCGCCGCGCTCCTCCCGCTGGTCGGCGGCGCCCCCAACGTCACCTCCGTCGCCCACTGCATGACCCGGCTCCGCCTCGGCATCCGGGACCGCTCCCTGGTCCGGGACGAGGACCTCAAGGCGCTGCCCGCCGTGATGGGAGTGGTCGAGGACGGGTCCACGTACCAGATCGTGCTGGGGCCCGGCGCGGTCGCGCGGGTCGCCCCCGCGTTCGAGAGCCTGCTGGCACAGACCCGCGCCGCGGAACCGGAGACCGCGAAAGCGACAGCCACAGCGACCGCCCAGACCCCGGCCCCGGCCCCTGCCCCGGCCGACGCAGTGCCCGCCGGCACCGCACACCCCGCCACCCCGGCCCCGCCCACCACCGCCGAGCAGCTCGCCGCGCAGGGTGCCGCGCTCAAGGCGCGCCAGAAGGCGCGGAACGCCACCCCGGTCAAGCTGTTCCTGCGCCGGGTGGCGAACATCTTCGTCCCGCTGATCCCCGCGCTGATCGGCTGCGGCATCGTCGCCGGGATCAACGGCCTGCTCACCAACCTCGGCTGGCTGCCGTCCGTCGTCCCCGCCCTGACCGCCATCGCCTCCGGCTTCATGTCGCTGATCGCGGTGTTCGTGGGCTACCACACCGCCAAGGAGTTCGGCGGGACACCGGTGCTCGGCGGTGCGGTCGCCGCGGTCATCGTCTTCCCCGGCGTCACCCACATCACCGCCTTCGGCCGGCACCTCTCCCCGGGCCAGGGCGGCGTCCTGGGCGCACTGGCCGCCGCGCTGCTCGCCGTCCAGGTGGAGAAGCACTGCCGCAGAAGAATCCCCGAGGCACTCGACGTCCTCCTCACCCCCACCCTGACCGTCCTGATCACCGGCCTGGTCACGCTCTTCGGCCTGATGTACGTCGCCGGTGAGGCCGCCACCGCCTTCGGGTCCTTCGCCACCTGGCTGCTCGCGCACGGCGGCGCGGCGGCCGGCTTCCTGCTGGGCGGGCTCTTCCTCCCCCTCGTCATGCTGGGCCTCCATCAGGCCCTCATCCCGCTGCACACCACCCTCATCCAGCAGCAGGGCTACACCGTCCTGCTGCCGATCCTCGCCATGGCAGGCGCGGGCCAGGTCGGCGCCGCCCTCGCCGTCTACGTCCGCCTCCCCCGCAACCGCTCGGTCCGTACGACCATCAAGTCGGCCCTGCCCGCGGGCTTCCTGGGCGTCGGCGAGCCGCTGATCTACGGCGTATCGCTCCCCCTCGGGCGGCCCTTCGTCACCGCCTGTCTCGGCGGCGCGTTCGGCGGCGGGTTCATCGGCCTGTTCCACCAGCTCGGCGACACCGTCGGCGCCACCGCCATCGGCCCTTCCGGCTGGGCACTGTTCCCCCTGGTCCAGGGCAACCACGGCATCGTCACCACGCTCGCCGTCTACGCGATGGGGCTGGCCGTCGGCTATCTGACCGGCTTCCTGGCGACGTACTTCTTCGGCTTCAGCAAGCAGATGCGCACCGACCTCAACGCCCCACCGCACACGCCGCATACGCCGCATACGCCGCATACGCAAGCAACGACGGAAACGCCGGCCCCGGCGGAAACGGCGGAAACGGCGACGGCGACCCACGCCGCGCCGCCCTCCGTCGCCCGGGCACCGGCCGGGAGCCAGGGCGCCGCCTAGGCCTCCGACCCCTCGTGCTCGCGGGTGGACACCGCCTCGACGTGGCCGCAGAACGCGCAGACCCAGACGGGCCCTTCGGTGTCCCGCTGCTGCCACATCGTGCGGCGGCAGCGGGGGCAGCCCGTCGTGCCGATTCCGTCCGCACCCATCAGCGGCGGCTCGGGGGTCGCGTCGGCATAGGCGATGATCTGCTTGCGCAGCCGGTCGTCCGTGGTGTTGGCCATTTGGAGCAGGCGCACCACACGGGAACGGACTTCTTCGACAAACTCGGTCATCGTCGGAGCAGCGTACGCGTCCGGCGGGCGGCCATCGATCGGTTCGGTCAAATACCCGGACCTCCGGACACCCGCCACCCTCGAACGGGTGGGGACGCCCCCTGCGGTTGACGCCCGGCACCATCCGCCACCCGCCGCCCGCCCGTCCGGTCCAGCACGCCAGCACGCCAGCACGCCAGCACGCCAGCACGCCAGCACGCCGCCGAACTGCGGCGCACCCGCCGTCGATACGTCCGCCGCCGACGGGGAGAGGAAGAGAAAGAGGCAGAGAAAGAGGCAGAGGAAGCGGAAGCCGTCGCCCTACCCGTTGATGCCGCGATGCCCGAGTGGCTCTCCCCCGAGTCGTGTGACGACCCCTCAGGGAGTGTGCACGGGCGCCGGGATCTCCGCAGGGGCTGTCGCGGACGCCCGGGCCGCCGCGGCCGACCGGCGCGATTCGGCGGCCAGCAGCGCGAACCACACGCCCACCAGCACCAGATGGACGCGCTGCGGGACGCCGTGCCAGCCGGGCCGGCCGAACAGCGGGCCCACGGTGCACACGGCGGCCGGCAGGGCCAGCGCCAGCACCCGCGGCCCCCAGCGGCGGATCAGCCGCCGGTGCGGGCGCTCGACCACGGCGGCGCGACTGAGCAGCGCCATCGACGCGAAGAGGAAGAAGTGGGCCAGGGCGCTGGTGGCCGTGTGCCAGGGGTGCACGGCCTCGCACCCGGGCTCCAGTGAGGGCGCGCAGCGCATCGGCAGTGCCACGTCGGCCAGCGACGACAACCCCATTCCGGCCAGCGCCACCCACCCGGCACGGGACCAGCCGCCCGCCGCCGGGCCGTACGCCAGCAGCGCCCCCAGGACGACGAGGGCGGCGCAGACGCACTCGATGCCGCCGAAGAGACCGCGCAGCGGCTGGTCGGCGGCGTACAGCTCACTGACGTACGAGTGCCGGGGATCGAGGCCGGTCGGCAGCACGAACTCCAGCAGCCAGCCGTTGTAGAGCACGGCGGCCACGGCGAGCAGCCGGGCCGCCCAGGTGTCCCGGCGGCCCGGATCGCCGGACCGGCCCACACCCCGTTGCGTCAGCTCCCCTGCCCGCCGCGGACGCACCGCCCGGTCATCGCCTCGCGCCCGTCCCGCCGGCAGGTTCGGGTTCCGCTCTTGCCCGGACATGATCAGTCGCCGCCCGCATCGGACCTGAGCAGACCCCTACGCACCCTGGCTCGCACGAACACTCCTTCGTTTGCGATCACAGGGGGCGCGGCCACCCCGAGACCCTCGACCGTGACTGTCCATAGCCGATTCGGTGCACAGCGTAACCATCATGCCGTCCTCGCCTCGGGAGGCTCAGGGCACGACGGCGGGCCGGGGGAAAAACGCCGCCGGGGCGGCACCCCCTGGGAGGAGGGTGCCGCCCCGGCGTTCAGGACGGGTGATCCGGGAGGATCAGCGTTCTGGTCCAGCGGGCCGGAGGTCCGGCGCGGTGGATCAGAAGTCCATGTCACCGCCCGGCATGCCGCCCGGAGCGGCCGCGGCGGCCTTCTCCGGCTTGTCGGCGATGACGGCCTCGGTGGTGAGGAAGAGCGCCGCGATGGAGGCGGCGTTCTGCAGCGCGGAGCGGGTGACCTTGGCCGGGTCGATGATGCCCTCGGCGACCATGTCGACGTACTCGCCGGTGGCGGCGTTCAGACCGTGGCCGACGGCCAGGTTGCGCACCTTCTCCACCACGACGCCGCCCTCGAGGCCGGCGTTGACCGAGATCTGCTTCAGCGGGGCCTCCAGGGCCAGCTTCACAGCCGCGGCACCGGTGGCCTCGTCACCCTCGAGCTCGATCTTCTCGAAGACCGAGGATGCCTGCAGCAGGGCCACGCCACCGCCGGCGACGATGCCCTCCTCGACGGCCGCCTTCGCGTTGCGGACGGCGTCCTCGATGCGGTGCTTGCGCTCCTTGAGCTCGACCTCGGTGGCGGCACCGGCCTTGATGACGGCCACGCCGCCGGCCAGCTTCGCCAGACGCTCCTGGAGCTTCTCGCGGTCGTAGTCCGAGTCGCTGTTCTCGATCTCGGCGCGGATCTGGTTGACGCGGCCCTGGACCTGCTCGCTGTCACCGGCACCGTCGACGATGGTGGTCTCGTCCTTGGTGATGACGACCTTGCGGGCGCGGCCGAGCAGGTCGAGACCGGCGTTCTCCAGCTTGAGGCCGACCTCCTCGGAGATGACGGTGCCACCGGTGAGGATGGCGATGTCGCCGAGCATGGCCTTGCGGCGGTCACCGAAGCCCGGGGCCTTGACGGCGACGGACTTGAAGGTGCCACGGATCTTGTTGACGACCAGGGTCGACAGGGCCTCGCCCTCGACGTCCTCGGCGATGATCAGCAGCGGCTTGCCGGACTGCATGACCTTCTCCAGGAGCGGCAGCAGGTCCTTCACGTTGCCGATCTTGGAGTTGACGATGAGGATGTACGGGTCGTCGAGCGACGCCTCCATACGCTCCATGTCGGTGGCGAAGTACGCCGAGATGTAGCCCTTGTCGAAGCGCATACCCTCGGTGAGCTCCAGCTCCAGACCGAAGGTCTGGGACTCCTCGACGGTGATGACGCCTTCCTTGCCGACCTTGTCCATGGCCTCGGCGATCAGCTCGCCGATCTGGGTGTCGGCGGCGGAGATGGAGGCGGTGGAGGCGATCTGCTCCTTGGTCTCCACGTCCTTGGCCTGCTCCAGCAGGGCGGCGGAGACGGCCTCGACGGCCTTCTCGATACCGCGCTTCAGGGCCATCGGGTTGGCACCGGCGGCGACGTTGCGCAGGCCCTCGCGGACCAGGGCCTGGGCCAGGACGGTCGCGGTCGTCGTGCCGTCACCGGCGACGTCGTCCGTCTTCTTCGCGACCTCCTTGACCAGCTCGGCGCCGATCTTCTCGTACGGGTCCTCGAGCTCGATCTCCTTGGCGATGGACACACCATCGTTGGTGATCGTGGGGGCGCCCCACTTCTTCTCGAGGACGACGTTGCGGCCCTTGGGGCCGAGGGTGACCTTGACGGCGTCGGCGAGCTGGTTCATCCCGCGCTCGAGACCGCGCCGTGCCTCCTCGTCGAACGCGATGATCTTGGCCATGTGAAGTGGTCCTCCCGGACTGGGGTGGATTGCTCCGGACCGCGCTGGCGCCCGCGACGGACGACCTGCAGACCTGCTGTGGTTCCTTGCCCCACCCGGCCCGCGGGCCTCACCGACCCGGTCCTTCATTGTCACTCTCACTCGGAGAGTGCTAACGCCAATGATTAGCACTCGGGGCATGCGAGTGCAAGCCGCCCGGGGGCCCGATCCGCCCATCGAGGGGGCAGTCGGAGGCCCGTCCGTCCGTCGAAGCGCACGGCAGAAGGCCCGTACCCCCTTCAGGGGTACGGGCCTTCACAACGCAGCAGTCGGTCGGCGCCTCAGCCGGCCACCCGGACCATGTCCGCCTGCGGCCCCTTCTGGCCCTGCGAGATCTCGAACTCGACCCGCTGGCCCTCCTCAAGGGTGCGGTAGCCGTCCATCTGGATCGCGCTGTAGTGGACGAATACATCCGCACCACCGTCGACCGCGATGAAGCCGTACCCCTTCTCCGCGTTGAACCACTTGACGGTGCCCTGAGCCATGCCTAACTCCCCTATTACTGGCCCTTGCGCAGGACCGCACTCCGCGGACCCGGGTCAGACCTCACCCCGCGAAAGGCCCGTGGGGTGTGCGCCGGAACGCGTCGACCGCCGCTGAATGTATCTGGACCGATGCCCAGCGCAACAGGTCAATCGGACGAGAATTCTGGCGCCGGAGAATCGGCTATATGCGGCGAAATCGCGATTCTCCCGGGCAAGCCGGGCCGGGCATAGACGTGCCTAACCGACAAATGCCGCACACACTTTGAGCACAACTCAGCACGGATTCTTATGCGCTCGGCATACCCGGGGACATATACAGCGAGGAGATCGCCACAATGCTATCCCCTTTCACGAAACGGAATTGCCCCGTCCGATTTCGATGGACGGGGCAATTCCGGTCAAGCGGGGGGAGAGATGGCGCAAATCCACGCCTGTTCGATCACCATCCGGACGGTGCCGCGCGCCAGGAAGGGACACGCGGCCGGGCCCGGACGGAAGGTCAGCAGCCTCCGGCGACCGCGGGGATGATCGAGACGCCCGCGCCGTCCGGCGTCGGCGTCTCCAGGCCCTGCTCGAAGCGGACGTCGTCGTCGTTGACGTAGACGTTCACGAAGCGGCGCAGCTTGCCGGCGTCGTCGAGCACACGGGCCGCGATGCCCTGGTGGTTCTTCTCCAGGTCGGCGATCACCGCGGAGAGGGTCGCGCCCTCGGCGGTGACCTCGGCCTCGCCGCCGGTGTACGTGCGGAGGATGGTGGGGATGCGGACCTTGACGCTCATGGTTCTGCCTTCCGGACGGGGATTACGGAGTACGGGTTCGGAAACGGCGCGGGCTCAGCCGGCCAGGCCGGCCGCGCGGAACGCATCCAGGTTCGGACGGATCGTGGCCGTGGGCCCGGTGGTCGGCGCGACCGCGTCCAGCGTCTTCAGACCGTCACCCGTATTGAGGACAACGGTGGTCAGCGCCGGGTCGAGCACACCCTCCTCGATGAGCTTCTTGGTCACGCCGACGGTCACGCCGCCCGCGGTCTCCGCGAAGATGCCCTCCGTCCGGGCCAGCAGCTTGATCGCGTCCACGACCTGCTCGTCGTTGACGTCCTCCACCGCACCGCCCGTCCGGCGCGCGATGTCCAGCACGTACGGGCCGTCCGCCGGGTTGCCGATCGCCAGCGACTTGGCGATGGTGTTCGGCTTCTGCGGGCGCACGACGTCGTGCCCGGCCTTGAAGGCCGTCGACACCGGCGAGCAGCCCTCCGCCTGGGCGCCGAAGATCTTGTACGGCTTGTCCTCGACCAGCCCGAGGGCGATCAGCTCCTTGAGGCCCTTGTCGATCTTCGTCAGCTGGGAGCCGGACGCGATCGGGATGACGATCTGGTCCGGCAGCCGCCAGCCGAGCTGCTCGCAGATCTCGTAGGCCAGCGTCTTGGAACCCTCGCCGTAGTACGGCCGCAGGTTGACGTTGACGAAGCCCCAGCCCTCGCCGAGCGGGTCGCCGATGAGCTCCGAGCAGAAGCGGTTGACGTCGTCGTAGTTGCCCTCGATGCCGACCAGGTCACCGCCGTAGACCGCGGCCATGACGACCTTGCCGGCCTCCAGGTCGTGCGGGATGAAGACGCAGGACTTGAAGCCCGCGCGGCGCGCCGCGGCGCCGACCGCGCCGGCGAGGTTGCCGGTCGAGGAGCAGGACAGGGTCGTGAAGCCGAAGGCGCGGGCGGCCTCGACGGCGATCGCGACGACGCGGTCCTTGAAGGAGTGGGTCGGGTTGCCGGAGTCGTCCTTGACGTACAGGCCGCCGGTGACGCCGAGCTCGGCGGCGAGCCGGTCGGCCTTGACGAGCTTGGTGAAGCCGGGGTTGAGGTTCGGCTTCTCGGCCACGTCGGTGGGGACCGGGAGCAGCGGGGCGTAGCGCCAGATGTTGTCCGGGCCGGCCTCGATCTGCTTCCTCAGAGCCTCGGGGTCGCCGCTCGGCAGGTCGTAGGCGACTTCGAGCGGCCCGAAACAGCTGGCGCAGGCGAAGATCGGACCGAGATCGAAGCGCTCACCGCACTCCCGGCAGGACAGCGCGACGGCGGGGCCCAGGGCGACGGGGGTCGTGTTTGCGGCGGTTTCGGTGACTTGCACAGCCATGGAGGCGAGGCCCTTTCTCCTCATCTTCCTCGCGGCGCATCTCGTCGCGAGACGGATTTGGCACCTTCCCTAGCCGGGAGCCTCGCGCGCTGTACGCGGAGACCGACTGGAGGGTTGCCGGGGCTTCAACGGGCCGTATCCCTCTGCCCCTCTGGATGAGCGGTATGGCGCTGGGCCGAAACCCAGGCGTTTGTCGCGTGGCGACCCCGACATGCGAGGGTCATCCGCGTTGTTCAAGACTGTAACCGAAGGCACTGACAGTTGAGATAGTCGTCCGAACCGCGAGATGGATCACACAATGGATCACATAGCGACCGCTGCACCGGCGGCCACCGAGGAGTCGTAGACGTGCTGGAAGAGGTGGAGCGCTGGCTGCGCAGCCGCTCCTGGTCGGCTGCCGATCGCCCATTGGAGCAGCTGCTGGCGGCCAAGCGTCAGTCGGGCCGTACGGTCAGTGTCGTCCTGCCCGCGCTGGACGAGGAGGCCACGGTCGGCACGATCGTGGCGACGATCCGTGCCGAGCTGATGACCGAGGCCGTCCCGCTGGTCGACGAGCTGGTGGTGCTGGATTCCGGGTCCACCGACCGGACGGCCGAGGTCGCGGCGGCGGCCGGCGCCAAGGTCGTCCACCGCGACGCGGTCCTGCCGCGGATCCCCGCCGTCCCCGGCAAGGGCGAGGTGCTGTGGCGCTCGCTCCTCGCGACCACCGGCGACATCATCTGCTTCGTCGACGCCGACCTGCGCGAGTTCTCCGCGACCTTCGTCTCCGGGATCGTCGGCCCGCTGCTGACCGATCCGGACCTGCAGTTCGTCAAGGCGATGTACGACCGCCCGCTGGAGGCCGGAGCCGAGGGCGCGGGGCCGGGCCAGGGCGGCCGGGTCACCGAACTCGTCGCCCGTCCGCTGCTCAACCTGCACTGGCCGCAGCTGGCCGGTTTCGTCCAGCCGCTGGGCGGCGAGTACGCGGCGCGCCGCGCCCTGCTGGAGCGGCTGCCCTTCCCGGTCGGCTACGGCGTCGAGCTCGGCCTGCTCGTCGACGCACTGCACACGGTCGGCCTGGACGCCCTCGCCCAGGTGGACGTCGGCGTACGCAGGCACCGCCATCAGGACGGCCAGGCCCTCGGCCGGATGGCCGCCGCGATCTACCGCACCGCCCAACTCCGCCTGGCCCGCGGCCACTTGGTACGGCCCCGGCTCACCCAGTTCGACCGCGGTGAGGCGGGTTTCGTGCCCCGCACCACGGACGTGGACACCGAGGAACGGCCACCCATGGCCGACATCCCGGAATACGCGGCCAGGCGGGCGGCCTGACCCGCGTCGCACGTTTGCACGGATCTGTCACTGGTTAATCTCGCGACATGGTCTCCGAGCGCAGTGTGGTGCACGCAGGTGCCGAGGTTCTCGTCGCGTCCAACCGCGGACCGGTCTCGTACGCCCTGGGCGAGGACGGGGCGCTGACCGCGAAGCGGGGCGGGGGCGGGCTGGTGTCGGGGCTGTCGTCGATCGGGCCCGAGACCGACGCGGTCTGGGTGTGTGCCGCGCTCGGTGAGGGCGACCGGGAGGCGGTGCGGCGGACCGGGGACGCGCTGGACCCGGCCGACACCGGCGGACAGCGCGTCCGGATGCTGGACATCCCGTCTCATGTGCACGCCGACGCCTACAACGGCATCGCCAATTCGGTGCTGTGGTTCGTCCACCACATGCTCTACCAGACGCCGCTGGAGCCGGTCTTCGACGCGGAGTTCCGGCGGCAGTGGGGGGCGTACGAGGCGTACAACCACGCCTTCGCCAAGGCGCTCGCCGACGAGGCGGGCCCCCACGCGGCGGTACTGGTGCAGGACTACCACCTGGCGCTGGTGCCGGGGATGCTGCGGGCGCTGCGGCCGGACCTGCGGATCGCGCACTTCTCGCACACCCCCTGGGCGCCGCCGGAGTACTTCCGGATGCTGCCGGACGGCATCGCCGAGCAGCTGCTGCGCGGGATGACGGGCGCCGACCAGCTGGGGTTCCTGACGCACCGCTGGGCGGACGCGTTCCGCGCGTGCTGCGCCGAGGTGCTGGGCGGCACCGGCGGCGCCCGGCTCGGGGTGTACGGCCTGGGGGCGGACGCCGGGTTCCTGCGGGAGCGGTCGCGGCGGGCGGACGTGGACGAGCGGCTGGCGGCGCTGCGCGAGCAGATCGGCACCGGTCCGGACGGGGCGGCGCGCCGGAGCATCGTGCGGGTGGACCGCACGGAGCTGTCGAAGAACATCGTGCGCGGGCTGCGGGCGTACCGGGAGCTGCTGGTGGACCGGCCGGAGTGGCGGGAGCGGGTGGTGCACGTGGCCTTCGCGTACCCCTCGCGGCAGGACCTGGCGGTGTACCGGGAGTACACCGCACAGGTGGGGCGGCTGGCCGAGGAGATCAACGCCGAGTTCGGCACGGCGGGCTGGCGGCCGGTGGTGCTGCACGTGAAGGACGACTTCGCGCGGTCGCTGGCGGCGTACCGGCTGGCGGACGTGGCGCTGGTCAATCCGATCCGGGACGGGATGAACCTCGTCGCGAAGGAGATCCCGGTGGTGTCCGAGGAGGGCTGCGTGCTGGTGCTGTCGCGGGAGGCCGGTGCCCACGAGGAGTTGGGGGCCGCGGCGCTGACGGTCAATCCGTACGACGTGAGCGGCACGGCGCGGGCGCTGCACGAGGCGCTGTCGATGAAGGCCGGGGAGCGGGCGGAGCGCACCGAGCGGCTGGCCGCGGCGGCGACCGCGCTGCCGCCGGCCCGCTGGTTCATGGACCAGTTGCGGGCGTTGCAGGCGGGGTGAGCGGGGGCGGCGCGGGGCGCGGTCGGACGGCGGTGTCCGGGCCCGCGCCACGAACTGTTCGGGTCCGCGCCACCGGGGCGCGGGCTGTTCCGGCCCGCGGCGGGGTAGTTCTTGTCCATGCCGAACTCCGCGCGGGCCCTGCCGCTTTCCGTCCGTACGTCCACGTTGGCGGCCGTCGCCGTGCTGGCCCTCGCGGCCGGCGGGTGTTCGTCCGGCCGGACCCACTCCGACGCCAAGGGGGGTTCGGGCCCTTCGGGGACGCCGTCCCCCGCCTCGCCCTCGGGGGCGATAGCCGTGGGGCCCGGCCCCCAGGGTGCGTACACCGTGCAGCGGCAGCCCGCCGCCGGTAGCTGCCACGTCCGCCACACCGCCGACAAGCAGCCGCTGCCGGACCCGACGTGCACGCCGGGCGCGACGAACCCCAAGGTGACCCCGGCGACCCTCAAGTCGACGATCTGCCGGAGCGGCTACACCAAGGACATCCGGCCCCCGGTGAACATCACCGGCCGCGAGAAGAAGGCCAACGCCGCGTCGTACGGCTACCGGGGCCCGCTGCACGACGCCGAGTACGACCACCTCATCAGCCTCCAGCTGGGCGGCGACCCCAACGATCCGCGCAACCTCTGGGTCGAGCCGCCGTCGCCGGGGCACCGGCCGGGCGCCGGTCCCAACAACCCCAAGGACGTGGTGGAGAACCGCCTCAAGGCCGCGATCTGCTCGGGCAAGGCCGACCTGACGAAGGCTCAGCAGGCCATCGCGAGGGACTGGACGACGGCGGAGGCGGTACTGGGCCTGAAGAGGTAGCACCACCGGCCGCCTCGGGGCGTGGTGCCCGGGGGTCCTGGGGGCTCCCCTAGGTGTATTGATCACGAGCGTTGTTAACAGCCGCTCGGCTTGATCAATGGCGAAGACCTCCGATGTGGTGGAGGTGTCTACGCTTCGCCACACGGAGGTCTTCGTGTCCCACCGTAATGCCCGGCTGACCGTTCACGGCAGGCGGCTGCTGGTCGAACGGGTCCGCTGCGGACGGCCCGTGGCCCACGTCGCCGCCGAAATGGGCATATCGCGGCCCACAGCCCACAAGTGGATGCGACGGTGGCTGGCAGAAGGCGACGCCGGCCTGCAAGACCGCTCCAGTCGACCGCACAGGACCCCACACCGCACCGCGCCTGACGTCGAAGAGGGCGGCGCGGGCCCAGTGATAGATCCGCTGGCCGTGGGCGCCGGCTCCCGCCGAGAGCGGTTTCCAGGCCTGCTTCGGGCGGGTGGCGATCAGCTCGTCGACCCGGTACTCCCAGCCGTCGAGACCGGTCACCGTGTCGTTGACCTTGGTGGCCACCACATAAGCCACCTCCCGCTCTTCCAGCCAGGACCGAAAATGGCGGACTTGTCCGTAGGCCTCGTCGGTGGTGACCCAGGCGAAGGGCACGGCCGCGTCCAGGGCGCGTTGCAGCATCCACTTCAGGTGCTCGATCTTCGTGGCGAAGGGCACCTCGTCGCCGATCTTGGCCGCCCGGCACCGGGCGCGGTCGTCCGTCCAGGAGGCGGGCAGATACAGCTCGCGGTCGATCAACGCCCGCCCCCGGGTGGAGGCATAGGCCAAGAACGTGCCGACCTGGCAGTTCTCCCTGCGTCCGGGGGCTTGTGCCTAAATAACTGTCAGAGTTGATCTGTGCAGGTGTCGTCGCATGACGGTAGGCGGGCTTGTAGTTGGGCGAGGGTGCGGGCCGGGGTTCCGGGTAGCGGGGTGACCGCGACGCGGTGCAGGTCCAGGAGACGGTGGCCGTCTTGGAACTGGTTGGACAGGTTGGTGCGGCCGACATTCAGGAGCTGGGCCAGAAGTGTGCTGGTGACGGCTCTGCGGCGGCGTAACAAGGCAGTCAGTAGGCGGTGGTAGTGGTCGAGGCTGCTGGTCTGCGGGTGGAGGTAGCTGCGCGGGCGGTGGAAGCGTCGTTGGAATGCCGCCTCGGCCAAGGCGTCCCAGTACGGTTCCGAGATGGCGACCAGGTGGTCGAAGGCGGCGCGTGACATGCCGGTCAGGGCTGGCTCGGTGAGCATCGCGGTCAGGGCGGGATCGATTTGTCGTCGGCTCGGTGCCGGCTCGGGGTGCCGGGGTGCGACCGGTGCCAGGGTGTAGTTCCAGTCGCCGTGGAAGGCGTGGGGTGTGATTGGCAGGGCATGGAACTCGGCGGGTGGGACTGTGGCGCCCAGGGCATATCGGCCGGTGTCGAGTTCGGCTCCGATTCTGAGCCCGGTGCGAGTGGTCGTGGCGGCGATGGTCTCGATAACGACCTGGTAGCTGGTCAGGGGCCTGCCACGCCAGTTCGCGGTGATGTGGCAGAACATCCGGTGTTCGATCTTGTTCCATTTCGACGTTCCGGGTGGGAAGTGGCAGACCGTGATCTCCAGTCCGCTTTCCAGGGCGAAGACGGCGAGGTGCTTCTTCCATGTCCAGCGGCGGGGGTCGTTGGAACCACCGCAGTCGGCGGTGATCAGCAGCCTGTCGGCATCCGGGTGGTCCTTCCGTCCGCGCTGCCGCCACCAGCGGCGGATGGATTCCACCGCGAACTCGCCCGTGTCGTGGTCGGTCCCGACGTTGACCCAGCCGGTGTTGCGAGCGATGTCGTAGATCCCGTACGGGATGACCACGGGCTGGTCACTGGTGGTGAAGGTGTGGCAGTCCACACGGATGGGGTTCTTGCCCGGCCGCCAGACGCGTCCGGGCCGGTCGCGGTTGCCAAGCCACTCCTTGGCCTTGGTATCCACGCTGATCACCGGCTGGTTGCCTTCGAGGAAGGCCTCGGCGGTGGCGTTGATGTGGGTGAACTGAGCATCCCGGTCCGGATGACTGGCGCCTTCCGTGGTCTTGGCGGTGCCCTGCAGGCTGTATCCCAGGGTGTGCAGCAGGCGTCCAACGGTCGTCGCGCTGACCGGGTGGCCCTGAGTGGTCAGAGCTGAGACCAAAGACCGCAGTGAGAGCGTGGTCCAGCGCAACGGCGAGACCGGATCGCCCCGGGTGTGCGGCTCGATCAGGGCTTCAAGCGCCGGCAGCAGACCGGGATCGGTGACCGTCACCGGCTTACGGCCGGCTCCTGGAGCCCGGATCCGCCCGGCCGGCAAAGGGCGCCCGGACAGCTCGGATATCCCACGTGCGATGGTGGCCGCACTGGCGCCAGAAGCGGCGGCCACCAGCGTGATCCCGCCGTGACCAAGCGCGGCGGCCTCGCTGGCCAGGTAGATCCGCCGACGCCGCTCATCGAGATGGGGAAGGAACTGATCGAACTTCGCCCTCAAAGCCACAACTGAAGCCCGAGCGGCCGTACCCGCAGTCACACCTCATTGTCCCGCCAACGCCCATGCACCGAGCGGTAATTGAAATACAGGCCCCGGCCGTGCCCAAGTACTGCCGCTGGACACCGGCCGACGTCGTGCCCTTCTTGAGGAAGCCGGTGTCGTCCACGACCAGCACACCGTCCGGACAGCCGAGTTGGTCGGCGATGTACTGCTGCATATCGTCCCGGAGAGCATCGGCGTCCCAGGATGCATCGTTGAGCAGATGCTGGAAGCCGGCCGGTCCACGGTGACCTGCATACTCAGCCAGGTGCCAGCCGTTCCTCCGCTCCACCGGGGCCAGCAGGCCCCGCAGGTGGTCCCGCATCCGCCACCGCAGATCCACTCGCGAGAACCGGCCGGCCACCCGTCCGAACATCGACTCCAGCTCGGCCGCCCACAGACCGGCCTCATCCACCCCCACCATCCCTGGAGGAAGCCGGTGTCGGCTACCTCCTGGCCGTGCCGAAGTCCCCGCAACTGCACGCTCCCTTCGGACGGATCGACCAGGCCATCGCCGATGCTCCCGACGAAGCATGGGAACGACGATCCTGCGGTGACGGCGCCAAGAGTCCGCGGGTCTATAGCTGGGCTGTCGCCCGCCTGCCGGCCATCGACGCCTTCGACGGCCACACACCCACGCACCAGCGGTGGATGCTGGCCAGCCGCAGCCTGACCAGGACCGATGAGATCGCCTACTACCTCGCCTACGCGCCCAGCGGCACCACGGTCACGGGTCTGCTCCGGGGCGCCGGATCCCGCTGGCCAATCGAGGAAGCCTTCCAGGCCGCCAAGAACGAGTGTGGCTTGGACCAGTACGAGGTCCGCCGCTATCCGCGTTGGTATCAGCCCATCCCCTGGCCATGCTCGCCCACGCTTTCCTGGCCGTCCTGGCAGCCCAGACCACCGAAAAGGGGGCAGCAGAAACGACACCACCAGCACCATCCCCATCACCGTGGCAGAGGTCCGGCGACTCCTGGACGTTCTCCTTCCCCGCCCCAGACCCGACGATGACCCCATCGTCCACGCATTGAACTGGTCCCACTGGCGCAGACGCCACCAAGCCACCGCCCGGCACTGCCACTACCGAAGAAGAACCAGCTCAGGCAACGATTTCATCTCCGACCTGCTTCACTTCACAAAGTCCACAGTCACGGCTGCCAGCCCGTCAGTCCTTCGGCCGCGCCGATGCCCTGGCGCAGAGGTAGGGACGCGCGAGCAGCAGGCCGGTGCCGGTCATGGCGATGCCGAAGTAGACCGGCGCGAGGTGGATGAAGTCCAGGTAGTGGATCGCACCGTGCACTACGACAGCCGGCAGGAAGCCGGCGGCCGCCGCCGCAACCAGCGTCCAGAACACCCAGGCTTCACCCCGCCGCCAGCCCCACGCGCTGAGCAGGACGATCGCTACCGCGGCGGCCATCAGGGCGCCGCCGAACCCCGCGCGGTCGTGGGCGATGAACGGCACAAGCCGAGGGCTCACGGTTTCCAACGTCTGCGCGCTGGTGCCCAGGAAGGCCAGGTCGGTCGGGACGAAGACACCGGTCAGACCGACCACCGAGATCACCGCTCCGCCGACGAACAGCCCCGCTCCCGTGACGATCAGCAGCAACTGGCCGACCAGCGCCCGTCGGCGCTCCGGCTCCGGCCCCTCGGGCGCCAGGCGCCACCGCGGTGCGTGCGGGGTCCGCCGGACCGCGGCCACGAACATCGGGAACAGCGCGATGGTGGTGGCCGTGTGCAGGGGCTCCACGAAGCCGGTGGCCAGGAAGTAGAACAAGGTGGGGAAGCCGATCACCCCTGAGAGCAGATACACCTCACGGGCCCAGGGCCAGCCGCGTCTGATCCCGCCCACGGCAAGGCCGGTGTAGAGGGCGCCGATCGCCACCATCGTGCCGGCCATGGTGATCCGGTCGTGCTGGAGGAAGTGCACGAGGTGATGGTTCGCGGCATGCAGGTCGTGCAGCGTCATGCCGAGGTAGTCACGGTCGTACCAGAGCAGCACCGGCCCCAGCGTGATCGCCGCGGCACCGAGTCCGGCGCCCGTCATACCGAGCCCGACGAGCAGTGCCCACCACCAGGCGGGCCAGCGGCGAGGATCGCGGCCGACGTTCCGTAGCCGCGGGGCGGGCGCGGTGGGCGTGGCTGCCTCGGTGACCCGTGCGAACCAGCCGGGTCCGGCCTCGACGAGCACTTCGGGCCGGGCGAGCACGATGGCCCCCGGCCCCTCGAGCGCGGCGGCCGCGGCGGTCACGGACGGGTCGGACACCTGCACCACGTGCGGGTCGCCGCTGCTGGTGAACCCGTCGACATGGGACGTGAGGGCGGCCTCCGCCTCCGGATCGCACACGCGGGCGACAACCGGGATCGAGCGGCCGGCGGCGGCCTGGCGTACCGTCTCGGCGTCGGCCGCCGAGACGGGAGCCACCTCGACGACACCGGCCCCGAGCGGGTGCATGGCGCGCACCGCCTCGCGGGCGAGCGAGGGCGGGACGGATATGCCGAGCCGGACGGTCACGGGCACGCCGGCGATCTCGCCCGCGAGCCGCTCCGGTGGATGGCGATGGCCGAATCCCCGGGCGATCAGCCGCGCACCGGCCGGACGGGAGCCTATCGACGCCAGCAGCCGCAGCGCGGTTCGCTGCGAACGGCGCCGGCCGACGGCGGCGGCCGCCAAGCCGCGCAGCGGGTGATACGTCCAGTCCGGCATCAGTTGCTCTCGCTCTCCGTCGCGGTCACCGGGTCACCGGGTGCCGTCCAACTGAGCACCGGCGTCATGGAACGCAGCGTCGCCCACATCGGCGTCAGCCGGGCGGCCGTGTCGCGCAGCAGCACCGCAGGCGGCCACGACAACTGGCCGACCGCGCCGAGCCGGGCGGAGCGGCGGGTGATGGCCTGCGTCCGCGGGCGGCGCAGCAGGTCGTACGAGCGGAGCGCGGCGGCCACGTCCGGGGTGCCGTCGAGGCAGTGGGCGAGGGTGACCGCGTCCTCCAGTGCCTGGCACGCGCCCTGGCCCAGGTTGGGGGTCATGGCATGGGCCGCGTCGCCCAGCAGCGCGACCCGGCCGCGGACGAAGGAGGGCAGCGGCGGCAGGTCGTACAGGTCGTGGCGGAGCACCGCGTCCGCGGGGACGGCGGCCAGCAGGGCCGGGACGGGAGCCGGCCAGGATCCGAATCGGCGCAGCAGTTCGGCGTACTCCGACGAGCTGGAGGCCGTTCCCGCCGGTAGCGACGCGGTCGCAAAGCAGTACATCCGGCCGCCCGGCAGCGCCGTGTAGCCGAACCGCTCCCCGCGTCCCCAGGTCGCCGCACCCTCGGCGGGCGGCTCGGCGAGAGGCTCGGTGACCATGCGCCAGGCGGTGTAACCGGCGTACCGGGGGCCGGCCGCGTCGGGCCACAGCGCGCGTCGTACCGCACTGCGAAGGCCGTCGGCGCCGACCACGAGATCGGGCCGGGACGCGCCCCCACGGTGTTCGACGACCAGGCTGTGGTCGTCGTCGCGGACCACAGTCACCTCGCTGCCCGACCGCAGGCTGTCGGCAGGCAGCGCCTCGGTGAGCACCCGCAGCAGATCCGCGCGGTGCAGGACCACCAAGGGATGGCCGAAACGGCGGGCCAGCTCCGCGTTGTCCGTACGGGACAGCCAGCGGCCCCGGCGATCTCGTACGCCGCCCGTGGCCTCGACAGCACCGAGCGCCCGGACGGCGTCGGCCAGGCCGAGCATTTCGAGCGCGTGCAGCGCGTTCGGCCACAGGGAGATACCGGCGCCGATCTCGGTGAACTCCGTCGCACGTTCCAGCACTTCGACGCGCCAGCCCCGGCGGTGCAGGGCGATGGCTGCCGCGAGGCCGCCGATCCCACCGCCGATGATGGTCGCGGCGCGCTGCGGCATGGGTCCTCGCTCTGGGTTCGGGGGGCGCCGGCCCCGGTCAAGTGGCGGTCGATCCGGTGCCTGGCGGCATGCAATGCGACGCAGGTCCAGCCGAGCAGCGCCCCATAGCAACATGTCGACAGAAGCCTGTCAACGCGCCGACGGGCGAACCTGCGTTGGGAGTACTGCCGGAGCGTCTTGCGTTCGTCTTTCGCGGCACGTCACCGTCGCCGCGATCCGGCTGTGGATTCGTCAGTGTTCCGGCGGACAGCCCGTAGCTGTGCTGTCCGGCAGGCCTACCGAAGCCGGCCTGCTCCCACGGCACTCCGCCTTACGGTGGATCTCCATAGCGGCGCCTCCGCCTCATGGGGGAAGCGGATCATGCGCCGGTACGATCCCCACGCGCCGCGGAGCCAGAACAGTGATCCCATGGCAATCAGCGAGACGAGTCCAACGGCGGCGGTCGAGCGGGCCGAGCTGCCTGTGCCGCTCTGGGCAGAGCGCACCGGCCGCGAGATGGGAAGCCACCCTCACCCGTTGGCATACGAGGCTGCTGGGCTGGATGCCGGGGTGTCTGTGCGAGCGGTCCACGCGGACCGATGGCTGGAGTCCCGAGATCTCCCGGTCCGCGCGTCCGATGAGAACGACGCCAAGCCCTTCGTCGTTTTCCGACCGTCAACTGCGTTGAGGACGATGAGGGACCATCTGTGATGGTTTGGCTTGTGTCGTTCCCGGCATTCGCATGTCAACTGGTCTTGTTCGCCCTGATGGAGAGCGCGTGGCGATGGGTCACGGGGCTGGGCTTGATCCCGTGGCTACGCAGGCGCGCGGGGCGGTCGTTGTCGAATACCGCCTTCGATGAATTCACGGCGGTCGTGAACGGAAACAAGACGGTAGAGCTGGAGCAGCGGCGGGTGGAACTGCTGCGGCGGGACGACGAGAGCGACGGTGCGCCGCCCCGCTCCAGCATCGACCTGACCAAGGGCACCGCGTTCATCGTGGTGCCGCAGCAAGCGGACGGCCCGTGCGCTGACAGGCGCGATGCCCCTGAGGGCCGACGGTGAAACGCGAACCGGAGAGAGCGGGTGCAGAGCCGTCCACGCTGTGGGGGCGTATCGCATGCTTGTGGGCAGCGGCGTTCGCCGGGTTGCACTTCTACTGGGCCGTCGGCGGCGATGTGGGGCTGAGCGTCTCCGCCGGTCCGCTGGCCACCGAGCGCCCGCTGTGGTTCGTCGTAGCCGGTTTGTGGGGTGTGGGTGCGCTCTGCCTCCTCGGCGCCCTGCTGGCATGGCTGCTTGCCCGGTCCAGGCTCCGGGGCGTTCCCGCTCTGCTGGCAAGGTGGCTGGGATGGGGTGTCAGCGCCCTCCTACTGGCCCGTGGCATCGGTATCGAAATGCTGCTGCTGACCAACACAACGCACCTGGACACCTCCGTGAGCGTGGGACAGCGGACCTGGACGCTGGCCCTCTGGAACCCCTGGTTCATCGCCGGAGGAGTGGCCTTCGGCCTCGCCACCCTTCGGGCCCGCAGGCATACCGACGCAGAACCGCCACCCACGTCCCGACGCTGATTCTCCGCCATTGAGCCCACAGCGCCCGCTACTGCAACATCGGCAGGTCACACGCCATCAGACAGGGTGGCTCTCACATTCACCACGGTGGGCAGGGCGCCATCGTTCATTGGCCCCTGCGCGGCCAATCGACGGTGGATGCCCCCGTCACGTACGACCTTGTCCACGACGTGGCGGGCGTAAGCACGCGGGTCCTTGATGCCGGCGCGTACTGGAGCACGCGGTCGGCCCGGGCACGGTCGATGCCGCAGTCCTCGAGGGGATCGCGGGTATCGCCCAGTTGCACCTCGCCCGCGGAGAGGTCTCTTGTACGCCGCGTGCTTGCTCAATCACCTCCTGACTGGAATCGATGCCGATCGCCCCCTGGAAGGGGTGACCGCCTTGGCGAAGGTGCTGAGATCTCTGCCCGGTCCGCAGCCCAGGTCGAGCGGAGTTTCGCCGGACTGGGCAACCAGTGCGTCGAGCGTGGAAGTCGGCCTGGCAGCTGTGGAACTGACGGAACATCAGAGGTACTCGGAGGCGAGGAGAGCCCGGGTCGCCGGTTCCCTCGCCTCGAAGACGTGTGCCTGGTCACCCGGGTAGGCCACGTAATCACCCGGGCTCAGTTCCACAGGGTCGTCGGCCGGGCCGACCAGGGCCCGGCCGGCGGTGAGCAGGACGTGCTCGACGACTCCGGGCGCGTGCGGGACGGAGGTGTGTGGTGTGCCCGGTTCGGAGTCGATGCGGTAGAGGTCGCGGCGGGCGCCGGGCGGGCAGGCGGAGAGCAGGGTGGCGCGATAGTCGGCCTGGGCCGAGATGACTGCCTCACCCTCGTCCGCTCTGATCACCTGAACCCGGGGCCGGGGCGGATCGAGAAGCCGGGAGAACGGCAGCTCAAGGGCCGTGCACAGCGCCCACAGCGTCTCCAGGCTCGGATTTCCCTGCCCGGCCTCCAGCTGGGACAGGGTGGATTTTGCGATGCCTGCTCGATGGGCGAGCTCGGTCAGGGAGAGCCCCGCAGCCTGGCGGCCGCGGCGCAGGGTGGCGGCGATGGAGTTCATAGGGGGCTTCGCGGTACTGCCTGCTTGGGTCATTCGTTCGCTCCAGAAGTCATTCGTTCGCCTTGACGAACACCGTCCAGGGTGTTCATTCTATCGATCATGCATTCGCTATGGAGAACGCTCGATCGGCCACTGCTGCGCGACATCGCGCTCGTGTGTCTGGCCGTGGGCGTGATCGGCCTCTCGTACGGCGCGATCGCAGTGGCCTCCGGCTTCCCCGTTTGGTTCCCGGTGGTACTGGGCCTGCTCGTGGTCGCCGCGTCGTCGGAGTTCCTGTTCATCGGGATCATCGCGGCCGGCGGCAGCCCGGTGGCCGCGGTCCTCGCCGGACTCCTGGTCAATGCCAGGCATCTGCCCTTCGGGCTCGCGGTGCCCGACGTCCTCGGACGCGGCGCGTGGCGCTTCCTCGGTACCCACCTGATGAATGACGAGACGGTCGTCTTCGCCCTGGCCCAGAAGGACACCGCCCAGGGGCGCGCCGCCTACTGGGGCTGCGGCCTGGGCATCGTGGTCTGCTGGCCGGCCGGAGCCGCAATCGGCGGCCTGGCCGGCACCGTCATCGACGACACCGGCGCCTTCGGTCTCGACGCGATGTTCCCGGCCATCCTGCTGGCCTTGATCCTCCCGGCGCTGCGCGCGGACAGGGACAAGCGGCGCGCCGCCCTGGCCGGTTCGGCCATCGCGCTCGCCGCCGTCCCCTTTCTGCCCGCCGGCCTTCCCATACTCCTCGCATTGGCCGGACTGTCGCTCACCACGGCGCGGAAGAAGGCCGTGCGATGAACTCTGCGATGCACAGCCCGGGCACCCTCATCGTCGCGATGCTCGTGCTCGCCGCGGGGACATACGGCTTCCGGTTCGCGGGCCCGCTGTTGCGCTCCCGCCTGACCTTCCCACCGCGCGCCGCACGGTTGATGGAGACGTCCGCGATCGTGCTGCTGGCCGCACTGGTGGCCACGACCGCGCTCACGGAAGGGCACGGGGCGGCCGGTTTTGCCCGGCCGTTCGGGGTCGCGGTGGCGGGCGTGCTCGCCTGGCGCAAAGTGCCGTTCCTGGTTGTGGTGCTGGCCGCGGCCGTGGCGACCGCGGGGCTGCGCCTGGTCGGGGTCGAGTGAGCGGTGCGATTACCCGTCCTCGACACAAGGGGAGGAGACCTTCGCCCGTGCCCTCCACCACGCCTCCCTCCTTGCGGACTCGAAAGAGGACCCGGCGGGCGCTGCGAAGGTCATCGACCGGGTGCTTCACCTTGAGGACGAGCGGCCCGCGCCCGTACAACTGCTCCGCCTCCTCGTGTTGCGAGTGGACGTCGCTGGGCGTCTCGGTGACGAAGGGACCGCGACGACGGCGCTCGCCAAGGCCGCCGCAGTCCGCCTCACCGCTGAGGAGAGTCGGTTCACGACGACCTCGACCGTCTTGAAGAGCTGCGCAACTGAGGTCTTCTCACAGCCACTTGTTGAGGACCGCGATCAGCACGGTCGCCTCGTAGCGGACGGCGAGCTTGTCGTAGCTCGTGGCGACCGCTCGGTGGCGCTTGAGCCGATTGATGCCGCACTCGACCGCTGCCGCTGCTTGTAGTCGGTCTTGTCGCACTTCGGCGGCCGGCCGCCGCGAGAGCCGCGGTTCTTCCGGTTGCGGACGCGGTCCGCCGGGACCGGGATCGTCGCCTTGAAACCGCGTCTGCGGAGGCAGGCGCGATTCTCGCGAGAGCCGTACGCCTGGTCGGCCCGCACCCGGTCCGGGCGCTCACGGGGTCGCCCGGGTCCCCGCCGCGGCACCGGGTCACTTCCAGGACGGGGGGCGCACTGCGGGGAGTCGCCACGCTGTCCGGCTGTGATCACGACCGACAGGGGCTTCTGTTCCTGCTCCACCGCAAGGTAAATCTTGGTCGCCAGCCCGCCCCGGGAGCGTTCGAGTCCGTGGTCGGCCGGCTCGACGGCGATACCGCCGGGCGGTTCCTTTGCAGGCCCCTTTTTCCGCCGCTCCGGCGGCGTGCTGGTGGGCCCGGCAGACGGTGGAGTCGACGTTCACGTCCCAGGTGATCAGGCCCTCGGTGTCCGCCCGGGCCTGAAGCCGGGTGACGATCCGCGCCCAGGTGCCATCCCGCTGCCAGCGCCCACACGGAACCGATGCGCGTTGCGGAGCGTACTTACGGGAAGACACTGAGCGTGATGTGTTGAGCGCTACGTCCACGGAATCTCGGCCGGAGAGGGTGGGGGAACGTTGGCAGAGGCACTGATGGCGCTGGCTGCTGCGGGCGGCGCCGCAGTGGTGCAGGCCGCGGGCACGGACCTGTGGGCGGGTTTTCGCCAGCGGGTTGCGCGGCTGTTCGGCCAAGGAGACGCCCAGCGCGAGCAGGCTGAGTTGGAGCGCTTGGACCGAACCGCCACCGTCGTGAGGACGGTGGGGCAGGACCCGGAAGAGCGGGCCCGCATTATCGAGGAAATTTCCTGGCGGACCCGTTTCGAGACGTTGTTGGAAAGCTTGACTGCGGAAGAACGTGAGCTGGTAGCCACCGAGTTGAGGGCGCTGCTGGCCGATGCGACACCGTCAACCGCGGCCCCGGCGGGCGGTTTCGCTGTCCAGGGCAAGGTCGACATCCATGCCGAAGGTGGAGCGGTCGCAGCTGGAGTGATCAACGGGGAGGTGCGGGTCGGCACCCCTCAGTAACCCGGTCCGTCCCAGGGCTGAGCGGACCGGCTGCCCCCAGCCCACCTCACGCGGTACACGCGTTTCCGGCGGAAGGCTTGAGGGTCCATGCCGCTGGCCGTGACAGTATGGCTGTCGGCTTCGCCGAGCAGATCGTCTACGCAGCTCCGCAACGGGGATCAGTGCGGTGGCCGCACCAGACGGGTGTCCTTCCGCGGCAAGCTGACGGTTTCCGGCACCGCGCCGACCTCGCTGAGGTCCTCGACGCCGCGACCGACGGCGGGACAGCAGGGCGGTGCCAGGTCTTATCCGGCGTCGGCGGGGTCGGCAAGACTCAGCTGGCCGCCCACCACGCCCGCTGTATGTGGCAGGCCGGTGAGGTGGACCTGTTGGTGTGGGTCACCGCCTCCAGTCGGGAGTCGATCCTCGCGGCATACGCCCAGGCGGCGGGAGAGACGCTCGGTGGGCCATTGTCTGCCCCAGAACGGGCAGCGTCCGCATTTCTTGCCTGGCTCCATCCGAGACCGCCCTCAGACGGCAGCGGCTGCCGTTGGCTGGTGGTCCTGGACGACGTCGCCGATCCCGGCCACCTGCGCGGTCTGTGGCCGCCGAGCAGCCCCAGTGGCCGGACCCTGGTCACTACCCGCCGTCGAGATGCGGCTTTGACCGGCCCTGAACGCAGCCTTGTGGAGGTCGGCCTGTTCACTCCATCCGAAGCGGCGGCCTATCTCAGCGACACATTGGCCGTCCATGGACGCCACGAGTCCCCCGAGCAACTCGCTGCCCTTGCCATGGATCTGGGATGCCTACCGCTGGCCCTGTCCCAGGCCGCCGCCTACCTCATCGACGCCGACATGGACTGCGCCACGTACCGCACGCGGTTGGCCGACCGGAACACCGCCCTCAACACCTTGCTGCCCGACCCGTCCGGACTGCCCGACGATCAGGCCGTCACAGTGACCGCCGCCTGGTCGTTGTCCCTGGAGCAGGCCAACCGGACACGACCACGGGACCTGGCCCGCCCCATGCTCCAGCTGGCCGCGATGCTCGACGCCAACGGCATCCCCGCCGGCGTCGTGACAAGCCCGCCAGTCCTCACTTACCTCGCCGCCCAACGCGCCGCCACATCACCGAGCCATGCCTCCGAACCGCCGCAGACCACAGCCGAGGAGGCCACCGGCACGCTGCGTACCCTTCATCGACTGAACCTGATAGACCACACCCCCACTAGTCCTCACCGGGCCGTACGCGTCCACCAACTCATCCAACGAGCCGTCCGCGACACCCTCCCGGTCGGCCATATCGAGTCCTGCGCCCGGGCTGCCGCTGACGCTCTGATGGCCGCCTGGCCCGAGGTCGACCGCGACATCGCGCTAGCTCAAGTGCTCCGTGCCAACGCCGAGACCCTTCGCAGTCTCGCGGAGGACGCTCTGTGGCGGCCCGGCCCCCACCCCCTGCTCCTCCGTTCCGGCCAGAGCCTCGGCAAAGCCGGACAGGCCACCGCTGCGCGCGACTACATGCGCCGCCTCGTCGACACCTCGCAAAGCCGCCTCGGCGCCGACGATCCCCACACCCTCAACGCCCGCCGTAGCCTCGCCTGGTGGCAGGGAGAAGCGGGAGACCCGACCACTGCAGTGGCCACACTCACCAGCCTGCTACCTCACCAGCAACGACTACTGGGCCCGGACCATCCCGACACCCTGAGCACCCGCAGCGACCTCGGCCACTGGCAGCGCTACGCCGGAGACACCGCCGGCGCGGTCACGACCTTCGCGCTTCTCCTGACAGACCAGCAAAGACTGCTGGGACCGGATCACCCTGACACGCTCATCACCCGCCACGATCTCGCCCACTGCCAGGCCCGAAACGGCGACTTCGCGGCCGGGGCAAACGCGCTCGCGGAACTCCTTCCCCGCCTCAAGGAAACGCTCGGCGCGGAACACCCCACCACGCTGCTCACCCGCCACGACCTTGCCTTCTGGCAAAGCAAGGCAAGCGGAGACACCGAGCACGCCGTCAGAGCTCTCGCCCAGTTGCTGCCCGACATGGAGCGAGTACTTGGCCCCGAACACCACCACGCACAGATCACCCGGAGTAACCTCGCCAACTTCCAGGGCGAGGCCGGAGATGCTGCTGGCGCCGTGACCACTCTCACCGCGCTGCTGGCGGACCGCAAACGGGTCCTGGGCGCGGAACACCCCAGGACGCTGCTCACATGCAGCGACCTCATCCGCTGGCAAGCCCGCACAGAAGATCGCGCCACAGTTACCAAGGCGTTTACCGACCTGCTGGAGAAGATGCAGCCGGTCCTCGGCCCGGACCACCCGACAACGCTCAAGACTCGCAGCTACCTCGCCCGCTTCTGGGACGAGACCGGGAACGCGGCCGACGCCATAAGGGAACTCACCGCACTGCTGGCAGATCAAGAACGGATCCTCGGGCCGCAGCACCCCGACACCGTCACGACCCGGGACCAACTCGCCCACCGACGTGGGTAACAGCCCGTAGGGCGTCCCCGGCTGCTACCGGCAGCGCGCCGGTCAACGCACAGTTCCTGCCCTGCCATCGGCACCCTGGCATCGGCACCCTGGCATCGAAGGGAGGAAAGGACCTGGCCTGTGAACTTGCTGATGCGCCGTCGGATGGCCGCGAAGATCTCGGCGCGGTCCTTGTTCGCTTGTCAGGTGCCGTCACGGTAGAGGTCGGCCAGGAGGGCGGTGGCGGCGTGGGTGGAGGGGTGGGGGGCTTGCCGGTGCCAGATGAGGTGGACGGGGACGGGGTTGGCGTCGCGTAGGGGGCGGTAGGCGATGCCGTCGCGGCGGTACTGGGTGGCGGTTGCCTGCGGGGTGATGCCGACGCAGCGTCCGGTGGCGATGGCGGCAAGCCAGTCGTCGACATCCTGGGTGTACTCCACGATGGGGCGGGCGCCTTCGGGCCACAGGTCCAAGCTGGTTGTTCCGGTGCGGCGGTCCACCACGAGGGTGCGGTCGCGCGTCTCGGCCAGAGGGATGCTTCGGCGCTTTGTCCACGGGTCGTCGGAGGCGAGAGCGAGGTACCGGGGTTCGTGGCCGACGCAGTGGTGGGCGTAGCGGCGAGTGTCGATGGCGGTTCGGACGATGGCCATGTCGCACAGCCCCTCGGCGAGACCGCCGGTGGGTGAGTTGTGGCGGACGAGGTGGAGTTCTGTGTCGGGGTGGAGGTTGTGCCAGCGGCGTTGGAACTCGGCGGTGTGGCGGCCCATTGCAGACCAGGCGTGCCCGATGCGCAGCCGTGTGCGGCCGGTGGTGGCCTGGCGGACCAGTTCGTCGGTCTCGGCGAGTAGGTGTCGGGCGCGTGCGATGACCTGCGCTCCAGCGGTGGTGGGGCTGACCGTGCGGCTGGTGCGGTGCAAGAGCGGCGTACCGAGGATCTGCTCCAGTGCAAGCAGTGTGCGAGAGGCCGTTGCCTGAGATATGCCCAATTCGATCGCTGCGTCGGTGAAACTGCCGGCGTCGACGATCGCCACCAGACACCGCAAGTGCTTCAGCTCCAAGTTCCCACGGTCCATGCAGCCAGCGTATAGATCGTGCACGGGATGCATTATGCGGACGCGGTGGCGTGCCAGATGGTGATGGCATGACAATCGATGCTCGGGCGCAGACCATCAGGGCCGATGCCACGCCTGCGATCGCACCGCGGTGGCCGGGTCTGGCACTGATGATGGGCAGTGGCCTGTCCAATCAGGCCGGGGCGGCGGTCGGCGCGCTTGCCTTCCCGGTCCTTGGGCCGGTGGGAGTGGTGGCGGTACGCCAGTGGGTCGCCGCGGCGATTTTGATAGCCGCCGGCCGGCCCAGGTTGCGATGCTTCACCCGCGCGCAATGGCGTCTCGTGGTGGGGCTGGCCGCGGTTTTCGCGACGATGAATGTCACGCTGTATGCGGCGATCGATCGCATTGGCCTCGGTCTCGCCGTCACCCTCGAGTTCCTTGGTCCGCTCACCGTGGCCTTGCTGGGCTCCCGCCGTCGCATCGACCTGGTGTGTGCGCTGGCTGCCGGGTGTGCTGTCGTCGTCCTTACCCGCCCCCAGCCCAGCACCGACTACTTCGGCATCGCCCTGGCACTGCTCGCGGCTGGCTGCTGGGGCTGCTACATCTTGCTCAACCGCACGGTGGGTAAGCGTCTTCCGGGCCTGGAGGGATCGGCCGCGGCAGCGGCGGTCTCAGCCGTGTTCTACCTGCCCGTCGGCGCCGCCAGCTTGCTGGCCCACCAACCCACCGTCGAAGCCTTGATGTGTGCGCTGGCTGCTGGTGTTCTCTCTTCTGCGGTGCCGTTCTTGTGTGACCTCCTGGCACTGCGCCGGGTTCCCGCGAGCTTCTTCGGGGTCTTCATGAGCATCAACCCGGTATGCGCCACGTTGATCGGCATGCTGGTCCTCGCTGAGCGCCTCGATCCGGCCTCGTGGCTGGCGATGGCCGTCATTGTCACCGCAAATGCGGTCACCGTGGGGAGCTCGGCGCGCCGCGAAAGAAGCAGCCTCGCGGCGTGAGGAACACTTCCGCTGTGCGATCGGGCTGAACCATCATGTGGGGCTCCGCTGAACAGGGCGTAGGCGCTCTGGATGAGGACCGCCCAGCGCTCCTCCTGTGCCCGTTCCGCGGCCTTTTTCTTCGCCGCCTGGTCGTGGATCTTCTGGGTGCCGCAGGCCTCGCGTACGGCATCGAGGGCTGCGCGGGCGAGCGCGACAGCATGCTCATAGCGCTGGTCGCGGATCGCGGTCCTCGCCTCACGGATCCGGCGTGCGGCGGTGGCCCGGGCCTCCACTGTGGTGATCGGCTCTGAGGGGCTCGACGGTCAGGCGGTTCCCCTTCAGATCGAATATGGCCATCGTCCTGTTCGTGCGGAGACGCAATACCTGCCATGCCTGAGCCGTTTGATACGCGAGGCGACGTCGCTGGCCACCGACACTCACCATCTTCCCGACGGCCCGGGCCGCCGCCCTCCGGAACCCGGAGGCTGTCCAGGACGACGAGGATTGACGACGGCGCACCCGGCCCGCTGGGCGACTCGTTGCCCCCGTGGAGGCCAGGCGCCCGACGCTCCCGGGCCGAGGCGAGGAGGTTGGGCCTGCCGTGCGCTGGCTCAACGACCTCGCGGAGCCCTAAATGGCACGCTCCTGAACGGGGTCCCGGGATTCCGGGTGATCTGGATCATCGGCCGGGGCGGCGGCACGCAGCGCCGCCTCAACCCGGCGGTTGCTGGTCATGGTCGCGGTGACGGTGGTCATGGTGAGGAGGAGGCCGGCGGCGGCGTAGAGCGGGGTGCGTACGTCGTAGGTGGTGGCCAACCAGCCGCCGAGGAAGGCGCCGAACGGGGCAGCGCACATGGCGAGCATGCGGGAGGTGGAGGCGACCCGGCCCATCAGATGGGCGGGAACGATCGCCTGTCGGAGGGAGGGGCCGAGCACCATCGTGGCGCCCATACCCGCTCCGCAGACGGCGAGCGCGAGGCCGGCAAGGTACGGGTTCGGGGCGGCGGCAAGGCCGAGGATGGCGAGTCCCTCGACTGCGGCCGTGCAGGTCAGCGCGGTGCCGGTGCCGAGTCGTCGGCCCAGGAAGGAGGCGATGCCCGCGCCGAGCAGACCGCCGGTGGCCTCCGCCGTGAGGAGCAGGCCGAAGCCGAAGGTGTCGATGCCGAGACGATCGTGCGCGAACAGGGCGAGTACGGTCTCCACGGCAAGGAAGGCGATGTTCCCGACCGCCGGACGCAGCGCGAGCCCGAGCAGCAGCTGATCCCGGAATACGTACGAGGCGCCGGCCCGCGCCTGCCGCAGCAGCGACTCACGGGCCTGCGGTGCGGGCCGGGGTGCGGCGGGCAGTGACCGTACGAGCAGTGCGGAGAGCGCGAACGAGACCGCGTCGGCGAGCAGCGGAACCGCCCGCCCGAGCGCGAGCAGGGCACTGCCCGCGGGCGGCCCGGCGAAGCCCGACGCGGCGGTCTGGGTGCCGCGCAGGCGGGAGTTGGCGCGCTCCAGGAGCGCGGGGTCACGGCCGAGCAGATCCGGTAGATAGGCCGTGGCGGCCGTGTCGAAGAAGAGTCCGCCGAGGCCGAGGAGGAAGGCGACGGCCGCGAGCAGTGGAATGCTCAGCACGTCGAGCGCGGCCGCTGCCGCCGGTATCGCGAGCAGCACCGCACGCACCGCGTCCGTGACCCACATCGTGCACCGACGGTCCCAGCGGTCCACCAGCGCACCGCCGAGCACCCCGAAGAGCAGCCACGGCAGCGTTCCGGCGGCCGTGACGACGGCGAGCGCCATCGGATCCCGCGTCAACGTCAACGCGAGCAGCGGCAGCGCGGCATGCGACACCCCGTCACCGAGCGAGGACACCGTCTGCGCAGTCCACAGCCGTCCGAACCCGGTCGGCAACTTCCGGACGTCTGAGGTCACTTGGCGTCCCCTTCGGCCTGCTCGCGCGAAGCCGGGTGGAACAGTGCGAAGACGAGCGACGCGTCCGGCAGCGACGGATCGGACAGCTCCCGGTACTCGTCCGCCAGTGCCTCAAGCCGCGCCCCCAGCTCCGCGAACTGCTCCTCGGTGAGCCGCAGATGCGCCATCCGCACGTGCCGCTCGCCATCCGCCGGCGCTGCCTCCAGGTCAGCCACCGCATGCCGCATCAGCACATCAGGGCCTCCCTCGCCCGGATCCGGCAGCACGATCGCGCGCGCGGCCATTGCGTAGTACCGCTCAGTGACCCCCCGGACCTTCCGCGTTCGTACCACCTTCACCAGGCCGGCCCGTTCGAGCAGCCGTACGTGGTAGCTGGAACTCCCCTTCGCAAGGCCCACTCGCTCGGCGATCTGCGTAATCGTCGCGGGCTCGAAGCGGAGCACGGCCATGATCCGGTGACGCGTGAGATTGGAAACGGCGCGTAGCTGCTCGTCAGTGGTGACGTGGAACGTCTCGGGAAGATCATCGGTAGGCATGCCCTCAATGGTCAACACTCCTTGACCATTGTGCAAGGGAATTTTTGTTCGGGCTTCGGAATCGACTTTCCAGTACGTGATGCGTTCGCTCCGGGCCTGTCAGTCGTTGCCGTCCGAGCGGCCCGTACCGCTCACGTGCCGACGGCTCGCCCGACCGGCCGCGGCGAGGGCGGTGTCGAGTAGGTCCTGCCAGCCGGACGACCCGAAGTGCTCGGCCTGCGGGGAGTCGATCCACCTCCGCCACCGTTCGCGAGCCCGCTCGGGCCACCCGAACTCGACGAGCGCGCCGTCGCGCTCGATCCGGAACTCGGGCAGTTCGGACGCCTCGGCGCACTCGAACCTGAGCACGGTCTGCGGCACGGGGTCGGCGTTGCGGCGTACCTTGCGTGCCTTTGGGGGCGGGCCGTTGCCTGCCATGACTGCGCCCCTCCCCGATGCACTGACGCACGCTTGTCATGAGTCGGTGCCCAATTGGTAACTTCTGCCTGTTGATCAGCAGTTACCTGCTATAACCGCGGTATGTCGCCTATGACACTTGCCGCCGGATGGCCAGAGCAGGTAACAGCAGTTTCAGCGGTAATCGGCTTAGTGTTGACCTTCGTTGCTGTGCACGCAGCACGTGCCGCCATACCTCGGCGCAAGTTGGTTTACTCGATCGAGTTCACACCGCTGCTGTCATCTACGCACAGCGGACTCACCGTTAGTCTCAGCGGCGAGCGCATTAATGAGCCTCAGACAGCGACACTCAAGTTGACCAACACTGGCAACCGAGAGATCAGAGTCACCGACTTCAACGACGAAACAATCGAATTCCAGCTGCACGCCCGAGTAGTTGCTGTACTGTCATCGAGCAGCACGGACAACCGTCGAGAACCACTGGTTAGACCGCTTGGGAACACGCTAGAAATGCCGGCTCACGTAATTGGTAGACGGCAAGAGGTAACGTACAAGCTGCTACTCGACGGCGATAATCCAAGTCTTCAGCTCAGGCATTCACTGAGTGCCAGCCTGAAAAGGGGGTATCCCCCAAGTCCAACGGAGCGGCAAGCCTGGTGGACGCTGGGCGTCTCCTACCTGGCACTGGCGCTGATTCTCAGCCTCGGATGGTCAACGATTCACGGAACGGGGAAGCCTCCGTCGAATATGCCCAAACCTACTCCGAGTTCAAGCTGAGCAACCAGGCGAGCACGTGTGGCAGCTCGTCGAGTCGCGGAGGCGCGCCTCCTCGCCTATCACCCGTTACGGCGATGTACCGGCCGGTGCCGTACGGCTCGACCGAACCGCCGCCGACCGTGATGCGCCTGCCGTACGGCAGCTCGCCGTACCCCGCTCTCAAATCTCACCTGCAGTCCTACCGGCAGGGCCAGAAGGTGTGGGGGACGCGGGCATGGACGCGATGTGGTCGGCGTCCACCATCGAGGTCGTCGGCCCTGGCATCGACGACCTCGACTTCGCCGACAAGCTGTCCCGGTGATCAGCGATCACGACGTGGAGAGCACGTCCATCTCGCACGCCGAGTCCGGCAAGTCCACCAACGTGTCCATGCGGCAAGAGATCCAGACGACCGGTAGCCCTCAGCTCGTCCAGCGGCATCTCGTGCAGCCGCTGCCACACTCCGGCATTGTTCCAGTCCCGCAGCCGCCGCCAGCAAGTCATCCTCGAGCCGAACCCGAACTCACCGGGCAGCCACTCCCACTGGGTGCCGGTGTGGAAGACGAACAAGATGCCGCACAGCACCTTGCGGTCCTCCAGTGCCTTCTTCCGCCCCGGCCGCCGCTGACCATCGGGGGGGCGACGGCAGCTACGGCTCGATTACGCGTGTCGACCTGAGCGTCGCCCGCCACAGCCCGCACCGCGTCGAATGACATCACGTCCGTTCGCGGTCCGGGGACGCAGCTCAAGGACAGGGCAGCAGCGAGCCGTCGAGCATCGCACACAACGCATTCGAATAGTTCGAACCAATGGGGAAAATGCCACCCCATGGCGCCCAGGCCACAAAGCCACGAAAACCGCGGCCGTCTGGGGTCAGTGACGGCCGCGGGCTTCCTGAGGCTCCGCCGAACTGCCGGGCGGCGGCACGGCTACCCGACAGCGCCGGGCGGCGCTTGTCGCGGGGTACACAGTGACGCTCTCCGCTTGCCGTGCTGCGTTCGGGCGTACTGGTGGAGCACACGAAGTCTGTAGCGCGGGCCTCGCCAGGGACAGATCGCGAAGACGGCGCCCGGGGGTAACGGCCCTGGTGAGTTCGCCGTCGTACGCCGCGCTTGCGCATCGGCGCGCCGAGAGAAATCAGCCAGGTCCGGCCGCGGGCACCTCACCGGCTGCGAGTGGCGGCTGACTGATCAGAGGCCATTCCGCTCGTTCCACGTCTTCCTCCCCTCGTCAGTCCCGCGCCGTGCACTACCAGTACTGGCGGCCGGGCTTCAGTAGCGTCATGGCCAGTCACGCCGTCTCGTCTCCGTCCCCGTCGTCGCCGGGCCGCCCGGGGTCGGGCCCGGCGCCCGTCACGAAACGGCCAGACGCAGACGCACTGCCGGAGTCCCTGCGGGGTCCGTCGGCATGCTGCACTTCCGGACCTGGGCCGATTGCCACCGGCACGGTGTGAGCCATGCAGCCCCAGGTCGCGAGCGTTCCAGCAGAGTCAGGCCGCTGGGGAGCCACGGGCGCTGCTGGGAGTATGCCGATTGCCTGCGCGCAGGGCCGTGCCGCTCGAAGGCGGTGAACATCCGGCGGACCAGCGGGCCCACACGCCGCCACGAGCGCAAGCCCGAGCACTTCATTGGTGCGACGTGTTTCGGCGGTGCCCGCGGCTGCAAGGCTGAGGGGCCCTGACCACCGGGCAGGCGTCACTGCATCACGATAGTGATCGACCCAGTGCCACCTGCTCGTTGATTTGCAGCCTCGGCTTCCTGGTAGGTGACGTATTGACGGAATGTGCCGTCGGGCAGGTTCAATTGGTAGCCGATGACGGTCTGAGGAGTTCCCCCGCCGCAATTGCATGGCATGGCTGCGATCCTTTCAGGTTTCGGTTCGTCAGCGCCGAATCGTGGCCGGAATCATCTGGGGCTCCGAGGCTCCATGGAGTGCGTCTGACCGGGAGGCGCCGCGCAACGGACAGGTATGGAGGGGCTGGTCAGTCCAGCCACCGTGAAGCGAGTCCCGCCAGGTAGGAGAGTGAGAGAGCGGTCGCCGGCGCCTGGAACCATGGAGAGCCTCCCAAGCAGGAGGCGTACAAGGCTGTGGCGGTGGCGACCCAGATGCTCGTGCACCATCCGCAGCTGACCAGATATGCGGCCCGGGAGTCGTCACCGAAGTGAGCGCCAATCCATGATCTGAACCCCGCCGCCAGCGTGTCCTTGGTGATGAAACGGGTGATGCGACACGTGACGCCGAGGGCGAGAAGGAACGCGGCAAGGCTCATGGAAACCGTCCACTCACTGGCTGGGTTCACTACGGGGTGGTACGGGCTCGGCGGGCGCTCGGGATGTCGCTGAAAACGTCTTACCGGCCACCTGGCGGCGCCACGCCGGGTCCTGGGATGCGAGAGCCGCTCCGTTGTCCCGGACCGATGCCCCAGGAAAGCACCGGCCCCGGTCCTCACCGATGAGCCGTCCACGCACCGGCAGCCGGGGCTGATACACCCCCGGTCCCTGTCCTGCCGACATCGTGGAGCCGGCTGGCCCACCGGTAAGTCTGAGGGGGCTGTCCCCTGTCCTTCCACGACGGGGGACAGCCCGTGCGGGACGGGCCGCTTACCGGAAGGCCCTCAGGTCAGGGGCGGCACTGCGTGGACCAGACCTGTGCGCGAGTACCGTCACAGGACCCGTCACGCCACCCCGGTCGATCGGGCGCAGGCCGGTCACGCCGGCGGGAAGCAGGGCCTCAGGGCGCCGGTGGCCTGGACCGGGACGCCGCCGACGGTGGCGGTCGCCGTGTAGCTGTTGGCGCTGATCTGCAGGATGGACAGGCCGGCGTTGAGGGTGGCGATGCCGTTGGCATTGGTCACCGCGGATCCCACCGGCAGCCCGGAGACGTAGAAGGTGACCGTGACTCCCGCTTGGGCCGGCGTGAGGGTGGCCGTCAACGTCGCCACGAACAGGCTCGGAATCGGGATGGGCAGGTTGACGTGCCAGCAGGCGGGCGCCAAGCTCAGCGGGCCCGTCGCCGGAGTGACGGGGATGGTGAGGGGCGCGGACGCGACGCCGGTGCACGCGCACCCGGTGCCGGCCGCGGTGACCGTGGCAGTGACCGTGGCGGTCCCGGCCGTGTTGAAGGTCAGCGTTCCGGTGGCGACACCGGCCGCGTTGGTGGTGGCGGTCACCGGGACCGCACCACCGGTGAAGGTCACCGACCCACCGACGACCGGCAGACCGTTGCAGGTCACCACAGCGGAGACGGGGGTCGGCTGCCCGACCACCACCGGCCCGGCCACCGGCTGGATCACCACCAGGCAGGACGGCTGCGGAGTGACGGTGATGGGGAGGGGCGCGGAGACGACGCCGGTGCACGCGCACCCGCTGCCGGCCGCGGTGACGGTGGCAGTGATGGTGGCGGGCCCGGCCGTGTTGAAGGTGAGCGATCCGGTGGCGATGCCCGCCGCGTTGGTGGTGGCGGTCACCGGGACCGCACCACCGGTGAAGGTCACCGTGGCACCCGAGACCGGCAGGCCGTTACAGGTCACCAGAGCGGACACGGGAGTCGGCTGCCCGACCACCACCGGCCCGGCCACCGGCTGGATCACCACCTGGCAGGTGGACAGGGGCGGCACGGTGACCGCGTTCGAGTCCAGCGTGACGGCGGCGCCGAGAGCCAGCAGCCGGCCGTCCACGGTGGCCCCCGTGGTGGCGGTGATCGAGGTGAAGGCGAGGATGCTGCCCCTGATGGTGGAGCCGGCGCCGAGCGTCGCGGAACTGCCGACCTGCCAGAACACGTTGCTGGACTGCGCCTGGTTGATGAGGTTGACGTTGCCGGCGGCTCCCGTGATGAGCGTGGTGGTTGTCTTGAAGATGAAGACGGCGTTGGGGTTGCCCTGAGCGTCCAGGGTCAGTGTCCCGTTGAGGGAGAACGTGCCCGAGGCGGCGTTGTACACGCCGGGGGTCAGGGTGGTCCCTCCGAGTTCCGTCGCGACGGTGCCCGTGACCGGTTGGGAGAGTGCGTTGGCATACCCAGTGAGCAGGTCGGCCTGGGCCTGCGCCGCGGCAGCGTCGTTCACGTGGATGGTTCCGGTGACCGTTCCGGGAGGAAAGCCGGTCACCGCACCGGCGGGGCTCACTCCGAGGTCGCCGGCGACCACGGTGGGGCCGGTGTTGGTGATCGCCGTGTTGGCGAGCACCCCGTAGGTGGCGGCGGTACCCAGAGGTACGGATGTTGCCATCGTGGATTTCCTTTCCAAAGGTTCCAGGGCAGCCCTGATGCCGCCCCGGAACGGTGCGAGTGCGGTGCGCTTGCACCACTGCGACCGGCGCCTTGGGTGCGGGGTGAGCCGTGCCAATTGCTGCGCGCCGGGAGGAACAGGAAGGCTTCGACCGAGCGTGGTGGGCGCACTCTCACAGCTGCCTGAGCGCACTCAGGCGTCGGCGCTCGTACCGCGTGCTCCTGGTGACGCCGCACCGGAGGCCGCCTCATGCCGGGCCGTCGCCCGTTCCGGACGCAGAGGACGTCCGGCATCCAGGCCTGACGGAGACTGAGGGAGCCTGGAAACCGGCGGACTTGCCGTCCGAGCTGGTCACTTGGGCGTGCTAGCGGTCCGTGGAGCTCAGCTTGAGCGGGGATCCGCCGATACCGGTATGGCCGAATTCAGCGGAGTCGGCGGCGTGAGCTGATTTTCCACACCCCACGACTCAAAGCAGTTGATGCCTTTTCGGCTGACAAACCTTGCCCATGTTGAGCCCTCGCGATCTAGGTCTGCGTGGATCTAGTTCGGGGCTCCTCAAGGACCGACTGGCAGTCACATAACAGCCGGGAGGGGCAACTGACCAGCCGTCCAAGGAGCGCCCATAAGGAAATGCCGCTGGCCGCTACCGGCCAACCGGCAAAACATGAGCCCCGAGAGGGATGGGCGACCTCCGGACTCACTATTGCTATTTAAGGCATCACCGGCGGTCCTGGATAGAGGGAGGACCCAGATGTCGCCCGAATGGCGCAGCGCTTACCCAGGGCCACTGCCTCGAGCATGCGTGGACATCACGCCTTGACAGCCGAGCGAACTCACGGCCAGCACAAAAACGCGGGCTGGAACCGTTCGTGCACGGATGTCCCTGGGGGCAGTGGCACTGCTGGGCGTTCTGGTGCTGGTGGTGCCAGTGCGCCGCCGACGGCGGCGCATGGCGGCGTATCAGGGGGAGTTGTGGTGCGATCCGCGCAACGGGAACGAACGTCGTCAGCCGCTGCGAATCCGTCCTGGCTTTCGGCGGCTCGTGCCGCAGCTGCTGCACCGTCACCGGGAGGCCCAAAGCGACGGCGCGGGCGACCTTTATACGGACCGACCTTCGGCGGCATCTCGACTGGTATGCGGAGAAGGGCCCGGACGTAATTGGGCAAGCAGCCCCGTGCGACGACGGTAACCGGCCTTCTCCCTCAGCCAAGAGAGAAGGGAGGCGGCCGAGATGGCCGAGAGATAGGGGCATGAACGGCGGCGAGATCCGGTCCGACGAGCAGTCGGCCCGGCCCGCACCGTTGCCGGCCGGGTCTGGGCAATGGAATGGGAGTCGTGGGTGCGGCGCTGCCGCCTATCCAGCACTATGTGCCAACGCGGCACTGGTGGGCATGTTGCGGCGCGCGAACGGCGCACTGTGGGAGACAGTCCGGACAAGAGATCAGCCCCAGGCTGTTGGCCTGGGGCTTGTCTCCGGAGCGGGCTGCGGGTTCGACGTCGCGCTCGCGACGACCGAGACGACGCTCAGATACCTTCCGTCGCATCTGATACCTGAGCAATGACTGCTCGGGCGGGTGAACGAGAGGTCGGCAGGCCTGCTCCATGGCCGCCTTCGGAGTCCCAGACCGAGACCAGGGACAGTTCCGTCTCCTCCGCGATCCGGCGTTGCTCCGCTTCGTTCATCAGGGCGCTCGCGGTGCGGATGCCCAGTGGATCGGCGGCCTCGATCATGAGCCGCGCGGCGGTGGCCGGGCTGGTCTCCGGAGGGATGACCAGCAGGTCCCAACGGCCGACGGTGTAGGAGAACAGCAGCAGCTTGTGGGGATCTTGCTCGGCCTTGAACCAGCCGACACCCACCACATGCCCGTCGACGGGCACCTTTCGTGGGATGACCGGCCAGAAGGTGGGGTTCACCGTGACGCGCGTGATCCGCCCCCACAGGGGATCGAGGACGGCCGTCAGCGCGGGAAGTTCCACCGTGAGGTCACGGGAGCGGGGCCACCACGCACCGTCGAGCAGAGCCGGAGCGGTGCCGGCCGGCGCCAGCATGAGTCGGAGGGGTAGCGAAGCGGTCCGGTCCTCGACCGCAGGCGTGTACGGAATGGTCGTGGTCATGACGCGGACCCTGCCCCGGGCCCACCGTATCCGGCCCGGTGTCGTGAATCGCCGAAAACGACACGAGCGTTGAGGCTGGTGTACGGAGTGCCCTCGGTGGTTCCAGCTTACTCCTGGTAAGGCTCGCCGGACCGATCCGGAGCGGGCGAGTGGAGGCGCAGGAGACCATGGAGCAGGCAGCCCGCGAATTGCGAAGAGGCAGCGCCGCCCGCGGGGGCAGCCGGACACTCTCGTGCGTCATCGGCTGCCAACGGGGGCCGTCAGTCGCACGACCGCGTGGGCCGTCCGGTCAGCTGAGGAAGGACAGCCTGACTGCGCGCTCGGAGCTGTCCCGGTCGGAGTTCACCAGTACGACGGACTGCGAGGGCCCCAGCTCCAGCGCGCCATCGACCACGGGCAACGTGGCGTGTGGCGGGACCAGAGCCGGGAGCACATGGCCGCTGCCGCGGCCTGGACCGCCGTGGCGGTCCTGCCAACGACCGTCCGCAGGAAGGATGTCGCGAAGCGCCGCCAGCAGGTCGTCGTCACTGCCCGTGCCGGTCTCGATGACGGCCAGGCCGGACGTCGCGTGGGGGGTGAAGACATTCAGCAGTCCACTTCGCCCATGAACGGCCTCCCGGAGGAACGCGGAGCATGCGTTCGTCAGGTCGTGCACGGTGCAGGGGTGCGGATGCACGCCGTTCGGGAGGGGCTGCTGGGCCGGTCTCCCCAGCCCACCCTCCGGCCCCTCAGGCCCTCGAACGCTTCCTTCCAGCAGACAGGGTCTGCGCTGTGACCAGCGGCCACCGCAAGATCGTTGGTCTTCACACACCGTTGATCAGCGGTGGCCGCGGCCTTCCCGCAGCCGGTCCTCAGGCAACATCGCGCTGTACGGCTGGATCACCAGGTCGCGCTGATACCAGGTGCCTGGCTCACCGCTGAGATGGGCCGGATCGGCCGGGCCGACAGGGACGAACCCTGCTTTGGTCAGCACCTTCTGAGACGCGACATTCCGGAGGGCCGTGGCTGCCCGCAGCCTACGCAGCCCGTGCTGGGCCGCCGCCAGCTGGCACAGCTCCCGGACGGTCGCGGTCGCGACGCCGCGGCCGGCGATGTGCTGCGCGACCCGGTATCCGAGTTCCGCAGTGTGGTCCTCGATGTCGACCAGATTGAACCTGCCGAGTACCGAGCTGTCCTCGGCGACGAGCACGTGGAAGGCGCAGATTCCGGCCTCCTGCTCAGTCAGCAAGGCGTTGTACCGGTCGGCGAACTGGTCGAAGAAGTCGTCGCCGCGGTCCGGGACCGAGGCAGCGAAGTAGGCGCGGTTCGTCAGCTCGAAGGCCAGGACCGCCGGGGCATGGCCGGCATGCAGCGGCTTCAGCTCAGGCATTGCCCGACCTTACCCAGATGGTCCGCTGAGGCCACCTGGTTTTGCAGACAGCTCCAAGACCAGGGCACATGACGATCTACCAGGCACCCTGGCAGCGATTGGCCGCTGACCACCGCACTTGGGCTGTTTCCCGGACAGCCCATCGCTGCATCTCCTAAGCTGCTGCCGGGTCGACGGTTGGCTGCCGTCCTCACACCAACCGGGGAGTAAATGGAAGCCGCTGCCATTGGCGCTCGTCTCGCCTCAAGCGTTGTAGCGCCGCTGATCAAGAGGCTCTTCGTAGCAGACGGCCCCGGTGCTGGTTTGGTCGACCGGCCGCTGCGCGTCTCGAAGCTCGTTTCGTTCAAGGGCGAGAAACGAGTCCTGTCGGACGAAGATCTGCACAAGATTGCCGAGGAGCTGGTGAACCGCGCGGCGCAGTCCACCGGCGTCGAGGAACGTCTGCCGGCATACGAACAGCGCGCTGTGGCACATGCCGTAGCGGACTCGCTGAGGTCGCTGGGCTACATCGACATGGACGATGTGCAAGCCGTGCAGCTCGGACACCTTGCGCTCTCCCGGCATTTACGGTCGCAGAGCCCCTCGGCCACTCTCGGTTTATCCAGCGACGCAGTGACACTTCATGCGAGCGTGCTCGACACTGCGTGCCTCCATATCCTGCACTTCTTCACCCAGAGATCCACTTTTGTGGCCCGTACGCTGATCGAACACAGCCGTCAGATCGAAGAGTTGTCCCTGAAGATCGACTCCCTGATCGCCCGCACTCCCTCGCCGGCCGACGGGCCTTTCGAGGAGCGCTACGCCGAGTACATTGCCGCCAAGCACGGAAAATTAACCATTTTTGGGCTCGATCTGTCCGAGGCGCCTGAGAATTGGCCGCTCGACGCCGCCTATCTGAGCTTGGACGCAGCGGGCGGCAGAACGCATGACCTCCCCACACTCCTCCCCGCCGATCACATCTTGGCCGGTCGTGACCGAGTGTTGCTCCGGGGCGTTGCAGGGTCAGGGAAAACGACGCTCGTACAGTGGCTGGCAGTATCCACGGCGCGGAAGGCTCTCGACGAACGACTCCTGTATCTCTACGGCCTCGTGCCCTTTGTACTGCCGCTGCGCACCCTGACCCGAGGCGGCGCCAAACTCCCCACACCCGATGGATTCCTGGCCGCCGTTGACTGCCCCATCGCCAGCCTCCAGCCCACAGGGTGGTTTGACAGGGTGTTGAGGTCAAAGCGTGGGTTGATCCTGGTCGACGGGATCGACGAAATTCCGGAAAGCGAACGCCAAGAGGCACGCCGTTGGCTGCAGGAGCTGGTCAGTGCCTACCCGCACAACCGGTGGCTGGTGACCTCTCGCCCTTCGGCCGTACGCCAGGACTGGTTGGTCGGTGACGACTTCGCAGAGCTCGACCTTGCTCCGATGAGCCGGGAGAACGTCGCCGAGTTCATCAGGCGGTGGCACAAGGCCGCGGGCATTGGTGATCGCTATGCCACAGATCTCCTGCAATCCGTACGAGCCAAACAAGACCTCGGCCGCCTCGCCACCAACCCCCTGATGTGCGCGCTGATCTGCGCCCTTCACCAGGACCGTCGTGGCTACCTTCCGGACGGCCGGAAGGAGGTCTACGACGCCGCCCTCTCCATGCTGCTTTCCCGGCGTGACCGGGAGCGAGGAATCTACAAGCCGGGCACCATCCGCATCGGCGAGGAACATCACATCCAGCTGATCCAGAAGCTTGCCTACTGGATGATCCGCAACGGTCGTTCCGAGATGGATCGGACTGATGCCATCGAGCTGCTGGAGCACGCACTACCCGCGATGCCGAAGATCGCCGATCAGGGGACGGCTGAGGAGATCTATCACCACCTGCTGATCCGCAGTGGTCTCCTGCGCGAACCCAGTACAGGCTCCATGGATTTCATTCACCGCACTTTTCAGGACTATCTGGGTGCCAAGGCTGCGGTAGAAGGTCTTGACTTCGATTTCCTCATCGCGCACGCGCATCTCGATCAGTGGGAGGACGTCATCCGGATGTCCATTGCCCACGCTCGGACCATGGAGCGAACCCGGCTGCTGACCGGTCTTATAGAACGAGGTGACGCATCGGAGAAGGACAGCAGGCGTCTCCACCTGCTGGCAGCGGCCTGTTTGGAACATGCAACAGAACTGAGCCCGGACGTGCGGATGAAGGTGGAGCAGCGGGCCGCGGCGCTGATTCCGCCTCGATCGGCGGATCAGGCCCGCGCTCTGGCTGATGTGGGTCCGGTCGTTCTGGACCTGCTTCCCGGGCCGCAGGGGCTCTCCGAAGACGAGGCATACTTCACCGTATTGTCTGCTACCCGCCTTGCCACCGACGCCGCGATCTCCGTACTGGCGAAATATCGCGACCTCTCGGACCTCCGTGTCCGTTCGGAACTGGCCAGGGTCTGGAGTCGTTTCGAGTGCGATCGATTTGCTGAGGAAGTCATTGCTCACCTCAGAGAGGAAGATCTCTACTTCTGCGTCTCGAATGCGCAGGAACTGCATGCGCTCCGACGGTTCGGCGGCCGTTCTCGGATTCGGATAACAGGCACGATCACGCCTGAGGAGTTCCAATCTGGCTGCGACCGGACCCGCCTCACTCATTTGTGGGTGGAGGCTGACTCAGACGCCACCTGGGAGTGGCTGGCGTACTTCCCGAATCTCCACACCATCACGTTCGAAAGCCCGCTGGCCAGTATCGATGTGAGCAGTCTCAAGAAGGTCAGGTCCCTGCGCACCATTCGGCTCGCCGAGGAATCCGCATTCGTGGGATCCGAGGCTCTTCCATCACACACGCAAATTGTGCGAGCGTGCCTGACGACGACGTGATGGGTGCCGTCCGTACCACGCATGGCCCGCCGATCGCGTGCGCGCCCTCCCCCGCGGCGAGCCCTGCGTCCAGGTACTGAGCAGGTTTCAAAACCGCGCCCGTCTGGTGGAGGTGGTGCGGAGGGCCGAGCCTGGGCTGTTCGCACGCAGCGGGTGCTTCGTTCTGTGCCTACACCTCACGGGGCGTCGGGCGGACATAGGGCCGCCAACGGCAGCTGACTGAAGCGGATGCCTGGGATATGCGGCTCGTGGTGGCTGCGCTTGATGCGCTTCCACTGGTGTGCGCAGCGGCAGCGGATGCTGATCTCGCTGCGGTCGCAGATGACCATCCAGCCGCGACCGGCACCGCGCCGCCTGTTTCAGAGCGGCGGCCAGGGCATCCCAGTTGGCTTCGCACAGCACGTGGTCGGTGTGCTGGGGCAGGGTGGCTTCGATGGTGCCGGCATACCGCTGTCGAACGGGTTCGGGGATGCGACGGCCACCGGACGACCCCAGACACCTCGGGACACCCTGCGCGAGCGCGTTCGCCAGGCGCTGGCCGGAGCCCTCGGGCGAGGAGGCATTCTTCCGCCGCCTCGCCGAGGCCGGCCCCGAGGAGAAAAGCGTCTCGCCCCCTGCGGCGACACCCTCGGCTACAACGGGCCCTGTCCCCGCTGTTCTGGACCCACGTGAACCCCTACGGCCGGTTCGAGCTGAACATGAAATCCCACCTCGGCCTCGCCGCCGCCACGGCCATGGTGCCCGGCACCCGCACCGCGCCCGAGGCGGAAAGCGCACAGTCCGCTGCGGACGGTGCGGCCGGGTCGGCATCCTCAAGACCCGGCCGCCTGGCGTCGCTCCCGGGGTGAAACGCCGGGCCGGGGAGGGCCTGGCCATGGGTTGAGGAGGGGACCAGGAACGCTTCGGTCCTCTCCTTGGGAACGACGAAGGTGTTGGCCAGGACGATGGGCCCGGTCTTCTCCTTGAGCTGTGCAAAGACCGGCGTTGTCGGGTCCAGGCTCTCCAGCTTGGCCATCTTCCGTACTTCCTCTCGCTCTTCGTCAATCGCCGTCGGTTGTCCTACGGCGCCGCGGGCGTCCACCGCCGTACGGGCGGATCAGGGATCAGCGGTGGTGGGACGGGTCGGTCCTGGGACGGGTCGGTCCTGGGACGCGTCAGCGGGTGACGACGCGCTCAGCGTTGTCGCGTTGCGTGTGCAGGTCCCAGTAGAGGGGGGCGACTTCCTCGGCCGAGGCCGTCGGTACTCCGGGCGGGCCGTCCGTGCCGACCCACACGCCGATGGCGACGTGTGCGGCCTGGACGCCGGTGTCGGCCAGTTCCTTGTGCAGGCTGAGCACCCAGTTGCGCAGCGCGGCCTGGGCGGCGTTGAGGTTGCCGAGCATCGGGGTGGGGTCGACCGAGCCGGCGCCGTTGGTGTAGAGCAGGGTGCCCGTGCCGGCCTCGCGCATCGCGGGCAGCACGGCCCGTGTGGCGGCGATGGCCCCGTAGAGCAGGAAGTCCATCGCCCACTGCACATCGGAGGGGTTGGTCGCCGACGGAGCGGTGAGCGGCGTGGATTCGAGGCTCCCGGCCGGGGAGTACTCCAGGACGTCGATGCCGCCGAAGCGGGTGGCGGCGTCCTTGAGCGCCTGGGTGAGTGCGTCATGATCGAGTACGTCCGCGGGGAACGCGGCAGCGGTGATGCCTTCGGCTTCGAGCCGGCCGACCAGGTCGTTGAGCTTGTCGCGGTTGCGGGCGACGAGAGCGACGTCGAAGCCGTGGGAGCCGAAGGTACGAGCGATGGCCAGGCCCATACCGGGGCCGGCTCCGACGATGGCGATGCTGGGCACAGTGAATCCTTTGCTGGGAAACCCGTTGGGAAAGGGGTGGATCAGGCGACGGTGAGCGCGAGCTTGCCGAGCGTGCCGGCGCCGAACGCGGCGAACGCCTCGCCGGTCTGCTCCAGGTCGTAGGCAGAGATCACCAACACCTTGCGGGCCACTGCGGACGAAGTCGGCCTCCGGACCCGGTTGGCGGTGGTGAGCACGCGCGGGGGCAGTTCTACGAGCGCATTCCAGGTAGTGGGGTGGCTCGTGGGCGGGCCACGTGCCGTTGCCGGTGCCCTCACCGCTCGTGGTCGTCGACGAAGTGGTTGTCGTGGGCTTCGTGGAGCCGGCTCAGGTCACGCTCGTTCACAGTGGCGAGCTCTGTGAAGTACTCCTCCCGCGGTACGCCTGGCGAGAGTGCCATCAGGAGGGTGGCGGTTTCGGCGCGCTCCTTCCGGAGTGCGTGGACGTGGCCCACCGCGGCATGCGTGGTGTCGCCGAGCCGCAGTGTTCGCCAGGCCCGCCCATCGAAGTAGTCGATTTCGCCTTCTTCAACGATGAAGGTCTCGCTGAACGTCGTGTGAAAGTGCGGGGCAGGTCCCCGGCTGGACGGCGACATGCGCCACCGGTAGATGCTCACGATCCCGCTGGTCTCCGCCGGGCCGGCGAGGACTTCGATGGTCGATCCGCTGGCGCCCAGCCGGATCGTTCGCGTCTGTTGGGCTCGCTCGGGTTCCTTGGAACACCGGGCAGTCGACTCCGTGTCGGTCATGACCCGAGTCTCGGGGCTTCGCCGTTTTGCTCGCGCTCGATTCGGCGGTGGCCTAACAATGGTGGAGTGATCCGCTACCGATTGGGCGCTGGTGCTGCGAGTGTGCGGTGGGCGATGTCGCCGATCCACGAAGTGGTCAGTCTTGCCCGGCTCTTGACCGAACCGCAGCGTCACCCGATGTTCCACCCGTGGCTTCGCCGTCGCCGCAGTCTCTCGCTCCCCGACCTGGGGGCGCTCACGGTCTTCATGGCCGATGGCGCGTATCGACCCGACTTTCTTGACCCATCGCCGATGTCCAGTGAGCCAACGTTCGAGGAAGGCATGGATGCCCTCCTCGCCGCGCCGGCGGACCAGACCTACGCCGAGCTGGTCGACGCGACGGTGGGGCGCGGGGCGGAAATGGGCCGCCGACTGCTCGATGACCCCGACCGCGCCAGGTGCGAGGCCGCCGATGCGCTGCGCCGCCTCTGGAAGGCAGTTGTCGAACCGGAATGGCCGTCCATGCGGCAGGCGCTGCGTGCCGAGATGCTGGATCGGGCCATCCAGGTCAACCGCGAGGGGCTGCGCGCAGTCCTTCCGCGCCTGCACCCTTCCGCCGTGTGCGAAGGCGACACCATCACCGTCGAGAAGACCGTCGACATCGACGTCGACTGCCCTGAAGGACTCATCCTCGTCCCGTCGCTGTTCATCACCGATCGGATGCAGTGCACCACCTCGGACCACTGGACTCCGGCGATCTATTACCCGGCATCCGGGCGGTACCTCTGGGCGGCACCTCCCACTCCGAGGTCGCTTGACCGCCTTCTGGGGGTGACGCGATCGAGGATCCTGGCCGCGCTCGCCACTCCGCTGCAGACGACCGTTGTGGCCAGGCTGGTGGGCGTCACGCCCCCGACGGCCAGCGAACACCTGGCAATCCTGCGAGACGCCGGGTTGATCGACAGCAGCCGGGCCGGTCGCACGGCCACGCACGAGCTCACCAAGGCTGGACGTGCTCTCCTGGACGCGGCCTCGCCGCGGCCATGACAGGTCCGGGAGCTGCTGCTGGTCAGTCAAGCGCGGCGCCTACCGCAGCTTGCAGTCGGCGACGGCGTCGTGCGGGCCGCGCGGATCGAGCCGCTCCTGCCTGTGGGCACGTGTCATTGAGCCGCTCCCAACCTGGGCACTGGCGTACAGCGTGAAAGTCAGTTCACGTCTACGTGGTCGAAGAGTGCGAGCATCTGCGTGAGCACACGCACGCATGCGGTCAGGTCGGCGTCGGTCAGGTCGCCGCCGACCTGGCGCAGCAGGGCGTGCTCACGGATGGTTGCCGCGGTGATGGCCGCCCTGCCGTTGTCGGTCAGTCGGATCAGCGAGGACCGCTGGTGGGCGGGGTTGGGGGTGATCTCGACCAGCTGTTGGGTTGCCGCGTCGTTGACCATGCGCTGCACGAATTGTCGGCTCAGCGCCTGTGCGCGGCCCATCTGCGGGACGGTCATGGGCCCGTGCTCCAGGAGCAGGACCAGGACGGCGCGCACGCCGACGGAGAGCCCCTCGATCGGTGCGGCTTGTTCCACCTTGCGCTGCACGCGTCGGTACAACGGGCCGACCAGGGCGAACACTTCCGTGAGTCGGTGGGCGAGGTCATCGGGGGCGAGTGGTGTATCGGCATCGGTCACCCGATCAGGATGACACTGTGGTTGCCAACTCCGGAAGAAGATGACACCTTGGGTGTCATGATTGATGCTTCTGACATGTTCTCGTTCGACACCGGGGACGGCCACCTCGTCTACCGCGACGTCGGAGCAGGACAGCCGCTGGTGCTGCTGCACGGAGGCTTACTGGACCACCGCATGTGGGACGACCAGATACGGGTCTTCGCGCGGGACTACCGAGTGATCGCACCGGATGCCCGCGGACACGGAGGTTCCTCCAATGCGAACAAGCCGTTCCGTCAGACCGATGACCTCGCAGCTCTACTACGTCACCTCGACGTCGGTCCCGCGATCCTCGTCGGACTGTCGATGGGCGGAGCCATCGCCGTCGATACCGCGCTCGAACACCCCGATCTGGTACGTGCGTTGGTCGTCAGCGGCGTCGGCACCAGCGAACCCGAATTCCAGGATCCCTGGCTCGGCGAGATCGAGGCCGAGGAGGCCCGCGCGCTGGCCGCGGGTGACACCGAGGGCTGGGTCGAGGCATTCACCCGGCTCGCGGCGGGACCGCACCGCACGCTCGGCGACGTCGACCAGGATGTCGTTCGCAGGCTGCGGGAGATGACCCGGCGGACCGTCGCCAAGCACACCAGTGCCGAACCCATGCACATGGTGCCCGTGACAGACACCTGGGCACGGGCAGCGAAGATCACCGTCCCCGTACTGGCCATCAATGGCGGCGTCGACTCTGACGACCACATCGGCATGGCCGAACGACTCGTACACACCGTCGTCAATGGCCGTGCGACGACCGTCGAAGACACCGCTCACTACCCCAACATGGAACGACCGGATACCTTCAACGAGATCCTTGGGCGTTTCCTCCGCACCATATCCACTCAAGAGAGCTGACCCAGGGCCCTGACGCGTCGGAAAGCAATGGCGCGGCAGGCCGGCTTCAGGAAGGCTTCATGGATGTCGTCGCGGATCTCCCAGCGGATCCGCAGGCGCCGGAAGTCGTGGATCCACGCGTTCGTGCGCGCCAACATCACAAGCGCAGAGGGGCGATCCGCCTCATTGTGTGAGCTGCTGTTAGACGTCATCACCGAGCCACTGCCCGGTTCCTTCGGAGGTGACGGCGAAGGCGTAGGCCCGGCACGACGCACCTCGGCCCTGCCCATAGCCTTGGCCCATGTCAGTCAACATCGATCTTGAGCTGACCGTCACCGGGCCGAGCGCCCCGGAGCAGGCGGAGCGGATACTGAAGGCCCTTGAGGCAGTGATACGTGACGAGGGGATGGACCACTCGGTCCGCCTTGCGGTGGAGGAGTGGGAGGGGCAACTCCAGGTGGTGGGCGGCACCGACTACCCGTTGATCATCAGCGGCCTCGGCCGCTGGCAGCCGGAGTTCGAGAAGCGCGTCCACCAGGCGGTGCAGGAGGTGGCGCCATCCGCAAAGGTAGATATCGGGTGGGGGTATCCGGACGACGACGATGATTACTAGCCTCCAGCAGTTCGAGCAGGTCTTCCTCTACGCGTGGCGGGACGACGCCACGGCGGAGATTCCATCGATCCTTTCGGTGGTGTACGAGCCGTTGGAAGCGGGTCGGCGGTGGCTGCTCTGGGCCGGATCGCCGGCCTTCAGGGAGTTCGTGCCGTTCGAAGACGCCGCCCATGTACGGGAGTTCGCCCAGGCGTTGCTGGACCTGCCGACGGCGGCCGGGCCCTACAGCCGGGAGGTGGACCTCGCAGAGGACGAGACGGACGAGAGGGGCGAGGGCGATGGGATAGCGATGCGGGGCTCCACTTCGACGTCGGAATGGTGTTATGCCACCTTGACGGTCGGGCGGGAAGCGGACCGCGCGTGTTTGCCGTACCTCAACTACCGGTCGTACTACGTGGTTCCCGGCAGGCCGGACCTGACCTCCCCCGGATTGCAGGTTTTCTGTGGTCACGTGGACGTCGACCGGCTGCACGCCGAGGCCAGGGCCCTCCTCGCGGCATTGGACGACGAAGGCTGACCCGTCCCCTCCCCGCGCGGCCGGACATCACGTCGCATGCAGAGCCACCGTCGGATGGAGACCCGAAGCGCGGATCGCCGGGTAGAGGCCGGCCAGGATGCCGATGAGGAGGGTGGCGGCCAGGCCGCCGCCGAGTGACCACAGGGGTATGACGACCTCCCAGCCCTGGGCCATGGCGAAGGTGGACGTCGCCGCGGCGCCGAGTGCCGCGCCCGCGGCCCCGCCCAGTGCCGAGAGCAGGAGTGACTCGGTGACGAATTGCAGGCGGATCGCGCCCTTGGTGGCGCCGAGGGCGCGGCGGAGGCCGATCTCCTGGCGGCGTTCCAGAACGGAGATGACCATGGTGTTGGCCACGCCGACGCCGCCGACCAGGAGGGCGACCGCGCCGAGGCCGAGCATCAGACTGGTGAGTCCCTGGTCGGCGGCGGCCTTCGCCGCCAGTGCGTCGGAGGGGCGGGAGACCTTCACGGAGCCTTCGCTGCCGGGCATGACCGTCCGTGCGAGCACGGCGCGGACGTCCTCGACCGAGGCGTCCGGGGACCGCTCGAAGACGGTCGTTGGGTGGCCGTCGAATCCGAGGTACCGCTCCGCGGCCGGGAAGCCGATCAGGGCCACCCGGTCGAGGTTGGGGACGAGTTCGACGGACCGGAGAATGCCGATGACCACGACGTAGCGGTTGTTCATCATGATCTTCTCGCCGGGCCCGGTGATTCCCAGTCGCTCGGCCGCGACGGCGCCGAGGACGGTGACCGGGAGCCGCTCACTGGCACGGTCGAGCCAACGCCCCTTGGCTGTACTGGCGTTCAGCGTGGTCAGCAGGTCCGTCCGGGCTGCCTGTGCGGTGACGCCGGCCGGCTGGTCCTCGGGGACCACATCGCTGCGCCGGATCCGGGTGTCCACCTGTCCGATGGCAGTGGCCTGTTGCACCGGGCCGATGCGTTCGACCATGGGCTCCGCGTTCTTCGGGAGCTTCACGTCCTGGCCCAGGGCGTCCTTGCCGGCCTCGGCGGTGAGCAGGTTCGTCCCGAGGCGGTCGAGCCGGCCCATCAGGTCGGCCCGGCTGGACGTGGAGAGGCCGACGACCGCGACCATCGTGGCGATGCCGATCGCGATGCCGAGTGCGGAGAGCACGACGCGGGCACGGCGGGCGCGCAGCCCGACGGCGCCGATACGCAGGATGTCGGCCCCCGCGAGGCGGGCGGGCTGCAAGGCGGAACCGGTCATGAGGCGGCCTCGACGGAGCGGCGGTCGGAGACCACGGCGCCGTCCCTGACCCGTATGTGCCGGGGAAGTGCGGCGGCGATCTCTTGGTCGTGGGTGATCACGCAGATCGTGGTGCCCGTCGTATGGAGCTCGTGGAGGAGTTCCATCACGATCCGGCCGGACGCGGTGTCCAGCGCGCCCGTGGGCTCGTCGGCGAGCAGCAGATCGGGCTCGCCGACCAGCGCACGGGCGATGGCGACGCGTTGCTTCTCGCCGCCGGAGAGTTCGTGCGGGCGGTGCGAGAGCCGGTGGCCGAGTCGGACCTGCTCCAGCGCGAGGCGGGCCCGTACCCGACGTTCCTTGAGCGGTACGCCCGCGTAGAGCAGGCCGTCCGCGACGTTGTCGACCGCGTCCCGTCCCGGCGAGAGGTGGAAGTGCTGGAAGACGAAGCCGATGTGGCGGGCCCGCAGCGCGGACAGCTGGCTGTCGGACAGCGCGCCCACGTCGTGGCCGGCCACCCGGACCGTGCCCGACGTGGGCCGGTCGAGGGTGCCGATCAGATTGAGCAGGGTCGACTTCCCGGAGCCGGACGGGCCGACGACGGCGAGGAGTTCGCCCGGGTCGATGCTGAGGTCCACGCCGCGCAGGGCGTGGACGCCGCCGGGGTAGGACTTGGTGACGGCACGCAGTTCGATCACGGTCATTGCTTGGCCACTCCCACCGTCATGCCCTCGGAGATGCCGCTGCCGCTGACCTCGATCCGTCCGTCGGCGGTCATGCCGGTGGTGACCCTGACCATCCTGGTCGTGTCGCCCTGGACGATCTGCAGGCCGTAGCCTCCGTTTTCGCCGCGCAGGGCGACGACCGCCTCGACCGGTACGGTCAGCACGTTCTTGCGGCTCTCGCTGATGAACCGGACGCTGGTGGTGGCCTTGGGGTCCTCGGAGGCCATGGCGGACCGGGGGTGGTCGAGGGTGACCTCCACCGTGATCCCGTCCTGGCTCGGCTCGGCGGAGCCCTCCTGCGCCTCCGGTCTGACGGTCCCCGCCACCTTGCCGGCGGCGGTCTTCCCGCTGGGCAGGGTGACCTCGGCCTTGGTGCCCCGGACCGTCAGGCCCGTGTCGGCCTGGTCGAGCTGCGCCCGTACGACCGGTCGGGTGGAGGCGACGGTCAGCACGGTCTTCTCCGGGCCGATCTGGTCGGCGAGTGCGGCGTCCGCCGACACCACCCGTACCGTGCCGGGTTGGAAAACGACATCGCCCCGGCCGACCCGGCCGTCCGCGTTCTCGATGCCGATCGCTTTCTGCCAGCTCCTGACCGCGGCTTCGGTGCCCCTGTCGTAGCGGGTATCGACGTACAGGCTCGCACCGAATCCCAGGTCACGCAGGTTACGCTCCAACTGGAGGACATCGGGCCCCCGGTCACCGGTCTTCAGCGCCCGGAACGCCGGTGTCGGCCCGTACATGAGGATCACCGGCCGGGCGTCCCGCTCGTACAGCCGCTGCCCGGCCGTGACCGTTCTGCCTTCCTCGGCGGCCTTGGTGACGGTCCCCTCGACCGGCGACTTGATGGCGCGACGTTGTGCGTAGTCGAGGTGTCCGTCGACGGTCTTGCTCTGTACCAGGTCGGTGCGGGTGATCTCGGTGGTGGCGGGCGGAAGATCGCCCTTCTTCCCGTCCCGTGCGTCGTGGTTGCTCGCTGCCACAAGCCATGTCCCGGCGCCGAGCGCAGCGACGGCCGTCACCGCGCCGACTGCCACCAGTGTCCTGCGGCGCGTCACTGCATACCGTCCAGGCCGTCGAGCAGCTTGTCCTTGCACGCCTGCCGGGCGCGCTTGTAGACGGGGGATTCGGGGTCGATCGACGACGCGACGGGGTTGGCGTCGCCGCCGGGTATCACGTTGCCGCCGGACATCGTGGGGTTGGCGAATGTCGAGACGCCGTGCTTCCGCATGCAGGTGGCGTGCGACAGCAGTGATTCGTACTCCTTCTGTACGTCACGCTTCGGCTCCAGGCGCATGGCGGCGGACATCTCCTTGCCGCAGACACCGTTCTTGCCGCCCTTGGACGCCTCTTCGTTCCCGGGTTTCCGAGCGATCTCGTCGATCTTCGTCCAGTCGAGATAGCCGCTGATCTTCGGATCGGGAAAGTCCTTGATGCCGGCCTTCCCGCGCATGCACTGCACGTACTTCATCTGGGCGTCGTAGAAAGCGCCCTTGTCGCCCGCGCCGCCCTGATTGCCGGAACCCTTGCTGTCGGAGGGGGCATTGCCGGGATCCCCGGGAACGGAGGCGACCTCCTCGCCGGTTTTGAGCCCGCCGTCCTCTCCCCCGCATGCGGCGGAGAGGACCAGGACGGGGAGGGCGACGAGTGCGGCCAGGCGATAGCGGCCGGTGCGCGAGGGTGTGCGGATGTCCATGCCGACCACCCTCGGCCGGTCACATCATGAATTCTGGATGCCTGGATGATGGGGAGGTAACAATCGGCCGCGAGCCGCGCATCCCTCGCCCCACCCGGTCTGACATGGGCAAACGCTCCCGCATAATCAGAGGCATGCCGCATGTGCTGCTCATCGAGGACGACATCTCCGTACGCGACGGGATGGAACTCGTACTGCGCCGACACGACTACGTCGTATCGGTGGCCGGCACCGGAGAGGAGGCGCTGCCGCTGCTGGCCGGCCTGCCGGGAAAGCCGGTTGAGCTCGTCGTGCTCGACCTGATGCTGCCCGGTATGGACGGATTCGAGGTCTGCCGCGCGATCCGGGCCCGCAGCACCATCCCGGTGATCATGCTCACCGCACGCGGCGACGACCAGGACATCGTCACGGGCCTCGAAGCGGGCGCCGACGACTACGTGGTCAAACCGGTCACGGCCCGTGTGCTCGAAGCCCGGATCCGGGCAGCGCTGCGCCGCGCCGAGCCGCTACCCGGTCCCCGGACGGGAGAGCACCATGCCGGGCTCGTCATCGACCGGGCCGCCCTGACCGTCACCAAGCTGGACACGCCCATCCCGCTGCCGCTCATGGAGCTGCGGCTGCTGCTGGAGCTGTCGGCCGCACCGGGCCGGGTGTTCAGCCGGGAGCAACTCCTGTCATCGGTCTGGGACCTCGACTACCTGGGCGACTCACGACTGGTGGACGCCGCCGTGCGCAGACTCCGCACCAAGATCGAGGACCTTCCCGCCAGGCCCCGCTACATCCAGACCGTCCGGGGCTTCGGCTACCGCTTCGGCCCCCTGTGACGCACGGATGAATCGCCTCCGGATCCCCACGGGCGGGTTGCGCACACGCCTCGTGGTCGCCTTCGTCCTCGTCACCCTGATCACCGCGGTGACCGCGACCGCCCTCGCCTACCGCGAATCCCGCAACGCCGTGCTGGAACGGGCCCAGAACGCGATCCGGACCGACTTCCGCAACCGGGTCGGCGAAGTGGCCGCCGACCTCGACATCCCTCCGGACCGGGACACCCTGGCCCGGTTCTCGACGAGCGTCGCGCACGGGCTCGGTGATGCCGTCGTCGTGGCCCGGTACCACGACCTGACCGCCACCTCGGACTCCCACGCGGACCGGACCCGGATCACCCCCGAACTGCGGACCGCGGTCAGGACCACCGGCCGGATGCGCTTCCAGCGCGTCGAGTGGCACGGCGAACCGTTCCTGGTGGTCGGGGCGTCCGTGGCCTTCGACACCGGACGCACCTCGGATCTCGACGTCTTCACCATCGCCCCGCTGCGGGCCGAGGAAGAGGACATCGCCGTGCTGCTGGAGACCGTCCGCGAGGGACTGATACCGGTCGTCCTGTTGGCGGCGGCACTTGCGCTGCTCGCTGCACGTACCGTGCTCCGGCCCGTACGGGACCTGGGCCTGGCGACCCGGATGCTCGCCGCGGGTGAACTCTCCGCCCGTGTCGCGGTCAAGGGCCGGGACGAACTCGCCCAGCTCGCCGAGACGTTCAACCACACCGCCGAAAGCCTGCAGACCTCCGTCGCCGAACTACGGGCACAGGAGGAGCGGGCCCGCCGCTTCGTCGCCGACGTCTCCCACGAACTGCGCACTCCACTCGCCGCGATGACCATGGTCTCCACCGTGCTGGACGAGGACGCCGACCAGCTGCCGCCCGACTCCGCCCTGGCCGCCCGCACTGTCAGTACGGAGATCGCGCAGCTCACCCGCCTCGTACAGGACCTCATCGAGATCTCCCGTTTCGACGCGAAGACCGTCTCGCTCGAGGCCGCGGAGACCGACCTGGCCGAACTGGTCCGGTCCACGCTCACCCGGCGGGGCTGGACCGGTCAGGTGCACACGGACCTTTCCGACGGGGTACGGGCGCGGGTCGACCGCCGCCGGATCGATGTCGTGGTGGCGAACCTCGTCGGCAATGCGCTGCGGCACGGCGGCCAGCCCGTCGCCGTGGTGCTCCGCACCACGGACCACGAGATCACCATGGAGGTCACGGACCGCGGTCCCGGCCTGCCCTCCGAGGCCCTGCCGCACGTCTTCGACCGCTTCTTCAAGGCCGACACCGCCCGCAGCCGGTCCGAGGGCAGCGGCCTCGGCAGCGCAATCGCCCTGGAGAACGCCCAGTTGCACGGCGGCACCATCACGGCCGCCAACCGACCGGGCGGCGGCGCGGTCTTCACCCTCCGACTGCCCGGCAACCCTCCCCAGGACATCCCATGAAAGCCAAGCGCACCTTGACGTTCGGGGCCCTGCTTCTCTCCGTCGTTGCCGGCTGCGGAATCAGACCGACCGGAGTCATCGACGCCGGTGAGCCCGTCACGGGCCTCACCAAGGGAATGCGGATCTACTTCGCCTCGGACACGGGTCTCCGCGGTGTCTCCCGGCCCGACCTGAAGCTGCACTCCCTCGACGCGGTCATCAAACTCCTCGTGGCCGGCCCGAATGCATCGGAGCAGAAGAGCGGACTCACCAACCTCGTGGCGTTCGACGGGTCCTACCACGTCTCCGGAGACGCCCATCGCGTCACCCTCGACGCACAGGACACCTACCTCTCCCCTGACGCACGCCTCCGCAACGGGCAGTTGGTGTGCAGCCTGGCCCGCGCACAGGCAGCCCTCCACCCCAAGCTTCGCCCCGACGACATCCAGGTGACCCTGCGCGCCAGGGGCGATTCACTCGGCCCCTACGCGTGTTCTTACTTTCTGCGGAACTGAGGGACGTCGCGTGAGACCGGCGCCTTCGTCCAGGACGACCGGTACACCATCCACCCGGAAGACCGGCAACAACGGCCTCCGCGTGGTTCCCGTGCCTGGTGACGAGCCAGGGACCAGGCGAAGACCGCTCTCGCGTGCGTGCCGGATCAGGCGGCGCGGCCGACCTTGAGAAAGGCCGCGATGTCGACGACGCGACGGGCCTGGTAGCGGGCGGCCTGGAGGGCCACCTCACCGGGCGGGCCGTCGCCGGTCACGTGGGAGGTGCCGTAGGGGTTGCCTGACCGGAACTGGAGGGGGTCGGTGTAGCCGGGGGGAACGATGATGCCGCCCCAGTGATAGAAGGTGTTCGCCAGCGCCAGGAGGGTGGATTCCTGCCCGCCGTGGGCGGTGTTGGAGGCGGTGAAGGCCGAGTACACCTTGTCCGCGAGCTTGCCCTGGAACCACAGGGGGCCGGTGGTGTCGATGAACGCCCTGAGCTGACTGGCCGGGTTGCCGAAGCGGGTGGGGGTGCCGAACAGCACCGCGTCGGCCCACTCCAGGTCGTCGTGGCCGGCCTCGGTGACGTCGGCGGTGTCCTCCAGGTGTCCGGCCCACTCCGCCCTGCCGCTGACCGCCTCCGGCGGGGCCGTTTCGGCAACCTTGCGCAGTCGCACGGTGGCGCCGGCCTTCTCCGCGCCCTCAACGGCGGCTTGCGCCAAGGCATGTACGGTTCCGGTGGAGCTGTAGTAGATGATCGCCACGTTCACGGGTTCCATGATTGGTTTCCTTCCTGCGGGGGTCTGATCGAGTGCCGGGCTGTTGAGTTCCGGGCTCTTGAGTTCCGGACTGTCTGGTTCGGCCGGTCGGATCGAGTGCCGGTCGGATCAGGTGCGGCTTGATCGGATGCGGCCTGACCGGATGCGGCCTGACCGAATGCGGTCTGATCGGTACGACGACGCAGCCCAGGGAGATGTGAGGCGACGTGCCGACCTCACAGTTCGATACGCCGGCTCGTCGTAGGGGGTGAGGCAGCGCATCCAAGGGAGCCGGTGACACCATGAACAACCCATCCGAGCCCAATCCGGAGCAGGGACGATCCGACCCGAAGCAGGGACGACCCGATCCAGGCTTGAGCGTGATCACGAGCGAGCGGCGTCAGCTGACCAACCTCGCGTACCGGCTGCTCGGCTCCCTGGCCGATGCCGAGGATGTCGTCCAGGAGACCTACGCCCGCTGGTACGCCATGTCCCCACAGCAGCAGGCAGCCATCGACTCCCCCGGTGCCTGGCTGACGACCGTCGCCAGCCGTATCTGCCTCGACCAGCTCGGCTCGGCGCGGGCCAGGCGCGAACGCTACGTGGGCAAATGGATCCCGGAGCCGCTGCCCGACCGTACGGAGTGGATCAGCGGACGGCCGGGCGCCGCCACCGTCGACCCGGCCGACCGGGTCACCCTCGACGAGTCGGTCCACATGGCCTTCCTCGTCGTCCTCGACGCGATGACCCCGGCCGAACGCGTCGCGTTCATCCTGCACGACGTCTTCCGCTACCCCTTCGCCGAAGTGGCCGAGATCGTCGGCCGGACCCCGGCGGCCTGCCGCCAACTGGCCTCTTCGGCCCGCCGGCGCCTTCGCGCGTCGCAGCCTGACCTGGCGTCACAGCCCGACGCGGTCTCGGCAGCCCGGCGCGCCGACATCGTCAGAGCCTTCAAACTGGCTTGGGAGGCCAAGGACATCGACGCCCTCATCGGCCTACTGGCTCCCGACGCCACGGCCACCGGCGACGGCGGCGGAATCGTCACGGCTGCGCTCCACCCCGTCGAAGGCGCGAAGCAGGTCGCACGCTTCTTCGCCGACCGGGCTGGTGCGGCGGCGACCGCCGTGACGCTCCTGGAGCGTACGGTCAACGGTCAGCCTGGGCTGGTGACCCAACTGGACGGCGTCACCGTATCGGTGATGGCGTTCGACATCACAGACGACCGGATCAGTCACATCTGGGCCGTACTCAACCCCGACAAGCTCCGCTTCTGGACAGTGGGCTGACAGCCGCTCGACGACGGTGCGAAGGCATGCTCGGACACGCTCCGCGGGGCTACAGTGCGCGGCAGGCCATTCCCGAGTCGTTGAGCAGCCGCTCATGCGGTGAGAGCGAGCCTGGCACGCATCAGGCCCGTGGGGTCGGTGAGCTCGACGCCCAGGCCTTGCCGATCTGGTCGAGTCGACGGGCGACGCTGCTGTGGTGCAGGTGCAGGAGATCGACGGCCCGGTGCAGCGAGCCGCCGGCGCAGTAGGTGTCCAGGGTCGCCAGGTCTGCCGGGCTGCCGGGCTCAGGAGCCGAGCCGGTACGCGCCCTCCTGGATTGCGGACAGCGGGCCATTGTGAACTCCAGGCCGACGTCGCTGTTCGCCACCGATATCGACCCGTCCGGCGCCTCGTTCAAGGACCGCTCAGGGCATGTCGCCCGTCACCAACGTGCCGGAACAGCGCAACTAGCCGGCCGAGCCGACCAACGTCTCGAAGCCTGAGCTATCGCAGTAGGACACCGCACGACTCTCAGCCCCGGTGTCGCCGCCGACGGCATTGACGGTGTCATCGAAAATGTGGCTGCCGCCTTGTTCAAGGCCTTCCTGGGCAAGCCGTTTCGAGGCGTCGACGACCGCATGTCCTGCGGATTCGGCGATGTCGTGCCGGGCATTCTGTGCGTCACTGGAATCAGCATGTGCCGCGCTGGTTGCCACGGCGTGCTTGGCGTCCTGCCAGGACCCCAGTTTGGTGCAGTAATCCCGTTGCCACTCCTTGGCCTGCGCTGGATCGCCTGAGGAACAACTGCTCATCAGGACAGCGACAACGACAGCGGCCGCTGCTCGCCCGACCGCTCGTGCACTCCCCCGGCTGTGCCGCATGGACGTGCCCTCCCTCACTGCCGACACAGAGTATGGATCATGAAGCCGGTGGCCGGCGCGGCGCGCCCCGGCTGCTCGGCGACGTGGGTGCGGGCATGTCGAACGGGCGTGAGGGACACCGAGGAGATGATTGCCCAGCTGAACGCCCGATGCGCTCGACGGGAATCGTCGGTGTTCCTTGGGATCCCGACGCTCAGCCAGATGACGGCCCGGACCTCTGAGGGCACCTGAGAAGAGCTCTCGTGCCGTATGCGTGGGCCAGGCTGTCGTGGCTTGGTGGCCGGGGACGGCGGGGCCCGGCGCCGCGCCCTGCCGCACCGCCATGAGGGCGCGGACGGAGTTCCGCGTCAGCCCCGGCCGAGGACGCAGAACTCGTTGCCCTCTGGGTCGGCCAGGACGACCCAGGAGACGTCACCCTGACCCACGTCGGCCCGTATCGCGCCGAGGCCTTCGAGCCGGGCGACCTCCCTCGCCTGATCGTCGACGGGATCGGACATCAGGTCGAGATGGACGCGGTTCCCTACGACCTCGTCCTCGGGCGTGCGGCGGAACTCCAGGTACGGCCCCACGCCCTTGACGGAGCGCAGCAGGGCGCGGTCGTCGGTCAGCTCGTGGACGGTCCAGTCGATCGCCTCGCCCCAGAACCGGACCATGGCCCGCGGGTCGGCGCAGCTGACGACCACGGCGGCTATCGGCCCGGTGTCCCGGTAGAGCTCCCGGGGCTCCAGGACGCTGAACACGTTGCCTTCCGGGTCGGCCATCACCGTCCACGGCACGTCGCCCTGGCCCACATCGGCGGGCGTCGCCCCGAGCTCCTTCAGACGTGCGACCAACTCCGTCTGATGGGCATCGGAGGTGGTGGCGAGCTCGATGTGTACGCGGTACTTCACCGTCTCCGGGTCCGGGACGCGGACGAGATCGATGCAGACGGCGGACGGGTCCGGCCAGTCGAAGCCCACGGGTTCCAGATTGGTGACGCCGGGCCCCTCGCTGGAAAAACTCCAGCCGAGAGCCTCCGCCCAGAACTGGCCGAGTGCCGAGTCGTCCCGGGCCTTGAAGTTCACCTGAACAAGTTGCAGCGCCATGCCGCAAACCTTAGGCGATCACCCATCGGGCAGACGAGAGAAATTCAAAAAGCCTCTTCGCGGAGATTGAGGAACGGCAGCGCCCCAGCGGGTCCAGTCATGGCCGGATCTCCTGGCTCGTGGGCATGTACACCGACCTTCGCCGCTTCATCGCCTGCTCAGATGGTGAGGTGCGCGCACAGTTCAACGTCCGCTTCAGCGGCCGGCGATGGTGAGGATGGTTCCGAAAAACCGTCGAACCTACCCCGGTCGGTGTGAGGTGGGTTCGAGGCAGTCGAGCGAAGAACGGACGGGCGCTCCTGGCGGTCGCTGCGAATCCGGAGTGTGGGCCTTCGCGACGGTGCCAGGGCCGCCAAGGTCTGTCCCGCATTGCCTGTGGTCGGTGTGTGGCTGGCTCGGCCGGGGCCGTACTGTTCATTCGGTGATCAGTCACGCTGGTCGAGTCGCGGGCCCTGGCACATGCCGACGGGCCTGTGGGCCGTCTCGACCACAGGCCCGACTCGTGGAGGTCGAATCAACCGTGTGGACGGAAGCCGTTGCGGCCCTGCCCGGCACGGCCGTCTTCCAGCCCCCCGCCTCGCAGTCATCACTGACCCGCTGCGCCACGATCCTCGGTCACCCACTGCCGGTGGACCTCGCCGCCCTGCTCCGTGAGACCAACGGCATCGAGGGCGAGTACGGAGACGGGCTCATCTGGTCTGCCGAGCAGATCGCCTCCGAGAACCAGAGCCTTCGCGAGGACGCCGAGCTCGCCTCCCTGTACATGCCGTTCGACCCACTCCTCTTCTTCGCGGACGCAGGGAACGGTGACCTGTTCGCGCTCCTCCCGAGGATCGACAGGCCCGATGTCTTCGTCTGGAACCACGAGGACGACAGCCGCACCTGGGTGGCACCGAGCTTGGCCAAGTACCTCGACTGGTGGCTTACGGGGCAGATCAAGCTGTAGTAGGTCACGATGCTGCGACGTCAGCGTTTGACTCGGTTACGGATGGCGAGGAGGCCCAGACCGAGCAGGACGGGCTCGGTCAGCCGCGAGGCCATCTCGGCGTACGTGCCGAAGGTGGTGAGATCTTGACCGGAGGAACGAAACACCACCGAGTTGATCACCACACGCAGGGACTTCTCGAACCGATCGACTGACAGCCTCTCGCCGTACGGCCCACGGGGGTTTACCGGGGCGGACGGGACAGCGGTGATCACGAACCGGCCGGAGCCGGTCGACGTAGCCGTACTGGTCGGCTTCAGATCGTGCTGCGGCAGACCCCACAGCATCATCGCCAACACAGTGGCACTCATGGCTGCCATCAGCCACGTGAAGGCTCGGGAGGCCCGCAGCCCATAACCGGACACAGCCCAGTACGCGGTGAGCAGACTCCGCTCGGCCCAGGGGATGTCATCGGCGTGACGGCGCATCTCCATTTCGCCGTAGTAGAAGTCGGCAGCTCCCGGTTCATGCTTGCCGTCTTCGAAGCTCTTGCGCAGTTGCCGGTACACAGGCGCCAAGGCGGCCGGCTCCAGCACCTCATCCCCTTCGAGGGGAGTGGTCCAGCCGTCTGCATCCACGGTCCGCACTGCACGCCAATGGTGCTCTTCGACCAGCGTACGGCGCGGCGTCCAACGCACCAGTCGCATCCCGCGTCGACGTAGCCCACCGGGGGCACAAGCCAGGGTGTACACCCCTTCCAGCCGCAACTGATCGAGGTGGATCGTCCCCGCGAACCGACAGTCGCGGAGGTCGATGTCGCTCAAAACCAGGTGCGCCGCATCCACGCCTCGCAGCGATCGGACGCAAACGCCAGGGCTATCCAGGTCCACCTCGGGCAATTCCTCACCGGCCACCGTGAAGGGACGGGAGCGTGCCGCGATACTCACCGGGTGCTCAAGGACCGCGTCAGTCAAATCCACTGCGGCGTGGCGCAGCCGCAGCGCGGCAGTCGACGCCCACCGCGTTCGGCGGCAGTGCACGGCGTTCGCTGCCACCTCGATGGTCACGGGGGCTCCGAAAACTGCCTCCGACAGGTCCAGCGTCCCTGTGCACGCCAACGGCCCCATACTTGAGACGTGTTCGAAGACCCCCTTCACGAACACGGCGTCGTCGCGGAACTCCGTGCGGAACCAGGTGTCACCGTGGAACGCGGCTCCACCGAACCAGGCAACGCGGTGGAACTTGGCCCCGACGAAGGAGGCGTCGCTGTTGAACTTTGCCCCACCGAAGTCGGCAGGGCCGCCTAGTTTCGCCCCGACGAACCATGCACCGCCGTGAAATTCCGCTCGCTCAAAGGAGGAGCGGCCGGCGAAGTACGCACTCTCGAAGTGAGCTTCGTCGCCGAACTCGACCCCGTTGAACCGGGCGCTGTTGCCGAACCCCGCGCCTACAAACGAGGCAGTTCCGGCGAACTGTGCCCCGTCGAAGGTGGTGTCGCCCTCGAACTCTGCTCGGTCGAACCTGGCGTTGCCTAACCGGGGCCGGCCTGTGGCTGGGTCCGTCAGAGGGGAAAGCAGTTCGCTGAGCAGTTCGCCGGTGAAGACGGTGCCGCGGTGGTCGATGTCGTCTCCAGGCGACAGGGTGGCCAGGTAGGCGACGCGGTCCGACTCGTTCAGGTGGGCCAAGCAGGCAGAAAGAGTGGGGACTTGGATGCCTTGGCAGCCGTCCGGGTCGGTCGCGGGGGCCGCGCCGTGACCGCAGGCAGGCCAGTCCTGCGGAGGGGGAGATGGTTCGGGGTTCGGACGTGTCATACCTCGAAGACGTTCCGGCAGGGTCGGTCAGTTTCGTTCTCCGGCGCCACCGGCAGGTGGCGCTCAGCGTCGCGGCGGCCGGCTTGCCCGGGAAGTGGACGCCAAGGTGTCCGACTTCGACTCTCATTGCTCGACCTCGACCTCGACTTCGTGGCCTCGGCCGCGAAGTGCTTGGGCAAGAAGTTGTGTACGTCCCGGGACAGCACATCTAGGACGCGCGGGTTCGCGGAGGTGGACGCCAGAACCGGTGTGTTGCTTCGGGTGCTGCCGATGGGACCGGCACGTCGCGGCCGTTCTCGTCCGGCCGGGACGGCCGCTAACCGTCGGCTCCGGGCCCGCTGCGGGTCGTGAACGACTCCTCCAGACGATCCTGGAGTCGGGCGTGGCGGAACTGGAATACGGGTCCCACGGTCCGCAGAACGTGACGCTCGTGAGCATCGGAGAGAAACCGCACCAGGCGGATCGGAGCCTCGTTCCTCATGCGCAGCTGGAGGCTCGCGAGGAAGGTGCGCCAGGTCGCCGATCCCACCAGGCTCAGCGCCAAACTGAGCAGGAGGCCACCTTCCGTCACCAGCACGATCCCGGACAGGAATCCGTCGATGACCCCGAAGATGCGCTCGTTCGCCAATTCGGCGAGCAGTCCCAGGCATGATCCGCCAATGAGACTGCCGGCGAGGCCGCCAGCGATTCCGGCGGTGAGGGTGTACTGGCGGTCCTGTCTCCAGCAGGAGACGGGACCGATGGGGGTCCGGTTGTCAGCGCTGCGATTGCTGAGACCCGTGACGAATCCCCCCACCACACCGGCGAGGAGGCCGATCACAAGTCCTCCGAAAAGCATCACGAAGCGGTCATGGATGAGGAGGAGGGCGACGCCTATGGCCACCCCGAGCGCTCCACCGCCTGCGATCCCGAACAGGAAGTTCTCGCGGACAACGAAGTCCCTCCACTGCAGGCGGCCCAACAGCTGGGGCGAGTCCCCGGCACGCCCGTACGTGAGTGACATCGTCACGGAGAGACTCACCACCGCACCGGCTCCGAGGCCAGCGCGCAGCCCCGCCCAGAAGAAGCCCGCCACCCCGGCGAGGAATCCCACGAGGAGGCAACTGACTGCCGTCCTCGGCCACGCTGGCCGCCATCGGGGGACCTGCCACCAAGCCAGGTCGCGACTTCTCTCGCTGTTCATCTGGTGCGCGATGGCACCGAGCCAGCGCTCGGCCTGGCCGAGGCTGTAGCGACTGCGCGGCTGTCCGGGCCGGTCGTCGTTATAGGCGGCGGGCAGGACTCGGTCAAGGAGGTGGTCCTCTACTGCGGCTCTGTCCGCAAAGCGCTCAGGATCGAAGCGCTGATCCGCGCGATAGGTGTCGCGCATCAGCGTGAGCATCAACGGCGTGTCCAGTGCCTCCGCCACCGCGCCGGAAGGGTTCATACGGATGTGCCGCACCAGACTGCGCCAGGCCTCCGGGAGCGGCTGCGCCTGGCAGCGCGTCAGGTACTCCGCCGCGTCCTGAGCGCTGACCGGAAGCAGTTCGAGTCCGGCGGAGCCTGAAAGCGGTCCCTCCGCGGCCACAGCCGTAACAAGCTCATCAACGCGGCTCAACAGGACCAGACGGAAGTTCGCCTGCTCGTTCAGCGCCCGCAGAGCAGCCGGGCGTACGGCTTCGGGTATCTCGTCCAACCCGTCGAGAAGGGCGGCGACCCGACCGGTGCCGATGAGCCTGGAGACCACACCGCCCGCGTGTTCTTCGGACTTCCTGAACATGTAGTCCGTGGCCAGTCGCGTGGCGAGCCAGTCATGAAGCCGCTGGTTCAGCGGGTCCCATCCGCTCAGCGTCAGCAGCACTGGTACGGGAACTCTCGCGCGCGCGTCAGGTTCGAGCGCCTCGCGGAGGCCCGAGGGAGCGCCCTGTGGGCCCGCATCAACGCGTTCATCGAGCAGCATCTCGCCGACCCGGCCACAACCCCCCAGACGGTTGCGGACGCCCACCACGTCTCCCTGCGCTGTCTCCAGCAGATGTTCGCCGACCACGACACTTCGCCGGCTGCCTGGATACGCCACCGCCGTCTGGAACACTGCCGCCTCGACCTGACCAACCCGCGCCTCCACGCCCAAGCGGTCCAGGCCATCGCCGCCCGATGGGGTTTCACCGACCCGGCGCACTTCAGCCGCCTTTTCCGGGCCACTTACGGGATGCCACCGCGGGATCACAGGAACCTGGTGCCCGAGGCGTGCGCGAATCGTCAACAACCCTGCGCGGAATGACAGGGCCGGGAACTCTCGCCCTCGGCATCATCCGCGTCTGCTGGTACACCAGCCTGGCGAAGTGCGAAGCCGACGGTGAGAACTCCGCCTACAGCTACTGGTACTGCGATGGGAGCTCCAGTCGCCGCGCCTGGGGACTGTACGTGGACAACGACTCGTAAGCACGCGGTGATCGGGACCGTCTGGCCGGGCCGTGATGAATGGCGGAACACGTGCCAGGGCGGTCGGCGGTGCCACCTGCTGGGCCCACGGCTCGCCCACCTCCAGAGGCCCTGGGATTCCCAGGCCTCTGGAGGTGGCCTTCCGCGGCGGTCATGGAGCCGCTGACTGCGGGTTGATCGTCAACCTCTCACCCCTTCGTCGTCCTCCGGCACCGGACTCACCACTGTGGCCGCCGCACTGGCGTCGGCCACCGTGGTGTGCGGGTGACGATCATCTCCGGAACCGGCCCGCGTTGCCGAGCGATGTGTGATCTGTCCATGGCCGACGAGCGGGGGCAGAATGTGCTTCCGCGCTCAAGGTGATCGGGGGATCTGTATGGCGGCATTGGGGCAGCGCACGCGACGGGGTCAAGGGCTCTGGCTGGCTCTGGTGGGAAGCGCGTCCGTCGCTCTCGCTCTCACATCCGCGGCGCAGAGCCAGGCGAACATAGGTGTCGCTGACCTGCTGCCCGCCATACTCTGGATATCTGTCACTCCTGGTGTCCTGGCCTTGGCCCAGTCCTTGCTTCTGCGCAGGGGGCACCTTGATCCGGCGATGATCGGGGTCGCCGCGCTCAGCGCGGGCTTGATCGGAATGAACGGAGATGAAGGCAACGGGCAACTGTTGCTCGGGGTCCTTCTCGCGCTCGTCGCAGCCGTGGCCTTCGCCCTGCTCAGCAGCTACCTGACACTGACCGCCGGGTGGGGATACGCCGTGGTCTCCGCGGCAGCCGTTCTCCTCGGTGCGGACAAGCTCACTCCACTGATGGGGGCTGATGAGTTCACAGGTGTCTCCGCACCCCTCATCCAGGCCATGACCGGGACGGAACTCTGGCTACCGAAGACGGCCCTGATTGCTGCAGCCGCATTCGTTCTGGTGGGAGTCGTCCGACCGGTTCAGGAGGTCCGACTACGCGAAGGGAACGCTTCCGGGTGGGTGCGGCCTACTCTTCTGGTCTTCGTTCCCGCGTTCCTGCTGTCCGTACTCGCCGGACTGCTGCACACGGCTACTCTGCAAGCGGCTGACCCTCAAGGGGTGAGCGCCGAGATGGCCGATTGTCTGCTCGTCCTGACCGCCGGCGGCTGCAGCCTGAGAGCCGGCGAGGCCGATGTCATCGACGTGGCGGTGGGTACCCTGTTCCTTGGCGCATTCGACACATTCCTCAATGTCATGTTGCTGCCGGTCACACAAGAACTCCTGCTGACCACAGCAGCCGCGGTCCTGTTCGCCCTCATCGACCTGGCACGTCTGCGCCCCGTTCCGGATGACGATCCCCCACCGGATCCCCCGTCAGATCCGGCATCACAACCCGCACCTCCAGCACAGGCGGGTAACGACCCGACCCCGCCGGCAAGTTGAAGTCCCGCGAGGAGACTCACTCGTTTCGGCACCCGGGCGTCTTCACGCGGACAAGGCGTACGACGTTCCTCACCGACGGTGATGCTGCCAAGCCTGGATCAGGCCTAAACTGGCAGGCCTCGGCGCCGCATCCTCGGGATCAGTGCGGCCCGATCGTCGCGGGAGGGCGCTCAGTTGGGGAAACATTCGGACCAGTTCCGAGACGCATTACGTGCGTTGTACGAGGAGGCCGGAAGGCCGACCCTGAGGCAGCTGTCCAGGCAAAGCGAGAATCGTCTGGCGGCATCGACGATCAGCGGCTGGCTCAACGGCCGCGCCCTGCCGAGCGAAGCGCTGACGAGCGATTTCCTGGCGTTGGTCCACCTGCTGCAAGGGCGGGCAGGACAACTCGCGGGAAACACCCGAACACGGGATCAGCGCTGGTGGCTGGAACTGCTCAATGCGGCTCGCCGAGAGCGCGGAGTTCGCGTCGATTCCAGGGTGCCATTCGAATGGGCTGAGGTTGTCAAGAGCCCTGCCACGTTCGAGACACTGGTATCTCTGCTCATTCTGCGGCTTCGTCCTCATGCCCAGGTGGTCCAGGGCAATGGTAAAGACCGCGGATACGATGTATTTGAGCACTCGGAAGACGACGGCTTCGTCCAGTACGAGTTGAAAGCCTTCACCGGCCGTATGACGTCGGATCGCAGAGCGCAGATTCGTCGTTCGCTGCAGAGGCTCGAACCTCAGCCGGATCACTGGGATCTCGTGGTGCCGATCGACGCGACGCCCTCTGAGGAAGCATGGTTCGCCGACCTTCGCGATGAATTTCCGTTCGTCCGGCAGTGGAACGGCCTGAGTTGGTTGAATCGTCTGCTCGATGACCAACCCGACCTGGCTGGGGGTACACCAGACCTCCTGGGGAGGCGTCTGCGTGAAGCAATGGCCAGCCGCCGCTCGCTGCCAGGAATGGCTGCGCCAGACCCTCTGCGCGGACATGGTTCTGTCCGCTGCCGAGGTTTCGGCGATCGGCCCGCTGACGAGGACCTGCTGAACCGGGACGCGTTGGTCGCGGCTGTCGCCGACCTGCTGGTGACGGGCGAAGACAACGTCAGAACCATGGTGGAAGCCGGCGGCGCTTTCGTGGACACCACGGGCCCGACCGTCGTGGCCTTGGAAGGCCCATGGGGGTCGGGCAAGACGAGCATGATGCGGCTGATCGAAAGGGAAGTCCTTCGCAGACAGCCAGCACGCTGCGACAAGACCGGACCGCACCGGCGTTGGTGGAGGCGTTCGCCCGAGCATCTCTCGGTCATGGCCGCGCTTGTGCAGCTGATTCGGACCACCCCCGAGTCAGCCACGAACAGCGAAGTGTCTCGCACGGAAAACGCAGCATGGGCGGGGCAGCCTTCGACATCGATAACTGCCCACTTCAACCCCTGGGCGCATCAGACAAATGATCAGATATGGGCAGGCCTGACTCGGACGATCGTCGAGGCTGCGCAGCCTGCGCTGGGACCCCACGGGCGGAGCCGGGAGAGGTACTGGCTGCGTAGGAACTCGGTTCGCCTGGACCGCCATCAACTGCGTCGCACGATGCTGCGGCGGCTGTGCTCTCCAGTGCTGCGAGTAGCAGTCTTCGCACTGCTTGCTCCCCTGGTCGCACAGCTCGCCAAGGGAGGGCAGAACTACCACATCGCTGGGCATCAGATCAGTGCGGTTCTGCTGGCAGCGGCGTTGCCGACACTCCTGGCCGTCGTGGGGGTCATTCATACGGTGTTGCGCCTCGCGGGTGGGCGGGCGCGATCCTACCTGCCGGGCGAGCTCCTGGACGGCCCGGTGATGAGCGGTGTGCTCGCCCCTGGGGGCGGTGGAGGTGTTGGTGACGCCTTGCGAGACCCGTACTACCACGCCCGGTCCGGATACCTGTATCTCGTCCAGCACGACATCCGGGAACTGCTCGCGACCTTGCAGGAAGGCGGCCACGAGCTGATCGTCTTCATCGACGACCTGGACCGCTGCTCACCCCGGGTGACCGCCGACGTTTTCGAAGCAGTCAACCTGTTTCTGTCGGGCGCGCTGTACGTCCCTACGCGGCAGAGCGCCCAGGACCAAGCCCGATGCCGGTTTGTCCTTGGGCTCGACCCTGGAGTCGTCGCCGCGCATCTGGACCGAGCCTATGCGGATCTCGTGACTGCGGACCTGGCCGACTCGCATCAGGACCCCTCCGTCGGCTGGACCTTCCTGCGCAAGCTCGTCCAACTGCCGGTGGCCCTGCCGCCGACGTCGCAGGGCAGCGTCGAAACCGCTCTGACCGGGCTACTGGGCGAGGTTGCCCCGTTGGCGCCGCCGGCCGTCGTCGCCCTCGACGAGGCGGGCGAACAACAGTCTGTCGTGGCTCCTGCTCAGGCCCCGTCCTCGACCACGTCGTACGGCCGCACATCGGAGACCGAGGCACTTGTACGTGCCCTGGAGACGGACCACTCGGTCCGCGAGCAGCTCGGCAAACGCCTGCGCGCACAGAACGATCTCTCGCTTCGTGAAGTGAAACGGCTTTTGACGTTGTGGCAGTTCTATCTTCGGGTGCTGGGCCACAAGGAGCACGGACTGGAAAGACTGTCGGTGCAAGAGGCCGTTCATCTGGTGGTTCTTTCCGAGATCGCGGCCCGCTGGCCGGCGCTCCAGGCGTCCCTGCGCCGACGCTTCGATGGAGCGACGGGACTGGAGATTCTCGCGGAGAGCACCACGGACGACCACTCATGGGCCAGAGCCCTCCGGCGAGTCGGGCTGAGCGATGCGCGCCACGCCAAGTCGTGCGTCGCGCTGCGCTCGCTGCTCGCCGAGCATGAGGGAAAGTCGGTGGCCGAGCTCGCGGAACGGCTGTCTTGAGCCACCGGCAGGGACACGCCAGTCAGCGGCTCGTTCACGGGACGAGTTCATAGCCGCACAGGATGTACATCCGGGTGACCGAGCCGATCTCGGCGGGGAGGGTGAACCCTCCCAGCTCCCGGTCGCGGGCGCGACGCAGCGGCGCCAACGGCAGGTGCAGCTCACCGTGGAACAAGCCTGGATATTCGGCACTGGTCACGCAGGTGATGTCGTGGCCGCCGCACCGGCCGTTCTCGTCGGACCCGTGGGGCTCCTCGTACTCGGTCCGGAACCGCACCGCGAAGTGGCCGACGCCATCGCCGGCCGCGGTCTCGATGAACAACCCGAGCCTGTTGACCCGCAGGTCCTGATGACCGGGAAGGTACGGGAAGTGCTCCCGTCCCAACCGGAGCGGCAACTGCCGCGGACCGGTGGCCGCGGTCAGATGGTGCCAGTCGTCGGGGAAGTCGTGCCGCACGTCGAACAGCTGCGTGCCCCCGCCCGGCAGATGCCGCCGCGCGGCCGTACTCGCGGCCCTGCGCAGAACGTCACCGCCCTCCCTTGCCGTGTAGTGGAAGTGCAGCACGATGTCTCCGAGCGTGTCGAAGTCGAACTGGTTGTTTTCCTGGGGCATTTCGATCCGCCAGCGGCTCACGGCCCCGGCGAACTCGAAGGGGAGGTACCGCTCGTCGGTGAAGCGCAGCTCGAAGAGGCCCGAGTCGTTCTGGCCGCTCGACGTGGCGATCGCCTCGGTCGCGGCGTAGGTGCGCACCACGCGCCGGTCGTCGCCGACAGTCTGGTAGCCGTCGGAGTCGGGGCCGGAGCAGCATCCGGCCGGCGGCTCGGCCAGCGCGGGATCGATCCGGGTGCTGCTGGCCAGCAGAGTCAACCGGGCGTGTACACCGGTGTAGGGCCCCACCACGCAGGGAATCGTCACCATCACGCTCTTGATCCGGCGCAGGTAGTGCCCAGGGTGGTCGAGGTCGAACAGCCACTCAGGGATCTCGATTTCGGCCCAGCCGGCATGCTGGAGGTGCAGAAAGGCGAGCGGGAACTCCTTGCGCATCGAGATGTGCTTGGTCAGCTCGTACTCGCGGCAGTTGGCGTCGAGATAGGCCCCTTCCATCTGCCGCACCGCCAACTGCAACCGTTCGCCGGCCAGCAGACCCTCGTGCAGGCCGTCCCAGCCGGCTTCGGGCAGGAAAGCGCGGGCTGTGTGGCCGCGTTCGTAGTTGAAGGCGCGTTGCGCTCGGCGGCAGGTGTGCAGTGTCACCTCGTACAGGCCGCGGTAGAGCGCGGCGGTCTCTCGCTGGAGGTGCAGGTACAGCTGCGTGCCGGTGAATTTGTCCCGGAGGAAGTCGGAGACCTCGGCGCTGTTGTGGATCTGCTGCTGGTGGTTGTTGAGCTCGCGCAGTGCGATGTCGCGTCGCCGGTGGGCGGCCAGGATCTGTCGTTCGATCTGCTCGATCTCGATGCCGATGATCTCGACCTGGTGGTGCCATTCCCGCTCCCGGCGGGCCCAGCCGCCCTCGGTGAGGCTCAGACCCGCGCCTGTGTTGGCGTTGTCGGCGATCGCCATCATGATCCGCGCCGCGGTGGAGAAGCCGGAGGCGAGCTTGTTGCCGACCGGGAGTTGGTTGAACTCCAGCGGGGTACCCGCGATGCCCGCGATGCCGATCCACATGTCCGGGCTGATCCCGATTCCCTGCGCGACGCCATCCAGCACGTTGCCGGCGATCCGGGACGCGATCGAAACCCCGGTCAGCGCCGCATGGCCGGTCTCGCCGGCATTGAGCCCACCGGCGATCAGCTCCTGGTAGTACCGAAGTCGGGCGAGCGCGCCCTCCTTGGTCTTGTCCAGGGCCTGCACCTGCCAGTCGGCCTCCCGCCACTGGTTCTTCCTGATCTCCAGGGCCAGGTCCAGCAGTTGCCGCTCGTGATTGTTGCGCAGCGCGGCCAGGGCTTCGGCATCGCCCTTCTCGTAGGCCGCGAGCAGCGCCGTGCCCAGTTGGCGTACCTCCGCGCAGAGTTCGTTGGCCTTGGCCACGAGAAAGGTGAACCGGTACGGGCTGCCGCCGCACTTGCAGTCCTCCGCGCAGTCACCGGCGCACTGCTCGACGGTCTCCTGCCCCCCTTCCCGCGGCCCGGTCCGGCCGAAGGCACCGCGCTGGGGAAGCCGGTAGCGGTTGAGACAGTGGTGGATCAGGGCGACACGGTCCGCGGTGTCGTCGTAGAGGGCAGTCAGCCGCGGGTTCAGCGGCGCGGGACGGGTGACGAGGCCGCTCACGGTCATGGGCTCGCCGACGTGGTCGCGGGCCCGCACCACGGTGGGCCGATCGCCCAAGATCCGCTGTACGGCGGCGAGGAGGACGCCCGCTTGCTGTGCGCCCTCCACGGTGTTGCGGCAGGCGTGGGCTTCGGCCCACTGCACCAGGGTCTCCAAGTGGGCCAGCAGCACCGCCCGGTTCCTGGCCCGGTCCTCGCCGACGGGCGCACTCGGGCAGCACGGCAGGTCCTGCCCTCGTCGGCGTCGCTGGTTGTCCGTGGCGCAGGAGGCCCAGGTGTTGTCGCGGGCCTGAGGCCGGTACGCCAGCTCGTACCACTTCAGCGCGGACTCGTACCGGCAGTGGGTGCGCAGCGCGCCGGCCACGGTCATCGCCACGCTGAACGGCGAGGGCGGCAGCAGCGGAGCGCCCGGGGCGACGTAGACGAAGTAGGGGTAGGCGGCGAGCCCGCCGGGGAAGCTCGGCGCAGGGGCCGGCGTCTCGACCAACGGAAGTGGTACGGCGTTGTCCTCGGCCAGGTCGTAGCGGAACCCCGGTGGCGTCGGGTCGGCGTGGCCGATCACCGGCGTGACCGCGCCCACCACCTCGAAGCGCAGGGAATCCGCCGTGCGTCCGGAAAACTTCAGGGTGGCCGTCTCTCCGGTGACCGCGACGCCCTGACTGGACCGGCGCGGCGGGTCGAACTCGCCGTGCCGCACCCGGCTCCAGTACAGATGCACCATGGGTTGTGCGTCCCAGTCCAGCAGCGCGGGCAGCTTCTCCGGCCGGTGCCAGTCGGAGGTGTCGCGGTGCGTTCGGTCCGGCTGAGCGCCGACGTCCGCGTACTGGACCTGCGCCGAGTAGAACGCGGAATCGGCGAGCCAGAAGTAGTACTCGTCGACGTGGTGCCGTTCCTCGCCGCACTGCGCGCAGCAGTTGGTCTCCTCGTGCCAGGCATCGAAGGGCGTCCCGGCGGGCGGGAGCCCGGCGGCGGCGACCCGGACGAACCGGGTGCCCAGGCGGACCGCGGCGGACAGCCACAGCGGAAGTCCACCGTGGCTGTCCGAGGATCCCTCCTGGCGGTCGCGCGTGTCATTTTCGCGTCGGGGACGGTCGTCGTCCGGGGGGCGGACGTCGGGGGTGAGGCCGAGCACCGGCGCGAGCCAGGAGTTCCGGGCGGCCCGCTCGGGCGAGCCCAGCAACCTCAGCCCCTCCGGGGCCGGTTGCCGCAGCTGTATTCCGGAGGGTTCACGGGCCTGCAGTGGGGTCAACGACGGGTGCTCCGGCGGCCGTTGCCCCGGCCACCATTCCAGTCCGCCGGGTACCGGCACGGTCAGCGTCGACCGGCGCAGCTCGGACTCCAGGAACGCGAACGCCTCCGACTCCCGCGCGGTGCTCAGCTCGTCCCACTCGATCCAGTTCTCCCCGTAGGTCTCGCGGCGCCGGCACGCCTCCCACACCCGGTAGGTGGCCAGCCGCCGCTCCCACAACCGGACGAACTCCGGCCCCGGCCTCAGTGTGGGTTCGAGCCCGAGCCGGGCCCGCTGGACGAATGCCTGCACGGTCCGGATGGCCTCCTCGATCCGGCTCATCCGCTGGCAGATGCCCGTCTCGACATCTTGGACCAGGAGATCCGAGAGATCCTTCGGCGCGGTCGCGAAGGTACCCGGCGCCCAGGGCAGCGGCACCCGGTCCATCCCGCACAGGTACCCGAGCAGGGCCGTCCGGGCCCGCTCACGCAGGCCGTCGTTGAGCCCGCGCAGGTCCTCGTAGCGCAGCGGCTCGCCGTTCTCGAAACAGCCGTCCCGCACGAACCGGGTGAGGTTCGCGTTGCCTGAATCGGGTTGCGCCCCGGGGTCGTCGGCCGCCCACTTCCGCGGCACGGCATCGCCGATCCACCGGCCCGCGAGGTGGCTGCGCAGCCGGGTCAGCCATTTCTCGCCCTGCCAGACCCGCAGCGCCCACCGCTCATCGGTGAGGTCGTCGGCGTCGAGCGAATACGGTGGCGTCGCGAAGTAGGTGTGCAGCAGCGGCGAGTGCGCCAGATCGACGCCCAGATGTCTCAGCAGCTGCGCCGGGTCGTCGGGCTGCTGCTCGCGCACGTCGGCGAAGAGCAGCCAGACCGGGCGCTCCCGGGCGGACTCGGTCTGCGCCCGCAGCAGGCAGTAGTCGAAGAGCCGTTCCCACCAGTCGAAGAGTGCCGCCTGGCGGCGCGGGCTCGGCGCGGTGCGCTGATCCCCCACCGGTTGCGGCGGGTACGGGTCGGACACCGGCAGGAGGTCGAAGTCGAACCAGGCGTGGTGCACGCCGAACGCCGAAGGCCCGGTCCTGGGGTAGGACGTGCCGGCGAAGGATTCCGGATGCGTGATCAGGTGGCCCAGTTCGGACTGCCGGTATCCGGGCACGATCGTCGCGGAGAGCGCGAACCGGCGGGCGAGCAGCGCCGCCTTCACCGCCCGCTGGTAGGTGCGGCGGATGTCGCGCAGGGTGGCGCCGTAGCGCTGTTCCAGGTACTGCGCGGCGGCCTCGTCCGAGGCGTACAGGCCCTCGGACCCCACGAGGCCGTCGCCCAGCGTCCCGTTCTTGGCGTCCCGGAACAGCCGGTCGAAGCCGACCTCCGTCAGTACACCGTCGCTGTCCGGGCCGCGATACTTCAGCTGGAACCCGGTGTGCTCCGGACAGACCTCCTCGGCCCGCTCGAAGGTCGGATCGGACTGGGCGTACTCGATCGTGAGCCGGTAGGCGCCCCGGCGCAGCCGCACGCCCCGTGACGCGGCCGCCGGCGCGTCGTCGGAGGCCCAGTGGTGGTCCAGCATGATCCAGGTCTTCTGGCCGCGCCCCAGGGCGACCCGCCAGCGGTGCTCGCGGGCGCGGGCGAAGTCCGGTGCGGTGTCGCCCTCGGTGGGCGCGCCGGCGTGGAAGTGGTACTCCCCCGCCTCGTCCACCAGAAGCACACCGGTCCAGCGCGCGGTGAAGGGACTCGCGCCACCGAGCGGCTCGGCGTCCCCCTCCCTGACGGCAAACCCGTTGCGTACGCCGACCAGTCGGGACTGGGCCGGACTCGGCGTGAGGTTCATCGCCGGCAACACGGTGGGCACGGGAGCGTTGTAGTGATTGCGCACGGGGCCGAACGCGGTTGCCGGGCCGCGGGTCTCCCTCCAGACCAGGTTGCCCGCGCCGTCGTGCAGTTCGCCGAGCAGGCCGGTGCCGACGAGGCCCAGCAGCGCGGCGAACGCGCCACCGCTGGGCGGTGGGGCCCAGGTCACCTCGGGTGTCTTGCCATCGTCGGTTTCCCACGGCGTCGCCGCCGCGTTCTCGTCCGCCCACAGGGTGCGCAGCACCGTGGCTGCCGCGGCAGCATCGGCCGGGCAGCCGCTCACCGCGGCCACATGTGCCGCCAGATGGTCGACGATCACCTTGCAGCGTGCGTGGAAGCGGGCGAAATGCGCCTGGAAATAGGCGAATCTGGCCTGCTCGTCGGGTTCGGAGACCAGGGTGTCGATGGCCGACTCGGCGTCGTCGAAGATCGCCGCGAACGGGGCGAGCGCGGCCCGGGGCGCGAAGTACAGGTTACGCACGGCGACCCGCTCGGCCTCCCGCAGCGGCCGCATGTGGCTGAGCTCCTCGATCACCTCGGTGTCGGAGACCGGCAGCGAGGTCCACAGCTCCTGCGCGGTGCTGTCGTAGCCGAACGGCCCGTCCTCCGGTCGCAGCCACATCTGGGGCGAGGTGTCCGCGGCCGCCAGCGGCGTACGGTACTGGCGCCCCCGCACCTCGACCGGGCAGCCGCACCGCTCCAGCACGGCCGGGAAGAGGTGTTCCCCGAGCGCCTGCCAGGCGTCGGGTCCGCTGGAAGCCGGGACGTAGCCGAACTCGTCCCGCAAGGCCGCGGTCATCCGGGGCCACGTCCAGGCATCGGCGTCCTCCTCGGAAACGTGCACGGCCAGCAGGGACCGCCGCAGCGCCCACAGTGTCTGCGCCTCGTCGCACCCGGTCGATCCGGCCGGCTCGGGGAGTGACAGGGGATCGTCGGCCGACTCGTTGCGGTCCTGGAGAGCAAACGGGTCGTCACCGTCGCGGTGCTCTTCGACAGTGAAGAGCCACATGATCTCGCCAACGGTGAAGTCGGAGGCGTAGATCTTGCCGAGGACCTCCACGAACCGCAGCGTGTGCGTGGGCAGCGCGTACCAGGTATCGCTCGCGGTGTCGGGGGCGAACCCGGCCAGCCGGGACAGCACCGTCAGGTTCTCGGCGAGCGCCTTGGCGAAGCGCGGTTCCCGGTCCCCGCAGGAATAGCGGGCCCGTGCCAGATCGCCGATCCGGTCCAGCACGAGCTCGACGGCCCCGGCGGCCGGGGGCTCGGTGGCCCACAGCCCCAGCAGCGGCACTCTCTCGGCCGGCGACGCCGCGTCGGCCCGATAGGTGTCCACGAGAGGGAGACACAGCTCCGCGTGCAGGATGAGCAGCGCCGCGAGCTGGCGGCAGAAGTCCGCGTTGATCGCCGAACCGTGGAACAGCCGCAGCACCTCGCACACATCACGCAGCATCGCGAAGGAGATCCCCGGCGCCGCGCCCTCGCCCAGCCGACGCCACAGCCGGACGAAAACGATCAGCCGGCGCAACGCGGCGCGCGGGTCCTGCTCGTCGGTGGGATCGGTGAACCTGATGCGCAGATCGTCGAGACAGCACGGCTCGCAGTCGGGAAAGTCCGAGGCCGCCCCCTCCTGCGCGGCGTTGTGGAACTCCACGAAGCCGCTGCGCCACAGTTCGAGGAACTCGCAGTAGCTCAGGCCGGTGCGCTCCAGGAACTCGGGCACACGCAGCACCGTGTCGGTCCAGGACGATCCGCCGACGGACTCCTTGACGAACCCGTACACCTCGTACAGGCTCAGCCGTCCCCTCGCCTTCTTGAGAGCGATGTCCCGGGCATAGAGCAGGTCGTATTCCTCGGTGGAGATCCCCAGATACTCGCAGGCGATCTCCAGGCGGACCGGGTAGCGCCACCGGTGGCTCTGGAACCCGGCGGGCTCGTGCGCCGGGTCCAGCACCGGCTCGGTGATCTCCTTGCGGAACCGGCGCATCGCGGCGTACCGGCTGGTGCCCAGGAAACGCAGGTAGGACCTGTTCACGTCCAGCGGCTGGTGGTACGGCAGAGCGGGTGCGGTGAAATCCTTGCGCAGCAGGGCGTAGGCGTCGAGGTGAGCCTGGGGCAGGGCCTCGGTGGCCGGTGAGGAGTGCTCCGGCACCACGGCGAACAGAGTCGCCGGATCGTGCGGCTGCCCCAGAGCGTGCCCGGCGAGCCGGTCCGCAGCGGTGTGGTGAATCGCGCCCTGCGTGCCGCCGCCCGCCAGCTTCTCCAGACTCTCGTTCACCAGGTCGATCACCGGCAGGGGCGTGCCGAGATCGGCGGCCGTCACCTGCAGATCGCCGAGCGGGCCGCGGCGGTCGACGAGCAGTTCGCCGATCGATGCCACGTTGACCGGCGTGCTGGGGTGCTCGCAGGTCGACGCGGCCGAGACCCGCAGCAGATCATGCAGGTACTGCGGCGGACCGAACGGTGACAGGTGCTCCGGCGGCACACAGTCGGTCAGGGTTCCGTCCGGGTTGACCGGCGCGAAGCTCTCGTCCGGTGGGCCGGCCGGGTCGGCGGGTCCCCCCGCGGCCTGTTGGATCCGCGCGGCGAAGGGGTGCGCCACGGTGCCGACGAGCGCCGCGGCGAAATCGGCCGCCGGCAGCGCGCCCGGCTGCGACGTGCCGGTGAAGCCGGCCGAGTACAGCGCTTCCATCAGCGAGAACCGCAGTTCGTCCCCGGCCGCGAACGCGGTCAGTTCGTGCAACCCGTCGAGCACCGCGACCGCCTGCTCCAGCCAGCGCTGCGCCGCGACATCCGTGCCGAAGGTGTCGGCCAGCGCGGCCGCGAACGCGTCCTCGTCCCGGGGCGCTCCGAAGACGAAGGCGCCACCGCCGTGGTCGCCGTACGCCGCGATCATGCGGGCGAACACGTCCGAGACGGACCCGCCAAGCGTCGGGAGGGTACCGGCGGCGGGCGCCTCCGCGGTCGGGGGCGTGACGGGGACGGTGAAGAACTTGCGCAGGTGCCGGACGAAGGCCTCTGCCCGCTCCGACACCGTGCCCGGCTCGGTGAACGGCGGCAGCAGCGCGGGATCGCCCCGCAGGAGGGTGCGCCACTGCTCATCGGTGACCGCCACCAGACCGGCGACGGTGGTGACCGAGAGCGGCGGCTGCCCCACCGCGACCACCAGCGGATCGTGGTTTCCGGTGACCGCCCGCAGCACCAGTTCCAGGTACGGTCCGGGTGACGCGGCCGCGGCAGGGGCCCAGAACCCCGCGTCGATGGCCTCCGTGGCCCCGGAATGCGTGCTCCACGACCGCACCACGTCGGACACCGGCGGTGCCAGCGCCACGGTCGGCTCCGAGGTGGTGACCGAGCCCAGCGCGCGCAGTCGGCGGGCCGCGGCATCCGGACCGATCGCCGGTTCGGCGGGCCTGGTGAGCAGCGGCTCGGGCGCGGCGACCACGCCGTTCTCGATCGCGATGCGCAGTTGCGCCAGGGACTGCGCCTCGGTGGCGAAACGGGCCGCGTCGTAGCGGTGTTCGGGATCGACCGTCATCGGCAGTGTCGCGCCGAGCGCGTACAGGTACGCCGCCGGCACGGCGAACGTCGGGTCCAGAGCGGTCGAGCCGGTCTGGGGGACAACGGTGACCGCGGCGGGCCCGGTCTCCGCGCCGGTCAGGATCGGGAAGGTGAGCCTCGCCCGGGCGGCGTCCGCGGCCAGCCGTTCGCCCTGCACGGCCGCCGAGGCGGCGAAGACGAAGGTGGCCAGCCGTGCGGCCCTCGCGTCGACGGTGGCGTGATAGCCGGCCAGTTCCGCCTCGAACCGCTGCCGGTCGTTCTCCGCCTCCCGCACATCGAGGCCGACGACCACGGGCGGCTCGGTGTACATCTCACCGAGCGGGCGCGGCAGGTCCGGGGGTGGATACACCAGCCGGTCCCAGGTCAGTTCGGCTGCCACATGCCGGCTCTGCGCCGGGCTGAGCGGGGGGCGCTGCACGAGGGAGCCACCCGTGCCGGGATCCTTCGCCAGCACCTTGTCGATCTTCGTGACCAGGTCGGCGAAGTTCGGCGGGGTACCGTCCTTGGGCAGCTCGACCTGGTCTCCGCCGGGCGACGTCGCCGGCACCGCCGCGTAGGCGCTCGCGGGCATCGCGAAGTACGCCGGCTGAAGCACCGGCAGCGTGCCCACGCCGGTGACCGTGATGTTGAAGTCCAACTCCCCGTCGCCGATGGGCAGGCCGTCGCGGGTCAGCTCCAGCCGGAGGTCGTACGAGGAGGCGGTCGGGGATTCCGGATGACCCGCCGGTGGCGTCACCACGATCACCGCGGTGGCTATCGCCTCCTGGAACCGTGTGGTCACGGGCGGCAGACCGCCGCCGGCGATGTCCTGGTAGTGCTGGATGATCCCCGTGGCGGTCACGTCCACGTCGTGGGTGGTGACATCGGCGGGCGTGACGGCAAGTCCCTTCGCCGAGCCGATCGGTACGCCCTTCCTGGGATCGGCGAAGGTCAGGTCGAAGGCGGTCACGGTCAGCTTGTCCAGGGCTGCCCGGAAATCCGTCGCGGACATGGGCTTCGTCGGATGCAACCGAACGATGATCAACTCCGGCATATCAATCTTCGCCCTTCCGCCCCGATTCCAGCTGCTTCCACTACGGCTATTTCCAGTACGACTTGACGAATCCGATGCCGGCCCCGACCACCGCACCCACCCCGGCCCCGACCGCGGTACCCACTCCGGGCACGATGCTTCCGACCACGGCGCCGACCCCTGCCCCCGCCGCCGCTCCGGTCAACGTGGCCGCGGCCACCCCGGCGGTCTCACTGCCGGTCTTCTCGGTGACGACCTCGCCCACCTTGCCGCTGACGTACGCGGTGCCCTGAATGCCGACCGCGGCGACAGCCCCCGGCGCACCCGCGAAACCAACGGCCGTCGACACGACGCCGATAGCGGCGTCGGCCTTCTCAGCCGTGGTCTTCGCGGTAGCCACTTGGAGGGCGGTGGCAGCCACCGCCAGCGGGGCCGCCACCTTCCCGACCACCTTGAGCACCGGCGCGGCCGCCTGCAGGGCCCGCGCTCCCGTACCCAGCGCCTTGGCCGCGACGCCGGTCTCGGAGGCCACCTGCGCGGTCGTCGACACGCTCTTGGCGACTGCCGGGGTTTCCGTCACCGCCTGCGCGCTCGCAGCAGCCTGCTCGACCTTCGCGATGGCGGCTGCGGCGGTGCTCGCCGCGGCCTGCTCGACGTTGGCCGCCGTGGACGCGACGTCGTCGATGAAGTCCGCAGCCACCAGAGGACTGGCGTTCAGCGTCAGCAGCTCAGAGCCGTAGACGGCGTACTTCTGGGCGATCTGTCCGCCGCCATACTTGAAGTCGCCGATCGACTCGGCGACGCCACCGAGCAGGCTCTGCCCCTTCGTCAGCGTCTGACCGGCCTTGGCGACCACCACATCGAGGTTGTGCGTCCCCTTCGGACCGCCAGGTGGGACGCCGATGTCGGTGATGGTGCCGCCGATCACGCGCACATCGGCGTAGATCCGCTCGGCGCCTTGGACACCGAGCCTCTGCAACTCCCGCAGCACGCCGCCGACGCGAGCGTGCGCCGCGGTGCCGGCCGGGCTCGCCGCCTTGCTGCTGAAGTTCAGCGCCGTCCGGTTGATGGCGCCGGCGCTGGTGCTGGCGCCGGCTTCGAAACCCGCCTGAGCCCGAAGGAACTCCAAGACGTCGCCGATGGAGTGCGAGGGAGGCGCCGGATTCCTGCCGTCCAGGTCGACCAGCGCGACCGGATTGCCATGGGCGTACTCGTACGAGCTGGCCTGAGGCGTGTCGATCGGGTCGCAGCTGGTCCAGCGGCACAGCCACGGGGCGTAGTAGCGGGCGCCGTGGAAGTACAGGCCGGTCTCGGTGTCGCGCTCCCGGCCGGTGAAGCGGTAGCGCTTGGGCGTCTCGGTCTTGGCACGCACCGCCTGGTAGGCCGTGCCGCCGAAAGGGTGGTACTCCTCGTACGTGAGGATCCGGGCACGCTCGTCCAGTTCCAGCGTGGCGGATCCGAGATGGTCCGCCAGCTGATACCGGACCTGGTGCTCCGGACCGGAATCCGTGCCGCGGGTCCGCCGCTCCAGCAGCGCGACGCGCCGCGTGTCGTCCATCGCGTGCACCGTCTGGCGCTCCAGGGTCACCGCGCCGTCCGCGCCGTACTCCCGGTAGACCTCGAACGGGCCGATGTAGCGGCGTTCGCTGCTTCTCCTCGCCGTTTCACCCTCGCCGCAGGACGAGTCGGTGACCTTGCGGACGCGTTGTCCGGTGGCGTCGTAGGAGTAGTACGTCGTCTGTGGGGTTCCGGCGCCGCGGACCTGCCGGGCGGTGGCCTCCAGCTGGTCCTCGGGATCCCAGCGCAGCACCGGCAGGCCGGGCATCGCGGTGGTGTTCCCCCTGGCGTCGTACGCGAAGTCGCCGTCGCCCGCACCGCTCAGCCGGTTACCGGTGGCCTCCGGTTCCAGCGCACTGGGCTCGGAGTAGCTGAACCGGCGGGTCCAGCCGGGGGCGGTGGACGCTCGGTGTTCCAGGGCCAGCATGTTGCCGACCGCGTCGTAGACATACCGTTGCAGGTAACGCCCCATCGTTCCACCGTCGCCGGGGTGGGCGAGTCCCACCCTGGGCGCGTCACCGGTGTCACCGGGACCGGTCTGGCCGAGGTGTTCCCGACCGGTCGCCTCGATGAGCCGGTACACCGCATCGTAGGTGTAGTCCGCGCCGGGCTCGACGACCCGGTTGCGGAAGAACGTCTTCTGCTGCGCGGTGTCCCGGATCGAGACGATGTTGCCGACCGGGTCGTGGCAGTACGTCAGGTGCTGCACCGTCCTGCGCTCGCGGCGGGAACGCGACCGCTCACGGCGGGACCGCAGCGCGGTGAGTCGGAAGGTCAGCGGGTCGTAGGTGTAGCGGGTCCGCGCGCCGTTGCCGTAGTCGATCCGGGTGCGCTGCCCGCGGGCGTTGTACTCCACCGCCGCGACCAGCACGGTGTCCGTACCGTCGGACGTGACCACGAGACGCTCCAGGAGGTTCGCCTCGTTGTAGTACGGCCGGACCATGGTGCCGTCCGGGCTGGTGATGCTGATGGGGCGGTCCAGCGCGTCGAAACGGGTGCGGCCGGTGTAGACCTCCTCTTCGAGCGCGACCTCCTCCCGCCAGTCGGGCGCTCGCCGGTATTCCACCGGGAAGCGGCGCGTCGCCTCCAGCAGGTTGCCGCGGAAGTCGTAGGCCTCGTGGGTGCTGACACCGGAACCGTCGTGCCGCCGGAACACCCGGGTCCGCAGGTTGCGGGCCGGATCCTCGCCGTATTCGGTCTTCTGGTGCAGAGCCTCACCGGCGAGGCCCGGACCACTGACGTAGGCGCGTACCGGACGGTGGCCGGAGTCGTACTCGGTGCGGAACCGGAAGCCCCTGCTGTTCCAGGTACAGCGCGGGTTGCCGAGCACGTCCGGCAGCAGCGCCCCGGTGCCGGAGTCGATGCCGGCCCGGCTCACCTGCATGCCCACCATCGAGTAGTCGTGGCGGATCGTGGCGCGGCCGAGCGGGTCGCGCACCTCGCGGACGTTGCCCTCGACATCCGTGGTCGTCCGGGTCACCAGATGCTCCTCGACGAGCGTCCCGTCCTTGGCGTGCCGGTTGTGCGCCACGGTGCGGAACGGGCGGGCGAGGGAGCCGAGATGGGTGTCGGTGGGGGTGTCCGCGTGGCGTGCGGCCTTCTCGGCGGCGCGCCGCTGCTCGGGGCCGAGGGCGCCGTCGGCCCGTGCGGCATGCCATGTGGTCCACCCGGGCTCCGTGGCCAGCAGTCGGCGGACCTGGCCGCCGATGTCCGGATCCTGCCGGGGGTCGGTCAGCACGGTGTCGTTGCCGTCCCACACCCGCTGGCGCCACGGGTCGAACGCCGTTTTCGCATAGGTGTGGTCGGGATGCAGGGTGCCGATCACCCGCTCCAGCGGGTCGTAGAGAAGCACCGTGCTCACCCCGGCCATGACCGCGAACTCGAAGGCGTGGGTCTCGGTGAAGAACGGTTCGAAGGTACGGACCGGGTTGCCCTTGTTGTTGAAGATCGTCCATCCGGTCCCGGCCCAGCGGGGCTCGACGACCGGGCCGCCTTCGGACAGCGGCCCGGGTTCGGCCTGGACCTTGGACTGGACCTCGCGTCCGAAACCGTCGCCGTAGGCGATCGTGTGGGAGATCCCGCTCTGCTCACCAGGGGCGAGATCGGACTGGTGGGTGCGCCGGGCGAGGGTGGCGACCACGGCCGGTTCCCCGCGCAGCCGGAATGCCGACTCGTCGTAGCAGAACCTGGTCCCCGCCGACCTCAGCAACGCGGGTCCAGCTGCGAGCGGATCGGCGAGGTACCGGGCCACCAGCGCGGGTGACGGGTCGGGGTCGAAGCCGTCCAGCGAGTCCCCGAGGGATTCCTCGCGCTTGCCCATGGTCGCGGTCCCGGCGACCCTGGCATGCGCGTCGTAGGCCACCTGGACCCGGTTGCGGTTGGGGTCGGTGACGAGGGCCGGCCGCAGCACGCGGTAGTCGTTGCCCTGGCAGAGGGTCCTGCCGTCGGCGTCGCGTTCGCCCACCGTGTAGCGGTTGCCGAGCTGGTCGGTGCTGTCGACGAGGAGCAGGTCGTAGTCGTCGTAGGAGACCGTCGAGGTCTCACCGAGCGGATCGGTGAACCGGCGGGGCAGGAAGAAGTGGCGTTCGGCGTGGTCCAGTTCGCTCGTGTCCGCTGGCGCGTACGCGGTCCGTGCCGAGGGAATCCACCATCCACCCTCGTGCCGCAGATATCCGGCGGTCCGCAGCATCGGCTCGTCGACCCGTTCCCCGTACAGCGCGGTGACCAGTCCGTCGGGGAAGGCCAGCCGGTACTCCTGGTAGGGCAGCGCGCGGGACTGGAGCGTGCCGAGGGGCAGCGGCCCTGAGAGATCGTCGCTCCGGTACAGGGTGCGTACGTGCTCGGTGAGCCGGAGTGCCGGTTTCGGCGGCAGCGCGTCCCAGTCCTGGTAGGGAATCGTCTGGTCGATGCCGGCCAGCGCGCGGGTCAGCTCCGCGTGGGTGAACCGGGCCCCGGCGGTGGGGATCCCCCCGGACGGAGTCTTGGGGAGGAGCCCCAGCACTTCGAAGGCACGTGTCCGGCAGGGCAGGGGTGCCCGGTGGCTGTCGGGTTCCTCGACGGCGTTGGTGTAGTCGTGGTCGGTGAGCACCACATGCGTGCGCCGCTGCGGCCCCGCGTCCCGCTCATCGAGATCGAGGGAGGGGCCGGTACGGCCGTAGCCGACGGTCACCGACCGCAGCACGTTGCCGTATGCGTCGACGGCGAGGGTCAGTTCATGGCCGATCCGCGGGTCAAGGGTGCGCTCGTAGTGCCCGGTCAGGGTCTCCCTGGGATGTACGTCGAAGACCGCGTGCCGCATGCCGGACGAGTCGGCCTGCGGGGCAGCTGGTTGCACCATCCTGATCAGATGGTTGTGCTCGGTGACACGGTACGGGCGCCCTTCGGCATCACTGCCGTCGAGCGCGTACACCTCCGTTCGCAGCACCGATCCCTTCAGGGACCGGCATGCCTGCCGGGCCTCGTCGGCGGTCAGGCCGTCCGGCAGCACCGTGTCGGGGAGCAACAGGTCATCGCTGTGGTACTCGCGTGCGAACTGCCGTGAGATCCGCTGTCCGGGGAGAAAGGCACCCGTGTGGAACCAGGTCCGGGTGAGCGTGGGTGGCCGGTACGTGGCCTCGTCCACATCGCCGGCCTCGGCCAACGCCTCCAACGCCTCGGTATCGGTCTGCTCGACCATGCCGAAACCCCGGAACTCACGCTCCGGCCCGTCGAAATAGCCATGGTGGTACGCGTACCGGCTGACGAACCGGTGACGACCGATCGCGTCCACCGTCTCCACCCGCTCGACCACGTGCACGACGAACGGCAACCGGGTCAGCCAGGGGCGTCCGGCGGCGGCGTCCTCGGCGTAGAAGCGGGTCGAGGGGGCGTAGCGGATATGGGTTTCGGCACCCAGGTTGTTGCGCACCCCGGTCAGCAGATGGGGTTTGCCGCCGCGCATCAGGTCCAGATAACGCAGCTGCCGGCCGGAGTCGGCGGGCAGTGGCGAGGACCACACCAGACAGCCGGTGCCGGCGCCGAGCAGGTCGATCACGGCGACCTTGGACGCGTTGTCGATCCGGGGAAAGGCCACGGGCAGGGGGTGCGGAGCACTCCATGCGTTGCCCGAGCGGTTCAGGTAGACACGGACCCCGTCGCGGTGCAGGTAGATCAGGTCCGTCGGACCGGAACCGTCGACATCGGCCAGCCGGATCCTGGCCGGGTCGAACTGGTCCGGATGGTCGAGCCGGGGAGCGTTGTCCATGCTGACCTTGGCGCCGAACCGGCCGTATCCCAGGTTCGGCCAGTAGCAGATCTCGCCGTTGCGGATCCGGACCAGATCGGCGAGCCCGTCACCGGACAGGTCCGCCAGGTGGATCGACGAGGAGCGGTCGGCGAAGACCAGCCGAGGCCCGGCTTCCTCGTCCCTTGCCGGCCAGACCCGGCGGCCGGTGTCGAATCCCTCCTCGCCCAGCGATCGATACCAGGTCCAGCCCGGTTCGCCGGTGACGAGCACGTCCGCGCGGCCGTCGCCGTTGAGGTCCACGAAGCGCAGGTTCGGGTCGTCCCACGCCAGGTTCGGCCGGGACCGGAACGGCCGGAACACCTCCCAGTCCTGGTCGGACCGTTCGGTGAACCCCGGTGTGGGGCCACCGAAATCCACCACGGCCGGGCGTCCGTCGCCGTCCAGGTCCAGCAGCTCGGTCCGGCCGCCGGCCGGGTGGCTGCGCACCACGCGCATCGGCCCGAGGTGGCCACCGCCGAGGTTGGGCTGGTAAAACCAGGTCCCGGCCTGCTCGGTGAGTAACCCGGCCAGCCCGTCGCCCTCCAGGTCCGTCCATCGGTAGGCCGATCCGTCCACACCGATCGGCGCGTTCGCCAGGTCAGCCGCGTCGAGCGTGCGTATCTCGGTGTCGATCTCGGCCTTGGAATAGGAGAATTCCAGTGGCGGCAACGACCTGGTGAGATATCCACCGGAAGCCTGCCGCCGCCAGCCGCTGTGTGACACCGACTCCAGAAACGCGCCCGTCACCCCGCCCCGCTCGGCATCGCCGCGATAGGCCAGCTCGGTGGAGCGCACCAGGCAGTCACGACCGACATCGGGCTCGTCCGGGAAATGATGGAACATCAGCACCCGTCGGCAGAGCCGGTAGCCGCGCATCTCGAATCCGGCCCGGTAGGAGGAGAACGGGTCCAGCCGACAAGTCCAGGGCCGGACCTCGACCGTGCTCTCGTCGTGTTCTCCATAGTCGAACACGACCTCGAACAGGTAATCCGAATCATCGGAGACCAGCCGGGAAACCGTGTTTCCGTAGTGGATTCGCTTCAGATACCGGTTCGCGGCGCGACCGGCCGTGGTGCGGTTGCGTTCGCAGGCGGCATCGAGATCGACCCCAGCGTCGTCCTCGGCCTTGTACTCGTAACGGATCACGTTGCCGACATCGTCATGACTTTCACAGATCAGCCAACTGAAGACCCGGCGCGCGTCGGCCGGGTCGGTGATACGGCTGGCCGCATCACGCCCATAGACAGTGGTGACGTTGTCCCGACTGATCGAGCGCCAATGGACTTCGCCGGAATGTACGTGGGTCCACCGCTCGATTCGCGCATGGATGCCTTCCACGCGCGGTCGGTATCGGCGCACCACGTAATCCGCGCCGTCCACCGTGCGCGACTGATGATGCCGGGTCCACTCGCCGTCGCGTTCGACGAGGACGGGAACCAGGTCTTCCGCGCCGGCCAGGATGAACGTGTCCTCGACGTCGTCGGCATAGGCCGGGATGCCCTTGTCGGTCTTGCGAGTGATCGCCGGAAGCCCCGTCCCCCAGCCGATCCCGAACGGACCGTTGCCGGCGGCCGAGTCGTAACCCAACGTCAGAGACGGGCCGAACCCGGACCGTCCCGGGCTGAGTGCGAGGGGAACCGAGAGCCCTCCGGTGCCGGTGACCAGGTTCGCGGTGAACTTCTCCCCGATCCCCCGGATGGCGCCGCCGCCTTTGGGCAGTGAGATCGCCGGCCCGTTCCGCAGGCCCGGGGCGGTGTCGCCGGAGGGCTGCGGCGGCGTGGTGGCACCCACGACGGGTGCGGACCCGTTCGATCCAACTCCACCGAGCACGTCCGCCTCCCTGGGGGATGTGGCGTACCGGATACCGGACCAGCGGCTCGGCATAGGGCCGAGACGGCCGTCCGGATCACCATCACCGGCACAATGCACTGAGCAATGCTGTACACCACGTCCGTGGACGCGACCCGCGGCAGCTCCAGATCAGAGTTTGTTGAGCGGCATCCTAGGCACCTGAAGTCATGAGTGCTCGAAAGTTTCGATATTGACGTCTATTCGACAGAATATGAGCGAAATAGGGCTACCTCTTCGCCTTTGGTGTGGGCGCGGATGGTCGAGCTGAGCTGAGCTGGGCCGGTCCGCGGGTCCCGGCGCTCGCGCACGAGGCAGGCTGCGGACAGCAGACCGTGAGCCGCTGGTTGCACCGCATACCCGCATGGCATGCCCTTTCGGAACAGCCGCTGACGGCCGGCTCCTCCGTGCTGGCTGCCACCGACAAGGCCTCACCCGGCCCTCATCGGCGGCAGCCAGCAAGGTCATGCCCAAGTGCGCCCCGCCGCACCTGTATCGCCGGGATCAGCCGCTGACGCTGGCCGTGCCCGTCTCCACGTGCCCGGTGAAATGGCGCGACCAGGTCGCGTCGGAATCGACGGTCACCGTGAAGTCGTACCAGCCGTTCTGGTACGCGACGGCATTGAAGTAGCCCTCCGTCGAAGCGCCGGCGGCGACGGTGTAGGTCCAGGGGCCGTCGCCCCGGTAGCGGTTGGAGGTGATCGTGAACCTGACGGAGGACGAGCCGGTGTTGGTCATCTTGAAGTAGAGGGCGAGCTTGCCCGTACCGGGTTCCACGGCGTAACGGGTGCTCACCTCGGCGGACTTGCCCGCCTTGGTGGCGTCGCCCTGGAAGCGGCGCAGGAAGCGGTTGGGGCCGACCATCGTCAGGTCGTACTTGCCGTCACCGTAGCCCGAACCGATGTTGAAGTAGTCGGACGCCGCACCCCCGGCATCGACGGTGTACTGCCAGGGTGTGGTGTCCCGATAGGCGTTGGGGTGGATCGAGAAGTGGGCCGCCCGTGCTGCCGGGTCGCCCTGGTTGGCCATCGTGCACCACGCGAGGATCTTTCCGGAGGAGCCGAACTCCAAGCGGGACAGGTATCCGTTGGGCTGGTACGGCAGCGCGCGGGCCGGCCTGGTGCCGGGCTCCTGGCTGGGCAGGGCGTTGTTCGTCGGCGCCGGATTGGGCAGCGGAGCACAGGTACCGATGCCGATGACGCTGGTCGCGGGGAACGAGACGGGTCCGTGGACCGGATTGGCGAAGTTGAAGACACCGGTCAGGTCACCGCTCACCTTGCGCCGCCACGCGCTGATGTTGGGGCAGTTGGCAGGCTTGCCCAGAGCCGCGGTCCAGGTCTCCAGGAAGCGGAGCACCGAGGTGTGTTCGAAGACCTCTGAGGAGACCCAGCCGCCGCGCGTCCAGGGCGAGATGACGATCATCGGGACACGGAAGCCGAAGCCGTACGGGACCCCGTTGAGGTACTCGCCGTCGGTTCCGGCGGGTGGCACCGGTGGCGGTACGTGGTCGAAGTAGCCGTCGTTCTCATCGTAGTTGAGGAACAGGACGGTGGAGTTGAAGACGTCGGCGTCCGCCGCGAGGGCCTGGTAGACCAGGTTGACGAAGTGGGCGCCATCGCCGGGTGGGGCATAGGGGTGTTCGGAGAAGGCCTGGTTGGGGACGATCCAGGAGACCTGCGGGAGGGTGCCGGCGAGCACGTCGGCCTTGAGGGGGGCGGCGATGTCGTCGGGGGTCGAGCCGGTCACCTTCGGCACCGAGGACATGCCGCGGTCGTACAGCGGCTCGCCGGGCTTGGCGTTGGCGAAGTTCGTGAAGTACGCACAGCCGTTGTCCCCATAGTTGTCGGCCGCGTTCTGGTAGACCTTCCAGGTCACCCCGGCAGCCTGCAGCGCCTCGGCGTAGGTCTGCCAGGTCAGGCCCGACTCGTCGCCGCCGTCGTGGCTGGACGAGTCCACCTTGCCGCTCCACAGGTAGGTGCGGTTGGGGCCGGTCGCGCTGAGCGTGGAGCAGAAGTAGGCGTCGCAGATGGTGTAGTTGTCGGCGAGCGCGTAGTGGAAGGGGATGTCGGAGCGATCCAGGTAGCCGAGCGAGCGGACGTTGCCCACGCCCGTGACCCAGTTGTCGAGGCGGCCCATGTTCCAGGCAGAGTGCTGCGAGGACCAGGAGTGCGGCAGGTCGCCGTTGCACTGGGCGAGGGTCTCGCTGTCCTTGCCTCCCGCCGGCAGGGTGGAGCTGAGCTTCCACGGGTATTGCCGGCCCAGGCCGTTCGGCTGGTTGAAGACCGAATGGCCGCCGCTCAGGAGGATGCCGCTGCGGTCGTCGAAGCCACGGACGCCCTTCAAGCGCCCGAAGTAGTGATCGAAGCTGCGGTTCTCCTGCATGAGGATCACCACGTGCTCCACGTCCTTGATCGTGCCGGTCGCTGCGGCCTGGACCGCGTCTGCCGTGCGCGTGCCGGCGCCCAGCGTCACGCCCGCGGCCACAGAAGCGCCCAGCCCCACGAAACCTCTTCGGCTGATCGGTGTCATTCGCCCCGCCCTCGTCATCAGGAGTGCCTCTGTGGCACGTCGCGCGACAGGGTGCCCGTAGTCGTCGTAGCGGTCCATACCGAAGGGCAAGACCGAGGTGAAGAGAAGTTGTCATCTGCCCGCCTGGCCTGATCCGTACCCGGGACACCGCGTCCACCGGCCTGCTGGTCCCACGACTCAACCGTGGGAACGAAGGCCGGCGGGGCTCCCCTCGATCCAGCCGGTGTTCAGGAATGAGTGTCGACGCTGCCCCGATCCACCTGCGCTCCCTCCGGCGAACGCCAGCTCCCCAGTACAGTCTCCGCAAGCCGAACGGGTCCGGGGGGCGGCATGGGTAGCTCAATCAGCGAAGTCGCGGTCGCAGTTCTGGGCATCGGAGGCACGCTCGCGTCAGCACTACTCACGCAGCGCAGTGCTGACCGGGCCAGGGCACGTGATCTGGAGCATGCCAAGCAGCTCAAGGACCAGGAACGCGAGTACGCCACTCGACAGGCTCAGCTTGAGGCACGACGAACAAGCTACGCCGCCCTCAACGCCGGCGCCCGTGACTACATCACCGTGGTGACGAACTTCCTCCACGCCCTGCAAGCGGGAGAGGTGACCGAGGAATTACGGTTGGACCTGGACCGGGCCCGCCGGGACCATCGCTTGCGCCACGCCGAGGCCCAAATGATGCTGCCCGATGAGGTGATGGCTGCGGCCAGTACGGTGAACCGCGGCTTCGGCGATCTGTACGGCTTACTGAAACGGCTCGACAGAGGCGTCGCCGGACAGGAAGAGAGCGTGGCAGCCGCCCAAGAGGACACGCGAAGGCTTTGGGACGCCTTGTGGAGAATGCGCCACGTCATGCGGGTCGACCTTGGAATCACGACACCCGCGGAGGAAGGCTAGGCGAAGTCGTTGAGGGCGAAGCAGGCGACGCGGCACTTTCCGCCGTGCGGCGATGACCGGCACAGGCGCTACCTCCGAACTGCCCCGTCAGAGCCCCCTGTAGGGTCCACTCGTGCAGACTTCCGAATCACTGCTCGACCGGCTCAAGGCGGACCCCGAGGCCGCGCAACTGGCCGATTTCCCCTTCGAATTCGACACTCTCGTCGCGGCCTTCGGCCCTCTCACCCACGTGGAACCGGTACGTCTGGCCTCCGGCGCCCCGTTGGACCCGATCGCCAAGGACCACGGCGGCGGCACGTACTTCCTCTGCGGTGAAGGCGACGACGAGGACCGCCCGGTCCTCTTCGCCGACTCCGAAGGCTCCGCCGGGCTGATCGGAACCAACCTCCGTGACGCACTGCTCCTGCTGATCGGCCTGCCGTGCGCCGACGAAGCCCTGCACTGGGAACGGGAGGGCCGAACGATGGACGAACAGGCCCTCCGAGCTCTCCGCGACGATGACGACGCGGAATACATCGAGGCAGCCGAGCTGGAAGACTTGCCGGGGATGCGCGCCGAACTCCTCGACCGCCTCGGCCTGGCCCCGCTCCCTCCCCTGACCTGGCTGCTGGAACGCGCCCGCGCTGCGGCCGCCCTCGACCCCGAGTACGTGCTCATCAACGAGCACGGCAACGCCTACCGCCAGGATTGACGGCACCCGCCGACTCAGACCGTGTCCCATGAGGTGAGGCTCATCAGGCGTTGGTAGCAGCGCCGTGGCTCTCGTCAGAGCAGCCCGTGCGCCCCGGCGCCACCAGCCCCGAGGCTGACGGGGGTCCCAACAAAGTGAAGCCACGCGATGGTCCGCTCGACCACCCATCGGTGGGTTCCCAGTCCGGATCCTGGAGCCGGTCGCCGCTGCGCCGCGGCGGCTGGGCACGCTCATGGAAGCCACGCCGGGGCCGGCTCTCGAGCGTGCCTCCGTGCTGCACCTGCCCTGGTCACGGCGCGGGTGCCGCCGAGGCTCGGGAGGGTGGCGTGGTGGTTACCGGAAGCTCGCGCAGTGTGCGGACGGGGGAGCAGAAGACCGGGAGGAAGGCGCAGGCCATGCAGATCGCGCCGGCCCAGATTGCCATGTGTACGCCTGCCGTCTGGCCGATGAGGCCACCGAGGGCGGAGCCGATGGCCAGGGCGCCGGTGAGCAGGAATCGGAAGGTGGCGTTCATGCGGCCGAGCAGCGGGTCCGGGGTCATGCGCTGGCGCAGGGTGACGCCGAGGACGTTGTTGATGCCCGTCTTGGCTGTGGTGACGAGCCACCCAGCGCCGGCCACCCAAAGCCACGGCCCGTCGTCGACGAGCCCGACGGTGAGTGCGGCGGGTGAGAACCAGAGTCCGGCCAGCCCCAGGGTGCGACCGTGGCCGAGGCGGGCGGCGAGGCGGCGGGCGACGCCGGCGCCGAGCAGGGTGCCCAGGCCGCCGGCCGCCCAGTACGCCCCGAGTGCCCCGGCGGGCAGGTGCAGTTCGTGGGTGAAGAGCACCGGCAGCATGGCGTTGATCATCTGTGCGCCGAGGTTGCTGAGGGTCGCGGTGAGCGCCAGCGCGCGCAGCTCGCGGCTGCCGAGGACGTGGCGCAGCCCTTCCGCTATCTCGGCGCGCAGCCGCTTCCGGTCGGGCGGTGCCGCGGCGGGAGCGTGGCATCGGCCGATGCCCGTCAGGCCGGTGGCGGAGGCCACATAGGCGAGGGCTCCGCCGAGAATCGCCAGGGGCGCCGTGAAGAGCTGGACCAGGACACCACCGGCACCGCGGCCGGCGATGCCGGCGCCGGCCATCAGGCTCACCAGCGCCGTGTTCGCCGGCGCCAGGCGTTCGCGGCCGACCAGTTCGGGCAGGACGCTCTGCGAGCCGACGTCGAAGAACACCGTGGCGCAGCCGTTCAGCAGCACCACCGCGTACAGCTGCGGCAGTGACAGCACACCCAGCCACCATGCGACGGGGATCGAAGCGAACAGCACGGCGCGGAGGGCGTCCGCGGCCACCAGCACTCGGCGGCCGGGCAGACGGTCCACCCAGGCGCCCGCGGGCAGTCCGATGAGGAGGAAGGCGGCGGTGGACAGCGCGGCCAGCGCACCGGTCTCGCCGGGGCCCGAGCCGAGGGTGGTGACGGCGAGCAGTGGGATCGCCACATAGCCGGCATTGCTGCCGAGGTGGCTGAGGGCACTCGCGGCGAAGAGTATGCGGAAGTCGCGCAGCCGCCACGGGGAACGGGGTGCTTCGGTCATGCGCCGTACCGTGCAGGACCGTTGACGACTTCCCCATTGTTTTATCCTGAGCTAAATGATCGAGATCGAACTCGGCCTGGAGGACGTCGCCCGCACCCGCTTCGCGATCTCCCCGCTGTGGGAGGTGGTGGCCAGCATCCGGGTGCTCAAGGGCGTGGACGCACACGGCCTGCACCGCACCTGGGCCGACCGGGCACGGCAGCAGCTGGCGGCGGCGGAAGTCGACCTCAGCCCGTTGTTCGACCTCGTTCCGGTGCCGACGGGCTCGGCCCACAGCGGCCGCATCCCGGGGTTCATCTGCCCGCCGCCCACCACCCCGCTGCCATCACTGGACATGGAGCTGGCCACGGTCCGGGCCACCCCGTCGGCGCTGCTGCACACGACGGCCGAGGTACCGCCCGCGCGGATGGCGGCGCTGCGCGCGGACCCCACAGCCGAACTCGGGCGGTTGGCCGACGCGATCGAGACGTACTGGGAGCTGGCCCTGGCGCCGTACTGGTCGCGGATCCTCACCCTGCTGGAGGGCGACATCCGCTACCGCGCCGGCCGCTTGGTCGAAGGTGGCGCCCAGCACCTGTTCGCGGACCTCGACCCACAGGTCACCTGGGCGGGAGGCACCCTGCACGTGGCACACCGAACCGCGCACGGAGCGCGTCAGCTGGCCGGCCGGGGGCTGTTGCTGGTGCCGTCCGCCTTTGTCTGGCCGCGCGTCTTCTCCGTCCTCACCGAGCCGTGGCTGCCCTCGCTGCGCTACCCCCCGCGCGCCGTCGGCACGCTCTGGCAGGCGCGGCCCGCGACCGTCTCCGACGCCCTGGCAGGGGTGCTGGGGCGATCCCGCGCAACCCTCCTGACCGAGCTGACCGCCCCCGCCTCGACCACCGACCTCGCCCGCCGCACCGGGCTGACTCCCGGCGGTGTCTCCCAGCACCTGACGGCCCTGCGCACCGCCGGCCTGGTCAGCGCCCACCGTGCAGGCAGAGAGGTGTTGTACGCACGCACCCGGGCCGGAGAGATCGTCGTGGAAGCCGCGAGCACAGGATCACCGCCGTCTACCGCCCCCGCGTGAAACCAGCGGTCGCCGGTGCGATCGGGCCCCGTGGGCCAGCAACAGGCCAACTCAAACGCCAACGAGCCGACCCAAGCGCTCAACCACAGCAGGTCGAGTGCTCGGTAAAGCAGGCTCGCCAACCATCGCGCACATGCGCCCACTACGGCGAGTGTGACTGAGCACGCTGGTGGGCACCGCTCGCCAAGTAGAGCGCTCGGGGGTGCGGCGTGCATTCGGCTCGGACCTGAATGACCGGACGGCCTGGGGACCGGTCTACCAGCAGCCACCGGGGTACGTCGTCCGGTCGCCAGGATCACGATCCACCGCTGGAGTACGAGCCGCCGCAGGTAGGAGTCCAGTTCGGCGCAAGCCGTGTCCAGCAGAGCGTTAAGTCGGAGCCTGCACTGCGGGTAGGACCGGCTGCACGACAGGGACCGCGAAGGGAGTTGACGTGATCGCCCGCGGAAGGAATTACTTCCGGTCAGTGCCGGACCTGGCCAGCACAAGGGCCAGAACGAGCACGAAAATCAGGACCGGAAACGTCCAGAGAGTCACCTGCGTACTGAAAGAAATGGCAAGAAAGGCCGGGACGAGCAAGACGCAACCAACGGACTTGAGCGCCGACTTCTTGCGCTCCCGTCTCTGTTCCTCGGCCTCCTGTTCCTTCTCCCACTCAGCCTCCTGCTGCTGCTTCTGCTGAGCCCTTCTTCGCTGTTCAGCCGCTCGCTCGGCCTGCTCGGCCGCTGCAGCTGCCTCGGCCGCCCTCGTCGCCTCAGTAGCGGCGTAAGAGCGAGCGATCTCCTGCGCAAGGCGGGACAACTGGGTGTCACTGACGCCCCCCTGCATATGGACGTCTCCGTGAACATCCCCGAACTGCCCTACTACACCGTTGACATCGCCCTCGATGCGGTTGTGGACCCGCCCCGCACCGGACTCCTCAGAGAGCTCCCCCATGCATCTGAAGGTACGGCACGTCCCTTGCGGCTGTCACGAATGGCGGGGTCGTTTGCGGGCGACCGCTTGCGGGCGGATTGAACGCCCGGTTGGCAGGCCGCGGTGCGGCTCCGCAGAGCCCCGGGCCCCGCTGCGCGACGAGCTCCCGCTCACAGGTCACCACGGCCCGGCACCCGAAATCGAGAACTCTATCCGGCAGATGGAGGATGTTCCTCCGCTTGCCCGCGCCTACGTTGACGGTGCCACGGTGGTCCGGGCGCACGGGGTGGACCGGTGCTGCTCGGGGGCACCTGACCGGCCCGAAGAGCACAGCTCACCGGAGCGAGGACCAAGAACCATGACCGCTGAGATGCCCCAGAGGCCGGGGCCGCCAACGACCGTCGCGGTGCCGGCGGTTCCGGTTACGGCGCCGGGAATCGTGCAACAAGCAGCAGCCCGCATTTCACCGAATTGCATAGCCGCCTGCTGCACGGTCACCTCAGCGTGAGGTGGTCACCGTGCCGGAATCACGAAGAAGGACGAAAGGGAAATGGTTCATGCCCACTGAACAAGTCCCACAAAGTGCGACGCGAAGAATGCCTGCGCTCCTGGCGGTCGCACTCACCATACCGCTGTCACTGCTGGCTACCACGCCAGCTCATGCAGACGACCCCTCGTGTGACAAGAGTTCCCACACCGGGTGCATGACCATCGCCCGCGTGCAGCACGAGGTCACGGGGATGGCGCGTGCCGCGAACCCGAATGGCCCCGTCGATCTGCTCAATGACGGCTCATCGGACAGCAATGACGTCGTCCTGCGACCTGATGGCACGGCGATAAGCGATCAGTGGAGCTTCAAGCCCAACCCCAAGAACGACGGCAGCTTCCAAATCGCCAACAACATCCCCAGCAAGAGCGGCTGCGTCGAAATCGACGAAAATGGCTTCCTCACCATGACCGCCACCTGCGATGACACAGACCAGAAACAGCTGTTCTACGCCGAACCGGTCACCGACGTGGCCAATACCTACCTGATTCGGCGCGTCGACAACGACGAATGCGTCTCGTCGTATTGGGACCAGTACGCCTCCCCTTACGCCGGCGGTGCCGCCCTCCAGATGAATACCCGTGGCTGCACCGAGGGAGTGGGCGCCAGCGGGGGAGACACCACTGAGCAGTGGACCGTGACTGCGGCCCCCGGTGACAGTCCAAGCGGCCCGACCCTCGACGATCTGGCGACGCAGTACGCGCTGACCCAACGCAACAACGGATCCGGCGTCATCACGGCGAGTTCGTACACCATCACCGACGACTCCCAGCCCGCCCACCTCGGGCCCTACCAACTCGTTTCCACATCGAGTGACCAGCAGGGCTCCTCCCCCGTCTGCACGAACTCCAGCGGGCCTTCCGGCGGCAACTTGAGCTGCTCCATGAACTGGTCGCAGTCCAGCGCGAACATGGTCAGCCAAACAGACACCCTCGGCGTCAATGTCACGATCGGACCGGGATCAGAGGCCAAGAGCCCACTGAAAGCCGACGTCCAGCTTGGATACCAACACACCTGGACCGAGACTCAGACCACCACTGAGGCATCGGGCACCAGTTACGCGATGGAGGTTCCGCCCGGCCAGACAGCGTGGCTGGCGCGAGCCTTGGCTCTCAAGACGACCACCGGAGACTGGACATTCAGCAACGATGCCGGGTCGACGTGGACGCACCACATGACCGTCACCATGCCGGTGGAGGGGGTCGACAATGTCCACAGCGTCATCGTGAAATGCACCACGGACTCCACGGACCCCGGGTGCGCCTCCTCCAAGCCCGGTGGGGTGTAGTCAGCCGGAGCGAGTCGCCCGTGCGAAGCCGGCACAGTCACCCGTCGCCGGCGAATGCTGCGGTGGCTCCTTGCCCATCCGTACGGTCAGTGCACCGAAGGCGAGCTGAAGAGGCTGGTTGTGCCTACCGGGCAGGTGGTCTGTGGCTCCGCGGGCTGATTGATCCCGGCTGCCTCGCACATCCGAGGCAGCCGGGATCGGTGCCGGCGAGCCGCTCCCCCGAAACGCAGAAAGCGCCTGCCGCCTGGGCCGAAGGTTCAGCGGTACAGCTTCTTGGAGGAGGTGTAGATCATGCTTCCGACACCGGTCATGTTGCCGGCGTGGGACCAGCGTTCCTGGCAGTTGGACCACCGCTGGTAGCGCTTGATGGCCCAGGTCTGCTTCCAGATACCGCGCTTGGCGATGAACATGCTGCTGGCGGGGACGGTGTACTCGATGGTCTCGCCGTTGCTGATGTCGGCGGACAGCTCCAGCTCGAAGCCCAACATGGCGGTGCCCTGCTGCTTGTTCTTCTTGTTGATCTTCGCCCTCGCCTTGCCCTGCATGCTGGGCAGGGAGGGCAGGTCGCCGGTGAGCATGCCGCGGGCAGAGTAGGTGTGGGTGAAGGTGAACTGGTGCTTCTGCTCGGTGGAGGCGCCGTTACGCCAGGTGATCTTCTCGGGACGGCTGTCCCAGCCCTCGCGGATCAGGATGGGCGTCACGCGGTCGACGGGCTGGCAAACGTCGCCGCCCTGCTGCACCTTGCTACCGGCGAGGGCAACCTGGCCCGAGGTGCCGCCCTGGCCCGAGTCGGCGGTGAACACATCGGTGACCGAAGTGCCGGCGACAACGCCCGCGACCAGACCGCTGGCGAGCACAGCGATGATCAGCGGTCGGGTCTTGCGGTGTGTGACAGCAGACATGCGGATCTCCTTCGAGGAACGAGTCGGTGAGGTAGCCACCCCTGCGCGGACGCTGAGGGGTGGGCCGTGTGGACGACTGCTCGCCCCGGTCGTCGACACCGGCAGATGGCGAGAGTGGATGCGGCGGACCCGGAAGCGCCGTCGACGTCTGGCGCGGTCCGTGTGGGCCGGTCGATGGCAAGAGCGTGCCGGGCAGGTCAGCGCGGGGCAACACGTCATGGCGGACGGGACAGTCCAGCATTGTCTGTGCAGGTCAGCGGCACCGTCCGCGCCTACGCGGCCCACCGTTGTCAGGGGGCTGCCAGCACTGGACGGACCGGGACTGTCCCGGACGGGCGAAGATCTAGCGGGACACCTTTGAGACGAATCAACCTCCTTGCCGGGCCGCGAACTACGCGGTCTTTTCGAGGAGGTCGTCATGGGACAGCACACACTCCTGCCTCGGCGGCAGGCGCCGAAGAAGCAGACCGCGAGGAAGGGGCTCCGGTCGGTGCCGGTGTCGCACCGCAGGCCGCGCACCCCCGGCGTGGGCGCGAAGAAGATCCGCAACGGCATGGCCGCAGTGGCAGGACTGGCTGTGGGGTTCGTGCTCTCGGTGCTGGCGGGCGTGCTGCTGGCCGTGCACGGCCCGTCGGACTCCTCCGCGGCCGGCGAACCGTCACTCACGCTGCGGCCGGAAGCACCGGCAGTGCCCAAGCCCGCCAAGGCGCACCCGGCCAAGCCCGCCGAGCCGGACTCGGCCAAGGCCAAGCCCGCCAAGGTCAAAAAGATCGTGCTGCTGCCCGGTGCCACGCTGTGGGAGCTGGCGCGCACGCACGGCACGACCGTGAAGCAGTTGCAGCGGCTCAACGATCTGGGATCGTCGACCCTGATCTACGCCGGGCAGTCGCTGCGCGTTCCCGTGAAGCCGGACGCCTCCACCTCCACCCGGCCGGCGGCGACCACACCGTCGGTGACCGCGCCTGCGCCGGGCCGGCAGCCGGCCACGACGCCCACCGCCAGGCCCGCCAGGCCGACCAGGTCCGCGGCGGGCGCCGTGGCCTATGCCCGAGCGCAGTTGGGCAAGCCCTACGTGTGGGGCGGTGCCGGGCCTCGCGGCTTCGACTGCTCCGGCCTGGTGATGCGGGCCTGGCAGGCGGCTGGGGTGACGTTGCCCCGCACCACGTGGGGGCAGATCCACGCCGGGACCGCCACCACCCGAAGCCGACTGGTGCCCGGTGACCTCGTCCTGTCCTACGGCGGCGGGCACGTCGGGCTGTACATCGGTGACGGCCAGGTCATCCACGCCCCCCGGCCCGGCACCGTGGTCACCGTCGCGCCTCTCCCGGACCTCGCCCACGTGGTCGCATACCGCCACATAAACCAGTGAACGATCCGCAATCAGTGCGGATGGCCGGTCCCGGACAGCAGCCAACCCCGATGTTCGAAGGTGGCAGACAGATGCTGGAAAGAGCGCTCATCTACCGATCAACTCCCTTTAGGCTCCCTTGGTACTCACAAGACAAGGGAGTGGTGATGGGACAAGGGCCCGACCCGGCAGTGGCAGAGCGCCCTGCACAGTTCATGGAGCTGATGCGGCAGTTACGCCGCTGGGCGGACCTGAGTTACCGGCAGCTGGAACGCAACGCCACCGACGCCGGCGACGTCCTGCCGCGCGCGACCATCTCCGCCGCCCTGAGCCGCGACGAGCTGCCCCGCGCCGAACTCCTGGCTGCCTACGTTCGGGCGTGCGGCGGCGACGACGACACGGTGGCCGCATGGCTCGACGCCCGACGGCGCCTGTCCATCTCCGGCAGCGCCGCACCAGAGTCCGCCGGCGAGGACGCAGCGCAGACCGCTGCCCAGGAAGACGACGCCGCGCCGCACAAAACGGTGCCGGTTCCCGTGGGAGCAGCCGCCCAAGAGCACAACCCGGACACCGACCCGGCCGACGAACCGACCTCCGGCGACCCGGCCGATGGCACCACCGATCCTGCAAGCGCTCAGTCGAATTGGCGTCGTCAGGGACCGCTGGTCGCTATCGCCGCGTGCACCGTCGTGGGGATACTGGCGCTGGCACTGTTGCCGTCCAACGACGGTTCGGACGACGGTGCCGGCGGCGCACCCACGAGCACCCCGCACGGTAAGGCCTCGCCCAGCACACGTTCCAAGCAGCCGACTTCTTCGCCCACCGAGCACCGAACGAGCGACACCAGGCCCTCAGTCTCCCCCACTGTCTCGCGGGACGAACAGGACAAGACGGCCGCTCCCCGTCCCAGCCACAGCCCCACGCGGGCCTCCGCTCGGATGCCGGCTTCCGGCTGGACCCGCATTCACCCGGCATCCTCCCCCTCCCTCTGTCTCACCGAGGGACGCGAACGCAACGGTCGCACCGATCGGGAAATCGCCGTTCAGCACTCGTGCGCGGACGCCCCGCTGCCCCGCGTCTACCTCGAAAAGCTGACTGGGCAGACCTACCGCATCCAGTGGCACAACCCCGACCCGAGCAAGGGCATCGGCTGCCTGGCCGTCGACGGAGCCTCGACCGCCCCCGGAGCACTGCTCGCCCCCCGGGACTGCGAGGACAGCAGCAGCCAGAAGTTCCGCCTGGAGGCCTCCGGCAGCGGCCTTCGACTCCGGCCACTGCACAGCGGCCTGTGCGTGGGATTCCTGCCCCCGGTCACAGACGGCGCCGAAGCCGTGCAGGCCAACTGCACCGGAGCCTCCAGCCAGGAATTCGCCTTCACCGCAAGCTGAGACCGCGAACCACAACGCCCGGAGAGACCGACGGGGAGCAGCAGCTGCCGCGTAGTGGCCGGACCCGTCGCGGGCACTCCGCTCAGCCCGGCACCGCCGTGGCGACCGGTCCGTCGAGCCCGACTGCCGTGGCGAGACCGAGGCCAGACCGCGGCACCAGCCCGCTGATCAGCCCGGACACATCGTGGACCTGTCCCGGACAGTCCCGGACAGCCTTGTGCGCTGACATCCCGAGACTCAGGGGAGCAAGGTTGGACTGTCCGACCGACGGGAAATCCGGAGCACTGGTGACCCGTCCAACGCCCGTCATCACAAGTGGAGTTCACCTATGAGGATGCGCTTGGCCGTCGCGGCGGCTGTTCTGGGTGCTACCGCCGCTGTAGCCGTGCCGGCGACGGCGACAGCTGCCCCGTCAACAATCTCATCGTCCTGGTACGACACCGGAGAGACATACAACAAGAAGGCCGCGTGCGACCGCGGCGGTCAGTCGTGGAAGGACAGCAGCACCAACGTCATACGGTGGCGCTGCGACTGGACTTCGACCAGCCGGTTCCACCTGTACCTGTTGCTCCGCTGATCCAGGTACCTCGAACGGTCCGTCCCTCCCCAGGAGGGCGGACCGTCGTCGTGTTGGCGGCCGGTGAAGTAGTGGGCGCGCTGCGCCACACCGTCGCCGCCCGCGGCCGCGGACCGGCCCCGGCCGCCCTGCTCCTCCCCCCCCCGCGAACTACTCCTTCGACACCGTGGCAGTGTTCGGGGCCTTGCTGACCGCGGCTGCGGCCACAGCGTTCCGTCAGGGTGCGGGTCTGCGCGAGGGCGCAGAGGGCTTGGTCTCGATGAACTCGGTCCGGAAGCCGTCGGGCAACGCCTTGAGCCGGATCAGGCGGTGATCGAGTGCCGGCACCCATCCGCGTTCACCGATGAGCGGCCAGCACTGCCGCGAGGCCCTCTTGCAGATCCTTGACGAAATACTCGGGAACCTCCAGCGACGGGAAATGTCCCCCGCTTTCGGGCTCCCTCCATCGGACGATCTGCCGGTACCGCTCCTGCGCCCAGGCACGCGGACACTTCTCGACGTCGCGGGGATACATAGTGATCGCTGACGGGACGTCGACCCGAAGTTCGGGATCGAGCGAGTTGTGGCTTTCGTAGTAAATGCGGGCCGCCGATGCGCCGGTCCGGGTCAGCCAATACAGGGTGACGTCGTCGAGAATGCGGTCTCTGGAAATCGTCTCGAACGGGCTGTCTTCGGTGTCGGACCACTCGGCGAACTTGTCGAGGATCCAGGCAAGAAGCCCGACCGGTGAGTCGACGAGCGAGTAGCCGATGGTCTGCGGTCGGGTCGCCTGCTGCTTCGCGTACGCCGCGCGGTGGCGCCAGAAATAGCGGGTCTCCTCGGCCCACTTGCGCTCGACCGCCGTCAGCCCGTCCATTGTCAACCCGGGCGGGCCCTCCGCGAACGTTGTGTGGATGCCGAGAACGTGCGCCGGGAACCTGCCGCCGAGAACCGTGGTGATATTGCCTCCCCAGTCGCCGCCGTGGGCTGCGAACTTGCTGTAGCCGAGCCTTCCCATCAGTTCCACCCATGCGGCCGCGATCTTTTCGGTTCCCCATCCGGTGGTGGCCGGCCTGTCGCTGTAACCAAAGCCTGGAAGCGACGGGACCACTACGTGGAACGCCGGGGCGCCTGCGTCCTTCGGATCTGCCAGCTCGTCCACAACATCGATGAACCGAGCAATGCTGTCTGGCCAGCCGTGCGTCAAGATCAGAGGGGTGGCATCCGCGCGCGCGGATCGGCGGTGCAGGAAATGGATTCCCAGATCATCAATGGTCGTGCGGAACTGGCCGATCCGGTTAAGACGCTCTTCGAACGACCGCCAGTCGTACCCGGTGCGCCAGTAGTTCACGACATCGACGAGGTCGGCGAGAGGGACGCCCTGTTCCCATCGGCGAGGGCCGGGCGCGGCGCGATAGACCGTCTCAGCCTCCGGTAGTCGCGCCGCGGCCAGTCGCGCGCGCAGATCGTCGAGGTCAGCGTCGGTTGCGTGGGCTTCACATACTTGCACGTCGCTGGTTGGACGGGGCATGAGACCTCCTGGCCATCGCGGAACCGGCTACGACCTGTCGCGAACCGGCTAAGACGGTTCTAGCAGTTCCCCGAGCCACGCTGCAACCGGCTAAGGTGGTTCCATGCGTGCTGGATTCCCTGACTTCCGCCTCGGTACTGTGCTGGCGACCAGCTTCACGGGGACTCTGTCCGAGCGTCATGGCGACGCCGTGGAGCGCATCCCCACGCCGCAGCGACTCGTCGACTGGCTGACGGTGAACGGCCTCCCCGTGGGCTCCTGCACCACTGCCCAGCTCGACCTCGCCCGGGAACTGAGGGAGTCGATTCACGCCGCCGCGACAGCGGCCGCGACCCAGGAGGCTCTCCCGGCGTCTGCTGTCCAAGTCATCAATGACTGCAGCGCTCAGGGTCGGGCCGCAGCGATCCTGACGCCCGAGGGTGAGCGGCGATGGCGACTCAGCTCGGCTTCCTGCGTGGAAGATGCCCTCAGCGTGATCGCCGCCGACGCGATCAGCATCATCGCAGGCGAACGAGACGGAAAATTGGCCTTGTGTGCATCACCCACCTGCCAAGCCGCCTTCTTCGACGCCAGCCAAAGTCGCACCCGCAAATGGTGTGACATGAACACGTGCGGGAATCGTCAGAAGAAAGCGCGCTTCAATGCCAACCAGCGCAAAAAACCCAGATCAGCGGAGTGATCGCTACCCTCGCCGTCTCGATGAGCTCGGTCTGGAAGCGAACACATCGGCTGTGATCACTGCCACTCACGAGCCAATCGACCAACCAAGACGTGATCGCAGCCGGACCTGGCGCACACCGCCGGCCCGCACCTCGGGCTGCTTCGGCTCAGCCCAGCGTGTCCATCAGGGCGGTGACATAGGCATCCAGCCGCTCCTCCACAGCCCGCGTCGTCAGCTCTGTTCTCCCAGCCTCCCGCCATGGCTGCGCCACCTGCTGCACTTCTTCTGAGAAGGCCAGCCCGCTCCGCACCAGCCAGTACAGCCGCGCGCTCGCGTCCGCGGCCAGCACCCCGCCGGCCTCCTCATACGCCTCGGCGAACCGCAGACCCCAGGCCGGGCCGTGCAGCAGCGCGAGATTGGTGGAGCAGTGCGCCACGTCGAGATCCGCCGGGCCCCAGGAGGTCTGTGCCCAGTCGACGACGCCGGAGATCCGGGCATCTGCCGACCCTGGGGGCGACACGTCGAACAGCACGTTGCCGGGTTGGAAGTCCCGGTGCAGGAACCGTCCTTCATAGGGCGGCGCGGGCTTGCGGATCACGTCGATCGCCGCGGCCCATACCGCCGCGTCGGCGCCCTTTGGAGTCACGACGGTGTCGGCGGTCGTCAACGCCACATACTCCCGGGGCCGCTCGACAGGTCGCAACGCGTGGATCGCGACGAGTTGGTGGGCCAGCAGAGGGACGCGTGTCTCCAATCCCTCATCGTCGAGGACCGTCCGGCCCGCCAGATGTGTCATCAGGAGCGATGGATACTCGCAGTGCGCGGCGGTCGGATCAACCGCGATCAGTCCAGGAGCCGGCACGCCGGTCCCCGCGAGCAGGGTCAGGGCGCCGGTCTCCCTGTTCAGCAGGTCCTCGGCGTGCCCCACGTAGAACGGGTCGACGAAACTCCGCAGCACCAGGTGACGGGTGCCTCCGTCCCGCGCACCGATGGTCAGCCTCCGCATTTCGGCAGTGATGCCGCCGTGCAGCGCCTCGGTCCTGACGATCCGTTCGCCGACCTCCAGATGCCTGCTCACCCAAGCCAGGGTCAACGGTCGGACAGCCGCCACCTCATCGTGGTTGGTCACCATGCCACCTCAACATCGGACGGCGGCACGCACAAGAGGTTTTCCTTGAAGGTGATGGCGACACTGCCCTGTTCCTCTCGGAGCTGCCGCAGCCACCGTTCGGACACTCACATCCAGCCGTGGCCACTGCCTGGAAATTCCCCGTTCCAGCGGAGTCTGGCATTGGTCGCGGGGAGCCATCTCGCAGTGGGCCCGCGAGGCTGGTCGTCCGGTATGTATGCCACGGTCGCCTGGCATTCGCCCCAACGGCATCAGGTGACCCAGCCGACCGAGCACCAGTCGAACGAGTACCTCGACCGCGTGGCGATCGCGGAGTTCATCGGCCATGTCGATTCCGACCCCGGCGACGACACGCGCCGGTTTCACCTGGCCGCGTTCGCGCGCCTCAAGGACTCCGACTACACCAGCCACTTCGTTTTCGCCACGCCCGGACAAGCGATCGTGCCGGGCAAGGAACTCGGCCTGGATGGACCGTTCATGAGGAGCGGGTTGGGCTGTTGCTGTCGCCGGTCTCTGTCATGGTGGCCCATCGGTGCGCGAGGCGTCGACCGGCCTGGACGAGTTCGAGCGGGCGAACGTCAGTGAGTTCGGCATCGAAGGTGGCAAGAATGCCAGCGATCCCTGGCGGCGGGGTTGCGTCGTCGGGGTTTCGAGGTGGCGGCGTTCGACCGCGACACCGAGGTCGCGGCGACGAGCGGCTACCACATCACCCTGGACGAGCGGGCGCAGTCGGCGCTGCGGGAGCTGGTGGCGCCGGAGATCATGGAGCGTCTGCTGGCATCGGCCTCGGCGCTGCGGCTGCGCGACCGCGATGCGTTCTGGGACCGGCGAGGCCGGCTCCTCGGCCACGGGCCGGACCTCAGCAATGATGCCGGCGTCGACATCGACCGCATCACCCTGCGCACGCTGCTGGCCGAGGCGGTCGGCGATGACCTGCACCTGGGGCGGACCGTGTCCGGCATCGGCCACGGCGAAGACGGCACACCCCAGGTGCGGTTCACCGATGCCGCACCCGTCACGGCTGATCTGGTGGTGGGCGCGGACGGTACCCACTCCCTCGTCGCCCGGCACCTGGCTGGAGGCCCGACCAACCGACCGGCGGGCATCATCGGGTTCTCCGGCCGCACCTCCCTCGGAGACCTGAGCCTTGGTGAACAGCAGCGGCTCGGACCACGATCGGGGCTGGCAATAGGCCCTCGGGGCGCGGCGCTCTACGTCGGCTATCTCGACCCGGTCGGCAACGCCGTGCTCGATGCGCCCGAGCTGCGGATGTCCGTCACCACCGGACCCACCTACGTCTGGGGCGGCATGTTCCCCGAATCCGCCGCCACCGACGCCCTGCGTGGTCTGCGTGACGGCGAGTTGCAGGCCGCGCTGCTGGACCGGTTCCGTGCGCGGGGCTGGGCCGAGCACGCGCTCGAGGTCATTGCCCGCGCCGACCCGCACAGCGTGGCCGCATTCCGCTTCAACGCCGCCTCGACCCGGGCATCCGACCTCGCACCGTGGCCCGCAGGCCGGATCACCGCACTCGGCGACGCCGTCCACGCGACACCACCAACCGCCGGAATGGGCGCCAGCGCGGCCATCCGCGACGCCGCCAGCCTGCTCATGCGGTTGAGCGAAGCCGCCGACGGTGCCAGCACTCTCACCGTGGCCGTCAGCCGGTTCGAGGCAGGTATGCGCCAGCGCGGCAGCGAGATCCTCACCCTGGCCATGAAAAAAGTCCGCTGGATCCTGGCCACCGAAACCAGACTCGGTGCCGCTGCCACCGCCGCGACCACCCCGATCCTGGCCACGGCCGCCCTGCTGCGCCGACCTCATCGTCGTGGGCCGTCGCGGTGAGGCCATCACCCTGACAGCCCACGACGACCCCAGCTGGGACTCCGCGGCGCACTGAGACGAATCGGCCGGTGGTGGTGCGGGGAGCCCGCACCACCACCAACCGCGCCGCCCCGGCCCCGGCGGCCGACCCCGCGCTCGTCGAATAACGCGACGGGGAGCAGACGCTCAACGGGCCCCTCGGACGCGGTTGTTCGGCGCTCGACGGTGCCTTCGGTGGTGCGGCTGCAACTCCGACCGGAAATGGGGGTGCGCCCGAGGGTCTGTACGTGACCGTGCACATCGCCGACTGGCAGCCCGGCCGCGCGGTATTCGACCAGTGCTATACGGCGCGATTCAAGTGCCGGTTTCCGTCACGGTGACATCCGGCTGCCCGGCCGCCCCCGCCCCGCCCCGTCCCACCCTGCTGTACAGCGCGCTCGCGGGGTTCGACTGCGGCACGTACTCCGAGCGGCCTGCAGCGAGCGGCTGACCGCTCTCGCCTCCTGGACGACGCAGACGGACGGCTCCGCTCGCAATCAGCGACGGATCTCGGCTGTCTGCTGCGAACCGCTGTGGAGGTCGAAGATCGCGTCGGCCAAATCGGGAAGGTCGGTCAGGTCGCTGTCCGCAAGAGCGCCCGGCCCGGGTCTCGCAGAGGCCAAAGCCGGCGGAAGGCCATAGGGGCGACGAGGCTGCTCCCGCAACGCTGGAGGCCGGCGCAGGTCAGGTATCCCGGTGCTGGCGTCGGATCCTGGCAGCGACCTCGTTCTCTTCGGTTTCCCACCAGGGACGTACCCGTTCGGAAGACGGTGCCTGGCCACGGTCCGAAACCGAGGCGGTGGGCTTGGCTGTGGCGAGGGCGAGTTCCGCGTCGAGGTGCTGGTCCAGGGCCACGGTCTGGACCCGCTCCGTGCGCGCCCACTGGAACAGGAGCGCGAGCAGGAACGGAAGGGCGACGAGTTCGGCGATGCTGAGCATGGCGCCGCCGCCGATCTGCTGGTCGTGCTGTACGTCCGGGGACCAGGTCGGCGCGTGGTGCAGATACCAGGCGCCCGCGATCAGCGTGCCGTGCGTCATGACGACGATGCCGGGGACCGCGTCGACGATGCCGTCCAGGAACACCAGCCCCGCCCGCACCGGATGCTTGCACCAGGTGGGCAGCGCTTCCTCGTGGGTCAGCACGGGGATGACGAACAGGGAGCCGGCCGCGAGCAGGTGCAGATACATCAGCTCGTGCAGCCAGCCCACGCGCAGAGCGGTCTCGAAGTACGGCGTGAAGTACACCGTCAGCTCAGTGGCCAGCACCAGGGCCGTACTGACCAGGGGGAACGTCAGCACCCGCACCAGACGGCTCGCCATGGCCCGGCGGACCCGCCCGGCGGCGCCCTCCGGCAGTGCCTCGACCGCGAGCCGCAGCGGGTCGCCGAGGGCCAGCCCCAGGGGTGCGACGAGATCGAGGAGGACGTTCTGCACGGCGGCCGGCCAGAACAGCACGTGGTCGTAGACGGCGAGGGCAGACATCGTGGCCACCACCAGTGCCCCGAGGCCGAGCAGCGCGAAGGCGGCCACACGGGCGGGCGGCCAGGTCTCACCGCGCTGCCGGAGCCGCACAATGCCGTAGCCGTAGAGCGCGCCCAGGGCGACGACCAGCAGCAGCGCGGGGACGTCCAGCTGCCACGTGGACAGTAGGCGTCCTGTGGTCAGCTCCGGGAGCTGACCGCCCGACATGTGGGTCACCACGTGACCGTCCATGCAGATCGTCCTCCTTCGGCTCCGTGCGGAAGAGCCGACTCGGGTCCACAGCAGGACGCTAGTCCTCGGCGGCAGCAAGCCGGGCTTCGGGGGGCCGCAAGCCGGGGTGAAATGCCGGGAGCAGGCAGGACCGAACCAGCCGAGGATCGTCTGGACGGGCAGATGAACCGACCCGACAGCGGACTGGACTCGATGTGCCGGACGCTTCAGCCGCGCACGGCCAGGCCGTCATCAAGACGCCGTCGACGAGGAGGGCATCGCGGGGTGCGGAGCCCAGGCCCTTGCCGAGCCGGTCGGTGAGGCGGGCGAGACGAATCTCTGACTCAGGTCACCAGATCGGTATCGCCCGGCTCAAGTCACGTGCAGCGCACGACGCGTTGTGCACGACGCAGTCGATGCCAATCCTGCCCGAGCCCTGCGGCCCAAGGAGCCCATGCGATGGTTGTCACCGGACGGCGCGCCGGCAGTCACCAGCAGCATCCAACGCAGGATCGTTGCCACCGGCTCCGGCACTCCGCCAATCGCCTCAGCCGCCCAGCAGCCCCCGCGGACAAAGCTGTGTCTGAGCCGTGCGCCGGGCCATGACGGACGCTTCGACCAGTCACAGACCGGCGACGTCCCTGGCCCCCTTCAGCACCGAGTCGAGCGCGTCCACCACGGCGTTGCGCCGCCTCGCGCCCGCCGCCCGATCCGCCTGCTCCCACTCAGCGTCGGGAGGCTCGGCGTCCCCTCCCACATCCAGCCGGACACTATCGCTGGCACATCGAAGCCGTGCCGACGGAGTTCGGGACGCGGGACAGGGCCGGACCGAACTGACGCGTCACTGTCCGACGGGCCGTCAGAAGTCGTACGGCTTCTTGGTGCTCCAGTTCAGCGCGTCGGCCTCGTTCCAGCTGAACTGCGGCTTCTCGCCCTTGATGGCGACGGAGTAGAAGGGGCCGACGTGACCGTCCGCGCCTCGCAGCGCGATGGCGAAGGACTGCGCCGTGTGGTTCTTCGAGCCGTAGTCGAAGAGGTTCACCGCGCTGTATGCCTTGCCGCCGGGCTGGAGCGTGATGTGCGTGTTGCCGCCGGGGTTGTCCTTCTTCGAGTGCGGCAGTGCGGTGCCACGGCCGTCGAGCTTCACGGCCGGGTACGAGGTGACCCAGCATGGCTTGGTGCCCTTGTTCGACGCGGTGACCAGCAGGTGGTCACCCTGCTGCCCGGCGAACCGGTGCACCGCGGTGAGCAGCATCTCGTCGCCGCGGCACTGCTGGGCTCCGGTCGATGTGCCCTTGCTCGCCACCTCGCCCGGAGCGGTCTTCGAGCGCGCGCCCTCGTTGCCGCCCCCGTTGGACGCGGACCGGCTCTGCGCGGTACCGGCGGCGTTGTCGCCGTCCGCCGCCTTCGAGCTGCCGTCGGCGCCGCCGCAGGCGGTCAGGCCCAGCGCCAGCGCGGCGGTGACGCCGGCCAGGGTGGCGGTACGAATCCGGGAAGTACGCATGATCGGGTTCCCCCTGTTTCGTGCGGGAGTTTTTGGCCGTTCCCGCGGTGTGGACACCACTTTTCCCGGGGCCACTGACGTTCCGGTAACGTCTCACTCACGTCCGGCAATCACGCCGCGCGAACGGGTGGCCCGGAGTCGCGGGCGCCTGGAGTTCCTCACCGTGGATCTGGCGCCGCACGCGGTCCCGAACAGCCTACGAAGCACTCCCACACCGATCAGCCGCCGTGCTCGTCACACCGCTGCTGTACCGACGCTGATCGGCAAGGCGCAGAGGGAGGTCGCGGCGTGGTGCAGGGGGCGGCGGAACTGCTGTTCTCCTCCGTCAGCCTCTACAACCACCCAACGCTCTTCGCTGCGGTGGTCGGCGCCATGCGCGTGCTGGCCAACCACCAACGAGCGGGCCTCTTCTGACTGGCCGCCTGCCCCCCCTGGCGGCGCTGCCGCTCGCCATTGGGGGCGCGGATCCGCCGGTCATCCGGTTCTCCTGCCCCACCACCGAAGAATTTGCGATCCGAAGCAACCCGGCGCCGAGCCCGTGCGTATAGGAGGCTAACCGCACCTCACACGTGGGGAGACTTATGCACTTGGACCGTTCGGCCGGTCGGACCGCCGGCCCTCTCGGCGCCGCCGGCACGGCCTGTACCGCTCGGCTTTCGGCCGTGGGCTGCTCGACGGACGCGGGTGCCGGCGTTCGGGTGGCCGCCAGTACACCGGAGGCCCGGGCCTCCGCCTCGACGGCCGCGACGGCCGCGCCCCACCCGCCCCCGGCGCCCGTCCAGCAGGTGACGGTCGACCTGGACGACCACACACTGACCATCGAGGGCAGGAGCTTCCCCATCAGCGCGCCGCAGAAAGACTGCCCGATCGGCGAGACGACGGTCACGGTCACCGCCAAGTACCCCACGCTTACCTTGCGCCCCCTCGCGATCACCAAGTACGCGGACATCAGGCAGTGGGCGGTCACCTTCACCGACCACCGTCACGACCAGCGGCTGCTGATGTGGGCGCTGGACCCCGCCGCCGGTCTCGCCAGCATCGGCCACGACGCCCCCGCCGGCTCCATCGCCCTCGCGCCCGCAGACGGGAAGCAGGTGTACGACCTCATCAGGCCCGGGGCTCGCGTGGAGATCAAGGGCCGGCAGGCCGCGAGTACGGCCTCCCACTCCGCATGCTTCGACCGACAGCCGATCAACCGCGACCACTTATACCGAAACCGCTCGCAGGCCGACCGGAAAGAAGGATCGCTCACGCGCGAGACGGCCGCGCTGAGGGGCAGCTCCGTCCGCTGTCAGGCGAACGGGCCGTCGAACGTGAAACGGCGCAGGTAGCGGGCGAATGCCTCGACCTCGCCCGGTGGCCACGAGGACAGACTCGCCATGATGTGGTTGGCCAGCCGTGCCCGCAGCTCGGCGACGGTGAGCTGGCCCTGCTCGGTGAGGACGAGCAGATACGCGCGCCGGTCTGCGGGGTCCGGTTCGCGCCGGATGAGGCCGGCATCCTCCAGCCGGGAAGCCCGGCGCGTGACGCCGGAGCGGTCGAGTCCCACCTCCGGCGCGAGGTCGGCCGCACTGCAGGGGCCGGTTCGGGCGAGCCCGCTGAGGACGGGATAGGTCAGCTCGTCCAACGCCGGGCCCATGCCTTCGGTCAACTTCCTGTGCAGCTTCGTGCGGGTGGTGCGCCGCAACAGGATGCCCAGCGCGTCCGCGATCCCGTGCCCTGCTTCGTTGTCCACCCCCACAGGATAGCGTGCGCCGCGCACGCATTTGGTGCTACAGTCCAGGAGATACGTGTTCGCTGCACGTATCCAGGGTGCTGTTGGAGAGGAAATACCATGACCCCCACTGGTATCGAGGCCGCCCTGACCGACCTGGTCTTCAACGGGGATCTCACCCCGCAGGAGGCAGCCGACGGCAGCAGGTACGCCGACCGGCACACCGCCCGCCTCGCGAACCTGCACACCGCCCACCTCGCGAAGAAGGACGGCGCGAGCGTGCACACGGAGTGGTACGTATGCGCCGACCTGGCAGCTGACGGCCGGTTCAGCCGCATCGGGGAAACCGCCCTGATGCTCCAGGGCTCCAGCTCGGACCGCAATATCGGCAGCGCCCACCAGCCAGGTGTGATGCATCGGGACGTTGGCTCCACGACGTCCTCCACGGTCAGCTGCTGCGGGAAGGTGCCGAGCGGTTCCGGCGGCTGGACGAACAGTTCACGAACCTACGAACAAGCTGCAACTCGACGCTGAGGAGCACCCCATGACCGGGCACCTGACCGATCACCGCGACAGGCAGCGTGTGGGCGCGACCTTCCCACCGCGCTCAGCAAAGGTGACTGGGACGCAATCCGCTCCCGCCCGCATGACGACCCATCTGTCCGATGTCGACGGCATGCACGCCTTCTTCGTCTGATCGGGCTTCGCCGATCGGGTTCCGTCCCTCCACCCGCCCTGGACACCGTTTCATCAGCCGACGACCTTCGACCAGCCCTTGAGATGTGCTCGGTGAGGCGCTCAGAGCCCTGATGCCGGCATGGCGGGCGAGGCGGCCACGCTCACCTTCGTCGAGAGCTCACCGAGCCCAACCACCTTGGCTCGCCCGCTTCAACGGCCGGCGGTGCACCTCCGAACCGAGACCGACGCCCCGGGCTTCCTCCACGGCCGAGGCCGGGCACAGGTACGGGAGCGCGCCACGCAATCAGTTTCCCGACCCACCCAGCACCACGTCCCCCATATCCCCCACCCCCCATCCCCCGCATCTCCCGCGGACCAGCACCCCGTCGCCGTCGTGGGCACCGCCTGCACACGGCACCGGCGATCGTCGTGGAATTACCGATGTTCTGACCCTGGTCAGCGACGCGCGCATCCTGCGCCGGCGTCGCTACCCGCGCGTCAACCACAACAGCATCACCCATGGAGAGAAACAGGCCGATGAGCCACACGGCTCACGAACCCCCCAATGACGAGCCCACGCAGAAGGAACAGAACTCCATGCACCTGACTTCCCATGAGAAGTGCTCTCCGGTCAGTGGCGATCGGCAAGCGGTCTTAATCGTCCTCGCCCCGGCGGCAACATGCGAAGTGGTGTTGGAGAGTCTGCAGCTGGCGGGGTATCAGGCCATCCGGGCCAGCACCAGAGCCGGGGCGCTGGCGCTGCTGGCCGCCCAGCCGTTCGACCTGGTGATCCTCGACACCCTGATGCCCGACGCGCACGGCCTGGCGGGATATCGGTGCCTGGCCGATGGCAGCGCCCCGGTGCTGTTCCTGACCGAGCCCACGTCATTGGACAGCCTGCGCCCACGGCTCAGTCTCGGCACCGCCGACTACGTCCTCAAACCGCTGCGCGTGCCGGAAATCGTGGCGAGAACACGGGTGTTGCTGCACGACCGGGATGCCGGACGGCCGGAACACGCGCCGCACCATTCCGACCTCATCATGGGCGACCTCGTCCTGAACGACGCAACGTGCCAGGTGTGGCGCGGACCGCGAGAGCTCGGCCTGTCACCCTCGGAGTACCGGCTGCTGCGCTGCCTCTTGGTCCACCCGGGGCAGGTCCTGTCCAAGGAGCAGATCAGTCGGCATGTGTGGGGTGAGGAACGGGCCCGCACCGACAACACCATCGAGTCGCTCATCTCCCGCCTCCGGCGCAAGGTCGACCGGGAGGCTCCCCCCTTGATCCACACCCGTAAGGGATTCGGCTACTGGCTCGGCCCCGTGGATGGGGTCGGGAGCCAGTAGAGCGCGACAGCCGCCCCACCGTGTGACCTGCATCACATCAGGCCGGTATCAGGTGCCTGCCAGGCAGTTGCCAGGTTCGCGTGATGAGTTGTGCTCGTCAAGATCTTCAGTCCCGTCCCGGATCTCCGCCGCGACGGACCCCACCTGAGGAGACCCATGACCGATGTATTCACAGCGGAGAATTCTCCCGGCGGACCATCGAATTCAGGACTGACGATCGCCGTCGCCGGGGCCGAATTCGGGTGGGGAAGCACCGGAAAACTGTGTGCGGTGATGGCCGAGCTCCGTCGATCCGCGCCCGTGCCCCTGCGTTTCATCGGGCTTGCTTCCCGGCTCAGCCGTACCTTGCTCGCCGCACACGGGGTCGACCAGTGGTACGACGTGGCAACCGACGACCGCGAGGCCGTCGCGGAGGTCGCGCGCCACGAGAATGTTGCCGCCGGTCTCGTGGTCCTGGAGGGTCCGGCGGCCTCGTCGCTGGAAGCGGTCGGCGTCCCGACGGTGTTCGTGGACAGCCTGCCGTTCCTGTGGACTCGAAGCGATCTCCCCTCGCTTCCGCTCGATGCCTCCGTCTACTGCGCTCAGCGCTGCATCGAACTGGAGCCGCACAGCCGGGACCTCCTCGCCGCCGTCAGCAATCTGCAATGGGTGGAAGCCGTCGTCCTGGAGAACACCGGAACGCAGGGCGCGGAAACCAGCAATTCGTCGCCCACCGCAGCCCCTTTTCAGCGGGCACTGGTCAGCTTCGGCGGACTGCGGTCTCCGACGCTCACGGACTGGACCAGCTATCCACGCGTCGTCCTTCCCGCGACGCTGAACGCTCTGGAAAGGGCAGGATTCAGCGCGGTCCATGTGGCCGGCAATCTTCCGCGGGAATTTCCCTGGGAGTCGGTGCGTGCATCGCATCCGATGGACGGGGCGTCCATGAAGGTCACCTACGGGCCACTGCCCCACGCGGAATTCCTCCGCCATGTGTCGGAAGCGGACGTGCTGCTCGCCTCGCCCGGTCTCACCACACTCCTGGAGGCGGGCGCACGGTCCACACCGGTGGTGTGTCTGCCGCCCCAGAACCTGAGCCAGATCTTCAACGGCCGCTTCCACAGCAGAGCCGTCGGGGCCGACACCAGGGTCCGCTGGCCGGACGACGTCTTCTCCGAGGAGACGGTGCTGCGGGACCGCACCTCCTCCGAGGACGCGGTGCTGCGCCTGATCTACGGCGGTATCTCCGCCGCGGCCAAGAGCCCGGACCGAGCGGAGACCGCGGTAGGGGCCGGGGTGCTGGCGGCCCTGGAGCGGGCACAGGCCGGCGCCGACTGGTCGGGCCTGGCCCGCGGCGTCGGCGGAGGCGGAGCCCGCCAGGTCGCCGGCCATGTGCTGGCGCTCGCGCTGCCGACATCTGGTGCGGTCTCCGGCTGATCATCACCCGCAGTGCCCAACTACTCGTCACAGAAAGGCTTGCGCATGGCTGGACCGACAGGTGCGGGGCCCCGCACGAGCGCACGTCAGAAGTATCTGTTCATCCGCATCCTCGAAGCCTGCAACGCCGACTGCTTCATGTGTGAGTTCGCGCTGTCCCGCGACACCTACCGGTTCCCGCTGGACGACTTCGACGAGTTGCTGCCGCGGGCAGCCGAGGCAGGAGTGGGCTACGTCCGGTTCACCGGCGGCGAACCGCTGATGCACCCGGACGTCGCCGAGTTGGTGCGCCGGGGCGCCGGCGCCGGGATGCGGATGTCACTCATCACCAACGGGATGATGCTGCCCCGGCGCATCGAGGAGCTCGCCGACGCGGGGCTCGCCCAGGTCATCGTGAGTCTCGACGGCGGCTCGGCGAAGACACACGATGTCTACCGCCGCTCCCCCGGCATGTTCGACAACGGGCTGACCGGCCTGCGCAGAGCGGCCGAACTCGGGGTGCTCCCGCGGGTGAACACCGTGGTGGGACCGCACAACTACACCGAGATGCCGCAGCTCCAGAAGACCCTCACGGAAGCGGGCGTGCGCCAGTGGGAGCTGTCCGCCATCAAGCTGGACCGCAGCATCCGCTACCCGGACCCGGAGCATGTACGGTCCGTCTGCGATCCGGTCTACGAGGCCGACCCGCACACCCACCTGGTCCCGCTCGGCAAGCGCTTCTACGGCGACACGCCCGAGGAGCAGGACCGCTACTTCACCGACTCGACCACACCCCGGGCGAGCGAGCCGCTGTGCCATGTCGTGGACGACGTGATCTACCTGGACGGCAAGTACGAGCGGGCCTATGCGTGCAGTTGCCTGCCGCACCGCGAAAGTTCGGACCCCAACGGCGCGTCCTGGCGTCAGGACGGGGTGATCCGGCTCGACACACCGGCCTTCCGGTCCCAGGTGGACTTCTTCCGTGAGCAGGGACCACGGATCTGCAACGGCTGTTCCACCACAGCCGCCGGGTACAGCGACGATGTGGCCCGGCTGGGGAGCGTACCGCCATGGCAGTACTGAACCGGTGTACCGAGGACCCGGGCACCCCGGCCCGGGGGCATGTCCTGCTGGTGGACGAGCCGCGACTGCTCGACGCATCGACCGCACGGCGCCGCATCGCCGGCCATCTGACGGAACTGGACGTGTCGTACCCGACGGCCCCGTCCACTCCTGACGTGGCGCTCGTCTGTGACGCGCCGGAGGCCGCGGCGCGGCTCTCCGAACAAGGCGTACCGGTGGTGTATCTGCACTGTCGCCACCGGGCGACGGAGATTCCGGCCGTGTCCGCCGTCACCCGCCTTGTGCAACGACCCGATTGGCTCTCGGAGGCGCCGCCGGCGGGTCAGGGCCCCCTGGCTCCCGTGCAGTTGTTGGCACCCCGTCGGCTGACGCGCAACCGCTCGCGTTCCGGGTGCCTGATGCTCGTCTCGGCGTATGGGGTCGACGACGCGGAACGTGCCGATTTCACCGACACCTTCCTGCGGCCGGCCGCAGCGGAGGCGGTGCGCCGCGCCGGCCATTGCGACGTGGTGTGCGACACCGGGTTCACGGCCGTACGGAAGACACTCGGCCCGGTCGCCGGCGTTCGCGTGCACCGGGCCGCAGACGTGGATTTCGACGCACTGCACGCCGCCGCGGAGACGTTCCTCGCCTCCCCGACACTGACCGCCGTATCGCTGGCATGGGCCCGCAACGCCCCCCTGACCCTGTTGCCGCCGCTCGGCCCGGACCAGCGCGATCTGGCCGACCGGCTGCGACGGCTGGTGCCGATCGAGGTGGCGGAGGACGCCCGGCGACCCGCCGTGTGGACTCCGCACCCGGGCCCCTGGTCGTCCCTGGGGGGCGATGACGACGCGCGGCGCGAAGCACAGCGCATTGCCCGTCGCATCCGCCAACTCGCCCTCGTACCCACGGTGTTCTGACGTAACAAGCGCTTCCCCTATCGACACGACCCCGGTTTTCCGCCAGATGGGAGATGTCTGATGCCCGCCATACCCTCAGAGCCCCAACCCGCCCCCCTTCCCCTCACCACTGCCGCCGACTTCCCCGAGGACCAGTGGAACGACTGGCGGTGGCATATGCGCAAGCGCATCAACACCGTCGAGAAGGCACAGCAGTGGATCCGCACGACTCCCGCCGAGGAGAAGGCGATCGCCGAATCGGCCGGCAAGTACCGCTGGTCATTGACGCCTTACTACGCCTCGCTGATGGATCCCGACGATCCGGAGTGCCCGGTCCGGCAGCAGGCGGTGCCGTCGCTCGGTGAGCTGATGGAGTTCCACGGTACGGACGTCGATCCGGTGGGCGACATGTTCTTCCGGAAGACCAACCGCGTGGTGCACAAGTACCCGGACCGGGTGATCATGCTCATCACCGAGGCATGCCCGGTCTACTGCCGGCACTGCACGCGCAAGTTCCACACCACCGACGTGGACGGAACCTACTTCGAGAAGAACGAGGGCGAGGACTTCACCGAAGATCTCCAGTACATCGCCGACCACCCCGAGATCCGCGATGTACTGCTGACCGGCGGCGACCCGCTCTCCTACCGGGACGGCAAGCTGGAAGAGATCATCTCCGGCCTGCGCGCGATACCGAGCGTGGAGATCATCCGCATCGGCAGCCGGTTCCCGGTGCTGCTGCCGCAGCGCATCACCACGGAGCTGTGCGAGATGCTCGCCCGCTACCACCCGGTGTGGCTGAACACCCATTTCAACCACCCCAAGGAAATCACCCCGGAGTCCGAGCGGGCCGTCGACCTGCTGCTGCGCCACGGGATCCCGGTGGGCAACCAGACAGTGCTGCTGCGCGGCGTCAACGACGAGGTGCACACCATGCGCAAGCTCATGACGGAGCTTCTGCGCATTCGCGTACGCCCGTACTACCTCTACCACTGCGACAACGTGACCGGCGTCGCGCACTTCATGACCTCCGTCGAGAAGGGCTGGGAGATCATGGACGGCCTGCAGGGGTACATCACCGGCTTCGGCGTACCGCAGTACGTGCTCACCACCCGGCTCGGCAAGATCCCCATGGCCAGGCCCGCCTACGAGCAGGTTCCCGAAGGCCTGCTGCTGCGTAACTACAAGGGCCAGGAAATGGTCGTGGACCAGGACGTGTATCCGGTCACGGAGCCGTCGGCGGACAACGGGGACGGCGGCCGATGACCCTCCAGAAACGACTGGGCCAGCGTTTTCTGCCCTACGGCGCCAACTACCTCAACTGGTCCGACATGCACGAGTTGCGGCAGGTCATCGAGCAGAGCGTGCTGTTCCGCTATCAGACCGAGTCGGAGAGCATGGCGAGCCGGCTGGAGCGCACGGTGGGTGAGCGGCTGGGCGCCGAGCACGTGCTCGCGGTCCACAACTGCACCGAGGCGCTGCGCCTCGCCCTGGTCTCCACCCGGCCGACAGTGGGTGACGTCGTGTACATCCCCGCGGTCACCTTCGTCGCGGTGGCCGGGGCCGTGCTGTCCACGGGACTGGTCCCGGTGCCGGTCGACGTCGACGAGACGCTGGCCCTGGACACCTCGCTGCTGCCCTCCGACGCGCGCCGGGTGATCGTCGCCCACATGGAGGGCGCCGTCGCACCTCTGCCGACCACGGTGCCCTTCGTCATCGAGGACGCCGCCCAGGCGCTGGGGGCGTCCTTCCCGGACGGCGGCCGCGTCGGCACCCGCGGGTACGCGGGCGCCTTCAGCTTCCACCACAACAAGGTCCTCACCTCCGGCGAGGGCGGGCTGCTGGTCACCAACGACCGGGCGGCGTGGGAGGAGATGCGCTGCTACCACGATCACGGCTCGGCCCGTAAGCCCGGCCGCTACCCCACCTGGAACGAGGACGCCTACTACGGCGAGAACCTGGTCACCAGCGAAGAGGTCGCCGCCATCCAGCTCCAGCAGTTCCGCCACCTCGACGAGGTCCTCGCGGGCCTGGAGCGGCACTACCGGATCGCGTCGCAGGAGGTGCCCGACCGGCCCGGCATCGAGCTGGTTCCGCGGTCGCCCGGCGATGTCAAGATCAGTCTGCGGCTGCGCCTCGCGAGCCGGGAACTACGCGACACCGCGGTCGACCGGCTCACCGAGCAGGGCATCGCCAACTGGACGCTCGGCAAGTACTTCCTGCCCGAGCACCCGGTCCTCGTGGGGCGGCGCTCGCTGTACGCGGACGGCTTCCCCTGGAACCTCGCCGACAGCGTGCCCCGCGCCCTCACCCGCGATGGCTTCGCCCGCACCCGCTCCCTCCTGGACCGCACCCTGTGCGTTCCGCTGTCTCCGGAGCTGAGCGAGCAGGAGCAGGCCACGGCGGCCAAGCTGCTGCGCCGGACCCTGGAGACGATGTGAGCGGCTTGCTGCTGGTGGACGACAGGCCCAACTCGTTCACCAGGTACGCGGTGCGGCACCGGGCCGAGGAGTTGGTCCTGCTGCGTTTCGAGGAGGCGCGCGACGACCTGCCGGCAGGGCATCTGCGTGACACGGCTCAGCTGCCCGCGTTCTGGGTCCGCAGCGATGTGCCGCTCACCGAGGAGGCGCGCCGCTACCGCGACTGGATCGCGCGACAGCCGGTGCGGCCGGTGCACTTCTGCAACCCCTCCGAGCCCCGTCAGCACATCGCCCAGCGCTTCGCGGGCCTGGTGGGACTGCCGCATCTGACGACCGAGCAGGTGCGGTGGGTGCGGGACAAAGCGGCGATGAAGGACAAGTTCCGCGCACTGGGCCTGCGTACGGCCGCGTACCGGAGGGTCTCCGTCGCCGAGGACGTCACGGACTTCGCCGCGGAACACGGCTGGCCGGTCGTCCTCAAGCCGGTCGACTCCTTCGCCTGCCTCGACACCTATCTGCTGCGCGGACCCGCGGATCTGCGGCAGGTGGACCTCGCCGCGCGCCACTTCATGGTGGAGGAGCATCTGGGCGGCACGGAGTGGGAGGCATGCGCCCTGATCCACCGGGGCGAGGTGCTGGACGTCTGGCCGAGCGCCATGCCCTGCCGGCCGCTGGACATCGTCGAGGGCGCGATGAACGCCAACATCAGCGTCGGCTCGGGGCCGGGACCGCGCTGTGACGTGGCCGGCCTGGTGCGGCAGGTGGTGACCGGGATGGACATCGACCACGGCTATCTGCACATGGAGTTCTTCGAGACCGACGACGCCGTCTACGCGGGCGAGGTCGGTGTCCGGCTGGCGGGCTGCGAGATCACCGCGAACCATGGACACGCCTACGGCTTCGACGTCTTCGGCGCCACGCTCGATGTCTACACCGGCCGCCGGCCCCGGCTGGACTACGGCGTCCGGCGGTGCGTGGGCGATCTGCTGCTGCCGCTGCCGGACTCCGGCCGGGTGCTCGCGATCACCTCGCCCGAGGAACTGCTGCGCATGCCGGGGGTCATCGAAGCCGTCGTACGGATGGCGCCCGGAGACCGGGTCACGGCCCGACGCGCCTCGCACAACGCGTCCGGATTCGTGCACGTCGAAGGCGCCACGGTGGCGGAGGTCGAGGAACGTATGCGGAACGTACTGGAGCACTTCCGCATCGACATCGCAGCGGTGCCCGAGCCCTCGACGGCCTCTCCGTGACCCTGTCCACGGCACGGCAGCACACCCGAGTCGCAGGGCAAGCACAGGAAAGAACGGAGAGCCAGGTTCGATGGTCGCTACGGTCAGGCAGTTCCTTCGCCTTCTCCAACAGCCGTACGTGGCCGGGGCCGCCGGCTGGAGCGTGGTATGCCGGTTACCCGTCTACCTCATGTCGCTGGCCCTGGTGCTGGTGGTGCGGGAGCAGGGCGGCAGCTACCCCCAGGCGGGGCTGGTCTCGGCGCTCTACGCCGTGGGCATGGCGGTGGGCGGTCCGTTCGTCGCCCGCCGGATGGACCGCACCAACCCGCGCGACGCACTGCTGCTCACGGGTCTGGTGTATCCGTCGGCGCTCACCGCGCTGGTGTGGTGGACGGAACCGGCCACACCCGGGCAGCTCGTTCTGGCACTGATGGCGGGTGTCGCCCTGCCTCCGGGCAATGCGTGCATGCGCTCCCTGTGGGCCCGGATCCCGCTGGCGGAGGAGGAGCGGGAGACGGCCTACCTGTGGGAGGCACTGCTCGCCGAACTGCTCATCACGGGCGCACCGTTGATATTCGCCGTGCTGATGGTCACCGGATCGGCGAGTACGGCGCTCACCGCGGTGGCGGTCGTGGGCGGCGTCGGAGCCGTGGGCCTGGGGACGGCACGGCTGCTGCGGCCCCGGACAGCCGACGACAGCGCAACCTCGCCGGGCACGGCGGAGGACGGTACCCCGCCGGAGAACACCGGGAACCAGGGCGCACGCGGTGTCCTGGGGCCGATCCGCAACAGCGGCATGCCGGCCCTCCTCCTGGTGATGGCCGCCGCCTCCGTCCCGATCGGGCTGATGACACTGGCCATTCCGGCCTTCGTCGACGAGCAGGGCTCTCCCGGACACACCGGGGTGGTGTACGCCTGCTGGGGCGTCGGCAGCGCCGTAGGTGCCCTCCTGCTGGGGCGATCCCAGTCGGAGCGGCCGGTGCACCGTCGCTTCCCCTGGCTTCTGCTCGCCTACGCGGGCGGGACCGCGCTGCCGCTGCTGGCCGTCTCCGAGGTCACACTCGCCGTGACCCTGGCCGTGGGAAGCGTCCCGATCGCACTCGTGTCGGCCAGTGAGATGTCCTTGGTGAGCAGGCTGGCCGACAGCGACAAGGCGGCGGAGGCGTTCACCTGGGCATCCTTGGCCACGGTCATCGGTGACGCCCTGGGTCAGCAGATCGGCGGCCTGTTGGTCGAACCGCTGGCGGCGCGCGGGGTGTTCGCGGTCGCGGTTGGCGTGTCGCTCGCCGCCTCGGCCGGGGCGTTCGCCTTCCGCGGGCTGTTCGCCGGTGCGCCCAGGCAGGCAACTGCTCCGGCCTGACCCGCTCTCCGCGTATCCCACGGCCCGCGCAACGACCGCTCCGGGCACAGCACTGAAGAAGGAACACGAGGTCATCTCATGCAGTCCACCCACTCGCAAGGGCACGCCGGGCCCCCTCGACGGCCCCAGGCTCCGTTCCGCCCGGTCGCCCACGAGGAGCTCCCCGCGGCGGTCAAGGATTTCCTGGGCAGCCCCCTGGAGGGCGGCATTCCGGTGGTCGTGGAGGGCCGCCCCGACCTGGCCGACAGCGTCGAGCTGGCCGCCACGCTGTATTCCGGCACGACACTGCCCACACCGTTGGATCACGGCGTGCTGCTCGACGATCCCGACGAACTGCCCGCCGGACTGGCAGAGTTGGCCCGGCCACTGGCCAGGACCTGGCTGACCGCGGACTCCCTCGACCGGCTGCGCCAGGAGGGGCACGGGACCCTGCTCGTGCTGAGCACCTACGACCGCCTCCGCCTCGATCCGGTCAGAGAGCTGCTGAACAGCACCTATCGGACCCAGGGATTCCGGGTGACGTTCCTCAGCGGTCGCGACTCCCGCTCACTCCTGTGGAACGTGGCCAAGCAGTACGCCCGGCCGTACGAATCCCTGGACGAGCTCGGACTGTTCACCGACACCGACCGGCCGACGCCCCACGACACCGTCCGGGTCTATGACGACCGTGACTTCGAACGCATCGACATCCAGGCCGAGATCCTTGGCAAACGCTGGCGGAAGGTCGTCTTCCAGGGGCACGGCAAGGACGACAGCATCAACCTGGGCGAGTTCACCATCTGCGGACTCAACCCGGTGGTCCCGCGCCACGAGGAACTCCTCGGCCCGCGCTGCGCCTATGGCTTTGCCTGCTACAAGCCCGAGGACAAACTCGTCCCGCTGAACCGGGTCGCGGCGGCCGAAGTGGTCCTCAGCGCCTGCAACAGCGGACCGCTCGCCGACCTCGTCCTCTACGACCCCCGCTACCAGATCCTCCTCAATGCGCTCGACGGCCCGGCCCGTACCGTCGTGTCGGCCGTCTCCGTGCACGACTCGGACCGGCCGGAGAACGCCGCCTGGATGCGCGCGGCGACCGCCGACGCGGATTCGGTGGACGTGCTCAACGCGAGCCTGGCGGGATCGCACCCCTACCCCGCCTTCATGCGGTTCGGACTGCCTGCCGGTCCCGCCGACGCGGTACCCGAACCGTCCGACCACAGCCCCGACGACCTTCTCCTGACCGTCGGCACCCGCCTCACCGCGCTCCTCACCGGTGAACTGCTGCCCCACAACAACCCCTTGCGGCCCCGGCTGGCCAAACTCGCCCGCAAGGTGGACCAGTGGGTGGCACGGCCCACGCACCTGGCCGAGCAGTCCCCCGAGGAGCTCCACACCTCGCTCACGGCGGACCTTCAGTCACTCGACCACGTGCTGGCCCAGGAGATCGGCAAGAACCCCGAAACCGAGGTGATGAACTACCCCGCCCACTTCGGCGACCGCAGCCGGCTGGACCCGCACGTCGAGGAAGTGATCTGCCACTGCGGCCGCCCGGCCCAGCGATTCATCCGCCGAGGGCTGCTGCCCCACGTCCTGGACACCGTCTGCGTGGTGTGTCTGCGCTGTGGTGACGTCACCTTCCAGGTACCGGACGCGCCGCAGCTGCTGGCGTACGCACCGGACGAGGTGCCGGTGGGCGGGGTCCTGGAGATCCGGGCACGCCTGACCGCCGCCCGGCCGGGGCCGGTGCGTCTGGGGCTGTTCGTGCCCGCCTATATGCGCGAGGACACCCTCGTGGAGCCGTCCACCACCAAGGTCAGGGGTTCCGGCAGGCACGCCCAGGACGTGTCCTTCCGCGTGCACGTCGCCGACAACACCCCTCCGCAGGCTTACTACTTCACCGTTTTCGCGGTCCAGGACCTCGCGGTGTCCACCGCCAGACGGCACTTCGGAGTAGTACCCCGTCGGGGCTGACCCCCCTCCGCCCCACTCCCCCCAGGAAGGATGACCATGACCAGTTCCCTGCACCCCGGCAAGGACAACGACGAGCGAACGGCCGCAGAAGGAGCGAAGACCCCCGAGATCGAGCTGATCGAGACCGACGGCGAGGTCACGCTGAGCATCGGCGGCGAACAGGCCATGCAGGCATGGGAGCGCGACCTGATGTGGGCCAGCGCCGATCTGCTGTGCCAACACGGTAAGGACTTCTACGAGGTCGGCCTGGGACTCGGCCTCTCCGCGCTGCGGATCGCCGCCAACCCGGCGACCCGCAGCCACACCGTCCTCGAAGTCTTCGACGAGGTCGAGGAGTTGTTCCGGGCCAGGCACCCCGAGCTGCCGCCCACGCTCTCCATCGAGCGAGGGGACTTCTTCCAGCGGATCCGGGAACTTCCCTCCGAGAGCATCGACGGCATGTTCTTCGATCCGGCCCTGGACATGGATGTCTGGAAGGACGCCGATCTGTGGTCCGCGTCCATGACCGAGGTGGTACGGGTACTGCGGCCCGGGGGCGTGTTCATCCCCTTCTTCAGCACCAGGCCGGAGCTGCGCTGGCAGTACGTCGACCACTTCCGCAGGATCCACGTCGAGCGGCACACCTACCAGGCGTACGACACCACCGAGTACGCCTACGGCACGACCGGCAACGCCTACATCCAGTGCTTCTTCAAGGACTGAGGGCCCGGCGCCGGAACGCCGCACCACTCCCCGACCGCAGTTCACCGCTCCTGTCCCTCTCGTCCCGCTCCCTCCAGGAGGTCATGCCATGACTACAACTGCTCCTCGCGGCGGCACCCCCGACTCCGCCTGCTACGACGTGTCGAGTGTGTTCCTCGGCGGGCCCTTCATGGGGCTCGTCGACTCCGAGTCCGGCCGGATGTCGGACCGCGACTGTCTGCCGTTCGCGGTGCTGATCGAGCACTTCGAGCGACAGGGCCTGCACGTCTACAACGCCCACCGCCGGGAAGCCTGGGGCGCGGAGGTGATGCCGCCGGACGAGTGCACGGCGCTCGACCAGAAGGAGATCGAGAAGGCGGATGTGTTCGTCGCGATTCCCGGCATCCCACCGTCACCCGGCACCCACATCGAAATGGGCTGGGCCAGCGCGTTCGGCAAACCGATAGTCCTGCTGCTGGAAGAGGGCAAGGACGAGGAGTACGGGTTCCTCGTGCGGGGCCTGCGCGCGGTCGCGACCGTCGAATACGTCCGCTGCACGGACATCGCCGCCGCGCTGCCGGAGGTCGACGCGGCCATCCGCCGAGCGGTGGAACGGCTGCGAACAGCCGCCTGATGTGCTTCTGACGGGCACGGCCGGTTGCGGGAACGATCCGCAGCCGGCCGTCCTCGACCGTGCCCGTGTCCGAGCCGGTGTCGGAGACGGGGAAGCACTGTTGAATCACTCTGTGTGGCGGCTGATCCACGGCCCTCAAGGGCTGGCGGACTTCACGCGGTACGGAAACCATGGGCGGATGCCCCATGTCCAAGACCGATCCGTGCTCCTCAGTCCCGCGGCGTTCGGCGAGTCCGTGCCCGCGCTCCGGCCCACGAACCTCGGAGGGACCCTATGAGAAGACCCCTGCTGCCGGCGATGCTCGTCGGGGCGCTGTTACTCGGAGCGCTCGGCGCGCCCGGAGCAGCCGCGTCGACGGCCCCGCACCCCGCACCCCCGGCGGTCGGCGAGCCGAAAGCCCTCATCGATTCGTGGCGTCCGCCGCTCAGCACCCGGGGCCGCTACATCGTGGACGCTGACGGCAATCGCTTCAAGCTCAAGTCGGCCAACTGGCAGGGTGCCCAGGGCTCCTGGAACGGATCCGGAGACATCACCGACCCGGCGAACCACCACGACGGCGAGAAGTCCGACCAGATGCCGCTCGGCCTGGACCGCGCTCCGATACCGAAGATCCTCGCCGGATTCCACGAACTCGGCATCAACAGCATCCGGCTGCCGTTCTCGAACGAGATGCTGCACGACAAGCGCCCGGTCCCGGACTCATCGGTCGCCGCCAACCCGCAACTGCGCGGCAAGACCCCGCTCCAGGTCCTCGACGCGGTGGTCGCCGCCACCACCTCGGAAGGCTTCGCGGTGGTGCTCAACAACCACACCAACACGTCGCGTTTCTGCTGCGGTCTGGACGGCAACGAACGGTGGAACACCAGTCAGTCCACCACTCAGTGGGAGGACGACTGGATCTCGCTCGCCCGCCGCTACAAGGACAACAAGCGCGTCGTCGGAGCCGACCTCTACAACGAGGTCCGCCGGACCGTCACGGACGACGCCAACTGGAACTGGGGCGACAGCCACGACTGGTGGGCCGCCTCCCAGCACCTCGGCGACCGTCTGCTCACGGAGGCCAATCCCGATCTGCTGGTGGTCGTCGAGGGCATCAACTGGCAAGGGATCCCGGCGGACGGGCTGTTCCACTGGCGGCCGACGCTCGAACCGGTACGCACTCTGTCGCACACTCTCGTCGCCTCGAACAAGCTGGTGTACTCGGCGCATTTCTACGGCTACACCGGACCGAACCACACGGGCGCGACCGGAATGGGCGAGACCCACGATCCGCGCTACCAGGAACTCTCCCGCGAGGATCTGTTCGCGACCCTGCGGCGCCAGGCGTTCTACGTCACCGAGGCCGGACGCCACTACACCGCGCCTCTGTGGATCAGCGAGTTCGGCATCGGCAGGGATGAGACGAAGCCGCAGGCGCGAGCCTGGTTCGGCAATTTCGTGGACTATCTGATCGACCAGGACACCGACTTCGCCTTCTGGCCCCTGGTCGGATGGGCCGGCCACGGCACCTGGTCAATGATCGACTTCGACACCGCCGGACGGCGTTCCGGCATCCTGGACGGCGGTGACTGGCGCGCGGCCGACTGGAAGCATCTGGTGGCCGCGCCGCAGAAGACGGGGCAGATCGCCGTCTCCGACGCCTGGGACATGCTGAACCTCGACCACACCGACGCGGTCCAGTCGGCGCGGGTACGGACGCGAGGGGACTGGGACCCGGGAGCACGCAAGGGGGTCTGCCCCGACGGGCAGCGCCTCATCGGCCTGGCACACCGCGACGGGCGTGGCCTGTGCACCGACGCCGGAGCCGCCGGGCTCGCCGGGACCGACCCGGTGCTGAGCGTCGTGCACGACGAACGCCATGTCCAGCAGGGCGACTGGGCGGGTGGCTACACCAAGTACCAGTGCGGGCTCGGCCAGTTCATGATCGGCTACAGCGTGCGCGGCCAGGCGGTCTCGGGCGTACTGTGCGCCGAGTCGAGCAGGGCACTCAGCACGGACGGCCGTACGGTCTGGTTCGACCGAGGCGACGACCGCCCGGCCGGGGGCCCGGGCGGGGAGTTCGCGCAGGGCACCTATAAGGGCCAGTGCCGAACCGACGAGTTCGCGGCTGGAATCGCCTTCACCCACGCGTGGGCCAAGGGCGGGACCCCGGACGCCCTGCTGTGCCGCAAGCTCTGACCGACGCCGCCCGAGGGCGATCCGGTCACCTCGGACCCGCTTCACCCGGAGGACGGAGCACCGCATGGGCTCCGGTCACCGGCGTGGGGCGGGTCGAGGACCTCGTGGGCTCCATGGGCTCCGGGCGTCTCGTGGTGGCGTTCGGTGCTCTCGCCTTCGGCACGGTGCGGCTGAACCCGGCGCCGCAGCACAGAGGTTGAGAATTGTTTCAACGTGTGCGACCTGGCCGAATCAGCGTTTCGATTACCCGCGGGCATTGACTGTTTATGTTGTTTTTGGTTCGCTTACCCGCGCACCGCATCAGATATCGGATCCGCCGTCACCGCCTAGTCCACCGACGAACGCACCTGGGCCGAAGTGGACACGGCCACCCCGCCGAAGGTGACGGACACTCAGGACATGAGCGTGTTCATCAGCCCTCACAGCACGGGAACCCGTGGTGAAGCCAACCGCATCGGCTTCGCACAGAGCTGAGGTCGGCTGCGGAGCGGATCTCTTGGCCGTGCTGCTCCCGCCGCTCGCACGCACCCGGGTCCCCCGGCTCACCGGACGGAATCCACCCGGATCCTCGACTCCCCGCTGGAGCCCCCATGCGTGTGCTCTCCCGCCTGCTGTTCGCCGTATCCCTCATACTCCCTCTGCTCGGCGTCCCCCTGCTCACCGCGGGCCCCGCCCAGGCCCTGGACGATCAGCTGGCCCTGACCCCACCGATGGGCTGGAACAGCTGGAACACCTTCGGCTGCAACGCAACCGAGCAAATCGTCATGGACACTGCCGACTTCATGGCATCCAGCGGCATGCGCGACGCCGGCTACCAGTACCTCACCATCGATGACTGCTGGATGGAACGGTCCCGCGACTCCGGAGGCCGTCTCGTCCCTGATGCGCAGAAGTACCCCCACGGCCTGGCGGAACTCGCCACCTATGTTCATGGCAAGGGCCTCAAGTTCGGCGTCTACGAGAGCCCGACTTACCACACGTGCCAGGGCTTCCCCGGAAGTCTTGGCCATGAGCAGCAGGACGCGGACACCTTCGCCTCGTGGGGCGTGGACTTCCTCAAGTACGACAACTGCACGGCCAGCGATCCTTCCCAGCGGCCCGGCGACGAAAGGCTGCCGCTGGAGACCCGGGACTCCCTCATGCGCGACGCCCTCAAGCGAACCGGCCGGCCGATCGTCTTCAGCCTCTCGCTCCAGCCCGCGGCCCAGGGCGAGTCTCCCTGGGAGTGGGGCAAGAGCGTGGCCGACATGTGGCGCATCGACGGGGATCGGGACGCCTCCTTCGACGGCCTCAAACGACTCATCCACACCGACTTGGACAAGGCGAAGTGGGCCGGTCCCGGCGGATGGAACGACATCGACATGCTGGGGACCGGCAACTACGCCTTTGCGGCGGGTTCCAACGACCCCAACAAGCGCCTGACGTATGACCAGGAGAAGTCCGAGCTGTCGGTCGCCGCAGTGCTCGCGGCCCCACTGATCTCGGGTGCCGACCTGCGTACGCCCGCGGCCGCCGGCAGTTCCGGCTTCCCCATCAGCGACCAGGACCTGAGCGTCTACCTCAACAAGGACGTCATCGCCGTCAATCAGGACAGCCGTGGCGAGCAGGGCACGGCGGTCACCACCGCGAACGGCCTGAACGTGCTCCGTCGCTCCCTGGTCAACGGCGACGTCGCCGTGGCCCTGTTCAACGAGACGTCCTCCCAGGCCGTCATCTCCACCACCGCGGCGGCCGCCGGCCTCCCGGCGAACAGCGCCGGTTACAACCTCAACGACTTGTGGGCACACACCAGCCACGTCAGCACCGACGGCACCATCAGCGCCACCGTTCCGGCCGGCGGCACCGTGCTCTACCGGGTGAGCCCGCGGCCCCACGTCACGGGGCCGGCGAATGAGCTCGTCTCCCTGTCGTCCGGTCGCTGCCTGGACGCCTGGAACAATCAGACCTCCCCCGGTACCAAGATCGAGATCTGGTCCTGCAATGGCGGCGGCAACCAGCGGTGGTCCTTCACCTCCAACGACGACCTGCGTGCCTACGACGGCACCCAGTGCCTGGGCGCCATGAACGGCAGTCTGTCCTCAGGCACTTTGGTGGTGATCCAGCCCTGCGACGGCAGCGCAGGCCAGAAGTGGCGGCTCAACCCCGACGACACCATCACGGCGGTGTCGCAGGGCGGCCTGTGCCTCGCTGTGACGGGAGACAACCTTCCGCAAGACAACCAGGACGGCACCACCGTCGAGGTCCACAACTGCAACGGCACTGCGAACCAACGCTGGACCACACGGTGATTCCCTCGGCAGCGGCGGACGCGCGCAGTGGAGGCGACGTCGTTCTCCGCCACCTGACCGGCCAACGGGTCGACACCACGACACGCTGACACCTGGCCCCCGCCGCCGTCACCCGCCGCCCTGCGGGCGTATGACCTGCGTCGGCGGGACCACCCTCCGGAACAGAGTCCATCACCGCTCCGGAACCAGCCACGCCGTCGCGCTGGGCCGCCGGCCCGCCGCAGGATCCGTCCTGCACGGCTCAACGAACGATCACGCCATGACACACCACGTCCAGGACCGGGGGACTTGGGCGCCCGCCGGTTTCCTGCAACCATCATGGCGCGGGCCGGCGTGATCGCTCTCGTACGCGCGGTGGGTCCGCAGGGCGGTGCCGCGGGTACGGGGTGGGCCGGTCCACCAGGCCGCAGGGCGCGGGAGAAGGGGCGTACCGAGGTGGAATCGGGTGCGGTGGTCAGTGGGCGGTACCGGTTGGACCGGCGCCTGGGACGCGGGGGCATGGGCGAGGTGTGGGCCGCCGAGGACAGCGCTCTGGGACGCTCGGTCGCGATCAAGATCGTGCTCGCCGACCTGGCAGCCGACCCGGGCCTGATCGTCCGGCTGCGGCGCGAGGCTCGCACCGCCGCCGCACTCCAGCACCCGGGCATCACCGTGGTGCACGACATCGGCGAGCACGACGGCCGCCCCTATTTCGTGATGGAACTGCTCGACGGCCAGGACTTCAACGCCCTGCTGACCGAGCACCCCGACGGTGTGCCCCTCGCCCTCGCGGTGGACCTGATGGCCCAGGTCGCCGAGGCGCTCGACCATGCGCACAGCCGTGGTGTGGTGCACCGCGACATGAAGCCCGCCAACCTGATGCGCCTGCCTGGCGGCGGCGTGAAGATCTGCGACTTCGGCATCGCGCGCTACGCCGAGGCCACCACCCACCTCACCGCGACGGGCAGCGTGCTCGGCACCCCCGCGTTCATGGCCCCCGAACAGTGGCTCGGCGAGCAGCTCACCGCGGCCACCGACCTGTACGCGTTCGGCGTCACCCTGCACACCCTCCTGACCGGTTCGCCGCCCTTTCCCGGGCCGACCGCCGCCGCACTGCTGCACCAGCACCTCAACAGCGCCCCGTCCCACGTGCGCGACGTACGCCCGGACGTTCCCTCCGAACTCGACGATCTGCTCCAGCAGTTGCTGGCCAAGACGCCCGCCGAACGGCCTGCCACGGCGGCCCGGGCACGGGAGGTCCTGCAGGCCGTCGCCGACCATTCTGCCCGGGCGTCGTTGCCCGCCTCCGTCACCGTCCCGCAGGCGAACTCCCCGGTCGCGCCGACGCTGGAACTGGAGGAGGAGCGGGAACACGAGCCGGAGCGGCCGTCGCGACGGGACGGGATCCCGAGGCCGGGGGATGGGGAGAAGCGGGAGGACAAGGAACGGCGGAAGGAGTGGGAGCTGGATGCGGCGTCGCCCACAGTTCCGTCCGGCGGCGGTACGACGATCACCAACAGCAGGTGGTCCCGGACCAAGACCGCAGGGGGAACCGGTGCTCAGATCCTCTCCGTGGCTTTCATCGTGCTCGGCGTGCTCTTCGCGGTGACCGGCAACGCGGACCAGATCATCTCGGGTGTCCCGGGGAGCGAGACCACGGGCGGGAAGATCATGGCGGTCGCCGTGATCGGAGCCCTCATGGGCGGGTTTTTCGGCGGCCTGATCGGCTCCCTCGGCACCCCCGACAGCATCACGGTGGACGGCGAGAAGCTCGTCATCACCCGCGACAAGGGCAACCAGGTCACGGTCCGCTGGGACACCCTCGAAGGGATTGCGGTGGAGGAGGACGGCAGTAAGGCCGCGCTCGTCGCCCGGTTCCGCTCCTCGCGTAGGCCCGCCGCGAAGTGGCGGACCGCGAACGACGTCGAGCTACGGGCGGACGGCAGCCACGTCATCTACGGCCCCACGAAGGGAAATTCGCAGGAGGTGGACCCGACACGGCTCCGTGCGGCACTGGAGCGGTACGCCGGGGGGCTGTACGACAACCCGGACGACGTACCGGATCCGTGAACCCCGACCGGTCCGCGTTGTTCTGTCCGGTCACGTGCGTGTCGCCGAACCGGACCTTGACCTCAACTCAACTTGAGCTCTTACGGTCCAGTCACCAGCGAACACTCACGAGAAGGGACCGCACGTGACCAGCCCGCAGACGCAGCAGTCGCCGCAGACCCAGCACCTCACCGACACCGAACTCGCCGCCCAGCCGGCCGCCTACTGGACTCGACTGGCGTACGAGACCACCCTCGCGTACACCCGTGCCCGGATACGCGAACTCGGTTACTCCCAGCCCCAGTTGTGGCTGCTGCGCAACCTGTCGGAGAACGACCTCTCGCCCGACGGCCGCGGTATGACCATCCCCGAACTCCGGCAAGCCATGCGCACGTACATCAGACCCGAGGACGACTTGGAGGCCGAGGCGGCGGACCTCTTGGAACGCGGCTGGCTCACCCACGACGATGAGGGACGGCTGCGGATCACCGAGCAGGGAGAAGAGACCCGCGCCGCATTCCGGCAGCACGTCCCGGCGATCCGCGACGGCATCCACCAGGGCATTGACGACGCCGACTACGTGACCACCCTGAGGGTGCTCCAACAGATGATCCGGAACACAGATGGCACCCTCTGAAGCCGCGGCCCCGGCCGGCCTTGCCGGCCTTACGCCTCAGGGGCGATAGCGGAGGCTGTTGCTGGCCGTGACGTGGGAAGGGCCGCACTTGCACCGCATTACCTTGCACGGCTTACCTTGCACGGCACTAGCTTGTATTGCATGACTCATGCTGTGTAAGGTACTGGCCATGGAGGAGACATCCACCCCACGCGCCCAGTGGCTACGCGGGGTGCTGGATATGTGTCTGCTGGCCCTGATGGCCGAAACCCCGGTCTACGGATACGAGATGACCGTCCGGCTTGCCAAGGCCGGGCTCGACGTCGCGGACGGGTCGATCTATCCGGCGCTTGCGCGCTTGCGTAAGCGCCAGCTGGTGGAGACCGAACGCCGCAGCGGGGGCGGAGGCCCTGCCCGGACCTACTACAGGCCCAGCGAAGCAGGCATGCAGATGCTCCGGTCGTGGAGCCGCGACTGGAGCCAATTCGCCACGAGCGTCGGCTCGATCATCACCCAGACCGCGCGGGAAGAATCATGACGTTGACTGTCGAGAACGCGATACACCAGGCCGTAGAGACATGGAACCGCCTCGAGGTGGACGAGGACACGGCCGAGGAGATGACTGAGGAACTGGCCGCGGACCTGACCGCCGCCGCTGCCGATGGCCGGTCGGTCACCGACTACCTCGGCGGGGACGTCGAGGCTCTGGCCACCTCATGGGAAGTCGAGCGCGGTCTGCTGCCGGTGCACCAGCGTCTGAAGGAGACCGCCTTCGCGGCGGCCACGGGCGCCGCGATACCCGCCTTCGCCGCGCTCCTCTTCTGGTGGATATCCGCATCCCACCTCCTCGACCCCAGCAGCGAATCCTTGACCACCACGCTCGACGGGCATGCGCTTCGGGAGGTGCGCAGGTTCCCCGATCCCGGCGTTCCCCTGATGTGGCTGGGCTGGGTCGCATGCCTGCTCACCGCCTTCTTCTTCGTCCGACGCGCCGTGGACGAGAGCCTCCAGCGTCCGCGCGACCCCGCACGCGACGCGACCATGCGGGCCCTGACCAAGGCCCTCCCGCTCATCCTCCTGGCCGCCGCCCTGGTGGCCTGCGCGATCGGCGTCTTCGGGGCATACGTGATCGGGTACTACCAGCTCCTCTTCATCGCCCCGGTCGCGCCGGCCGGGATGATCGGCACGGTGGCAGCCGGTGCCGCCTGGGTACGACACCGCACCTGCCCGCCCGTGACCGCCGCTCTCTGAAGCCCGGACCGCAGACCGGTCGCCCACACTGTGGGGTCCTGGGGCAGGTGGGGTCCTGGGGCAGCTGGGTTTCTGGGGCAGAGCCGATGGGATGCGACACCGCCTTTGGCGAAGGTCCTCGTCCGGCCGCTGTGAGCCGGGGTGGGAGACGCCGTGTTCGGCCCGGGCGCCGTCAGTCGACGGGCACCCGGCGCTGGGCCATGTGGGCGAGCAGTCGCCGTACCGCCTGGTCCTGAGCCCAGCGGGGCTCCTCCGCCGCGACGCGCTGCGCGGCGTAGAGGCGCATCATCTCCGACCGTGCGTAGTGTCCCTGGGCATGTTCTTCGAGGAGGTGGGCGTCGCACAGCTCGGCGAGGTACCGGCGGGTGGCCTCGCCGTCTCCGGGCCCAGCCTGCAGATCCGGCCGGGAGACTGAATGGCTCGTCGGTTCGCTGCACGGCTCGTCGGTTCGCTCCGTTGCGCCGAAGTCGTCGTGCTCGTGGCAGCGCGGTGTCCCTGCTTGTCATATGGGTTCGGGGCGGGCCAGTCCGGTCTGGTAGGCGATGACGACGAGTTGGGCCCGGTCGCGGGCGCCGAGTTTGGTCATCGCTCGGTTGGCGTGGGTTTTGGCGGTGACGGGGGTGACGAAGAGCCGCTGGGCGATCTCGTCGTTCGAGAGGCCGGCTGCGACCAGGGTGACCACCTCGTGCTCCCGCGGGGTGAGGGTGGCCAGTTGCGGCGGGGGGTTCCGGCCGGGCGGGGCGGGTTGGGCCAGGAAGCGGGCGATCAGGGCCTTGGTGGCGACCGGGGACAGCAGGGAGTCCCCCGCGGCCACCACCCGGATCGCGTTGAGCAGTTCGTCGGGGTTGATGCCCTTGCCGAGGAAGCCGCTGGCGCCGGCGCGGAGCGCCTCGGCCACGTATTCGTCGTTCTCGAAGGTGGTCAGGATGAGGATCTTCACGCCGGCGAGGTCCTCGTCGTCGCTGATGCGTTGGGTTGCGGCGAGGCCGTCGAGGTCGGGCATGCGGATGTCCATCAGCACCAGGTCGACGTGGTGACTGCGGACCAGTGCGACGGCCTCGCGTCCCGTTGCGGCTTCGGCGACGACTTCCATGTCGGGGGTGGAGTCGATGAGCATGCGGAAGGTACCGCGCAGGAGGGCCTGGTCATCGGCGAGCAGGACGCGGATCGTCATGAGGCCAGGGCCTTCCGGTCGGAGCGCAGCGGCAGTTCGGTGTGGATGCGGAAGCCTCCGGTGGGGCCGGGGCCGACGGTGAGCGTGCCGCCTGCGGCCTTGGCCCGCTCGCGCATCCCGATCATGCCGTGGCCCGTGCCTGACCCCGGGCCGGCAGCGTCGTCATTGCCGAATTCCGGTGCGCAGGGGCCGTCGTCCTCGACGGTGATCCGCAGGACATCGGGCCGTTGGTCGAGATGGACACGCACCGGAACGGGGCCGGCGTGCTTGCGGGTGTTGGTCAGCGCTTCCTGGATGATCCGGTAGGCGGCGAGGTCGGTGAGGGGCGACAGCGGCAACCCGGTGTGCCGGCCGGCCCGTTCGAGGGTGATGTCGAGGCCGCTGTGGCGGAAGGAGTCAAGCAGCTTGCCGAGGCCGGCGAGGCCGGGCGCGGGCTCGCGCGGCGCGGTCCGGTCGTCGCTGTGGCGCAGGACTCCCACCGTGGCGCGCAGCTCGTCCAGTGCCGCCCGGCTGGTGTCACGGATGCGTTCGAGGGCCTGGTAGGCGTGGTCGGGGTCGGTGCGCATCAGGTGGTGGGCGACGCCTGCCTGGGCGTTGACCAGGGTGATGTGGTGGGCGACGACGTCATGGAGTTCCCGGGCGATGCGCAGGCGTTCTTCGGTGACGCGTCGGCGGGCTTCCTCCTCCCGGGTGTGTTCGGCCCGTTCGGCTCGTTCCAGGGCGCCGGCGAGGAGCTGGCGGCGGCTGCGGGCGGCGTCGCCGCTGGCCACTGCCAGGCACATCCCGGCGATCACGGCCAGATGCTGCCAGAGGCTTTCCAGTCCCGGCTCGCGGATCAGCGACGCGGCCACGAGCACCGTCGCCACGCAAGCGGCGACGCGTCGGGCGAAGCGCCGGGCGGACCGCATGGCCACGGCATGGACCGCGACCGCTGTGGGGATCGGCGAGGCCCCGGGGAAGGAGATGAGGAGGATCTGGGCGATGTTGACGGCTACGGTCGCCGCGACCACCTGGACCGGCCGGCGGGTGCGGGCGACCAGCGGCACGCAGGCGAGCGCCAGGCCGCCGATGGACCACGCGATCGGGCTCTGGTGCCGGTAGGCGGTGCCCGCCGCCACCGGGGCGGACAGGGCGAAGCAGCTGAGGGTGACTGTCAGGTCGGCCACTCGCGGCCAGGCGCGCAGCCACCCGATGGGCCGGTCGATCATGTGCACTCCTTCAGCGTACGCAGCCCGCCGGTGTCCGGGATCTGCGCACCGAGGGCTCCGCACCCGGATAGAGGCTGGGTGCGGAGCCTGGCGGTGCGGCGCTTGGGGCCGGAGGCGGGAATCAGGCGGCGGTGGGCTCGGGGAGGCGGGCGCGGTACCGGAGCAGGGCGCGGGGGCTGTTCCAGCCGAGCGCGCCGACGACCCGGCCGTCTGCGTGGTAGAGGGCGACGAACCTGCGCGAGCGCAGGTCGCCGTCGACGACCTCGATGTGGGCGTCGGGCGGGCACCAGCCATGGATCTGGATCTTGGTGTCGTAATGGTCGGTCCAGCCGAACGGGACCGGGGCGTAGGGCAGTGCGCGGTTCGGGCCGGCCAGGAGGTTCGTGGCGGCGGTGATGGCTTGTTGGGTGGCGTTGGTGCGTTGTTCCAGTCGGATGCGGCCGCCGGCGGTGGGGTGCGGCCAGTTGGCGACGTCCCCGGCCGCGTACACGCCGGATACGACGTGGCAGGTGGGATCGCACAGCACCCCGTCGCCCAGTGGGATCCCGGAGTCGGAAAGCCAGTCGGTGGCCGGTACCGAGCCGATGGCGACGACGACCACATCGGCGGGTATCCGGGTGCCGTCATCGAGGTCCACCGCGGTGACCCGGCCGTTGCGGCTGCTCATGCCGGCGACCTGGCGGCGCAGGCGCATGCTCACCCCGTGGTCGCGGTGCAGCTGCGCCACCAACTCCCCTACTTCAGAGCCCACTTGCCGGAACAACGGGGTGGGCTCGATGTCGACGAGGGTGACGTCCAGGTCGAGGCCACGTGCGGTGGCGGCGATCTCACTGCCGAGGAATCCGGCGCCGATCACCACCACCCGGGGCCCGGCCAGCAGCTGGGCGCGCAGGGTCAGCGTGTCGTCGAGGGTGCGCAGCACATGCACCCCGGCCAGATCGTGACCGAAGGGCAGACGGCGGGGGCGTAGCCCGGTGGAGATGATCAAGCCGTCGTAGTCCGCCGTGTCCCCGTCGTCCAAGGTCACGGTGCGAGCCACCGGGTCCACCCCGGTCGCCCGGCGGCCCAACTTCAGGTGCAGCCCCAGGGGTTGGAGGGCCTCCTCCGGGCGCAAGGTGGCCTTGTGGGGTTCCCAGTCGCCGGCCAGGATCTGCTTGGACAGCGGTGGCCGGTCGTAGGGGGGCCGCAGTTCCTCACCGACCATGGTGAGCGTGCCGGTGAAGCCCTGGCGGCGCAGGGTCTCGGCCGCGGTCAGGCCCGCGGCCGACGCGCCCACCACGACGATGCGGTCCATGGTGGGCACTACTTCTCCACTTCGATGGCCAGCGCGGGGCAGCGGGCGGCGGCGTCCTCGACCTGGGCCCACAGCTCCTGCGGCGGCGCGGGGGCGAGCAGGACGACGATGCCGTCCTCATCGCGCTGGTCGAAGACCTCGCCGGCGGCCAGCACGCACTGCCCGGCCCCCACGCACTTGTCCTCGTCAATGGTGATCTTCATGGGAATTCTTCCTCTGCGGTGTCGTTCGCCGACTCGGCGGGGCCTACCAGGTCACGGGCAGTTCGTGGACGCCGTAGACGATCATGTTGTCGCGCATCGGCACCTGCTCCACCGGCACGGCGAGTCGCAGCGTGGGGAACCGCTCGATCAGGGCGGTCAGGGCGGCCTTCATCTCCACCCGAGCCAGTTGCTGCCCCAGGCACTGGTGGATGCCGTGGCCGAACGCCAGGTGCGGGCTGTAGGGCCGGTGCACGTCCAACTGCTCGGGGTCGCCGCTGAAGTGCTCCGTGTCGCGGTTCCCCGAGGGCAGACAGGCCACGACCGTGGAGCCTGCCTGGATCCGGTGGCCACCCAACTCCACGTCCTCCAGCGCGGTGCGGCGCACGCCGTACTGGATGACGCTGAGGTAGCGCAGCAGCTCCTCGACGGCGCCGTCCATCAGGGACGGATCAGCGCGCAACGCCTCCCACTGACCGGGGTTCTGCAGCAGGCACATGGTGGCCAACGCGATCATGTTGGCCGTTGTCTCGTGCCCCGCCAGCAGCAACAGCACTCCGACACCGGCCAGTTCCTCGTCAGTCAGTTCGCCCGACCGCACCAGACCGCTGAGGATGTCATCACCTGGTTCGGTCCGCTTGGCGAGCGCGAGTTGGCCGATGAACTGGTTCAGCGCCTGCTGGGCCTGCTGGAGTTCCTCGGGGGTCGCGTCGATCCTGATGAGCGTGGCGGAGTTGCGTTGGAACTCCACACGATCGGCGTAGGGTACGCCGAGCAGTTCGCAGATCACCAGCGAGGGGATCGGCAGCGCGAAGGCCTGGAGGAGGTCGACCGGGCGGCCTTCGGTGGCGGCCAGCGCGTCCAAGTGCTCGGCGACGATCTTCTCCACCGCGGGGGTCAGCTGCCGCATCCGGCGCACGGTGAACTGACCGGTGAGCAGCCGGCGGAGGCGGGTGTGTTCCGGCGGGTCCATCAGGATGAACATCCCCGGGGCGGGCGGCGGCACCGGAGCGTCGCCCGCGGGAGCGCCACCGGTCCGCAGCCCGCGACGGCGGGAACTGAACCGCGGATCGGCGAGCACCGCCCTCGCCTCCTCGTACCCGGTGATCAGCCAACCCCGCAGACCATCGGGCAAGGTCACCTCCGCAACCGGGCTCTGCTCCCGTAGCGTGCGGTACTCCGACGGGGGATCGAACGGACAGGTCCGCGCCATCGGCTGCGTCGTGGTGACAGGCTGTGCTTCGGTCATGACTGGGAGATCCTTTCCAAACAGGGAGAACGGTGGGATACCTCGATGCCCAAGGGGCCGGGGGCCTCGCAGCGGTGCGTTCCGACACAGCGGCGGTAGACACGCCACCCCAGCAGTACGCCGAGTGCGAGAACGGGTGGGCCGAAGACGTCGACCGAACCAAGGGCGACCACCTGACCGGAGAGGAACAGCGGAAGCTGGACCGCCAACATCGCCAGATGCCCGACGAGCACCACCAGGTTGCCCTTGACGAAGGCCCGCCGGCGCACCGCACACCGCCGCCACTTGGTCCGCTCCCCCGTGATCAGCCCGACCACCAGTCCCATCGGCGGCCAACCGAGCAGCAACAGCACCGGCGTCACCACAGCCATCGCGCAGTGCACCACCAGGCAGGGGAGGAAGAAATCCGTGGCCTGACCGCTGCGGGCGGCCAGCCCTCCTCCGACGCAGATCAGGCCAAGGGCGGCCAGAGCGCGCCGTACGGCTTCCCTACGCACCAACCGGTAGACGCAGACCCCCAGGCCGGCCCCGATGGCCAGCGCAAGGGCGACGACGACCCGGTGCGTGACGGCGAAGCCCATGGTGAAGCCGAAGACAGGCGCGACATCGATCACCGTGTCGCGCAGCCGACGACGGATCACGTCCCCGGTGACGTCCTCATGGTCTGAGCCAGGATCCATGACTGCTCCAACCCGTCGACATGCGGCGTGCGTTCGGCCGCTTGGGCACTCCCTACGGTGCCGTGCTGCGGCACGGCTGTCGTCGCCCGTCCGCAGACTCTTGACCTGCTGCGAACGCAGTAGACGACTGCCGGACCTGCTGCGAACGCAGACATCGGCGGAAGCCGGAGCCAGGCGAGCGGGAAACCTGGGCCGGCAGGTCGTCCGGTGGTGTGAGCTGCGGCAGGACGAACCGTCGCAGACAAAGCTCAAAGGAGAACGAGCGCTTCGGAGTTGCCGGCGAGCTCGATCCCGGCTCGCACCGCGCGCAACGTGGCGCGAGCCTCCCTCGCCGCCCGGGTCTGAGGACTTGAAGCAACCGCCGGGGTGGTGGCTGCCGGTGACGGCCACGATTCGTGCAGCGGCTGAGTTAATCGATAAGGTGCCAGGCCACGACCGCACCCCGTTCGCTCCACGGGCCGGTCAGGGCTCTGCCGCAGTTGGTGGCACCTCCACGGCTGCCGTGCTGATCTCTGCCTGCCCGGGCCCTGGGATACGGGGGCGATCCTCACGGCGGGGCAGTCGGGCCCCGGCGACGGGTCAGGAGGAACGAGTGGCACAGATCATCGCCGAAGTCTCACGGACGTTCAACGAGTTCCTGCTCTTGCCGAACCGCACTCGGACCGACTGCTCGGCTGCGACGGTTGACTTGCGCACGCCCCTGGTGCGGCACGTCGTGGGCGAGGCGTCGGCGATCGAGCTGCAGTCCCCGTTCACGTCCGCGATCATGCAGGCCGTCAGCACACCCGCTCTCGCGATCGCGCTCGCGCGAAACGGTGGTTTCAGCTTCCTGCACCACAATCAGCCGATCCAGGACCAGGCTGCAGCGGTCCGCCAGGTGAAGAATTTCAAGGCGGGGTTCGTCACCAGCGATACCAACATCCGCCCCGACGACAGCCTGAGCCTCCTCGTCGACCTCATGCGCCGCACCGGTCACAGCACCGCCGCGGTCACCCACGACGGGACCGCTACCGGCCGCCTGCTCGGCCTGGTGACCTCCCGGGACTTCCATCCCCAGCGTCATGATCTGGACGGACCGGTCAGTGGCCGGATGACCGCTATCTCCGACCTGGCCCATGCCGGGCCCGACATCACGCTTTCCGAAGCCAACGCGCGGCTGTGGGACGAACGGCTGGACTGCCTCCCGGTGCTGGATACCGAGGGTCACCTGCAGCATCTGGTGTTCCGTTCCGACTATGCGGACCACAAGCGCTTCCCGAACCAGGTCGTGGACGCCGCCAAGCGTCTGCGTGTGGGCGCAGGTATCAACACCCACGACTATCAGGAGCGCGTCCCGGCCCTGCTGGAGGCAGGTGTGGACGCGTTGTGCTTCGACTCCTCCGACGGCTACAGCGACTGGCAGGCGCAGGCTGTGTCCTGGGTGAAGAAGCACTATCCGGAGATCCCGGTCGGCGGCGGCAACGTGGTCGACGGGGAGGCGTTCACCTTTCTCGCCGAGGCGGGAGCGGACTTCGTCAAGGTCGGGGTGGGCGGCGGCTCCATCTGCATCACTCGGGACCAGAAGGGCATCGGCCGCGGCCAGGCCAGCGCGGTGCTGGACGTCGCGGCGGCCCGGGATGCCTTCCGCGAACGCACCGGCGAGTACGTGCCGATCTGCTCCGATGGCGGGCTGGTGCACGACTACCACGTGGCCCTGGCGCTGGCGATGGGGGCCGACTTCGTCATGATGGGGCGTTACTTCGCACGCTTCGACCAGGCGTCCGGCGCGAAGCTGCCCACCCGTGACGGCTTCGTGAAGGAGTACTGGGGTGAGGGCTCGAACCGGGCTCGCAACTGGCAGCGCTACGGCCAGGGAGGCCAGGGGCTGATCTTCGAGGAAGGCGTGGACGGCTACGTCCCCTACGCAGGCGACCTCAACGAAGGGCTCGCCCTGACCATCGCCAAGCTCAAGACCACGATGGTCTCCTGCGGCTCCACTACCCTGCCGGAGTTCCAGTCCACGGCCCGGCTGACCCTCGTATCAGACCAGAGCTTCCAGGAGAGCCACGCCAACGTCACCCTGCGGGACGCCCCGGCGACGGTCTCCTGACAAGCTGCTGAGTCCTGCGCCATGTCTACCCGGCACTGCAGTCGGCGCCGTCGCCGTCCAGATCGTCGCCGCCCGGACCGTCGCCGTCCGGACCGGGGGTGTCCTGCCCCAGGCCCCGACGGATCGCGATCTCCACGGGTGAGTACGCGCCGTCGGGCCGCTCCAGTTCGTACGGCGCGGCCGCCATCAGCGGCGGCTGGGCCATGAAGCGCGGCCGCACCCCATGGTGCGGTTGCGCCGCGTGCACCAGGAACGGATGGCACAGGAAGACGTCGCCCGGGGACCCGGTGGCGAGGGCGAGTGGCCGGTGGTCGGACGCCGCCACCAAATCGGGCGCAAGGGCCAGCCCGCTCGCCCCCTCCTCCCCGTACTTCTCCAGCACCTTCGGCACGTCGAGGTGTGAGCCGACCCGGATCCGGGTCGGGGCGTCCTCCTCGCCGACCTCACTGAACAGGAACAGCATCAGCAGCGCCCGGCCCCGGGAGCGCAGATTGGTGAAGTACCAGCTCTCGCCCTCCGGCAGATAGCTCCCCTCGATGTGCCAGCCCGCGTCGTCCGGCTCCTCCTCGTGCGGGAAGCGCAGCGGGAACGTGCCCAGCGAGTAGCGCGGCTCCCAGCGTCCCGCGCCGACGAGCAGGTCGTACGCGCGCTGCAGGGACGGGGAGTTGGGTGCGGCGGCGAACGGCCCCTGCGCCATGCCGGCCACCCAGTGCACGGGCTGCGTCCACGTAGCCGGATCGTCCGGGTCGCAGCCCGTCTCTCGCCACAGCAACCGCGCGCAGTCCGCGGCCACACGCGGCGCAACGGCACCCTCGAACTTCACGAAGCCGTCGCGGAGGAAGCGGGATACCAAGGTTGTGTCATCCATGCCCCCATCGTGCGGCAGCACTGCTCCCGCTCACCCGACATTCTCCGCACCACCTTTGTCGGGTTTCCACCGAGCCCTTCTTGCCAGGCGCCGTCGCGTGCGTACCGGACAAACCGCACGAGCACCTCGCCGTACGAGCACCTCAAGAATGGATGGAGCACTGGGCCGTACGCCTCGGAGCGGACTCGGCGTGGATGCATGAGCGGCTCTCTCCGTTCCCACTCATCGTCGGCGCCGACCAGGAGCACGCGGTCCTCCGGTGGAAGGCCCCAGGGCCGGCCCTTGCCGCGTCGCGTGCCTGTTCGGCCCGCGCCCCGATAGGCGGGACAGCCTTTAGGGTGCGGGCATGATCTCGCGAAGCTACCTCTCCGAACTGTTCTCACTGGAAGGCCGGGTCGCCGTGGTGACGGGCGGCAGTTCCGGCATCGGCCGAGCCATCGCCGGGGCCCTCGCGCGAGCGGGGTCGAGCGTGGTGATCGTGGCCCGCAACGAGTCGGAACTGGCCGCCACCGCCGACGAGTTGGCGGCGGACGGCTGCCGGGCGGCCTGGGTGAGCGCCGACCTGGGCAGCCGCGCGGGGGTGCGCGCGGCGGCGGAGCGGGCAGCCGAGGTGTTCGGCGAGCCCGACATTCTCGTCAACAGCGCCGGGATCAACCTGCGGCCGCCCATGGGCGAGCTGGGCGAGGAGGTGTGGGACGCCACGATGGCGGTGAACCTGGAGGCGCCCTACTTGCTGGGCCAGCGGTTCGGGCCTGGCATGGCCGAGCGGGGCTTCGGGCGGATCATCCACATCACCTCCCAACAGGCGCACCGAGCGTTCGTCCAGAGCGGCGCCTACGGGGTCTCCAAAGGGGCGCTGGAGTCGCTGACCCGTTCTCAAGCCGAGGCGTGGTCACCACACGGCGTCACCTGCAACACGCTGGTGCCCGGCTTCGTCATGACCCCACTCAATGAGCGGTTGTCCTCCGATCCGGAGAAGGTTGCAGCGCTGGCCGCGCGCACGATGGTCGGGCGCAACGGGCTGGTCGAGGACTTCGCCGGAGCAGCGGTGTTCCTGGCCAGCCGCGCCTCCAGCTACGTCACCGGACAGGCGATCTTCGTCGACGGCGGGCTCTCCGTTCACTGAGCCCAACACCGCATAGCCAACTGGCCTGACCAGGAGTGCCGCAGATTGATTGAGATGTCGGTGCCCGAGTCATCTCAATCAATCCGGGGCAACGGTGAGAGATCACGCCGAAGAATGCGAGATTGATGCCGTCGAGGCCGGAGGGGGACAGTGGGGGGTAGGTCAGGCGGCGGCTGCGTTTTCGGCTGCTTGGAGGTGTGGCTGCCGAGCGTTCCGTTGGTTTTGTGCCCAGCGGACGGCGAGTGGTGCCGCCAGGCCCGTCAGCGCGAAAACGGCCCCCACGACATACCACCCGGGGCGGCCCCAGGTGATGCAGAGCGAGATGAGCAGTCCTGGCCCAACGGCCTCGGCCAGTCCGGCGCCGAGGCCGAACACGCCTAGGTACTGGCCCGTCGCGTGCCGCGGAGCAAGGGCGAAGGACACCTCAAAGCCAGCAGCGGAGTGCCATAGCTCGCCGGCCGTGTGGATCACCACTCCGGCGATGAGCAGCGTTGCGGCAGCCCACGCCGGTATCCCCGCGGACAGTGAGATCATCGAGCACGAGACGAGAAAGGCGAAGCCTGCCCGGCGGTAGGCGTTCCCGCCGGCTGCGGGGGAAACGACGTTGCGGCTGGCCCGTACCTGGAATGCGATGACGATGACGGTGCCAGTCAGCATGGTGCCCGAGATGAGCCAGTGCGGGGCGGTGGTGGCACCGACCAGCCAGAGCGGGATAGCCACCGTGAGCACCTTGAATTGGATGGCCATGATGCCGTCGAGTGTGGTGAGCAGTAGGTAGGGGCGGTCTCGCAGGGCGACCCAGCGAGGGCCGCCGCTGGCGGGGACGGGCATGACCCGCGGGAGGAAGACCAGGAGCGCCGCGGAGACCACGAAGGCGATCGCGTTGCCGATGACCATGAGCCGGTAGGCGGTGGAGGTGCCCACTTGAACGACCCATCCCGCTCCCACGGCACCGAGGGAGACGCCGACGTTGGTCACCGCGCGGAGATAGGCCCGGAACTCCTGCGGCCGGTCCCCTCCGTAGTGCCTGATGAGGGGGCTGCGGGCGGCTATTCCGGCCGCCTTCGCCCCAGCGGCCGCGCAGACCACGAATAGGAACGGCCAGAAGCTGTCCGCCAGGACGAAGCCGGCCGTGGCCAGCGCCTGGACCACAAGGGTGGCCGCATAGACACCGCGCGCTCCGTATCTATCCGCCAAGTGGCCGACCGCAACGCCCAGGGCCAGCGCGACAAGACCGGCGATGCCGAGCCCGAGCCCCACCTGGTCTGCCGGGAGGTGAACCGCCTGGGTGAAATACAGCACCCCGGCAGTCAGATAGAGGCCGCTGCCAACGGTGTAGACGAAGTTCGAGGCCGCAAGGACACGCTGTGGTCCGGCATTTGGCAATAGGCAAGGCATGACTGGCTCCGCATCCAGGGCAGGCAGTACGGACCGGACCAGCTTGTTGCATATTGATTGCAATAACAAATCAATTGCAGCTTGGGCTGCAGCGAGAGCATGCGCCCCCCGCCGACTGGCACCAAGCCGCCGTACGTACACCCCCCTCGCGCCCGCACTGTCGCACCGAGACCAGAGGCGGATCCCGACGCCGCGAATTCCCAACACGCAACTGCATGCCTAACTCCGGCGGGTTGAACACGGCGTTCAGGAATCCCCCACTCATGGCGTGAGACGCGTCAGACGCAGCTGATGGGTTCTTCAGGCGCCGGCTGGTACAGGTGCCAGATCACGAAGAGCAGCAGGGCGATCAGGCCGTTCGCAGGGGCGCTGAGACACGGGGGCGACCGGAGAGGGGGGATTCTTAGTCCGTTTGGCGCCAAGCCATGACGGTGACGGCATCTGCTCCGCACCGGCGTGCTTCCATGCCGTCACGGAGGTGTTCACATGGTGGCCGAAGACCGACAACAAGACAGCTACCCGCACGAGGGTGCGCCGCGGCGGAGTGTGCTTGCCGCAGCCGCCCTGGCTCCGGTGCTGGCCGGCGCCCCGTCCCCTGCTCGTGCCCTGTCCACCGGGGCGGCCGAGGTGGACAGCCGCGGCCGGATGGAGCCGGTTTCCACTGGCCTTTCGCACTGGAAAAGCGTGGCCAAGACGTTGGGCCGGGCAGGGGACATGAAACGCAAGATCATGTACCACACCGCCTTCCCGCGCCATGATCTGCGGGTGAAGTCGCGTCACGTCGTCGTCAAACCGGCGCTGGCCCTCGGCTCGCACGTGTCCTTCGTCCGTTACGCCGACAAGAGCACGATGGTGATGGGTGATGTGGTGGTCACCGAGCGTGAACTGCAGCCATTCACCGATGCATTGTACGAGCACCAGATCGGGCTCACCGCGATCCACAAGCATCTTCTTTCTCAGAGTCCCCATATCTGGTGGATCCATGTTCATGCGCACAGTCACCACCCACTGGCGCTGGCCCGCGGTCTCCAAGCAGCCTTCAAGCGCACTGATACCCCGCCTCCGCTGCCGTCGACCCGGCGGCAGCGCGTCGACCTTGACACCGCTGGCATCGATGCCGCGCTGGGCGCCAAGGGCTCCATTGACGACGGCATCTACAAGTGCATCTTCGTCCGCCGCGAAACCATCACGGACGGCATTCGGGTACTTCCCCCGGGCCTCGGATCGACCAGTGCGTTCAACTTCCAGCCGCTGGGCGGCGGTCGAGCCGCGATCAGTGGCGACTGCGCCATGATCGCCAAGGAAGTCCAACACGTCTTGGTGGCTCTGCGGCGTGCCGGGGCTGAGCTCGTCGAGCTGCACAACCACGGCCTGACGGACGAACCTCGCTTGTTCTTCGTCCACTTTTGGGCCGTCGGCGATGGCGTCAGGCTCGCCCGGCGCCTACGCGCCGCGGTGGACGCCACCAACGTCGTGCCGGCCGGCTGACCCCGACAGGCAGGATTCGACCCGGCGGACCGTGCCTGGGGCTGTCTGTCGTCGTCTACACGACGGGCGCGATAGCCGTATTGCTGAGCTGTTCGTGGATGCGTCACAGCGATGAGCTCTTTTCCTCGCCGGGTGCCGCAGGTGCCCAGGCGGTGAGCAGCGCTTCGCCCCGCCGGCTGTGCCGACGGGGCGAAGCAACGGGGGCCGAATCAACCAGCAGCGTCCTTCTTGCCTCTGGGCCCCTGTCGCGTGCTCACCAGGACCGTCAGCCGGCAGGCACGGTCATGGCGCGGACCTCGCTGGACGGCGAGTAGTTCCCGGCCGCGTCATAGGTACGGGCCCGGTACTCGTAGGTGCGCCCGTCGGCGGGCAGCGGGTCGCAGACAGTGACGTAGGCCGGGTCGTGGCGCGGGTCATAGCCCTGGTGCGCGGCGACGGACCAGGCATCCGTCCCCACCTCGCGGCGCTCGATCTCGAAGCCGGTGAAGTCCCGGATCGGAGCAGGCGTGTAGTCGTTGGCGGTTGCCCGTATGCCGCCCTGGCAGGAGCCGACGAGGAGTTCGGGGGCATTGGCGGGGGCGATGCCGTCGGGGATGTTGAGCCAGAGCTCGTTGGTCGCGTAGGCGTTGAGGGCGTCGCCGCTGTACGTGGTGGTGCCGCCATCGTTGGTGACGAGGACACGGTAGTGGCGGGCCTCGCCGTCGGCCACGATCGGAGCGGTGGTCCAGGTATTGCCGGTGGTGGTTCCCAACGGGACCCACTTCCAGTAGCCGTCCACCTTGTCGTTGCTCAGGACCGTGTAGTGGTCGAAGTGCGGCTCGGTGTTCTGCGGCCAGTTCAAGGCGACCTTGCCGGACGCCTTGTCGTAGGTCCCGGTCAAAGAGGTGACGATCGGCAGCGGCCGGACGATGGTGTCCGTGCTGCCCGACGAGGTGTTGCCCGCCTTGTCCGTGGCGCGCACCTCGTAGTAGTAGGGCGTGCGGTCGTCGGGGTTCACGAGGGGGTCGGTGTAGCTGCGGGCGGTGGTCGTGCTGACCTTCGTCCAGGTGCTGGAGCCGACCGGTCGCCGGTAGAGGGAGTAACTCGCGAGGTCCATCTCCTTGTTGGCGGACCAGGAGACGGTCGTCTTGCGGGTCGTGGTGTTGTAGGCGGTCGTCACGCCGGTGGGCGCGAGCGGCTTCGTCTGGTCGTACGTGGCCGACGTCCGCGGCGTGTACGTGAACGCGACCTTCGCGGCACCGGACCAGTTCACGTGGTCGACGCGGATGGTGTGCTTGCCGGAGGGAATGGTGAAGCCGAGGAACGTGGAGCGGGCGGTGTCACCGGTGCCGTGCCACATATCGATCTGGCGGACGCCGTCCACGTAGACGCGGACGCCGTCGGTGGCGGAGACGGTGAACATGAAGGGGCCGCCGGAGCCGAAGTCGCGGGTCACCGACCAGCGGACACCGAAGTTGTTCGACGACACGCCGGAGACCGGGCTGCCGGACCAGCTCTGGCTGATGGCGCTGTCGCAGTCGGTCCTCACCGGAGAACCGGAGAACGAGGTGTTGTTGTAGAACGTCCGCTTGTAGACGTTGGTCGAGCAGGTGACATCGGCGGCTGCCGCCTGCGGGGCAGCGAGCAGCAGGCTGCCGAGGACGACGGCGGACATGGCACCACCTGTCCAGACGGCAACGAGTCTCTTCTGGTGCACGGGAACCTTTCAAACTGTGCGGGCAAGACGTACGGCGTGGAGACTCGTGAGCTGGGAAGATGGTTGCACGGCGCGCCCATGGAACGTCATCACCGGCATCCTGCACCGCATCGGATACTCGTGCCGACTGCCCCGAACTCTCCCCTGGGGGGGAGGCCGCACCGCTGGTCTGCTCAGTGCGCAACGGCTGGTTCGAGGCCCACCCGAAGCCCTCGTACGACGCCGGGCGAGCTACATGGCGGAGCTCCAGCTAAGCGGTCCACCATCTGGATACGCAGTCTCAAATGGGGGCCGCGGTTGCGGCGCCGGCGGCGGCTTAGCCGGACGCCGCAACCGCTCACGTCAAGCCACTGGGGTGAGCGTTTCGCCGAAGTGCCGGGCGAAGAACCGCACCGCGCTGTCGGCCTCGAACCGGGGCAGCTGCTTGTGCTTGCCCGAGTTCACGTGCAACGACTTCTCCTTCGAGGCGAAGGCGTCGAACAGCGCGAGACCCTCCTCGCGTGAGATGTGCTCGTCATCCCACTGCAGGTCGAACTCGATCGGGATGGTGATCTGCCTCGCCTGCTCGGCCAGGACATCGGGCCAGTGCTGACCGAAGACCGCGGCCCTGACCCTCGGTTCGACCGCCACGAACGGCACGCCGATCGCGGTGCCCATGTTGAGGCCCCAGAAGCCGACCAGCCCGTCGGTGCCGATCTCGGGGAGTTCCTGAAGGGCGTCCAGGGTCGCCTGGTACTCCGGCACGGCGAGCTGCGCCAGGTGGTCGTTGTAGCGGACGACGATCGGCCCTTCCGGCTCGCCCGCTGCCCTAGCTGTGCTGTCCGGACAGGTTGGTGACGCGGCTGGCTGGGGTGTGGCCGCTGATTCCAGTATGGGGTCGGTGGTAGTTGTACCAGTCCAGCCAGTCGGGAAACGCTGCCTGCCGTTCGGCCTCTGAGGCGTAGGGCCTTTGGTAGGCCCATTCATCGAGCAGGGTGCGGTGGAAGCGTTCGACCT